>CAITWF010000016.1 GCA_903896015.1 uncultured Opitutia bacterium | reverse complement strand
TGCGTGGAAAAACGCGCGCGTGGCGACGCCCACCGCCATCACGTCTCCTGCCGTCGTCGCCTGATTCCATCAGCAGAGTCTAACCGAAATCGCTCGCGGCGTCCCCCTGTCGGAGTTGAACGCTTACGGATCAGCGAGGGCGGCGAAGGTTTTGCTGAGGCGATCGGACATGAACCATTTATAATTAACCAAAAGGTTAAATAAAGAAGCCGGAAAACCTGTCAAGGATGCAACCGCGCGTGCGCGGAGAATCTCGGTTGGGCCGACTACGCCTCCACCGCGCGTTCCAGCATGACGAGCGTGTCGAGTGGCGTTAGTTCGCGGTGGGCGTCCACCCGCTGCTTGAGGAAGCGAAACGCATACGCGATATCCTGGGTCATCCACGGCGCCTGCGTGTCGAAGGTGCTGAAAGCCTCCCCGCGGTAGAGGTTTCGCCGCGTCGTGCGAAGGGCGTCCAGATAGTGTTTTCGCGGGACCGTGACGATCGTGCCGTCGATCGGAGCCCTGATCTCCTCACCGTCGCCGACCACTTCGAGAAACACCGCGTAGGGGTTCGTGATGGTGAGGTTCTTCTGCTGATCGATCGGGTTGATGAGCTGGAAGCGGAGGAGCAGGTTGCGAATTTCCGCCGCGGCATTCTGCCGGCTCTGCAAAAATGGATCGCGCGAGAGGGCGCCCATCACGATCTCGTTTTTCAAGGCGATGTCCTCCGGGATTAGCTGCCGCAGCAGCACGACGAGATCGATGAGGTGATGTGAGAGCAGGGTGAGAAACGCGGCGAAAAACAGCGGTTCGCGCTGGTGCAGGCGATCGAGCAAGGAACGCACGACCGCGGGATCGCGGATCGTACCGGCGCCAAGTTCGCCGCGGGTGTGCGCCTCGGCGAGTTGCTGGGCGGCGCGGTGGGGCTTGTCCGATGCCGCGACGTCGTTGATCAACGCGCGCTGGGCGGGCGTGGGCGTGCGGATCGCACCGGCAAGAATCGCAGCAAGATCGTCGAGCCAGTGCAGGGCGGCGGCGCGGTTCGCGGTGTCGACGTAGTAGACGGTCCACTGATCGTCCTCGGAAGGGCCAGACTGATGGGGGAACGGTGCCGCGGCCAACAGCGAGCGCGCGAGGGCGTTCTCCAAGGCGTCGTGCGCGGACACGGCGAAGACGAGCCACAGGCCCGCGTCGATCTCTTCTTTGGCGCCGTGGTCGCGTAGTTGCGGCTCGAGAAACGCCTTCAGGATGTCATCGTCGAAGTCCATCGGCGCGCGCCCGGGCTCAGGCTTCGGCGCGATGCCGGTAGAGCGCGACGAGCGCGGCGCCGATGGCCTGGGAGAGTTCGCCGAGCGCGGCGGGCACAATCTTCACGCACTGGCGCTGCATCGGGAAAAAATATGGTTCGGCGGCCCGGCGGATGCCGCTGAGGTAGCGTTCGCGAAACTCGGGCGTGGTCGCTTCGGGATCGATCAGGCCGCCGCCAATGACGACAAACTCGGCATCGAGTGCGATGGTGAGGTTGGCGACGTGCAGCCCAAGCGCGCGGGCCTGAAAATCGAAAATCTCCAGGGCGAGGCGATCGCCTTTTTGCGCGCGGGTGCGCAGCGAGAGGACTTTGTCTTTCATTGGTGCTGTCGAGGTGGCGAGTTCGTGCTGAGGGTATTTCGGCAGGAATTCGGCGAGCAGTTGCGGCAGGCCTGAAATCGTGGTGTAGGCTTCGATGCAGCCCCAGTCGCGGCCGCAGCCGCACGCGAGTGGGCGGATGCCTCCGAGCAAATGCAAAGGCGCTGGCATATGCCCGCCTTCCATGCCAGCGAGCGTATCGCCGTCGAGCGGCAGGCCATTTTGATCGATGTAGGCGGCGCCGAGGCCCGACCCGGGTGCGAGCATCAGCACGGAGGCTTTTTTCGCGCCGCGCACGCGGGCGGCTTCGCCGACGCCGCCGTAGTTGCCGTCGTTGCCGCACACGAGCGGGATCGGCCGGCCCGCTTTCGCGGCGAGCGCCGCGGCGTAGTCGGCGTAGAAATTCCAGCCGTCAAACGAGGCGGGCAGGTTGGCGCTCTTGCCTAGCACGCCGTAGCGCAGATACGGTCCGGGCAACGCGAGCCCGATCCCGCGCACTTGGGACCACGAGAGCTGGTTGTCCGTGAGAAATCCCGCGACACCCTCGACCCAGCCCGCGATCACGGCGACGGTGCCGAGTTGGGAGTTGGTCGAACTCTGACGAAGTTTGAGCGAAATGGGTGTGCCGTCGGCCCAGACGCCGCCGGTTTTGGACGTGGTGGCGCCAGAGTCGGTGCCGATGAAAACATCGCGGGGTGTGCTGCTCATTTTGGGTCGGGAAAGTGCGGGGGAAAAATCGCGCGCGGTCAACCCACCCATGCACGGGCGTTGTAGAAGAGCCGCATCCACGGTGAGTCCTCGCTCCACTCGCGCGGCGCCCAGCTCATGCAGGCACTCCGGAAAACGCGCTCGGGATGCGGCATCATGATTGTCACGCGACCGGTGGTCGTCGTGAGCGCAGTCATGCCGCGAGGCGAGCTGTTCGGATTGAGCGGATAGACCTCGGTCGGCTGGTGATGATTGTCGACGAAGCGCGCTGCCACAAGGCCGGAGTCACTGCAACGGTTCATTGCCGCCGCGTCGCGAAACTCCGTGAAGCCTTCGCCGTGCGCCACCGCGATTGGAATCACGGAGCCTTCCATCCCGGCGAAAAGGATGCTCGGGCTCGGCTCGATCTTGACTGAAACGAACCGGCCTTCGTAGCGCTCGCTCTGGTTTTGCACGAAGCGTGGCCAGTGCTCGGAGCCGGGAATAATCGAGTGGAGGTTGCTCATCATCTGGCAGCCGTTGCACACGCCGAGCGCAAATGTATCTTCGCGCGCGAAGAAAGCCGCGAACTCGCCGCGCGCCCGCTCGTTGAACAGAGCGCTCTTCGCCCAGCCTTCGCCGGCGCCGAGCACGTCGCCGTAGGAGAACCCACCGCAGGCGGCGAGGCCGCGAAACTCTTTCAGCGAGACGCGGCCGCTCAGAATGTCGGTCATGTGCACGTCGATGGCCTTGAAGCCGGCGCGCGTGAACGCTGCCGCCATCTCGACTTCGCCGTTTACTCCCTGCTCGCGGAGAATCGCGATCGGCGGGCGGGAGCTTTCAGTGCTGGCCGGTTTGATCGCGAACGTGATCTTCGGCGAGATGCCGGGGTCTTTCGGATCGAGGCGGAGCTGGTGCTCGGACTCGGCGCAGGCGGGATTGTCGCGCAGCGCGGCGATGCGGCGTGTCACGTCGGACCAGATAGCGCGCAACGAGAAAAGGTTGTCCTCGAAGATCGTTTTTCCGCCGCGCGTAATCTTGAAGGTATGGGTGCGGTTCAGCGTGCCGAGGCGCGTCGTGCAGGCCTTGAAGCCGTGCTCGCGCAGGGTGAGATAAACGTCGTCGAGTTCCTCGCCGCGGACTTGGAGGACCGCGCCGAGCTCCTCGCTGAACAGCGACGAGAACACTTCGTGACCGTTCGGAATTTCTAGATCGACGCCCGTGTGGCCAGCGAATGCCATCTCGATCGCGGTCGCGAGCAGGCCACCGTCCGAGCGATCGTGGTAGGCGAGGAGTTTTTGCTGGCGGCCGAGAGACTGAATCGCGTTCCAGAAATTCTTAAGATCGGTGGTTTGGTCGACATCGGGCGTCGCTTCGCCCATCTGCGAAACGACTTGGGCGAGGATCGAGCCGCCGAGACGATTTTTCCCGCGGCCAAGATCGACGAGGAGGAGCACGGTGTCGTCGATTTGCTGGAGTTGGGGCGTCAGTGTGAGCCGGATGTCAGCGACGGATGCAAACGCGGAAACGATCAGCGAGACGGGCGCGGTCATTCGATGCTGGTTTTCGCCCTCGTGCCAGACCGTGCTCATGCTCATCGAGTCTTTGCCAACCGGAATCGTGATTCCGAGCGCAGGGCACAGTTCCATGCCGACCGCCTGGACGGCGGCGAAAAGGTCGGCGCCATCGCCGGCGATCGCGGGCGCGGCCATCCAGTTGGCGGAGAGATTCACTTTGCCGATCGCGCCGATCTGGGCGGCGGCGAGATTCGTCAGTGCTTCTCCGACGGCGAGCCGGGCGGACGCAGCCGCGTTGTTGACGGCGACGGGCGTGCGTTCGCCCATGGCCATCGCTTCGCCGGTGTAAACGTCGAACGCCGCGGCGGTCACCGCGCAATCGGCGACCGGAACTTGCCAGGGCCCGACCATTTGGTCGCGAGCGATGAGCCCACCGAGCGTGCGATCGCCGATCGAGATGAGAAACGTTTTGTCGGCAACGGTCGGATGGATGAGCACGCGGCGGATCGCCTCGGCGAGTGCCGCGCGTTCGCCGGCGATCGGCGTGACGGCATCGGCGGGCGCGAGCATCGAGAGATCGAGCGGGTGCTGCGGACGCTTGAGCGTGGCATCGGTGCGCGCCATGCGCGGCGGCTTGCCGAGCAACACATCGAGCGGAAGATCGATCGGGGTGTTCTTGAACTGGGGGTCGTCGACGACGAGGCGCTTTTCCTCGGTGGCTTCGCCGACGACGGCGACCGGGCAGCGCTCGCGTTCGCAGAGTTGTTGAAATGTCGCGAGGCGCGCGGCGGGCACCGCAAGCACGTAGCGCTCCTGCGATTCATTGCACCAGATTTCGAGCGGCGCCATGCCGGGCTCGTCGTTGGGCAGGGCGCGGAGGTTAAACTTGCCGCCGCGGCCGCCGTCGTTGACGAGCTCAGGGAGGGCGTTGGAAACGCCGCCCGCGCCGACGTCGTGAATGAACGAAATGGGGTTCTCCGCGCCGAGCGCCCAGCAGCGGTCAATCACTTCTTGGCAGCGACGCTCCATCTCGGCGTTGTCGCGCTGCACACTGGCGAAATCGATATCCTCGTTGCCGTGTCCGCTCGCCATCGAACTCGCGGCACCACCACCGAGACCGATCAGCATCGCGGGTCCGCCAAGGACGATCAATTTGTCGCCGGGATTGATCGCGCCCTTTTGGACGTGCTCGGCCTTGATGTTGCCGAGGCCGCCGGCGAGCATGATGGGCTTGTGGTAGCCGCGGAGTTCGCCGCCCGAACCGGTGCCCGAGGAGACTTTTTGCTCGAAGGTGCGGAAGTATCCGTTGATTGCGGGACGGCCGAACTCGTTGTTAAACGCCGCGCCGCCGAGCGGACCTTCGATCATGATGTCGAGCGCGGAGACGATGCGGCCGGGTTTGCCGTGCTCTTTTTCCCAGGGCTGAATGGCGCCGGGAATTTTCAGATTGGAAACGGTGAAGCCCACGAGGCCGACCTTGGGTTTCGAGCCGCGGCCGGTGGCGCCCTCGTCACGAATCTCACCGCCGGAGCCGGTCGCCGCGCCGGGGAACGGCGAGATCGCGGTGGGGTGGTTGTGCGTTTCGACTTTGCAGAGGAGATGGATGTCCTCGTCGTGGGCGGCGTATTCCTGCGTGCGCGGGTCGACGTAAAAGCGGCCGCCGCGGGTGCCGGCGAGGACAGCGGCGTTGTCTTGGTAGGCGGAGAGAATGCCTTCGCTGTGGCGCGTGTAGGTATTCTTGATCATCTGGAACAGCGAGCGGTCGCGCGCGGTGCCATCGATGGTCCAAGTGGCGTTGAAGATTTTGTGGCGGCAGTGCTCGGAGTTGGCCTGCGCGAACATCATCAATTCGATGTCATGCGGATCGCGGCCGAGTTTTTTGAACGCCGCGAGAAGGTAGTCCATCTCGTCGTCGGCGAGCGCGAGGCCGAGGTCGGCGTTGGCGGCGACGATGGCGGCACGGCCGGCCGCAAGCACGGGCACGGTGTTCATCAGGCGCGGCGCTTCGTGGCGGAAGAGCGCGGCGCAGGATGCAAGATCGCCGAATACGGCTTGCGTCATGCGGTCGTGGAGCTTGGCGCGAAGCACCTTGCTTTGCTCCGGGCTGAGTTTCGTCAGCGGAAACGGGATAACCGTGTCGCCGAGATCGATGGTGTAGGCGACGACGCGCTCGATCCGCTTCACTTTTTCCAACCCGCAAAGGTGTGCGATGTCCGTAGCCTTGGAGGACCACGGCGAAATGGTGCCGGGGCGGGGCGCGGCTACCTGCAGCAGGCCCTCGACCTGGGCGGCGGTGCGGCGCGGGCCATAGGTGAGGAGTTGGTCGAGGACGGTGCGCTCGTTCGCGGTCAATTCACCCGCCACCTCGGCCAGATGGACGAATTCGGCGCTGACTTTGCGCGCGGGCAGCCCGGCGGCGACGAGATCTTGGAGCAGTTTTTGGAGGCGGAAATCCGAGAGGGCAGGTGAGCCGCGGAGCGTCAGCATGGTGGCGATGGCGGACGCTTCCGGACATCGCGGATGCGGTCAAGGCGGCTCGGAGTCATTTAATTTTCGGTTAAGACGCAACGCGGCCAGAAAGCCGTTGACCATTGCGAGTCGCTCGGCGGAATCAGTGCTTTTCATGGCGGAATTTCCGGCGATCCACCACTCATGAGCGACCACATCGGCCACGAATGCGGCGTCGCACTCGTGCGACTGCTTAAGCCGCTCGCTTACTACGAGCAGAAATACGGCTCGCCGCTCTGGGGGTTCACAAAGCTATTCCTCCTGATGGAAAAGCAGCACAACCGCGGGCAGGATGGCGCGGGCGTGGCCTGCGTGAAACTCGATGTGCCGGCGGGAGAGCCGTTCATGTTTCGCGAGCGCAACGTCAAGGCGAACCCCCTCGACAAGATATTCAAGTCGCTGCTCGGCCAGTATAACGACCACGTGAAGTCCGGAGTGATCCACCCGGAGTTCACGGAAACGGTGAAGAAGAACTTCGATTTCGGCGGCGAGTTGCTGCTCGGCCACCTCCGCTACGGCACCAGCGGCGGCTATAATATCTCGTCGTGCCATCCGTATTTCCGCCGCAGCCCGTGGCCGACGCGCAACCTCGCCCTCTGTGGCAATTTTAATCTGACCAACACGCAGGATCTGAATCGCTCGCTCATCGCGATGGGGCAGCATCCAATCTTCGCGACGGACACGCAGGCGATCCTCGAAAAGATCGGGTTCTTCCTCGATGAGGAGCACGAGGACATCTACCGCTTCCTCCGCAAACGCGATCTCAGTGGTGCGGCGATGTCGCGTCAGATTAGCGAGGAGCTCGACGTCGCGCGCGTGCTCACCCGCGCCTCGCAAAACTGGGATGGCGGCTACGTGCTCGCCGGGCTGATCGGCAACGGCGATGCGTTCGTCGCCCGGGATCCGTCGGGCATCCGGCCGTGCTTCTATTTCCAAAGCGACGAGGTCGTCGCATTTGCCAGCGAGCGCGCTCCGCTGATGACCGTATTTGATCTCGCGGTCGAGGAGGTGAAGGAGGTCTCGCCAGGGAACGTCGTCGTGATTAAGCGCCGCGGCACGGTGACCGACGTGCCGTTCACTGCGCCGATGCCGCGTGCCTCCTGCTCGTTCGAGCGGATTTATTTTTCGCGCGGCAACGACGTGGACATCTACCGCGAGCGTCAGGCGCTCGGTGGCGGTCTGGCCGATCAAGTGATCAAGGCGATCAATCACGATTGGGGAAACACCGTCTTCAGCTTCATTCCCAACACGGCCGAAGTGGCCTATTACGGCCTGATGTCCGCACTGCGCACGAAGCGGCGCGACGAGGTGAAGGCCACGCTGCTCAAGGCGGCGCAGGAGGGAAAAGTCACCGAGGAGTTGCTCGACGAAGTGATCCTGCGCAACTGGCCGCGCGGCGAAAAAGTCGTGAGCAAGGACATCAAGATTCGTACCTTCATTGGACAGGAGACGATGCGCAACCAGCTCGCGAGCCACGTCTACGACATCACCTACGGCTCGGTGCGCGCGGGACAGGACAACCTCGTATGCGTCGACGATTCGATCGTGCGCGGCACGACCCTCCGCCGCTCGATCCTGCGCATCCTCTCGCGGTTGAATCCCAAGAAAATTATCATCGTGTCGACCGCACCACAGATCCGCTACCCGGATTGCTACGGCATCGATATGTCAGAACTCGGGAAATTCGTGGCCTTCGAGGCGGCCATTGCGCTCATCAAGGAACGTGGTCAGGCGCAGTTGCTCGACGAGGTCTACGAACTCTGCCGTGGCGCCGTGAAAAAGGGCGCGACGACCAACGAGGTGCGCCGCATCTACAAACCGTTCTCGCCGCAGGAAATTTCCGCGAAGGTCGTCGAGCTCGTCCGACCGAAGAACCTCTCGTGGAGAGGTGAAGTGGAAATCATTTTCCAGAGCATCGAGAACTTGCACGATGCCGTGCCGAATCACCGCGGCGACTGGTATTTTTCGGGAAAATATCCGACGCCCGGTGGCTATCAGGTCGTGAATCAGGCTTACGTGAATTACTACGAGAAAAACGACGGCCGCAGCTACTGACATGGCGCTTTCCTACGAATCCTCCGGCGTCCGCTACGACGAACTCGATGCGTTCAAGCGCGCCTGCCAGCGCGCCGCGCACGCGACCGCCGGCGAACTCGCCGCGCACGGCTACCTGGAGCCCGCGACGACACGCGGCGAGAGCGCCTACCTCATCGAGGCGCCCGATCATTTTCTGGCGCACGTCGAGGAAGGGCTCGGCACGAAGAACCTCGTGGCCGACGCAGTCTACGCTTCAAGCGGCCGCAGTTTCTACCGGGAGATCGGCATCGATCTGGTGGCAACGATCGTGAACGACCTGGTGACCTGCGGCGCGCTGCCGATTGCGGTGGCGATGCATGCGGCGGTCGGCGACTCGTCGTGGTTTGCCGATGAAAAACGCACGAATGGCCTTGTCGAGGGCTTCGCGGAAGGCTGCCGCTCGGCTGGCGCGGTTTGGGGTGGTGGGGAGACTCCGACGCTCCGCGGCGTGGTCGACCCCAAGACGATCGTGCTCGCGGGCTCAGCCATCGGCAAAATTGCGCCGAAACATTTTCGCATCACCGGCGAGGTCCGCGATGGCGACTCGATCATTTTCCTCGCGAGCTCCGGCGTGCACACCAATGGGCTCACGCTCTGTCGTAAGATTGCTGAGCACCTCCCGCACGGCTACGCCACGCCGATCGGACATGGCGATGCGCGCGACTACGGTGCCGCACTGCTCGCGCCGTCGGTGATCTACGTGGCATTTGTGCGCGAGTGTCAGCGGCGCGGGCTGAAATTGAATTACGTCTCGCACATCACCGGCCACGGCTGGAGGAAGCTGATGCGGTTGGAGGAGCCGTTTGTCTACGAGATCACGGCGCCGCGTCCGGCACCGGCGATTTTCGAATTTCTCGCCAAAGCCGGCCCGATCGAGCCGCGGGAGATGTATGCGACGTTCAACATGGGCATCGGCTTCGCCGCCTACGTTGCGCCGAAGGATGTCGATGCGACACTCGCGGCTGCGAAGACGACGGGCTACGACGCGTGGCTGGCGGGCAAGGTGAAAAAGGACGGCGCGCGCAAGGCGGTCATCGTGCCGTTGCTCGGGCTCACGTTCGAGGGCGATACGCTGCAGGTGCGGTGATTAGGGCGACGGAACAGGCGGATCTTCGGGACTGTCGGGCTCGGTAAACAGCCGGGCGAGGACCAGCGCCACTGCAATGCCAGCATAGCCTGCGGCATAGGCGGCGGCGGGAAAAAGCGATTCGCCGCCCCGGCCCGTCCCGGTCAGGTGATCGAGCAAAGGAAGCGCGCTCACCGTATCACTCGACGTGAACCGCCAGGCGTGCATCAACCCGAGCAGGCTTAAGACGGCGGCCGCCATCGACCAGCCGGCAGCCGCAAGCAGGCGCCGCTCGATGATCAGCACGGTGATCGTGGCGAGGACGAGGGCACAGTAAAACGTGCCTTGTTCGAGGGCGAAGCCGCCGTCGATGAAGGTGCCAGAGGTGTGAAACGCCTCAAGGAGCTTGGGCGAAAATTCCAGACCGGGCGTCGAGCCGTAGCCCGCGATCCGGAGCGCATTTTTGGTGAAGAACGTCGCCCACGCGAGCACGACGGGCATCGTGCCGAGAACGACCGCGGGCCAGTGGCGCTGCGGCGTGACTTCGAACGCCTGCACGCAGATAATCAGGCCGATCCAGATGATGATGGCGAGACCGGCATCGGCTGGCACGGCCCATGCGACGTAGGCCATGGAGCCGGTTACGCAAAGCAGCGTGATGAAAACGCCGTTGAGCGTGGAGTAGCCGGCCCGCGCGCCCATTCGCTTCCACGCCGGATGACCGATGTAAATCGAGGTGGGAAATGGCGAGCCGAAGCATGCTGCCGCGAACGTGCCGAGCCCGTTTGCCATGAGCGACGAGCGCGTTGAGTAGCTGTCCCCCGCGGCTGCGGCTGACTCGATGCACTGTAATGACGCGAGCAAGTTGAGCAGACCCATTGGCACAATCACCGAAAGATACGGGAGCAGTTGCCCACCCCCAAACGCGCGCCACAACGCCGCCACGGCGGGCAGCGGCGGATGCCAGCTGATGGAGTCCGCGGGCACGGTGCCTTGCGGTGCAAGCCCGGTGAGCCATGCAAGGCTTGTGCCCACCACGAGCACGACGAGTGCGGCAGGAATGCCCCAGCGGGGCTTCAAACGTCCGAAATAAAAGAGCAGCACGAGACCAAGCGTGACGAGCCCAACGAACGGGTGAGCAAAGGTACTGAATAGAAAATTCAGAGTGAGAAACGCCATGCCGGCGCCGGACAGCGCCGCGAGCAGCGCCGCGCGCGGCGTCATGCTCCGGATGCGCTCACTGATAAATGCGCCAAAAAACTCGATGCAGCCGGAGCCGACGCACGCGACCAGGCCCGCCTGCCACGCGATCTCGTCGGGATTCGGCGCGCCCCGCGCGATGGCGATCTGCTTCGCGGGCAGCATGACCAGGAACACGTAGGCGATGAACGTGGGCGTGTTGAGGCCGAAGGGCAGCGCGCATACATCGGTGCGATTTTCCTTTCGCGCGAGGCGGTGCGCCTGCCAGGCGTAAAAAAGATTTCCCACGAGATACGACACAGCGATGCCGGGCAAGATCCGCCCGTAAACAAGCGCGGGAGGCAAGCCGACGACGTGCAGACAGAGCGCGGGTACGAGGAGAAGTTGGACGATGTTGTCCAGGGCGATGGCACAAAACCCATCGGCATCGCCGCGCGTGAAGAGCTTCATGGTTTCCGCGCCGGACGCTTCGCCAGCTCGCGCACGAGTGACACGGTAAACAGCGCCGCCTGCCGCGCGGCGAAGGGCGAGAGAGTGCGATAGTCGTTGTCGGGTGACGGCTGGGTGCGGTTGCTGCCACTGCGGATGCAAAGGAACGGAGTGCGCAGGTAAAAGCAGACCTCCGCGACCGAACCGCTTTCCATCTCCATGAGGTTGGGTTTAAGCTGCCGTTGAATGTCCGCGATCCGCTCCGGCGTAATTCCAAATTGATCTCCGGAGGTGATGCGGCCGAGACGGACGGTGGGCACATAGGTCGGCGTATGGTGAGCGGCGGACTCCGGTACGTGTGTGCGGATTGCACGTCGTGCCGCCGCCAGCAGCCGCCGATCGCCGGGAAAAACGATGGGCGAATGATCGCCCAAGGGACCTTCCGAGCCGAAATACTCCATCGCAAAACCCGGGCCAAGCGAGCCCATGTCGTGGTTGCAGGTGACCTCTCCCACGATGACATCACCATTGCGGACCGTAGAATCAATGCGCGAGGCCGTGCCGCACATGATCACCTCATGCGGGCGGAATTTCTCTATGAACAGCGCTGCGATCATGGTCGCGTTGGTCTTGCCGATGCCCGTGACGGCTACAACGACGCGCCGGCCGTCAATCCGGCCGTCGGCATAGGGAAACCCTGCGAACTCGCCGCGGCGCTTCCCCGCGAGCGACCACTCGACCAGCTCCGTCTCTTGGGGAATCGCGCCGAGGACAACTGTGAGATTCTTGGCCGGGCGGGGCGGGCGGTGGCGAGCGACGGGTATTCCGGCAACGATCGTGGGCGGCGCGTGGCGCAACTGAGGAGGCGACATGGGAAACGTGGGAGCAGTCTGCATGCCGCTTGCACGGGCGCCAGGCAACTGCTGAATACCCGGTTGCCCATGCCCGCCGTCGATCTTGCTGCGTTTGTGCAGCGCCTCCCAAAAACCGAAACGCACCTGCATCTCGAAGGTTCGTTGCCGCTCGAACTCGCGCGCCGGATTGATCCGGAATATTTCGGAACCCCTCCCGCCTACTGGCGGCCGGATTTTAGGTTCACGGACTTCGCCCAATTTCAGGAGCAGTTTGATCGATATTTTTTCAAGTGGTTCGTCTCCCCGGAAAATTACTACGAGAGTTGTCGCCGGGTGTTTGCCGACGTGGTGGCGCAGAACGTTGTCTACCTCGAGGCCAGTTTTCATCTCGGCACCGCTGAGCGCATAGGTGATGTGCCGTTCCGCGAAATTGCCCGGGCGATTCGCGCGGCGGTGCCCGCCGGCCTTGAGTTCCGCCTCTTCCTCGGAATGTTTCGCGATCACTATGTGGGCCCGCTGGCGAAGATTGTGGACGAGGCAATCGCGTGGGACGAAATTGCCGGCGTCGATCTACACGGCTTTGAGCGGCCGGAATTTCAACCGTGGACCGCCGAGGTCTGGACACGCGCGCGGTCGCTGGGCAAGGTCACCAAGGCACATGCTGGCGAATTCGCTTCGGCGGCAGATGTGCGGCGTGCCGTGGAATATCTCGGCGTGCACCGCGTGCAGCATGGACTTTCCGCGATCGACGACCCAGCGGTGCTCCAACTGCTGCGCGCGCGCGGGGTGACGCTCGACATGACGCCGATTAGCAACGTAAAGCTCCTCGCCGTGCCTTCGATGTCAGCGCACCCGATCAAACGTTTTCTCGACGCGGGTGTGCGCTGCACGGTGAGCACGGACGATCCGATGCTATTTGGTAACCGGCTCAACGACGAATACGCTGCGCTTGCGAGAGAAGCTGGACTCGATCGCGCGACACTGGTGCGGATCGCGCGAAACGGATTCGAGGTGGCCGACCTGTCGGCGACCGCCAAGGCGAACTATGCTCGGGAGCTTGAGGCTGCGTTGACCGCGTGAATGCGCGTGGTCGGCGACCCGGCGCGTTCACCCGCCATAGCACTCGAGGTATTTTAAGCCGGTGCTGGTGTTGAAAAGCACGACCGTTTCGTCGGGTGAAACCTTCTTCTGCGCGAGCAGGACTTTCAGCGCCGCATAGCACGCCGCACCCTCGGGCGCGGTGAACACGCCTTCGGCGGCGCCGACTTCTTTCGTGCAGGTAATCATGTCTTCGTCCGGGATGGCGATCGCGCCGCCGCCGGATTTGTGGAGCGCCTCCAGCATGAGGAAGTCACCGATCGCCTTGGGCACGCGGAGGCCGGAGGCCTTCGTCGTCGCCCCGAGGTGTTCGGCGGCAAATTTTTCGTTGGCTTCGAAAGCGCGGACGATCGGCTGACAGCCGCTGGCCTGCACGGTATACATGCGGGGGCGTTTCGCGCCGGGGGCGATGAGGCCCATTTTTTCCATCTCGTCGAAGGCTTTCCACATGCCGATGAGGCCGGTGCCGCCGCCGGTGGGATAGAGAATGACATCGGGCAATTTCCAGTCGAGTTGCTCGGCGAGTTCGTAGCCGAGCGTCTTCTTGCCCTCGGCGCGATAGGGTTCCTTGAGCGTGGAAACATCGAACCAGCCCTCGGCCACCTTGCGCTTCGCCACCTCGGCGCCGCAGTCGGTGATGAGGCCGTTAATCAACGTGACGTGTGCACCCATCTGCTCGCACTCGATAATGTTGGCCTTGGGCGTATCCCTCGGCATGAAAATGTGCGCTTCCATCCCGGCGCGCGCGGCGTAGGCGGCGAGGGCGCCAGCGGCGTTGCCGGCGGAGGGCACGGCGAGTTTTTTCAGGCCGAACTGCTTCGCCATCGAGACGGCGGCGGTCATGCCGCGCGCCTTGAAGCTGGCGGTCGGGTTCTGCGCCTCGTCCTTGATGAAGAGTTTCGTGAGGCCGTGCTTCGCGCCGAGGCGCGGGGCGGGCAGCAGTGGCGTCCAGCCTTCGCCGAGTGTAACGATGTCGGTTTCGCTTTTCACCGGCAGCACCTCCCGGTAACGCCACAGCGATTTCCCGCGGGAGCGGAGCGACTCCTTTGTCATCGTCTTCGCGGCGGCGGCGAGGTCGTAGTGCGCGAACAGCGGCTTGCTGCAGCACGTCGAAACGTTCTGCGGAACAGAGGCATCGTGGACTTTGCCGCACAGCGTGCAGGCGAGGTGGGTCATGGACATTGGGAAAAAAGAAGAGACGGTTGGTGGTGCGCGCAACCGTTGAAATCGGTTGCACGTTCCACGCCAGACGCGCGCAACTAGCGAGCGTTGCTCGCCTCGAGCACGATCGTTCCGCTCGTGAGGCCGGGGGCAGACGCCGTGAGCTTGATTTGGCCGCTGGCTGCGCCGGCCTTCACGAACGCTATGGCCCGGCCTTGGAACGCGTGCCGCTCGCTCGTTTGAAACGATTCGTGGCTGGCGGCGTCGGCGTTGTCGACAGCGACGACGGCACCGGGGCCTTTCACGGAAAACGAAATCCCGTAACTCGCTCCCGGCACAACCGCGCCCTGCGCGTCGACGATCAGCGCGGTGACGACCGCGACATCATCGAAGCTCAGCGAGAGGCGCGCGCGATTCGTCGCGAGCACGATTTTCGCCGGCGCGCCGGCAGTGCGCAGTTCCTCGGTGGCGACGGTCTGGCCGTGGTTCTTTGCGACAGCCCGCAGCGTGCCGGGCGCAAATGGCACCTTCCACGCGCGGGGCGAAGCATCGGCATTGATTGGCAGCGCGCCGAGCGAGCGATCATCGAGGAAGAGCTCGACGGACCCGCAGTTGCTGTAGACCTCGATGTTTTCGTCATGTGGTTCGCGGTTGGCGGGTGACCAGTCGGCGAACTGCACCTGCCGACGATTGAGCGGGACGAAGCCCGGATCGCCCTGGGCAAACTGCGTGGGTGCGACACGGCGCGCGATGGCAACCATCGGCTTTTCGCTCCACCAGCTCTGCCGCTCGCGGCCCAACGGCTTGATCGCGCCGGTGCGATCGACTAGGCCGGCGCCGGTGGAAACGGTCGGCCACTGCCGCGATTCGCCGAGGTAGTCGACACCCGTCCAGAGAAACTGGCCGGCTTCGGCGGGCGTGTCGCGCAACGTGAGCCAGGTGCGCCGATCGTGCTGCTGCTCCGTGCCGATGATTTTTCGACCAGGCTTCGCGCGCCACGCGGCGATGAGTTCGGTGTCGCGGTAGTTGGTGCCGATCACGTCGAGGAGGTCGGCGAGGCCGTTGGTGTAGTCGTGGCTGACGTTCGGGCGAAAGAGCGCCTGGGTGACCGGTCGCGTCGGATCGTTTTCGTGGAAGACCTGCACGAGTCCGGCCAGAATCTGCTTTGCTTTCTCCTCCTGCGGGGTGTCGTGGATTTCATTGCCGGAACTCCAGAGGATGACGCTGGGATGATTGCGGTCGCGCTTTACGGTGTCGCGCGCATCGGTCCCCGACCACTCGTTGAAAAAGAGGTGATAGTCTTTGAGCGCCTGCCCATCGAGGCCGGGCTTGCCGACGGTCCAGCAGTCGAACAGTTCATCCATCACGAGAAAGCCCAGGCGGTCGCAGAGATCGAGAAACGAGGGATCGGGCGGGTTGTGCGCGGTGCGGAGGGCATTGACGCCAATTTCGCGGAGCGCCATCAGGCGCTGTTCCCACACGGCGACGGGCACGGCAGAGCCGAATGCCCCGCCGTCCTGATGCACGCAGGCTCCGAGGAGTTTGAGATTCTTTCCGTTCAGCCAAAAGCCAGTGGCCGACTCGAAATGCGCATCGCGAATGCCGAAAGTCTCCGACCGTTCGTCGAGGGTTTCGTTGCCTGAACGCAAGCGCACGACGGCCTGATAAAGCGAGGGCGATTCGGGGCTCCAAAGCTGGGCTTTGAACGCGCTCAGTTCCGCCATGAGGTCGATTGATCGCCCGGCTTCGACGTGCAGTGTGGCAGACGAGCCAGATCCGACCTTCGTGCCGTCAGGCCGGATGATGGAGATATCCAACGTCAGATCCCGAGGCGTGGTCGATTGATTTACGGCTCTGCCGGTCACTCGAACCGTCGCGAGCCCTTGAAAAATCTTCGGCGTCGTAACGAAGGCTCCGTCGTGATCGATATGCACTGGGCTGGTCGTCACGAGCCGGACGTGGCGATAAATTCCCGCCCCGGAATACCAACGTGAGGCGGGCTGGAAGGACGTATCGGTGCGTACGGCGAGCACATTGGTCGCGTTGTCGCCGAGGTTGAGATAGTCAGTGAGCTCGTAGCAAAAACTCACGTAGCCAAAGGGCCGGTGCCCGAGGAGGTGACCGTTGATCCACACGTCGCTGTTCTGCATCACGCCGTCAAATTCGATGAATACCCGACGACCCACCGCGCGCGCGGGCAGCGAAAAATGCTTCCGATACCACGCGACACCGCTCGGCAAGAATGCGCCGGCTCCGCTGGTCGGGGCTTTCTCTTCGAAGGGCCCCTCGATGCTCCAGTCGTGCGGGACGTCGAGCGTGCGCCACGCGGCGTCAGCAAACGTGGACTGCTCCGCGCCGGGCGCATCGCCCTTCAGAAAACGCCAGCCCGGATCGAACGAGAGCGTCTCGCGCGCATGGGGCGGCACGGGCTTCGGTGCCATGGCAAGCGCCGTGAGCGCGCCACCGAACAGAGCAAGCGCGAGTGCGGAGCGGAGGAACGGGTTTTTCATCTGTAAGGTGGTTCTATTTCCGGATGATCGCCTCGCCCTCGGCGACTTGCAGCGCGAGGCCGGTGGTGTCGACGTTACGCGCGTTGTCGATGACGAGTCCGTGTTGTGCCGTGATCGCGCAGTTTTCAAATACGACGCCGTCGATGAAACTGTCCCTCAGGCCGTGGATTCGCCCGACCGACGACGCGGTGCCATGGACGTTAATGAGTTTCACGTTGCGCACGATGGGCGGCATGCGCGCATCGCCGGCGGTGTTTATGCGCATGTTCCACTCAAGATCGAATTCGAATGCTTGTTTCACGCCGCGCAGCTCGACGTTGCGGTAGGTGATGTTTTCCACGATCCCGCCGCGGCTTGGCTGAGTCTTGAATCGAATGGGCGCCCAGTTGCCGGCTTCGCCGACGCAATCGCGCACTTCGACATTGCGGATGTCGCCGGAGGTCTCGCTACCCATCGACGCGCCGCCGTGGCCATAGGCGAAGCGCGTCTTCTCGATGACGAGGTCGTCACAGGGAAGGCCGACGCGCCGCCCGTCATCGTCCTTGCCCGACTTGATCGAGATGCAGTCGTCGTTGCAGTCAAAGTCGCAGCCGGTGATGAGCACGTGCCGGCAGGAATCGACGTCCATGCTGTCGGAACTCGGGATGTAATGCTCGGCGCGCGCGATGAGGTTTTCGGCGACGACATTTTCGCAATAAAGGAAGACGTAGCCCCAGCGCGCTTGGTTTTTCAGCGTGAGCCCGGAAACGCGCACACCGGTGCAGTTTTGAAACACGAGCGCGCGGGGCGGGCTCAGCGCGCCGGCGCGGGGCAGCACGAGGCCGGCGGCGTTGATCGCGGGCAGCTTCGCCGGATCGGGCGCGAGGCCCAGTGTCCCGGTCGTAGGCGGGGCCGCACCGTAAACCTCGCGCACGGTCGGAACGGGTGCGGACAAGATTGGATCGGCGGCGGGTCGCGGGCCACGTGACGCACCACCCGCCGGCCGTGTACGCTCGCCGAAACCGGCCCACGCGTCGCCCGAGCCATCGATTGTGCCTTCGCCGGTGACCTCGACATTTTTCAGGCCGATGAAGTTTAGAAACGCCGACGTCCAATAGCGTTCGATGCCTTCCCAGCGGGTGTAGATGGGCGGGAAGTCGGCCATCACCGTCGTGCTTTTCAGGACGGCGTCTTTTTCGACGCGCAGGTTCACCCCTGGTTTGAAGTAGAGCGCACCGCTCACGAAGGTGCCCTGCGGAATCACGAGGATGCCGCCGCCCTCCGCCGCGCAACGATCGATCGCGGCTTGGAGGGCGCGGGTGTTGACCGTGTGCCCGTCGCCCACGGCGCCAAGGTCGGACACAACGTAGGGTTTGGGTTCGGCGGCTACGGCAGTCCCAAGCCCGGCGCAAAAAAATGCGAGTGAAAGGAGGAATGATCTCATTTGGTGCGTGAAACTATTATCCGAAGGCGACTGTGATGGGTTTGGGCACGGCGAGCTTCTGCCTGCGCATACGGCACGACCACGCGCGGACTGCGGCACGGCGACGGCGGCAAGCGGGAGAGCGCCCAGACAAAATGTGTCGGCGACGGAGTTGGTTTTCATGGGGCCGTGCTGCCGGTTGTCGGTGGCGTGCTGGCGCCGCGCCCACCCCGGACCGGCACGCCCGGCCCGGGGGATTGCTTCAGGTAGTCCGGCGGCGGCTCGGGGTGCGCGGGATCCATGTCCGTGAAATCGTCCGCCACAAAGTTTGCGAGCGCCGGCACGTTGGCCTTGATGCCACGGATGATCAGCTTCGAGAGCAGATAGCCGCCATAGCCGCTGAGATGCGTTTGATCGCCGAACGCTGTGCCGACCTTCGGCCCGAGTGCAGTCCACAGCTCTTTGCTCATCGCCCACTGGTCAACGAGGGGCACACGATTTTCTGCGGCGAACTCGCGCATCGCGCGCGCCCACGGCCCGACGGTGTCACCGTTGTTGCGGCGCTCCATCGGCGTCACGAGTACGAGCGTGGCGCCGCGCCGACGCGTCTCGGCGAGAAAGACACCAAGGTAAGCTTTGAACGTCGTCGCAGGCTCCGTGTAAGTTTGCGGCCACTGAGGCTTCGAGTCGTTGTGGCCGAACTGCACGAGGAAGAAGTCGCCGGCCTTCATTTGACTGAGGACCTTGTCCATCCGCTGACCCGTGATGAAGCTTTTGCTGGTCTCGCCGCCCTCGGCGCTGTTGCACAAGGAGATTGTGGGTTTGAACCACTGGCACATCTGCGTCGGCCAGTTGCCGCCAGGTCCGCGCCGCGGATCGCCGACGGTGGAATCGCCGGCGACGAAAATCGTGGGCACCGCGTCGTCTCTCACGATCTCCAGCCGGGAGAGGCAGGGGTGCGCGCCGTTGAATTCAATCGTGAGTTTCTCGTCCCAACACCGCGACTCCGCCTCGCCCGCGAGAAACATGTGGACGATCGATCCGCCGGGCGCGTTTTGCGGCGGTTGCGGGGAAATTTCCGGCCGGCGCACGTTGGCGTAGAATGTCCGTGTCACCAATTTGGCGACGGCGGTCTTGATGCTCGCGGCATTGAGGTGGCCCGCTTCGGTGCGAATCGTGGTGTCGGACTCGCCCTGGGGATCGCCGAGCGTGACGGTGATGCGATAATTTCCTTCGGGCGCCTTCACGGAAAAGAAAAATGGCGACTCGTTCGTCGTCACGAAGCCGTCGTCGCCGCGCACGACGCTGACCGGCTTGGACAGGAAATCGAAACCGTAGCCCTTTTCCGTCGAATAATTTTCCTCGGCCGTCACGCGCGTGAAGCCGGCGGAGGCCTTGCCGGACCCGAAGTCGAATTTGAATTCCGCGTAAACGGGCGGCGGAGGAGGCAACGGTTCATCCTCGGGGCGGGGTTGGGCAAGTGCGGCCGTCGCGCCAAGCGCGAACAGGCCCAATCGCTGCGCGGCAATGCGGGCGTGACGGAGAAAGTGCGGAGCGGAGTTCATGATCGGACGGAGAAGAGTGGGGCCCTACTTAGGCGGATTTCCGCCGCTTGGGTCGAGCGGCGTGCCGCCTGAGCTGGCATCGATCGGATGAATGACGTCTTCGGCGACATGGAGCGGAGCGGGAAACTCGAGTGCGGCGACGGACACGTCGGCGTCTGGCGCGCTGCCGCGGAGCGTAACGATCAAGCCCGTGGGCGAAACCGCGGACGACACCGCGGCGCCGTTGGCGAGGAGTTTGCCGGAGACAGCGGCGACTTGCACGCGGGGGAGGACGATCTTGCCGTTGGCGGGCCAGTTCCAGACATGGACGTAAACAGTCGAACTACCGTTCGCGTTGAAACGCTGCGTCACGCGACCCCACTCGGGCGGCTTCGCATACGGGCCGGCCTCGGTGCCGTAGATCGCGGCGCCGTTCGTCTTCAACCAGCGGCCCATCGCTTTCAGGCGCTCGACCTCGGGCTCGGGGATAATGCCCTCGGCGTCGGGGCCGACGTTGAGGAGATAGTTGCCGCCTCTGCTCGTGATATCGGAGAGATTGCGGATGAGCTGCTGCGCGGACTTCCACTCGAGATCGGTCGCGTTGTAGCCCCACGAGCGATTGATCGTCATGCAGACTTCGAACTGGCGGCCGAGGGCGTCCAAGGCGATACGCTGCTCCGGCGTGGCGGTGTCGCCGAGGACGCCGCCGCCGAGACGGTTGTTGGCGATGAGCTCGGGATAGTCGCTGATCGCGTCGAAAAACGGCCGCGCCCGCTCCGGCGACATCGCATACTCGGTGTCCCAGAAAAGATAGGCGGGGTGATATTTTTCAAGCAGCTCGCGCACCTGCGGCACGGCGATCTTCGTGATGTAGTCATCGAACGAACCTTTCTTCTGCTCATCGTCCCAAGCCGGGCGGTTGCCGGTGCCGCCGCCGGGATTATTCCAGTCCTGCGACTGCGAGTAATAGAGTCCGAACTTGATGCCGCGCGCGCGGACGGCGTCGGCGAGCGGTTGCAACAAATCGCGCTGCGCCGCGGCGACTTTCACGGCGTTCCAATCGGAAACCTTCGAGCCATATAGCGCGAAACCGTCGTGGTGCTTCGCGGTGATGACCACGTATTTTGCGCCGGCTTCTTCGAAGAGCGCGGCCCACGCCGCCGGATCATAGTTCGCGGCGGTGAAATCCCTGGCAAACGCGCGGTAGGTTGCCTGCGGCACCTTGGCGTTGCTCATATACCATTCGCCCTTGGCCGGTACCGCGTAGACGCCCCAGTGGATGAAAATCCCGAAGCGCGCGTCGTGAAACCATTTCATCCGCGCGGCCTTCGCGGGCGGTGTCTCCTCGCGGACGACCACGGGATACGGCGGCAATCCTGCGCCGCCTTCGCGGAAGAGGATCGGGCTCGCGTTGCTGAACGCGCCCGGCGGAGGCGGCTTCAACGCAGGCGGTAAGGCGGCGGTTTGGGCCAGCGCAGACGCGGCGAACGTCGCAAGCGCGCACCCGCTGGCAACGGACAGAAATATTTTTTTGATCGGCGCTTTCATCGGGCGGATTATTTCAGGCTGAGACCGGTGATTTTGAGCGCGTAGGCGTAGTCGCACGGCTTCTCGGTGGGAAATTTCACGTGCAATCCGGCGGCGTCCTGCGTGAACGGGAGTGGGCGGGCGTGGCCGAGCAGCTCGACCCGTTGGATTTTTCCCTCTGGGGCCTTGCCGGTGGCGAGCGAGGCGATGACCGCTTCGTTCTCTGGCCAACTCATCACGGTCGCATAGAGCGTATCGCCATGCCGGGTGAAACGGATATCCTGTGGGGTGTAGCCCTTCCGCGGCAGACCACCGCCAGCGACGGCGGTGCTGCCTTGATTCTGGCCGTTGAGCCGGCCGGCGAAGCCTTTTGCGCGCGCGGCGATCATCGCGTCCGCTGCGGCCTCCGCCGCGGGGCCCTCCCCATATTTGATCCATGGGCGAGTCGAGTAGATTGCCTCGCCGTTCACGTCGAGCCAGCGGCCGATCGCGAGCAACACGTCCTGCTGTTCCTGGGGGATGGTGCCGTCGGCGCGCGGTGAGATATTGAGTAGGAGGTTGCCGTTCTTGCTCACGTTCTCGATGATCTTCCAGACGAACTGATCGGCGGGGTAGGGCTTTTGCTCCTCGACGTAGCCGAACTTGTTCGTGATCGGATCGTCGGGCTGCCAGACCCACTCGGTGAGTTCCATGGGCGCGCGGCCCTCGCGCTCGTAGTCCATGATTTGTCCGCTGACCCAAGCGGCCTGCTTGGCGCTGATGCCCACCTCCTTGCCCCACTGCCGGGCGCGGTTGAAGTAGTAGGCGGCGACACGAATCTTCAGCGGGTCCCAGGCGTGGTCGGTGTTCATATCGAACCACAGCATGTCGGGCCGGTATTTTTCGATCGTCTCGATCCGCTTCGCCACCCAGTCGTGCATAAATTTGATGCGGGCCGCTTCGCTCCGGTCGGCGACGCTGTAGAACGCGGCCCACTTTGGGTCGTATTGGTCGCTGCCGGGCAGCGCCGGGATGAAGACGAAGTGGAAGCTCGAATGATCGGAGATGCCGGTCTTGAGCCCGACTTTTTCAATCGCCTGAATCAGTTCGCCGTCGAGGTCGTGGTGCGGCCCGTAATTTTTCGCGTTGTAGGGATTGATCGCACTGTCCCAGTTGGAAAACCCGTCGTGATGCTCACCGGGGGCGAGCACGTATTTGGCGCCGGCCTTCTTGAAGAGCGCGGCCCACGCATCGGGATCCCACTTCGCGGCGGTGAACAGCGGGAGAAAATCCTTGTAGCCGAATTTCGTCGGCGGTCCGAAGTGTTCCGTGTGCCACTTAACGATCGCGGCGTTGCCGCCGCCGTCGCCCGCGAGCACGTTGCCGCCATACATGTAGCGGACATACCACTCGCTGCCGTGCGCCGGCACGGAGTAGATGCCCCAGTGCATCATGATGCCGAATTTGCCGTCGCGAAACCACGTGGGGTCGCGGTAGTTTTCTTCGATCGCTTCCCATGATTCTCCGAACGGGCCCGGGGGCGGAAGCGGAATGTCCTTGAGCGCGGCGCTGACCATTTCGGGCGTGTCGCGGGGCGGGCGCGAGCCGGCCTTGGGGGCGGCGACCGGTCCGGCGACCGCGGGCTCTTCGGCGGCGCCGGGAGCGGCCGACTGTGCGACGGGGAAAGCGGGTTGCCCCGTCATGCCGCCGGTGGCCAGCAACCAGAGACCAGTGGCCAGTGCAAGGAGACGAACGGAGGTTTGCATCAGAGGGGTCGCGCCCGCGTCGAGCGTTAGTGGGCTGGCGGTGATTTACTCGGATCGGCGAGCGTGCCGGACGCGCCGGTGTCGGTCGGCAGGGCGGCGGCGTTTACGACCTCCACCGGCCCGGAAAACTCCAGCGCCACGACCGACACATCCGGATCGGGTGCGGCGCCGGGGAGATTCACGACGATGCCAGCGGCGGTGGCGCCCGCAGTCACGGTGTCGCCGCTCGCGAGCACGCGGCCCGAGCGGGGCGCCTGGGTAATGTTGGGCAGGAGAAGTTTTCCGTCGGCGGGCCAGTCCCACACGTGGAGGAACAGCGTCGTGCCGCCGGCTGGCCGCGCCTTCTGCGTGGTGCGGCCCCACGTACGCGGCTGCGGATAGACGCTCCCGCGCGTCGCGTAGATCGCGTCGCCGTTGGTCTTCAGCCAGCGGCCGATCGCTAGGAGTCGGTCGACCTCGGGCTGCGGGATGATGCCGTCGGCGGTTGGGCCGATGTTGAGAAGATAGTTGCCGTCTTTGCTTGCGATGTCGGAGAGGTTGCGGATCAGCTGCTGCGCGGATTTCCAATTCAGGTCGTCGGCACGGTAGCCCCACGAGCTGTTGATGGTCATGTTGACCTCGAGGGCGCGGCCGAGCATCGCGCTGGCGGGAATGCGTTGTTCGGAGGTGCGGAAGTCGCCCAGCACGCCACCGCCAAGTCGGCTGTTGTGGATGAGATTCGAGTGAGCGACGACGAGGTCGAAAAACGGTCGCGCCCGTTCCGGCGTCATCGAATACTCCGTGTCCCACCAGAGGATGTCGGGGTGAAATTTTTCCACGAGCTCGCGTGCTTGCGGCAAGGCAATGCATTTTAAGTAAGTGTCGAAATCGCCCTCTTTTTGCGCCTCGTCCCACGGCTGATCGCGACCCTTGCTGCCGCCGAGATTGGTCCAGTCCTGCGATTGCGAATAGTAGGTGCCGAACTTCAGGCCCTTCGAGCGGACGGCGGCGGCGAGCGGTGCGATGAGATCGCGTTTCGCGCCGGAGGCTTTCACGGCGTTCCAATCGGAATACGCGGAGTCGAACAGCGCGAATCCGTCGTGGTGTTTCGCGGTGATCACGACGTATTTCATGCCGGCGTCCGCCGCGAGCTGCGCCCACGCGTCGGGATCGTACCGCGCCGCGGTGAACTGCGCCGCGAGCGCCCGATACTCGGCGACGGGAATCTTCGCCTGATTCATGATCCATTCCCCGCCGTGGCGATCCTTCCAAGTGCCGGCGGGCACGGCGTAAACGCCCCAGTGGATGAACATCCCGAAGCGCGCCTCGCGAAACCATCGCAGGCGCGCGTCCTGTTGCTCTTGGGCTTCGTTGCGGACGACAGCGGGAAGGGCCGGCAGTCCGGCCGCGGGCGGCGCCATGGGGATGGCTGGCGTGGCCGCGGCAACCAGCGCCGGCAGCGCGGCCAGCATGACGAGGACGAGACGGAGTGCTTTCACGGGGCGGGCGGGCGGGCGGTAGCGCCGGCGTGGTTGGGCAGGGCAATTTCGCCGCGCACGGAAATGGCCGTCGCAGTCGGAAAATCGGCGGGCACGGGCGTGGTAATTTGACGGTGCGCGAGCCACTCCAGCGCGCGCACGACGACGGTCTGCACGCCGGCGCAGCGCATGCGCGCGGGCTGCGTATCGTCTTTCCACACATGGCCAAACGTTGAGGTGTAGACGCGCCCTTTGCCGTAGGCGACAGTCCACTCGAGCGGCCAGTTCATCTGCGTCCGCGGATCGAAGCCGTAGGACAACACTTCGAGGCTTTTCGCGGGGCCGCGCGCATAATAGTATACTTCGATGTCGGGCGTGAGCCACGCGCGCGGCAGTCCCGCGTGAATCGGGTGCTCGCCGAGCCGCTTCACCACGGTCTCGACGCGCGAGCCGTGACCCGTATCGCGACCCTCGCCGGCCGGGATGCGCACGAGTTGCTCCTTCTCATCGATCGAAATCGCGACGCCGAAATCTTTTTTCCGCCATCCAAGACCGATCATGTCGTTGTAGGCGGCCCAAGCCGGAAACGCATTGTTGCCCGAGTGCCAGACGTAAACGCCGCCGCCCTGCCCTACGAACTCCTCGAACGCGACCTGCACTTCGCGCGGCCACGAGGGACCGCCGTTGATGTCGTTGCAGGTTTGGATCACGACATCGTAATCCGAAAACTTCGGCCGCCATGTGTCCCAACCGGGCGAATCTGCCTGCGGCGGCGAGGTTGAGACGGAGACTTCGAATATTTTTTTTGGCTCGATGATGCCGCGGATGAGCGCCGTGTTGAGCGGCCAGTTGTGGTTGCTGAACCCATCGACGATGAGCACGCGGATGGGCGTGGCTGCAGCGGAGGGAACGGGCGGAGTCTCATGGGCGCGGAGCGCAGTGGTGACGAGCAATCCGACGAAAACGAAAAAGCGCGGGTAAAGCTTCATCGCGAACTAAAGCTCCAACTTCGGGGCGTCGCTGCGGAATTGTGCGCCGGGGAGACCGGCGGCATTGAAGAGATTGCAGCCGTCGGGAAAGTTGACCCACGCGTAACGGACCGCAACGGGCGCGGCGACGGAGACGTTGCGCACGACGACCGTGTCACCGTCGATGGTCGCGTCTGCGGAGACGTATTTGCCGTCCGCGCCTGCGACTTCGAACCACTTGAGCGGGCCGCCCCCTTTCGCGACGAGGCCTCCACCGAGGTGCGAGAAGCTCACGCGAATGGAGCTGCGTTCGATCTTCATCGCGGAAAACTGCGGGCCGGAAAATTCGAGCTTCTCGCCGTAGACATTCGCCCGTGCGATGCGCGCGAGGCGATCGCCGACGTCCTGTTTATTGTGCGGGTGGACGTTCTTGGCCTCACCGATATCGGTGGTGACCGCCATGCCGGTGTTTTTCAACCCGAGCACCGTGGCCTGCGCCTCGCGCACTTCGGGACTGTTGCTCGCCGCATACTGACCGGCGAGTTGCACGATGTAGAAAGGGAAATCGCCCTGCTCCCACAGCGTGCGCCAATCCTTGATGAGCGTAGCCTGCGCGTGGGGGTAAAGCAGGCGACCGGCGTCGCCGCCCACGATCGATTCGCCCTGATACCAGATCACACCGCGAATCGCGAAGGGGATGACGGGCGCGACCATACCATTGAAGAGCACGGTCGCGTTGTGCTGATCCTGCACGGGATCGCTTTTCCCCCGGCGCGGGGCGCGCTTGCCGTCGGCTTTGGCCTTGGCGACGGTTTCCTGCCATTGCTTTTCCTCGTCGGCAGTGGGCGGCACGTACGCCTTCACCTTGGCATCGAAGCCCTCGACCAGCGGCTTCAGCTTGGGGTCGGCGATCATCGCCTCGCGGCGAATCCACGCTTCGGCCGTGCTCGCGCCGAAAGCGAGCGTGACGATGCCGACCGGCACTTTGATCTCTTTTTGGAGATCGCGTGCGAAAATATAGCCGACGGCGGAGAACGCCGGCACCGTCGCCGGGCTGCACACTTTCCACTCGCCGGCGACGCGCGCCTGCGGCTCGTAGGTTTTCGATGCCCCGCCGGTAAACATCCGGATCAGCGGATAATTTGCGGTGGCGATTTCCTGTTCCTCGTTGGTGATGCCGGCGAAATATTTTACCTTCACCGAAACGCTGAAATCCATGTTCGACTGCCCGGAGCCGACCCAGACTTCACCGACGAGCACGTCGTCGAGTTCCAGCGGCGCTGCGGTTTTCGATCCAGTTACGAGTAGCGCGCGACTTTCGGCGGACGCGGTGAGCGGGGCGAGATCGATGCGCCATCTTCCGTCGGCCCCGGCGCTTGCGGATTTTTTCTGGCCGGCGAATTCGACGGTGACCTTTTCGCCGGCTTCGGCCGTGCCCCAGACGGGGACCTTCATCTCTCGCTGCAACACCATGTGGCTGGTGAACGGGCTCGCGAGTTGGACCGCAGCGACGAGTGGCGTCGCAAGGAGGAGTGCGGCAAAAGGGTATTTGTTGCTCATGGGGGTGGGGAAGTATTTGGCGCGGCGGGAATCTTTAGCGCGGCGCCGATCGCGTCTTGATAAGCGCGACGCGGATCGGAGTTGTCGGGGTTGCCGCGAAAACCGGCGCGTTGAATCATGAAAACGTAGACGAGCCCGTGCGCGGGGTCGGCCCAGCTTTGCGTGCCGTGTGCGCCGCCGTGTCCAAACGTGCCAGGCGACAAATAGGCGTTGGCCTCCATCGCGCCCGGTTCCTCGACGACACAGAAGCCGAGGCCCCACGGCATGCCGGCGCGCGCCTTCAGGTCGCCGGTTTGCTTGCGCGTCATTTCGGCCAGCGTCGCGGCGGAGATCACGCGATGGCCGGCGGCTTTACCGTGGTTGAGCATGGCCTGATAAAATTTCGCGACATCCGCGGCGGTGGAGAAGAGTCCGGCGCCCCCGAGCGCGGGCCGCGCGCGATCGCTGGTCGTGCCACCATACAGGTAGGCGATGGGCGTCTCGACGAGTTTACCGGCCGAGTCGGGACGGTAGTTGTGGGCGAAGCGCTTTTCCTGTTCGGCATTGAGCCAGAAAGTGGTGTCATTCATGCCGAGCGGATCGAAAATTCGCTGTTGGAGAAACGCGGCGAAACTTTCGCCGCTGACCACTTCGATGACGCGCCCGATCACATCGATCCCGGCTGTCGAGTAGGCCCAGCGGGTGCCGGGCTGAAATCGCAACGGTTCACGGGCGACGACCTTGGCGAACTCCGACACTGTCCAGTGCGGAGCGGTCGCTGGATATTCGCCGAGGCCGCTGGTGTGCGTGAGCAGATCGCGCAGCGTGATCGGTCGGGCGGCTTTCACGAGGACGCGCCGGTCCGCGGTGCTTTCCTGGATCACCCATGGCGCATGAAATTCCGGTAGGAATTTTTCGACGGGATCGTCGAAAGAGACCTTGCGGTCATCGACCAGCACGCCGAGTCCGACGGCGGTAATCGGCTTCGTCATCGACGCGATCCAGAAGATATCTTCCGTCTGCATCGGCCGTTGAGTGGCCAGATCGCTGACGCCGATCGCGGACAAGTGCATAATGTGCTCGCGGTCGGCAAGCAGCATGACTGCGCCGGAAATCTCACCATTGGTAACGAACGCCTGCTCGGCTGCCGGCACGCCGGAAAATTTGTCCTGTGCGAGCGCGCGGGAGACGGCGAGGGCGGTGAAGCCGAGCGCGAGAAGATGACGGTTCATGCAAGCGGCCGGCGAGCGGCTCAGGACTTCGTGGATCGGAGATAGGGGACGACAGGACTGTCGGGCAGAGCGCGCACGGCTGTCGCAACGACCTCGGCATTAAATTCAGCGCCGGCACGATTCGTGTGCGTGTGCTCGTCGGGCGTGACGTCGGGAAAAAGTTTCATCACGGCGTCGTGGCCGAGCGCATCATAGCGGGCGGCGATCAGCTCGTTGAGATCGACAAACGCGACCTTCTCGCTGGCGGCGACCTGTGCGGCCCAACCGGCGAACGTGTCCTTGTTGCGCGAGATTTTCCCATCCTTGCCCCACGTCTTGCGTGGGATGAGCGAGCAGACGATGGGCGTGGCGCCCTTCGCGCGCGCATCGGCAATGTATTTCCGAAGATACCAGCCCCACGTGTGCACTGTTTCCTTTTCCTTGGTGCGCGAATTCTCACGCTCGGCGGTTTCCTCGCCGATGCCGGGCAGCGGGCCGCGTGGCGGATTGTCGTTATGGCCAAACTGGATCGTCACGAAGTCGCCGGGTTTCATCAGCCGTAGCGCGCTTTCCCAATGGGCGACCATGTAGGTCTGCACGCCCGTCCCGCCGACGGCGCGATTGCAGACGTTGAGTTTATCCGTGTCGAAATACGGCGCGAGAAAATCGCCCCAGCCCCACTGGCCACCTTTTTCCTGACCGTCGCCGCGGCCGTTGCGCACAGTGGAATCTCCGACTAGGAAAAGCGTCGGCAGCGCTCGATCGCGCGGCACGGGCAGGCGCAGCCACGCCATCTTGTCGGCTCCGACGGCGTTGCCCTTTGCGGAAAGGAATTCATCAAATGTCTTCAACCGCAGCCCTTTCAACCCTGCGACGACGCCCGCCGCATGCAGGTCGGCGCCGATCGCGTTGAAGTGCGTGTGGTCCTGCTGGTAGATCGCCTTGGTTTTCTCTTCACCTAGCGCTTCGAACTTGTCCACCATCGTCGTCGAAAGATCGATGAACGGCACGGCGGCATCGCGCGCGAGATCATAGGCCCACTCGCGGTAGCGGCCGGGACCGCGCTCGATATGGCCGTCCTTCCAAATGTTGCGCACGGTGCAGGACAGCACGATCGGCTGCGCGCCCTTCGCCTTCGCGTCGGCGATGTATTTCCTCATATACCAGCCAAACGTGTGCACGATTTCGTGCTGCTTGGTGACGATGTTGTCGATCTCGCGTGACTCGTCGCCGAGGCCCGGGATTGAACCCCGTGAGCGGCGGGCCGACACCGGGACGGATTCCGGCTCGTTCACCGGGCTGCTGTCATTGTGGCCGAACTGGATCAGGATGATATCACCCGCTTTCGCGTCGGCCAAAATTTTGTCCCATGATCCTTCGTCGATGAACGTGCGGCTGCTGCGACCGCCTCGGGCGCGGTTGGCAACGTTCACCTTCGCCGGATCAAAATAATCGGCGAAGGGCACGCCCCAACCTTGTTGCGTCTCACCCTTGCCACGCGCGGCCGTCGAATCACCGGCGACAAAAATCGTCGGTAGTACCGGATTGAGCGCGGCGACAACAGGAGTCGGATTCTTCGCGAGATCGGGGGCGGGCGCCGCAGGTGCGCCGGGGGTTTGCGCACGAAGAACGCTGCTGAGGATTGCGCAGATGAGGGGAGCGAGGAGACGCGTGTTCATAGGAAAAGAAATCTTAGAGCGGGTTGCCGTCGGGAGTGGCGGTCGGCGGGTTCATTTTGAGGCCGTTGATTTTGAAGACGAAGGCGTCCTCGCACGGCGCGGCGGCGGGTAGCTTGATGTGCAGCCCGTCCGCGCGTTGCTCGAAGCCGAGTTTGTCTGGAGCGCCGAGCATCGTCACGCGCGTGATTTTTCCTTCGAGAGACAGCGGAGCAGCGATCGGCGTGAGGTTCACTTCGCCCGCAGGCCACATGCCGATCACGATCGCATAGAGCGCGTCGCCTTTCACCGTGAAGCGCACGTGCAGGCCTTTTTCGCCGCGGCCACCGCCGACGCCGAATGTTGCCCAGTTGTGCGTGCCGTAGATCGCCTCGCCGTTCACGTCGAGCCAGCGGCCGACCGCCAGCAGCGTGTCCTGCTGATCCTGAGGGATGGTGCCGTCGGCTTTCGGAGAGAGGTTCAGGAAGAAGCAGCCGTTTTTCGCCACGGTGTCGGCGAGCCGCGCGATAATCACGCCGGGTGGAAATGCCTTCAGATCGTTGGTGTAGCCCCACGCGGGACTGCCGATCGTTTCGTGGACCTGCCAGTTGCCGGTGCGGATGCCGCTGGGCGAACGTGAACCGATTTTTTCGAAATCGATGATCGAGGCGATGGTCTGGCTGTTTTTGTTGGTCGGCGAATACGCCGCTTTTTTCGTCGTGATCGAGACATCTCTGCCCCAAGCGATCGCGCGGTTGTAATAGTAGGCGGCGATGCGGAGCTTGAGTGGATCGAGGTAGCGCTGGTCGATGCCGTTGTCGAACCACAGCAGGTCGGGCTGGAAATTCTCGATCAGCTCGATGTTGCGGTCCCACCAGTTGATCAGGAATTTTTCGCAAGCGGCGTCGCTGCGGTCGGCGTAGTTGTAGAAATCCGCCCACTGCGGATCGAAGAGGTCGGCGTGCTTCGCGCGCAGATCGTCTGCGAGATCCTTTGGCGGGTTGATGAATTGGAAATTTTCGATGCCGTGATTCGAAATACCGAACTTCAGTCCGCGCGCGCGGATTGCCTTGGCGAGTTCACCCATGAGATCGCGGTGCGGGCCCATCGCCATGGAATTGAAAGGCGTGACCTTGCTGTCCCAGAGCGCAAAGTTGTCGTGGTGTTGCACGGTGGGCGCGACGAAGCGCGCGCCGGATTTCTTGAACAACTCCGCCCACGCCTCCGGATCAAATTTCTCGGCCCGGAAGAGCGAGATGAAATCCTTGTAGCCGAATTTGTCGGGCGGGCCGAAGTGCTCGGCGTGCCACGCGCGGAACTGGGCATACATGTGTTTTTCATACCACTCATTGTGGTAGGCGGGCACGGCGTAGAGGCCCCAGTGAATCGAGAGCCCGAACTTCGCCTCGTCGAGCCACGCGGGCACGCGGTAATGTTTTTTTAACGATTCCCACGTCGGCGCGAACGGTCCCGGTGGCAGCGGCGTTTTGATTTTCGCATTGGCGGCTTCAACGACTTCGAGGCGCGTCTCGGGCGCCATGTCGAAGCCGTCCGAATTTCCGCCGTCGGCGATGGGGTTCGGCGGCGGCGCCGGTTGCGCGCGGAGCGACGCGGTCGCGAGCGCGATGGAAGCGAAACGTTTCAGGCTCACGGCGAGGTCGGAGGGTTGGCCGATTTTTCGGAAGAAGGGACGGCGGGTTTGAGCAGGCCGCGTGCGTTCAGCCAGTCGGCCGCCCGCGCGGGCCATGTTGTGTGCGGTGCAGTGCCCGGGCGAATGCCATAACCGTGGCCGCCCTCGCCCCACACATGCATCTCGGCGGGCACGCCCGCACGCTTGAATGCGAGATAGAGCAGGACTGTCTGCTCTGCACCCTTGTCGTCTTGCGAGACGGAGAGAAACGCGGGCGGTGTGTCCTTCGTAAACACGACGCCGTCGTTGAGGGCGGGCGGTTGCACGCCGGCCTTCAGAATGCCGCCGGCATAGATCAGGAGCGAGAAATCGGCACGGACTTCCGCGCGATCGATTTCATCAATCGGCGGGTAGAGTCGCGTGGTTGGGTTGCTCAGCACATTTACGGCGACTTCGCCGCCTGCGGAGAATCCGCAGATGCCGATGCGCTTCGGATCGAGGCCCCATTCGGCCGCCCTCGACCGGATGATGCTCAGGGCCCGCTGCGCATCCTGCGTCATCGGCAGCGAGCGTGCGACGCCGTCGCGGGTGGGAATGCGATACTTCAACACGATGCCAGTGACGCCGAAAGTGTTGAGCCACGCCGCCACGTCCGCGCCCTCGTGGCCCATCGAGAGCTGGAAAAATCCCCCGCCCGGGGCGATCAGCACCGCGGCACCATTGTCCTTCGCCTTTTCCGGCCGATAAACGGCGATGGTCGGGGTCGTGACGACGCCGCGAATCATCTCCTGCGGATCGTGTTTCTCTTCGCCGAGGTTCGGTTTGTCGCCGGGCGGGAGTCCGGGCCAGACATTCAACGTGACGCTCGGCTCTGCGGCAAACGCGGCGAGTTGCATGCAGGCCGCGGCGAAAAACAAACTGGAGGTGAACGGCTTCATGCGGATTAGAGCGATTCGTTTTCAGTGTTCGCGCGCTGGGTGTTGGCGAGACCGGTGCAATTTTGCGCCGAGAAAGCCTTCACCCCGCGCAGTGCGAAGAATGGTGTGCCGGCGCTTCGCTGGGCTTTCCCGTTGGTGAACTGGATGCCTTCGACGTCAATCAAAACGATTGCGGGGCGCATGTCTTCTTTGGCGTAGCTCACATCGAGTTGATCGACGGTGAGATTTTTTGCGTGCCGCACGAACATCCCGGAGGCGGGCAGGAGCCCGAACATCGACGGCTCGGGATAGCCTTTTTCCTGTTCGGGCGGGGCGAACGGATCGCGCGGGCCGGCGAGGCCGGGGCCGCGGAGAAAAAATGTGTTCACGAGATCGGCGGGCTGCTTGGCTGCGTCGTCGAGCGAGAGGCCGCCGCGCGAGACGACGCGGATGTCGGAGAGCGCTACGTCCTCGATTGGGTGGCCCGGGAGGCCGGCGATGATGATCGGGTAGCGCGCATCGACGCCCGAAGCGACCAAATGGCTGATCGATACGCGGCGGAGCGCGCCGATCGGAGTGCCCTCGGGACCGCGGGCGCGGTTGCCGAGGCGCAGGAAAATTGCGGAGCTGGAGAGGTCGCGCATCGTGATGTTTGAGATTGCGATGTCCTCGATGAGCGCACCATCGACGCTCTCGAGGGCGAGGCCGCGGCTGCGGATGAAAACGCAATTGGAGATCGCGATATTTTTGAAACCGCCATTCGACTCGGTGCCGCACTTGATCCGGCCGGTCGGTCCATCGCGGTCGGGCGCACGGTCCTGGGTGGTCTTGTAGGTGCCGTCGAGGAACGAACCGACATCCCAGCCACTGACCTGGCAGCCATCGATTGTGATGTTTTCGCAGGAGCGCAGTTCGCCCAGCGCGTAGGAACTTTTCAGTACGATGGCGTCGTCGTTCGGCGCGTTGACACTGCAATTCGAGATGCGGAGGTTGCGGCAGTTGTCGAGGTCGAATCCGTCGCGGTTCGTGTCGACTTTGAGATTGTCGATCGTGAAGTTGTCGACGCCGGTCGCGAGGATGCCGAACCATCCGCCTTGGAGGATCGAGAAATCGCGGAGCGTGACGTTGCGGCAATTCTTCAGCGCGATCGATTTGGTGCCGGAGCCGGGGCCGCCGCCGAATCCGCCGCCACCGCCACGCCCGGCGGGAGGAGGAGTTTGCGGGCCGCGAGCTGGAGTGGGAGTTGCCGTGGCGGGAGCCGTGGCGACCGCCTCGCCGGGAGCGATTGTTCCATTTGGACCTTGGGGACCGCGACCGCCTCGGCCGCCCCCACCACCCCCACCGCGCACGAGACCCTTGCCGAAAATCCGTCCGCCGCCGGTGATCGAAACGTCCTCTAGATTTTCACCCCAGATCAGGCTGTCGTGCCAATGACTGTGGCCGAAATCTTGGTATTGTTTGTCGCCCCATTCGTTCGGCTCGGCGGGATCGTAGGTACCACCGCCGGTCGCGGGCGTCGCCGCGACGATCGTGCAGCCGGCATCGAGTAGCAGGGTGATGCGGCTTTTCAGATGGATCGAAAAACTCAGGTAGGTGCCCGCCGGGAAACGCACGGTGCCACCGCCCGCGGCACTGGCGGCGTCGATCGCTTGGTTGATGGCGGCGGTGTCGATGGTTTTGCCGTCGCCCGTGGCGCCGAATGTTCGGACGTCAAAGTCGGCGGCGGGGAGGGTGCTTGCGATCCAGAGAGCGAGCAGGGTGGCGGGGTATTTCATGCGAATGGGAATTAACGGAGGACGACGTCCCAGATTTTCGCGCGTCGCGAAGTGCCGTCGGAGCTCTCGACATTGAGCACGACGACGTACTGGCCGGGCTTCGCGTAAGTGTGCAGCGGGTGCTGCTCGGTCGACGTCTCGCCGTCGCCGAAGTCCCATTTCCACGCGGTGATTTTTCCAACGGACGCGTCTTGGAACGCTACGAGCCGGCGGCCCATGTCGATCACCTTGAACGTCCAGCGCGCATCCAGCTTGGGCGCGAGTTCGGGCTCGAGCGGCATGAGTTTGAACGCGCACAGTTCCGACGCCTGCCCGTAAAACGTGTGCTTGCGCGAGAGGTTCCAGAAGCCGGATGAGCCCTTCGCGTTGACGTCATCGTAATCGATCACGGCCCACGCGAGGCTGATGATTTTGTTTTCGCGAAGCACGGACTCGACGGCGCGCGACGGGCCCTCCGCGCCCGCGTAGTCGAACGGTGTGATCCAAAACTCAAGCGTGTAGTGGCCGGATTCGCCGGGCTTGAAATCGAATTTCTGCGCGGCGTTGGCCCACGGCAGCTCCTTGATCCACGAGGGCGCGCCCCAGGCCATGCACCAGTCTTTGCCGACGTGCGGCGTGAAGATGTGGTAGTTCTGGGCGTGCACGCCGTGAAATGAAAACCACGCTTCGGCGTCGCCGATCACGTCCTTGTTCGGATGAAAGCGATCGATGAACGGACCGCCGGAGGCGTCACCATCGACGGCGATCTCGAAGGTGTCGTTGTGCAGTCCGGGCTGGGAGAAGTCCCAGTAGTTGTCGTCGGCCTCGTAGAGAAAATAGAGGCGGTTGAGCCCCTTCACCCAGCCGACCTTCACGCGGACATTGAGATTCTTCGGATCGAATTTTTGGTGCCGGCTCGAATCGTCGACGAGCTGATCGGTTCCGATCGCGTAGCTGTCCGGCACGATCGCCCAGTCGGAAGCGTCGCCATCGATGCGCGGGATCTTGTCGGCGGGAAACTGGAAAATTTTGAAGGTGACATCGGGCCGTTCGAGTGCGGCGAGGCGCGTCACGAGTACCGCGAGCAGCGCGGCTGCCGTGAAGATTTGGCGATGTAAGCTTTTCATTTTGTGGCGGAGCCTTTTTCCCACTCGCCGATCCACGGCTTCGCGAACTCCAGCGTCTCGATCGCGTTGAGCGCCCATTGCACGCTCGCGACGCCGTGGAGCTGCCAGCCGACGGGCGCGCCGAGGAACGACGGGTCGGTGACCGGCTTGAGGAGGTTGGGACCCGTGACGCGCTTCGGCTGGTTGAGCGGGGGAAGTTGGCCGGGCGGCCCGATCAATTTTTCCCACGCAAGGCGGCCGAGCTCGGCGCTGTGCTTTTTTTCCGCAGCGTAGGCGAGCATGCGCGGGCCGGTCATCTGGCCGCCGTTGACCTCGCGCCCGATGAACTCGCTCGTGTTGGCCCACGCCTTCCAGAAATCGGGGATGTCATACATCGGCTCCATCTCGTTCATGTTCTCGGGACCGCCGAAGATGACGTCGAAATACCGCCCCGGGAACTTGCCGTCGGCATCGACGCTGGTCGCCATCGCTTTCATGTCGGTCTCCACCCGGCCACGCCACGATTGATCGCCACCGCGTTCCCACTCGGTCGTCCAGTTGTGCGCGTAGCACAGCCACTCGAGTCCGAAGCGCGTGAAAGGCTTGCGGTCGGCGGCCGTGGGACGCGGTGAGAAATTTTCCGGCCGCGGCGCGGGGATGATGCGAGCGCCGCGGCCCGGTTGCGAGGGCGAGGCATCGGCCGTCGCGGCCGGGGCTGCCTTTCCACCGCGACCGCCCGGACCACCGCGACCGCCGCCGGTGGGAACATCCAGCCGCGGCGTGCCATCCGCGTTGGGCACGTAGTGCGAGGCGTTGAACTGCGAGACGTAATCGTAGGTGAGATCGGCGTCGATTTGGTCGTGCAAAAGATCGCCGAGCCGGCCGTCGCCGCCGGAAAGAAAATAATACTGGCGCTTGAGCCCCGCGTGACTCTCGCGCGGTTGCTTCGAGCCGTCGCCCCAATGGTTGACGTTGTGCCGCGAGCCCAGCGGGAAGAACGGTCCGATATGGTAGTTGTCCACCTCGCTCGTGTGACGGGTCATGGCCTCGGCCATGCGGAAAATATCGGCGCGGCCCGTGCGCAGAAACGTATACCAGAGCAGCATGTCGGGCATCAGCTCGGTGTTGGCCCACGCCCAGCCGCCGACATCGTAGCGCCATTCGTGGCGGCCGAAATCGTAGTTGTGCATGATGTCGCCAAAATTCCAAAAACCATACCACGAGCGCTCGTCGACCTGATCGCGGTAGTAATTCACGAACGTGTCCACCTGATCCTCGACCCAGCGCAGCGCGGGCGTGGAGCGGTCGGGCAGGCTCCAGCGGCCGAGCGCCTGCTGCGCGTGATAATATTCCGGCGTGCAGACGAGCACCGGGGGCTCGGCGCTGGCGCGCGAGAGGGCGACGAGTTGATCATCCGGCGGGATCGCGCCGAACGCTCGCAGCGTGAGATCGTGAGTGTTGGCGATGCCGTAGGGCGTGCCCCAGCCGGGTTTCCAGTCCTCGTAGTTCACCGAGAGCCCGTGCGCGATGTCGTCGTAGCGCCGCAAATCCATCGCGGCGGCCTCGGGCGACCAGAGCCACACTTTCAATTCGCCGACGGCGGATGCGCCACCCGTGATCTCGAACGACGCGGGCGCCTTCTGCCAGAAATCCTTCACGCCCACCGCGAGTCCGCCGGAGACGTCGGCGAGCACCGCGAGGCCGCGCGCGCGATGTCCATCGGTCACGTGCAACCAGGAAGAGCCCGGCGTGGCGGTGCGTTTCTCCAGCGTCCAGTTATTCGGCCCGGCTTGGACGAGCCGTGCGTCGGACCAAATCGGCACGGTGAGCAACGCGTTGCGCGCCTGCGGTGCGAGGTCGGCGAGATTCGGGATGCGCTGGCCGCCGAGGTGATCGCCGTAGAGCTCGCCAATTTGCTGGCCGGTCTGCGAACGATAGCCCGGCAGCATGCGCACGGGCTGCACCCAGATGCCATCGGCGTCGCCACTGAAACGAAGGTGGCGATTTTGCAGCTCCTCCTTGAACGGCACGGCGAACGAAAGACCGAGGCCCTTGATAAAATCCTTCTCGGCTTCTCCATCGAAGATGAAGGTGTGCGTGAGATTGATCTCACCGCTGCCCGCAAAAAATGTGAGTCGGACGACGAAGGGCAGCAGGGTCCGCGCGCTGTTGAGTGACTGGTGCGTGCCGGTAATTTTGACGACGGCAATGATCGGGCCGGAGCGTTCGAGCGAAACGGAGTCCACGCGGCTCACAAAATCTTCCTCGCGGAGCACACGGTTTGTGGCGGATCGCGACCGATCTTCGAGTTGGAGGATGAGTCTGCCGTTTTGGGCCACGGTGCGCTCGCCAACGACCAGTGATTCGATCATGGCGGTGCCGTGTTTTGCGAGGCGCGCGCGGACCGCGCTCGTGTCGATTGTGAAGGCGTCGGCGTCTTCGGAATATTTGATCTCGGTGCGCGGCTCGCGCTCTTCCTCGGCGCCGGGCATGGGCGTGATCGTGAATGGGCCGGCGAGCGCCGAGGGTGTGACAAACGCGTGGCCTGTCCACTTCACGGAGCCGTCGGGCCAGAAGGCAAGCGGCCACGTCTGCAACTCGAGGCGACGTCCGTTGGCAGTCGCCAGATGCATAACGGTGTTGGGCTGCACGGCACCCTTCGGCCACGGCACGCCCCAACTCACCCCCGAGGGCGTTGCGGGCGCGACGCCGCCGAGCCAGTTGAGCGTGACCGGCGCCGCCGCGAACGCGGCAAGCGGCAACAGCAAGAGAGCAGCGGCGAATTTCATGGTGCGGGAGCTTTAGTCTTTCTTCGCCGGCGGCGCGTCGGGCGCGGGCAGCATTACAACGAGCGACGTGTTCTCCCATGAGATTTGGTCCCAGCCGAGGTGGTGGCCGGCGGTGTCACTGGCGTCGATGATCCCGCCGAAGCCTTCGCCGAGTTTTTTAAGAAACGCCGCGTTGAAGATCAGCAGGCCGGGAGCGGGCCGCGGGTAGGTGATCGTAAACACGACATCGTTTTCCTCGGTGAGCTGGACTTCGACTTTCCGCGGGCGCATCGGCGCCTTGATCGAAGTAACAGTAAACAGCGACGCGCCCGCCTCGATCAGTCGCGCGCGGTGCTGCGAAAAATTTTCCTGGGTGAGCACCGGAATCTTGTTCGTCGGATCGATGAGCTTGAGCGCGTTGACCTGCGCGGTCGTGACGAGCAGCTCCATTTCGTTGGCGTGCACGACGACCTCGGTCCAACTCTCCGCCGGGTCGTGCGCGCGCAGCGGCGCCGCGAGGAGGAGCGCGGCGGCGAGCGCGAGGAAACGGGGGAGCGTAAATATCAAGCGAAGGGGGATCGTGGGCCTAACGCGGGCGGGGGGCTTTGGTTGCGTAGCACCGAGGCCGAGGGGCCAGAAATGCTGTCGCACCCTCGGAGATCGCACACGGGCGGCGTTTTCGGACAGTTCGCCCCGCCAGCTTGTGACAAAGCTTCCGGTCGTCGCGCTCGCGCGTTGACGATGCTCGTGTGGGCCGGTCATCGTGACGCACCCCATTTACCCCATGTTGCCGATCGTTCAGATTTCGCTCGACCTCACGAATCTTGAAGAAGGACTGGCTACCGCCGCGCTTGCCCGGCGCGCGGGCGTCGACTGGCTCGAAGCCGGCACGCCGTTCATCCTTGCGGAGGGCGTGTATGGCGTGCGGGCGTTGCGGGAGCGATTCCCGGGAGTGCCGATTGTTGCCGATTTAAAGATCATGGACGGCGGCTACCTTGAGGCCGAGATGATGGCGAAGGCCGGCGCGACGCACGTTGTCGTGATGGCCCGGGCGCACGAGGAGACGTTGAAATGCGTCGTGAAAGCCGGCCGCGATCAAGGTGTGAAGGTGATGGGCGACAACCTCGGCTGCCCCGACATGGTCGCCGGTGCGAAGATGATCGAGGACTTCGGCTGCGACTTTGTAATCCACCATATCGGCTATGACGAGCGGCGCGGAATCACGGCGGCGGGCCGGCGCATGCCGAGTCCGCTTGATCAATTGCGCGAGATCGTCGCGGCGGTGAACGTGCCGGTGCAGGCGGTGGGCGGGCTTACGCTAGAGCAGGCCGTGCGGACGCCGGAGTATGGCGCGCCCCTCGTGGTCATCGGGGCGCCGCTCGCGGTTGACGCGGACGCGTTCAGGACCGCGGACGGAAACCTCGAAGGCACGCTGCGGATTATCTGCGAGCGTGTGCATGGCCACGGCGATGTGCCGGTGGGGCGCGCGAAAAATTCCCGCTGAGTTGTTTAACTCTTCCGATGAAAAGTCCTGCCGTCGTCAATTTCTCATCCGCGCCGCACAGCGTGGAGTTGCGTGAGTTCGCGCGGCCCGAACCGGGGCCCGATGATGTGATACTGGCGGTCGAAGCGGTCGGCGTCTGCGGCAGCGATCTCCACCAGTGGACGGCGTCGCATAGTTGGAAGGTGAATTATCCGGTGGTGCTCGGTCACGAGTTTGGCGGGCGCATCGCGGAGTTGGGCGCGGGCGTCAAGGGCTGGAGCGAGGGCGATCTCGTCGTGAGCGAAACGGCGGCGGTGATCGATGTGAACAGCCCGCTTAGTCGCGCGGGTCTCTACAATCTGGATCCGACGCGCAAAGGATTTGGCTACGGCGTCGATGGGGCGATGACGCGATTCGCGCGCGTGCCCGCCCGCTGTCTCCATCGCGTGCCGAAGGGTTTGGCCATCGAGCACGCCGCGCTGACCGAACCGTGCTGCGTGGCTTACAACGCGGTCGTGAACAATTCGCGGATCAAGCCCGGAGATCGCGTGATTGTGCTCGGGCCGGGGCCGATTGGAATTTTGTGCGCGGCGATGGCGCGGCTCGCGGGTGCGGAGGTCGCGCTCGTGGGACTCGAACGCGACAAAGCGCGGCTCGACGTCGCGAAGGCCTACGGCTGCGAGACGATTATCGGTGACGCGACGGCATGGGCTCACGCGCGCGATGGGCTCGGCGTTGACGGCGTGATCGATGCGGCCGGCGCCTCCGCGGCGCTGAAGGTTGCCCTGGAACTCGTGAGGCCCGCGGGCTGGATCAGCAAGGTGGGTTGGGGCCCGCAGCCGTTGAATTTCTCCCTCGATCCGCTCGTGCAGAAAAACATCACGCTGCAAGGCAGCTTCAGCCACAACTGGCCGATCTGGGAGCGCGTGCTGGCGCTACTGGCGTCGGGTCAGCTCGACGTGCGGCCGGTGCTCGGCGGCGTGTGGGCGCTAGAAAGCTGGCACGAGGCGTTCGAGAAAATGCACTCAGGGGAAATTGTGAAGGCGGTCTTGAAGCCCGTCTGACGTGCCGGCGAAAATTATTATGCGACTGAAAGACAAAGTCATCATCGTCACCGGCGGCACATCTGGCATCGGCCAGGCGATTGCGGCGCGCGCGGTCGCCGAAGGAGCGCGGGTTTTGGTGCATGGGATCGAACGCGCGGATGGCGAAGCGGTCGTCAAAAAACTCGGCGCGAGCGCCGCGTTGCACCTAGACGATCTGATCGATCCGGCGAGCCCGGCGCGGGTTGTCGCGGCCGCGCTGAAGGCGTTTGGCCGGATCGACGCGGTGGTGAACAACGCGGCGATCGTGGCGCGCAGCAATCTCGCGACGACGACGGCGGAATTTTTCGACCGAATGATGGCCGTGAACGCGCGGGCGCCGATGCTGCTCATTCAGGCGGCGTTTCCGCAGTTGAAGGCGAACGAGGGTTGCGTGCTCAACATCGGTTCGACCAACGCACATAGCGGGCAGCAAAACCTGCTCGATTACAGTCTCTCGAAAGGCGCGATGCAGACCCTCTCGCGCAACCTCGCGAACGCCCACGGTCTCGATCGTGTGCGAGTGAATCATCTCAATGTCGGCTGGGTGCTGACGGACCGCGAGTATGCGCACCAAATCGAGCACGGCATGGCGAAGGACTGGCCGCAGACGGTGCCGGAGCAGTTCGCGCCGTCGGGCCGGCTCATTATGCCCGAGTAAATCGCCGCGGCGGCGATTTATTGGCTCGGCGATGAGTCGAAGCCGATCACGGGTTCGGTGGTGGAGCTCGAGCAATATTCGGTGATTGGGCGCAACCCGAACAAGGTCGCGGCGAAATAGCGCCGAACGGCGAACGATCATGCCGAAGCTCGCTGCGTTTCCCAAGGCTTTCATGCGCCCGCTGTGCAAGGACGGCACGATGACCCTGCGCGAGTGGGTCGATCTCGCGGCGCCGCTCGGGCTCGACGGTTTGGAATACTACAGTGGTTTTATCGAGCTGGCGAACCCGGCGCGTTGGGCGGACGCGCGGCGCACGGTCGTAGCGCGCGGACTCGTGATTCCGATGCTGTGTTGCTCGCCCGATTTCGCGCATCCCGACGCGGAATTTCGCCGGGCGGAAATCGAGAAGGAGAAAAATTGGATCCGGATGGCGGCAGCGCTGGGCGCAGGGTTTTGCCGCGTGCTGTCAGGTCAGCGCCGGCCGGAACTGACGCGCGAGCGTGGCCTCGAGGTCGTCGCGCAGAGCATCGAGGCGTGTTTGCCCGAAGCGGAACGCTGCGGCGTGACGCTTGTGATCGAGAATCATTACAAAGACGATTTTTGGAGCTATCCGGAGTTTGCCCAAAAGATGGACGTGTTCTGCGAATTGGTAGAGCGGGTGAAGCATCCGCGGTTCGGCGTGAACTACGATCCGAGCAATGCGTTTCTCGCGGGCGACGATCCGCTGGAGTTGTTGCAGCGCGTGAAACACCGCGTGGTAACGATGCATGCGAGTGATCGAACGTTGATCGAGGGGACACTGGAAGATTTGCGTCGTGAAGAAGGCGGGGCGGAGGGCTATGCGAACCGGCTTCGGCACGGGACGATCGGCAAGGGGTTGAACGACTACGATGCGATCTTCGGCACGCTGCGCGGGGTGGGTTTCGACGGCTGGATCAGCATTGAGGACGGCGTCGATGGGATGGACCAGTTACGGGAGAGCGTAGCGTTCGTCCGGGGCAAGATGCGGCAGCATTGGGCCTGAGGAATGCAGGCTCGCCGCGGCGGAGAATCGCTCGCACTGTGCGGCATGGAAAAACGTCCGTTCAGCGAACTCGGCCTTACGCCGGATATTTTAAAAGCGGTGGAGAAGATGGGATTTGAAGAGGCTTCGCCGATTCAAACCGCGGTGATTCCCGTCGCACTCACGGGCAAAGACATCGTCGGCATGTCGTCGACCGGCTCCGGCAAGACGGCAGCATTTGCCATCCCGGCAATCGAGCGCGTCGACCCGAAGATTCGCGCCGTGCAGGTGCTCGTGCTCTGTCCGACGCGCGAACTCGCCGTGCAGGTTGCCGAGGAAACGGGTAAGCTGGCGCACTTCAAACGCGGTGTGACGGGCGTGCCGATTTACGGTGGACAGAGCTATGAGCGGCAGTTTCGCGCGCTCGCGGGAGGCGTGCAGGTCGTCATCGGCACGCCGGGGCGCGTGATGGATCACATGGAGCGTGGCACGCTGAAGCTCGACCAGTTGAAACTCGTCGTGCTCGACGAGACCGACCGGATGCTCGACATGGGCTTTCGCGACGACATCGAGCACATCCTGAAGGCCACGCCGCAGACCCGGCAGCTGATGTTTTTCTCCGCGACGATCCCACGGATGATCCAGGATCTGATTGGGCGCTATTCGAAGAACCCCGAGTGGATCAAAATCGAGTCGGTCGCGCAGAACGCTCCGCAGGTCGAGCAGGTGTGGTTTGAAGTGGACCGCCGCTCAAAAATCGAGGCGCTCACTCGATTGATCGACGTGAACGATTTCCGCTATGGGATTATTTTTTGCAGCACGAAGATCATGGTCGATGATCTCGACGAGCACCTGCATTCGCGCGGCTACCTGACGGACCGGCTCCATGGCGACATCACGCAGGCGCAGCGCGACCGTGTGATGCAGAAGTTCCGCGAGCGGAAATTCGAATTCCTCGTCGCCACCGACGTCGCGGCGCGCGGACTTGATGTCGATGACCTGGAGGTCGTCTTCAATTTCGATCTGCCGAACGATGCCGAAGATTACACGCACCGTATCGGCCGCACGGGCCGCGCGGGCCGGAAGGGGCGGGCGTTCACGTTCGTCTCCGGGCAGGAACTCTATAAGCTCCAGAGCATGGTGCGCTGGGCGAAACTCGATGTGCGCCGCGGTAAAATCCCCTCGCTGGACGAAGTCGACGAAGCGCGCACAAGCGTATTTTTCGAAAAAATCCGCGCGACGCTCGAGGCGAAGAACTTCAAGCCCCATGATCGCATGATCGATCGCTTGCTCGATCAGGGTTACGCGAGCACGGACATTTGCTCGGCGCTGATCCACCTGCTGCAGGGAACGTCGGCTCCGGGCGGAGGCGCGATCGCAAAACCGGGGCCGGTTGCGAAACCTGCACCCGTGTTGACGGAGAAATCAGTGAAGCCTGCGCCCGTCTGGGCGAAACCGGTGGCGGCACCCAAGGTTTCCCCCGCCGCGGCTCCCGCCGAGACGCCGGTGGGGAGCGAAACGGAACTCGAACGCGATCGGGAGGACGACGATGGACATCCCGAGTCGGGCCCGCGCAAATCGAAATACGACCGCCCTGCGCGCACCGGCCGCGAGCCGGGCTACGCGACGGTCTTCCTTAACGTCGGCCGCAAACAAATCGTCACTCCCGCTGACATCGTTGGAAAAATTGCCGGGGTCACGCGATTGCCTGCGACCATCGTCGGCGCGATCGATATTCACCAGCGGCACACCTTGGTCGACGTGGCGGAGGCCGAGGCGGATTTCGTCGTCAAGAAACTGGCCGGGATAAAACTGAAAGGCATCGCGCTGGAGCCGGCGAGGGCGGGCAACGAAACGAAATCGTAACGGCGGGCGGGGCCGCGTCGTTGGCAAGCCCTTGACAGTCTGAGCCGGGCGCCGTTATTGCCATGGCCCCGTATGGAGGCCGCACTCGATCAACCGGTGTTGGTTTTGAACCGCCTGTGGCAGGCGGTGAATGTCATCGGCGCACGCCGTGCATTCGGCCTGCTCGCGCGCGGGCATGCGCACGTCGTGCATCACCACGACGATGATTTCCGAACCTTCGCGTTGCTCGACTGGATCGATTTTTCGCGGAGCAATCCGCCAATCGAGGCGCTGGAGACGGTGCACACGCCGAGTCGCACGATACGGTTGCCGCGCGTGATTCTGCTCACGTTTTTCGACAAGCTGCCCTGCAAAGAGCTGAAGCTCACGCGCAACAATGTCTTCGAGCGCGACAAGGCGACCTGCCAGTATTGCGCGAAGGTGATGCCGCGCGAGCAGCTCAACCTCGATCACGTGATCCCGCGCGACTATGGCGGGAAGACGACGTGGGAAAACATCGTGTGCTCGTGTATCAAGTGCAATACGCGCAAGGCAAACCGCCTCCCGCACGAGGCCGCCATGCGGCTGATCCGCAAACCCGTCCGCCCGAAATGGCGCCCGGTAATTTCGCTCGTGCTCGGCAACCAGCACCGCGAGATGTGGAGGGATTTCCTCGACGTCGCGTATTGGAACGTGGAGTTGGAGGAGTGAGTGCGCCTCGGGTGCGAGAAACGGAAATTTGATTTATGCTCGCGACCCTCGTCATGACTGTCATCGGCACCGATCGGCCTGGACTGGTGCAACTCGTCGCCGCGTGCGTCGCGGACCACGGCGGCAACTGGCTCGAAAGCCGGATGTGTCACCTCGGTGGGCAGTTTGCGGGACTCCTGCGTGTCGAGGTGCCCGGCGAACGCGCGGGTGAACTCACGCAGGCGCTTGGGAAACTCGAGCAGGTCGGGTTAAGCGTGATTATTCATGCGGAGTTGGGAGGTGGAGACCGGGAAAAAGGAGTACGGGGCGCGGTCGCGATGCTGGATGTCGTCGGCCACGATCGGCCGGGAATTTTGCGGAGTGTATCGGCGGTGCTCGCGGCGCATCGCGCCAATGTGGAGGAGCTCGCCTCGGAGCGCGTCAACGCCCCGATGGGCGGCGGCACTTTGTTTCAGGCGCGCGCGACGGTATTCTTGCCGGCAACGACGAGCGTGGGTGCGGTGCGTGCCGATCTCGAAAAGATCGCGGACGACCTGATGGTGGACTTCCGACTCAAGCCACCCGTTTGAGCGCCTGACGCAGCGACGCTATTTTTTCGCCGAGGCCTGGTGGATCGCGACGGTGAAAAAGGCCGCAGCGACCAAATCGGTGGCAGCGAGAAAAAGTCGGAGCGGCAGCGGGACGCGCGTCGCCAGCGCGGCGATCGCAAGGCCACCGAGCGCGAGCACCGCGATCATGATTTTCAGTATGCGCTTCTGGCGCGCGATTTTTTCGGGTGCGGTCATGAGGATTGAACGGGGTCGCCAGTCTGGCTTTCCGAACTGCATGTCGAGAAGCGTGGTTTAAGATCGCTCCGGTCCGTTCGGCGCACGGTTCGGAATGAAGGCAACCAGTCGAGACGGGGAGGAAGTTAAAAGAATGTCAAATGCCTGTAATTTGCTTAAGCGTGTTGCGTTCGGGCTTTCTTCAGAGCACGTTCTTTTAGTTCTCCGTGTTAGCGAAAGCTGAAATTTTTTCACCGCTCTTTCATGACACCAATTGCTTGGATTCTTCTCGGGGTCGGGGTTATATTGGTTTCTGGCTTGATAGCGATTATCTGGCATATTTGGCGGGCGCCAATAGGTGAGGAGACGCCGGAAGGTTTCAGGGAATTAGAATCAACTAAATCGAGTTCCCTCGTTCAGGCGCCGCGTGCTTCAAGCGAACTGAGCGATCTAGGCAAAAAAACACGGCCTGATGACAAAAAATGCTCTTTTTGCCTGCCGGCGCGAGCGCATCATCGGTCGTCGGCGGTTGAGTCGAACTTTTGGCGCGGGAATTAGTTAGCATAGCCGCGGATGGCCATGGGGGAACATGACGGCATTGTCCGCAACATCTACATTGGGCCCCTCATGCTGATCAAGATGAGGTGAGGGAAATAGGCTGCGATGCGCCGGAGAATCTTCAGGATGCGAAGCAAGGCGAGAGCGGTGCCGGATATTTTCTGTTATCATTTCGCGACCGGAAGCGTGACGCGCATGGTGGTGCCCGCGGGGCTCGTCGCGAGCACTTCGATATCGCCATGGTGGGAGAGGAGGATGCGTTTGGCGATCGCGAGGCCAAGGCCAGTGCCGTCGGCGCGACCGGAGAGAAATGAGTCGAAGACGCGGTCGCGGATTTTGTCCGGAATACCGCCGCCGTTGTCACCGAGGTCGAGGTGCACGAGTTGAACGCCTTCGCGATCTTCGGTCGCAATCGTGATCGTGATGTCGCCACCGTCAGGCATCGCCTGCGTCGAGTTGATCATCAGGTTGAGGAGCACTTGCTGAATCTGCCCCTTATGAACCTCGACGATCGGCGGTGGTTGCGAGGGTGGATCGAAGCGGAGGGTGACTTTGCTTTGCGCGAGTTTGAGGCGCACGAGCACGAGCGTGTCCTCGACGATGTCGGCAAGCGACCAGCGGGAATGCAGGCTAGACGGCGCCTTGGCGAAACCGAGCACGCGGGTGACGATCGATTCGAGTTGATCGAGTTTTTCGCCGATGACGCGCATGTCGGTGCGGCGCGGATCGTCTTCGGCGAAATCGAGGCCGAGGCCGCCGTGGAGGAGTTTCAGGACGGTGAGCGGGTTGCGGATCTCGTGGGCGATCTCGGCGGCGAGGAGACCGAGGGTGGTGAGGCGTTCGTTTTTGCGGAGCGTGTCTTCGCTCTGGAAGACGCGCGAATAGAGGCGGGCGTTCTCCAACGCGATGGCGCCGAGGCTGGCGAGCGTGGTGCAAAGGCGTTTTTCGTCGTTGGCGAAGCGATGGATGCGATCGGTGAAGACGGCGAGCACGCAAAGCACTTCGCCATCGAAGAGGAGCGGCGTGGCGAGCATCGAGCGCAGTGCGGTATCGCGCGGGAGATCGAGCAACTCGGAGTTTTCCGGCGCCTGCACGTCGAGAAACGTGACTTGGCGACGCGTGTGCACGGCGGCGGCGGCGAGGCACGAGTCGACGGGAATCGCCTCGGTCGGCGGCGAGATGGTGCCGGAGGTGGCGATGAACGCACAGCGGAGCGTGCGCGCGGCGGCGTCGTGGAGGTAGAGCATGCACGTGCGGGAGCCGAGGAGGTCGTTGGCGGCGTGCGTGAGTGTGTCGAAGAGTTCGTATTGCTCGAGCTTGGTGACGAGCGACTGGCCGGCGGTGATGAGCGACTCGAGTTGGCGCGCCTTGTTCTTAAGGTGAGAAAGTTCCCAGAGGCGCTGCATGACGCGTGCGGCCTCGGCAGCGAAGGTCTCCAGCGCGGTGAGATCGGCCGGCGTAAAGCCGCCCACGCGATCGCTTTCGAGATCGATAACGCCGATGATCTGATCGCCGTCCATCATCGGGGCGGCCATTTCGCAGCGGGCCTCGGCGCGCACGACGATGTAGCGCGGTTCGACGGTGACGTCGGGCACGAGGAGCGAGCGATGGTTGAGCACGCACCAGCCGGTGATGCCGTGGCCGAGTTTCAAGCCGGGGGTGGTATTTTGCGCGGCGAAGGATTCGGTGGCGACCTCGGTGTCGAGGTGCCGGGTATCAGGATTCAGCAGGGCGATCGAGCCGGCGTCGGCGTGAAAGGTGGCGACGAGGACTTCCAGCATCTCGCGGAGGGCGGCGGTGGGGTCGGCGGTGCGCGACGCGAGCGCGGCCACGCGGTAGAGCGCGGGGAGCAGGCGCGGGTCGTCGGACGTGGACATGATGGCCGGAGACTGAACGCGCCTCACCGCGGCAAACAATCCGAAAGCGCTGCGGCTGCCACGGGGCCGCGAATTGAAAGTTCGTGCCACTGGCGCGTTCGTGCCGGACATGTCGCGCGCCGAACGACGGTTTATGGTGCGCGCGGAGCGGCAGGAAGGGCGGCGGCGATGCTCGCCGTAACGGCGTCGGCCAATTTTTCGTAACCGGTCGGAGTAAAATGCACGTTGTGCGGGAGCTGCAACCGGGCTTGGTCGGCGGCGGCAATGGCGTGGAGGTCGTCAACGGCGACGCCCAGTTCGCGCATGATTCGCTTCGCGGCCTCGTTGTATTTCAGTTCGTCATGTTCGACGCGCCCGAGCGTGTCGGCCGGCACTGGCGTGGTCGTGGCAAAGATGAGTTTCGCACTCGTCTGCTGGAGGTGCGCGACGAGCGCGCGCAAGTGCTCCTCGTAGACGGCGACGGAGGCGACTTGTTTGCCCTGCTCGGGCGGGACGTATTTGCCGGCGGCGTCGAGGTATTTAAGATCATGGAGTCCGAAGTTGAGGTGGATGACGTCCCAGTGGCCGGAGCCGAGCCACTTGTCGAGGGACTTGAGTCCGCGCGCGGTCTCGCCGCAATTTTCCGCGGGTCGAAGCACGTTGGCCTTGCCCGCGAGCCGGGCACGCACTGGTAGCGTATAACCCATCGAGATTGAATCACCGATGAGCAGGACGCGCGGGAGGCCCGGCGTTTCGTTGACGGCGACGAACGCGGGGTCAGGTGCTTTCGCCGCTTTGGTCTGGGACCAAACGCCGTTGGTGATCGCGAGAGCGGCGAGGAAACAGACTAGGTGGGTTTTCATGAAGGCGGGATGGTGCGGGCGAGAAACAAATCCGTCAGAACGCCACCGAACTGGACCAGACGTAGCTACGGGGCTGGCGATCGAACGTGGCGTTGTTCGGGCCGGACCAGCCGTTGATGTAGCTGGGGAGCAGCACGACGTTGTAGCGGTTGAGGAGATTGTTGATGTTGAGCTGGGTGGAGAAGGTGACGCGGCGAAATTTTTTCTCGTAGCCGAGGATGGCGGACACCGTCGTCTGGTTCGGGAGGAAGAACATCTGGCGATTGTTCGGTGTCGCGACGCCCGTTGGGAAATAATAATAGCCGCTGTTTTTCCACGTCGAGACGACCGTGCCGCCGAGGCGGATGCCGCGCCACCAGCCTTCGCGGAAGGTGTAGACGTTGGTGAGGTTCATGCTGAACTGCGGGAAACCGGTCACGCGGTCGCCGGCCTTCGACACGATGATGGTTCCGGGCGGCGGCGAGAGCGGGTTGGGCGCAATTTGCAGGGCGGAGATGGGCAGACCGGTGGCGCCAGTGAGAATCGGACCGTGCACGGGATCGGCGGACTTGAGGATGGTGGCGACGGCGGAGTTGGACGTGATGGCGCCGCTGACCGCGGCGGGATTCGCGTAGTAGCGGCTCGTCGACGTGTTCATCAGGTCGATCGTGAGCGGGACGGCGCCGGTGGCGGTCGAGGCGACGATTGCGGTGGCGTTGGGGTTCACGTAGACGACGGTGCCGTCCTTAAACGTGACCTGCCGCTGGGCGTTCGCGTAGAACTGATCGTTGTAGAGCTGGGCGTAGCTGCTGTCGGAACCGATTTTGCTTTGGATGACGGCGCCGGAGAAGCGCAGGCGCCAGCCGTCCGTCGGCGCGGCCGTGAGCGCGAGTTGCAGGCCCTCTGTCTCGCGATCGACGTTGATGGTGTTGCCGGAGGGTCCGAAACGGCCGTTGAGTCCGGCCGGGTTGATGTCGTTCTGCACCGTGCTGGTGAACTGCATCGATTCGTTTTTCGACTTCGTGTGGTAGAATGCGAGCGAGCCGGAGATCGTGCTGGTGGGGTTGTTGGCTTTGAGGCCGACTTCTTCGCCGATGCCGTTCGACGTCTTGGTAAATTTTCCGTAGGGGTCGGCGGCGCCGATACTCGGGGGCACGTAGTTGTCGGAGACTTCAACGTAGGGGCGCAGCCATTTGGTCAGCGCGTAGTTGGCGCCGGCGTTGAAGGCGGTGTAGCGGGTATTGGTTTCGCTGAGGACGCTCGGCGGGCTCGGTGCGGCGGCTTCGGTGGCGCTGCGGGAGAAGGTTTTGCCTGCGCGGAAGCCGAGCAGGGTGGTGAGGCGTCCGCTGAGCCAGTCGGTGTAGTTGGCGCCGTAGACGCCGCCCTGGATGTCGGAGGTGTGGCGAAAATCGCCGGAGCCGGTGCCGCTGAGACCCTCGGGATTTGTGGGTGAGATGAGCGAAGCGACGGTGTCGTTGGGGACGACGCGCACGTAGTTCACGCCGCCGTAGGTGATGCGGGAAGCGTAGCGCGACCAGAGCGGATTCTGCACAGGACCATTGGGCACGCCCCAATAGACCGTCGGCAAAACGGTGTAGCCGTTGTTCGCGGTGCTGGAGGACTTGATCACGTTCCAGTTGCTGTCGGCTTGTTCGAACGCATAAGTGTTTACGGCGCCGTCCGTGCGGGTGAAGTCGACGCCGGCGATCGTCTGGCTGTGGGCTCGACCGCTGAAGAGATCATTGGTGGCGAGGGCTGAGAAGCGCGCGACTTTTTGCCGGACGGGCTCCCACAAATAGGTCGCGGAACTGCCGCCCATACTGACGGCCCACGCGCCGGTGGGGTTTGAGGTGACGTTGGGCGCGAGGAAGGAGACGCCGCTATTGCCGACTTTCCAACGCGTCTCGTGCCGGTAGCCGGCGCTGATTTGGGTAGAGAGCCAGTTGTTCCAGCGGGTCTCGGCCTGGAGAGTGATGAGGGTGTGGCGTTGGAGTTCTCCGCTAAAGGCGCCGCCGATCGAATCGATGTTATCCCAATTGAGTCCGCCATTCATGATGGGGCCGGCACCACTCGCGCCGCCGTTGGTGGCGGCCTGAACCTGGCCGGTGGCGAGGAGCCAGTGGAGGGTCTGACCGTTGCGGGCGTCGTTGGCGGCGCTGAGCGCGGTGAAGGTCATGCCGCCGCTGTTGGCGTTGGTGCGATCCATGTTGGTTCGTTCGACGGAGAGCCGGAGAACGGTGTTGCTAATCGGCCGGTAGGCGATTTGGGCGTAGCCGCCCTTGACCGGGCCGCCGATCCAGACGCGGCGACCACCGATCGTCTGGTCGATCAGGGTCAGGCGCACGGCGAGATCTTTGCCGCCCCAACCGTAGTCGAGCTGGCTGAGTTTGTGGCCGTATTGATCGACCTGAAACTTAAACGAGCCGAAGCTCGGCCGGGCGAAGCGGGCCTGTTTGGTCACGAGATTCACGACGCCTCCAGCGCCGCTCACACCGTAAAGCAACGCCTGCGGTCCGCTGATGACTTCCACGCGCTCCATGTCGAAGTTGCTCGTGATGCCCGTGGCGGTGACGCCGCCGCCGCCCGTCGGGAAGAATCCATTGACCTGCATGGTCGGGGCGGCGAGTCCGCGCAGTGAGAGTGAACCGTTGGCGTTGCGGTCGAGGTATTGGCTGTTCGGTGCCGAGCCGTCCGGGCTGATCGAGGCCATGCCCGCACCGGCGGAAAAATTCTGGATCATCTGCTCAACGGTGTTGAGCCCCACGTCGTTCATGAACGCCTCGCCGAACACGTCAGCCGATACGGGCATGCGCTTCAACTCGGTGGTGAAGGCCGTGAGCGAATTTGAATTGAGCGCGCCGTAGCTTTTGTCGGCCTCGGCTTTTACCTCGAAGGCCGAAAGCTGCACGGTGTCGTCGGACGCGGAGGGCCGCGCGGGCGGGGGCGTCGATTGGGCAAACAGCGCGGGGAGCAAGCCGGCGAATGCGACGAGCCAGCGGGAACGAGCAAGCAGATTCATTTTCATGGGGTGCCTCGGGGTTGAGGGATTTCTTAGAGAAAGAATCCGGCGGCGAAGATGCAACAAACGCTTTCGTGCTAGTATCGTTAAACAGAAACGAATGGCCCGCGTGCTTCTCGAGATGAAAAGTCAGCCAGACTGCGCGTATGCGCGCCGCTTCGTTAACGCGGGATCGCGAGCGGGATAGCTGCGGCGGGGTGCGCTGAACCGCCGCTGACGGCGAAACTACTTCGCTGCCACCACGACCGCCGCGGCAGCGGGGGTGATGACTTCCTTCAGCGCGTCGCGCAGGCCGATAAGGCGCGCGCTATCGTCGACGGGCTCCTTGTTCGCATTTTCGATGTAGAACGTGTCGATCGCGACGCCACGCTCGGTGCCGATGCGGGCGAAGGTGATGTCGAACGTGTGATCGGAAATCGTTTTCGCGAGACGGTAGAGCAGGCCGATTTGATCGCGCGCTTGGATCTCGACGATGGTGCGCTGCATCGAGAGCTCGTGATACACGTCGACGGTCGGGGGAAACGAGCTGTGGAGCATTTCGCCGCTGGGCGAGGAAAGGTAGCGCGTGGACGCGATCTTTTTGGCCTGCGCGGTGATGTCGGGCATCAGATCCTTGTTGGCGACGAGTGCCTCCTCGATCGTCTTCGCGAATTTTTCCTGCGCGCTCGCGCTTTGCACGATGCCGCGACCGGGCTCGACGACATAGAACGTGTCGATCGCGATGTGATCGGTGCGGGAGATCACTTTTGCGCCGAGGATGCTGAGGCCGGCGACGCTGAACGCGCCGGCGAGTTTATAGAAGAGTCCGGCGCGATCCCAGGTGACGACGTTGACGACCGTGAGCGAGCGGTTGAGGTCGTCCTTCCATTCGATGATCGGGCGGAGCGAACCGACGGAATCGGCGCTTGTGATCGAGGTGAGGAGCTTGTTCACCATCCGGATGTGCAGGGCGACTTCGTCCGTATCGGTGTGGATGAAGTAGCGATCGGGCAGGAGGCCGAAGTGCGCGTTGATCTCGTCGGCACTGATGCCAGGGATGGATTTCGCGATGAGTTCCTGTTGAGTCATTTTTTTCTTTTCCTGGTAACCAAGGTCGACGGCGGTGCCCAGTTTCAGGCGCTCCAGCGTGGCGCGATAAAGCGACGTGTGCAACGTGTCTTTGTAACTGTTCCAGAGGTCGGCGGCGGTGCCGCGCGCGTCGCAAAACGTGTGGACGTAGAGGTGCCGCAGGTGCTCGGGCGAGCCCACAAGTTCGGCAAATGCAGCTGCAGTCTTGGGATCATCGACGTCTCGCTTCTGCCAGAATCGTGCCATCGCAAGGTGATTTTTGATGGTGAAGGTGACGAGCTCGCGTCCTTCGGGGGAAACTCCCAGCCGCTCCAGGATCGGCCCGGCCAGTCTGACCCCGCTCTCGGCATGGCCCTGGATTCCCTCGGCCTTGCCGATGTCGTGGAGGAGGAGCGTAAGATAGAGCAGCGCGGGGTCGGCGCTTTCGTGGAGGACGCCGCGATACTTGAGCGTGATGGGTTCGGCCTCAATAAAGATGCGGTCGAGTTCGCCGATGGCGTTGAGCGTGTGCACATCCGCAGTGTAGCGGTGGTAGTACTCGTGCTGCACCAGGCAGGTGAGCGCGTCGAACTGCGGGATGAAGCGCCCCAGGACGCCGAGCTCGTGCATCCGCGCCAGCACCGGCCGCACCGCACCGACCTCGGAAAGGATAGCGCGGAAACTCACCCCGGCGTCATGCGATGCGGCGACCTCGGGCGTGAGGCGCGGCAGCGAATCGCGGATGAGCTGCGCGAGGTGAAAATCGAACGGCGCATCGAGCTGCTGGCTGTGGCGAAACACGCGGATGAGCCGCACCGGATCGTCGAGGAAAACATCGGGATTTTCGGCGGCGAGCTCGCGGCCGCGGAGGACGAACCCGTCGAGGCGCTTCGCGCGTTCGAATCGCGCCGCGCGCAACGCCGCGCGCAGCGAGCCGCGCACCGGACCGACCGCGCTGAGCGAGAGCGCGAGCCGTTCCTCGATCAGTTTCGACACGCGGTAGATCGTCTGCGCGGCGCGGTAGTAGTCGGCCATGAAGCGTTCAACGCGCGCCAGCATGTCCGACTCGGGGTAGCCGAGGTTTTGCGCGATACGCGGCTGCATATCGAGGCTCATCACATCGGTCGGGCGCGCGCTGAGAAAGTGCAGCTCGTTGCGCACGTGCAGGAGAAAATCATAGGCGCGGCGAAACGCCACGAGGTCGTCGGCGCGCAGGTAGTTTTGCGCGGCGAGCTCGTCGAGCGTCATGATGCCGAGCTTCACGCGCGCCATCCACACGGCGTTCTGGTAGTCGCGCAGGCCGCCGACGCCGTTCTTGATGTCGGGCTCCTGGTTGAAAACGGTGTGGCCGTACTTCGCGCGGCGGTTCGCCTGATCGTCGAGGCGCGCGCTGATGTAGCCCTTCGGATCCTCGGTGGTATAGTAGCTGCGGTAGGCTTGGCCGAACGTGTCGAAAAGCGATGCCGAGCCCGCGAGCAGTCGCGCCTCGAGCAGCGCTGTCTTCGACTGAATTTCGCGGCGCGCCTCGGCAAACGTCTCGTCGATCGTGCGCGTGGAATGGCCGACCTTCAGGCCGCAGTCCCAGAGCACGTAGAGGATTTCGTTGGTGAGGTGTTGCTGGAGCGGCTTCGCGACGGCGGCCTTGGTCTTCGTCGGGAAGAGAAACATGACGTCGATGTCGCTCCACGGTGAAAGTTCACGCCGGCCGTAGCCGCCGAGCGCGACGAGCGCGACCGGCGCCGGCAGGGGCCCGTGCGTCCGCTCGTAGGACGCGATCGCGTAGTCGAAGAGCCGCGTGAGCAGCGCATCGATCGCCTGCGCCCGCTCGTGCGCAATTGCGAGGCCGGCGGTGCCGGCGTTGTGCCGCGCGCGGAGAATCGCGGTTTCATTCCGGAGAAATTCTTTGCACTCGGTCAGCCGCTGCGCGATCGGCACTTCGCCGGTGAAATGCAGGCGTTCCTGCGCACGGGACTGGACAGTATCGGGCATGAGAATCGGCCAAGAGAACGCAATCCCGCGGTCCGCGCGAGCGGGATTTTGACATGACAGAACGAACGCGTTTCCCCGCTTGCGTCGCGCGTGCGCGGCCAGTTTTCTTCCGGGTTCCAAACCAGCACCGACCGATGGCCGAGATCACCAAGAGCTACGAACCGCGCGAAGTCGAAAAAAAGTGGTATGCCGCCTGGCAAGCCGCTCAGGCCTTCGCGGGCAAAGTCACGCCCGAGAAGGAGCCCTACACGATCGCCATCCCGCCGCCGAATGTGACGGGAGTCCTCACGATGGGGCACGTGCTGAACAACTCGATCCAAGACATCCTGATTCGGCGCGCGCGGCTTGAGGGCAAATCGGCGCTCTGGATTCCCGGCACCGATCACGCCGGCATCGCTACGCAGACCGTGGTCGAGCGCGAGCTGCGCAAGCAGAAGAAGACGCGTCACGACTTCGGCCGCGAAAAATTCCTGGAAAAAGTCTGGGAGTGGCGCACCGAAAAGGGCGGCATCATCCTCGAACAGCTCCGTCGCCTCGGTGCGTCGTGCGACTGGGATCGCACGCAGTTCACGATGGACCCGCACTACTCGCAGGCGGTGCTCGGGGTGTTCGTCGATCTTTTCAAGAAGGGCCACATCTACCGCGGCAAACGGATGGTGAACTGGTGTCCGGTCTCGATGACCGCGCTTTCCGACGAGGAAGTGATCATGAAGCCAGTCAACGGCACGATCTATCGCGTGCGCTATGAGCGCACGGATGCGCCGGGACAATATATTGAGGTCAAGACGACGCGCCCCGAAACGATCCCGGGAGACGTTGCGATCGCGGTGCATCCCGACGATCCGCGCTACGCAGGGTGGGTGGGGAAAAAAGTTCGCCGCGTTCTCGGGCCGGCCGCAGAAATCCCGATCATTGCCGACACGGCCGTCGACAAGGAGTTCGGCTCCGGCGCGCTCAAGATCACGCCCGCGCACGACAAAACCGACTTTGAGATCGGCCTGCGTCACAAGCTCCCCGTCATCGACGTGCTTGAGGCTGACGGAAAACTCAACGCGCTCGCCGGCCCTGAACTCGCAGGCCTCGATCGTTTCGCGGGACGCAAGAAGGCGGCGGAGTTGTTGAAGGCTTCCGGCGCGTTGCTCGCCGAGGAAGCCTATGCGAACAACGTCGGCTACTCCGAACGCGCCGACGTTCCGATCGAGCCGCGGCTCACGTGGCAGTGGTGGCTGAAATATCCACGCGTCGAGGAAGCCAAGGCCGCGGTGCGCGACGGCCACATCAAGTTTCACCCCGAGCGCTGGAGCAAAGTTTACCTCCACTGGCTCGAAAACATTCAAGACTGGTGCATCAGCCGTCAGCTTTGGTGGGGCCATCGCATTCCCGTGTGGTATCGGAAGGGCCTCGATAAGGAGAAACTCACCGAGGCCGATATCGCCGACACGACGAAGGTGCATGTCTCGCTCGAAGGCCCGGCCGACAAGGAGAACTGGGTGCAGGAAGACGATGTGCTCGACACGTGGGCGTCGTCGTGGCTCTGGCCATTTGCGACGATGGGCTGGCCCGACGCTGGCAAGATGAAGGCGCAGGGCCTCGATTATTTTTATCCGACCACGACGCTCGTCACGGGTCCGGACATCATTTTCTTCTGGGTCGCGCGCATGATCATGGCGGGCCTCGAATTCATGCGGCCCGGCGAACCGATTGAGCGGCGGATTCCGTTCAAGCACGTTTATTTCACCGGCATCATCCGCGATCAGCAGGGCCGCAAGATGTCGAAGTCCCTCGGCAACTCGCCCGATCCACTCGATCTCATCGACACCTACGGCGCCGACGGCCTCCGCTTCGGCATCATCTCGATCGCACCGCAGGGCCAGGACATCCGCTTCCAGGAAGATCGCATCGAGAGCGGAAAGAACTTCTGCAACAAGCTCTGGAACGCGTGCCGCTTCCGCCAGATGAGCGGCGAGGCTGGCGACAACTCGTCGCTCTCCGCGATCGTGGCGCGTCTGGTGCCCGCGCAGTTTGATGCCGATGATCACGCGATCCTCGATCGCCTGCTCGGGACGACGCGCGAAGTCGATCGTTGCTTTCGTGAGTTCGAATTCAGCGGGGCGGTGCAGGCGCTCTACGGATTTTTCTGGAATGACTTCTGCGACTGGTATGTCGAGGTCTCGAAGGCGAAACTCCAAAACGCGGAGACCAAGGCCAACTGTCTCGCGATCCAGGATCTCGTGTTGCGGCAGACGCTGCTGTTGCTGCATCCGTTTATCCCGTTCATCACCGAGGAACTCTGGCACCAGCTCGGCTACGGACCCGAAGGGGAATTCATCGAGGAGGCACACCTTGAAAACGCCTCGCAAGTCGCTCACGCCGGCATTGCCCGCGGCCTCACGCTTGATCACGCCGCCGCGGCTTCGGTCGATCGGCTCAAGGATTTTGTCGCGAAAACGCGCGCGTTGAAGGCCGAACACAATCTCGCCAGTCGTCGCGACGTGAAACTCATGGTGACCACAGGCGACACCGAGTGGAAGACAGTCGCGGACAATCTCGCGAAACTCTCGCGCCTGTGCGGCGCTGCGAGCATTGATCGTCGCGAAAAAGTCGACGGTGCTCCCGCGATCGTCGCCGCGCTCGGCACGATCTATCTCGATTTGGCGAGCACGGTCGATGTGGGCGCGGAAAAAATCCGGCTGACCAAGGAACTCGATCAAATCGCGAAGCACATCGCGGGCACTGAGGCGCGGCTCTCGAACGAAGCGTTCGTGAGCAAAGCGCCCCCGGCCGTGCTCGAAGGCGCGCGCAAGCAACTCGCCGATCAAAAGGCGAAACGGGCGGAGTTGGAGCGCTTGCTGAAATCGCTCGGGTGAGTTCTGTGGGGGCATGACCTTTTCGCCCCGCATCCTTGCATTTTCCGGCAGTGCGCGCCGCGAATCGCTCAACCGAAAATTTCTCGCCGTTGCCGTTGCCGGCGCGCGCGAAGCGGGTGGGGAAGTCACGTTAATCAATTTGAGCAACTACGTGCTCCCGCTCTACGACGGCGATCTTGAGGACGCGGTCGGGTTGCCTGAGAACGCGAAGAAACTGATCGCGGTGATTAAGGAGCATGACGCCCTGCTGATCGCGTCGCCGGAATACAACTCGATGATCACGCCGCTGCTGAAAAACACGATCGATTGGTGCACCCGTGATGACGTCGATCCGTTTTCCGGCAAGGTCGCGGCCGTGATCTCGGCGTCGCCGGGTGGCTTCGGTGGCGTGCGCTCGCTCGTGCAGGCACAGCAACTCCTGTTGAAGCTGGGGTGTCACGTCGTGCCGGGACAGTGCGCGCTGCCGCAGGCGGGCAAGGCGTTTGATGCCGACGGAAAGCTCCTCGATGCGCGCGCCGATATGTCCGTGCGGGCGTTGATGGTGTCGCTGGTGGCGACGGCGACGCGATTTCGGTCCGTCTGATCGGATCGCCACCGCAGCGCAGCCCGGTCGAATTTCTCCAAGCCCGGCCGAAGATTTCCATCGGCGAGCTTGCCCGCCGTAGGGACCGGCCCCTACGTTTTTCCGCATACATGAAGAAAGCGCTCATCACCGGCATCACGGGTCAGGACGGATCGTATCTGGCGGAACTCCTGCTCGAAAAAGGCTACGAGGTGCACGGCGTCATCCGTCGAGCCTCGACGTTTAACACGAGCCGGATCGATCACCTCTACCGTGATCCGCACGTTAATGGCGTGCGCTTGCATCTGCACTACGGCGACCTCGCCGACTCGGTGCAGATGGTGAAGTTGCTTTACGAGCTCCAACCGGAGGAAATCTACAACCTCGGTGCGCAATCACACGTGCGTGTGTCCTTCGATATTCCGGAATACACCGGCGATGTCGTCGGGCTTGGTTCGGTCCGCATCCTTGAGGCGATCCGCGAGGCGGGGCTGGGGAAGAAGTGCCGGTATTATCAGGCGTCGTCGTCGGAGATGTTCGGCAAGGTGCAGGAAGTGCCGCAGACGGAGAAGACGCCGTTCTGGCCGCGCTCGCCCTACGGCTGCGCGAAGATGTATGCCTACTGGCTCACGGTGAACTACCGTGAGAGCTACAATCTCCATGCATCGAACGGCATCCTGTTTAACCACGAGAGCCCGCGCCGCGGCGAGACGTTCGTCACGCGCAAGATCACGCGTGCGGCCACGCGCATCAAACTCGGCCTCCAAGACTCGCTCTACATGGGCAACCTCGACGCGCGCCGCGACTGGGGCTACGCGAAGGAATACGTCGAGATGATGTGGGTGATGCTCCAGCAGGACAAACCCGACGACTACGTGGTCGCGACTAACGAGACGCACAGCGTGAAGGAATTTATTCAGGAGACGTTCACGCTGCTCGATCTCGATTGGGAGAAATACGTGAAATATGACGCGCGTTACGAGCGCCCAGCTGAGGTCGAGTTGCTCATCGGTGATCCGGCAAAGGCGAAACGCCAGCTCGGCTGGGAGCCGAAGGTGAAGTTCAAGGAACTCGTGAAAATCATGACCGAGGCCGATCTCGAACTCGCCAAGCGCGAGGCGCAGATCGCGAAGCTTCCCGCGCCGTCGCGCGCGCCGTTTGTGTGAAGTGCTCCAAATCTTGAACCACTGATTTTCACTCAGCCTCGGGAATGTCAGAAATTCAATCCGGCGTTGATCGGATTTCTCTCATTTCCCTCTATTAGTGTACATTAGTGGTTCCTCAAAAATGAAATTATTCATTGCGGGTCATCAAGGAATGGTCGGCGGCGCGCTCGTGCGCCGCTTTGAGGCGGAGCCGGGTGTGTTGCTCGTGCTGCGCACGCACCGTGAACTCGATCTGGCGAATCAGGCGGCGGTGGAAAACTTCTACGCAGAGGAGAAGCCTGACGTCGCCATCATCGCGGCGGCGAAGGTGGGTGGCATTTACGCGAACAACACCTACCCGGCTGAATTTCTTTTCGACAACCTCGCGATCGCGGCAAATACGATTCACGGCGCGCACCTGGCCGGCGTAAAGCGACTACTCTTCCTTGGCAGCTCGTGCATTTATCCGAAGCACGCGCCGCAGCCGATGCCGGAAGACTGCCTGCTGACAGGTCCGCTGGAGCCGACGAACGAGGCCTACGCCATCGCGAAGATCACCGGGCTCAAGCTCGCGCAGTTTTACCGGAAACAATATGGGGTGTGCTTCCACTCCGCGATGCCGACGAATCTTTACGGTCCGGGCGACAACTACCACCCGCAGAATTCGCACGTGCTGCCGGCGCTTATCCGGCGCTTCGACGAGGCGCGCGAGAAAGACCTGCCCGAAGTGGCCGCGTGGGGCACGGGCTCGCCGCGCCGCGAGTTTCTCCACGTCGACGATTTGGCTGACGCGTGTGCGTTTCTCCTTCGCCTCGAGAACCCGCCCGATTTGATCAACGTCGGCCTCGGCACAGACGTATCGATTCGCGAGCTGACCGAGTTGGTCGCCGCAGTCGTCGGTTACCGCGGTCGGATTGTGTGGGATGCGACGAAACCCGACGGCACGCCGCGAAAACTCATGGATGTGTCACGGCTGACGGCGCTTGGCTGGAGCGCGAAGATTGCGCTGCGCGAGGGCGTCGAGAAAACCTGCACGAGCTATCGCGCGGAAAAAGCCGCGGGCAAACTGCGCGGATGAGCCGGGCCGCGCAGGTTTTTTTGCGAAACCAGTTGGCGAACGCGGTCTGACCGCCTATTCGCTTCATCCCTGTCATGTCCGATCCTGTCATTGAACTCACGCCCGACGAAGAGCCCGGCGCACGCAAATCGTTTTGGGGCCACCTCAACGATCTGCGGCAGGCGATCATCCGCTCCGCGATCGCGATTGGGATTGCGCTGATCGCGTGCCTGCTGATGGCGGACAAGATTGTCGCGCTGCTCGAATATCCGCTGAAGCACATCGACATGTTCGAAAAGCCGAAGCCGACAGTCTCGTTTCAGATCGGATCGACGCAGTTCGGGCCCTACGTGGTCTCACGGGATCAGTTTGCCGGGCTGCCGCCGGGCGCGGCGCCGCAGGCGGTGTTTCAAATCGGCACGGCCACGATTGGAACCGAGCAGGTGGCGACGCTGAAACTGCTCCCGCCGTCGACGGAGCCGGCGAATTCCCTGAAAGTGCGGCTGCACAATTTCGGGCCGGCCGAGGGATTCTTCATCGCGTTTCACGTTGCGCTCTACGGCGCGCTGGCGGCGTCGGCGCCGTTTTGGATCTATTTTCTCGGCGGCTTTATCATGCCGGCGCTTAACCTGCGCGAGCGGAACCTGCTGTTTCCCTGGGTAGGGTGGAGCGTGACGCTGTTTTTCACCGGCGTGCTCCTGACCTATTTTTTCCTGCTGCCGGTGGCGTTGCGCGCAGCGGTCGAGTATTCCGACCTCCTCGGCTTCGAAGGCTACGACTGGCGGGCGGAGGACTACATCAGCTTCGTCACGCACTTCGTGTTCGGCATGGGCCTTGGATTTCAATTTCCGATCGTGGTGCTGTTTCTGGTGAAGCTCGGCATTCTCTCGCACAAGGATTTGGCAAAATACCGCCGGCACGTGTGCGTGCTGTCGTTCATTCTTGGCGCGGTGCTGACGACGCCCGAGGTGATCACCCAGATCGCCATGGCGGTGCCGCTCTACCTGCTCTACGAAATCTGCATCTGGGTGGCGTGGTATTGGGACTGGAAGAAGCGTCGGGCCGCGGCGAAGTCTGCAGCCTAAACTCCGTCGCGGGCGGCCCTCAAGAAGCGGCGATTTGTGCCGCTGAGAGGGGACAACTATGTCCGCCGCTTCGGCCAGCACTGCGCGCACCGCCTCGCGCGCCGCCACAGGATCGTCCATGCCAAACCAGACGGGGGCGGAGCCGTTGCCGGCGACCGACACCCTTTGGCGTGACGTTTACCACGTGATCGAGCCTTTGCCGGGCGAGGGTGGCGCGCAGCTCTGGCGGGCCCATCGCACCGATACGGCGCAGGAAGTCGTGCTGCGCGTTGCGCCCGGCGTGGAAAACGATCCGCGCTCCGCCGCGCTCTCGCGTCTCGGCACGGTCGAACTGGTGCACTTGCAACGCGTGCGCGATCGGCACTTCGTCGGCGGCCAACGCGTGGAAATATCCGATGCCATCCGCGGCGTGCCGCTGGATGTCTGGCGTCGCGAGCGGAGCGCCGTGGACCTCGCCACCGTCGAAACCGTCGTGCGTCAAATCGCCGAGGCGCTCGGGGTGTTGCATGCAACGGGGTTGGTGCATCTCGGTTTGAAGCCGGGTGCGGTGTTTGTGCGGGAAGAAAACGGCGGGCTGCATTGCACGCTCGGCGGGCTCGAGGCCGTGACGTTTTTTGACGCCAGCCAACCCATCCCGATGGCGGTTGATCCGCGCTATGCGCCGCCGGAGGCGGCTGCGCTTGAACGCCATGAACCCGGCCGGCGGCTGTGCGCCTGGGATTGGTGGGGGTTGGGCCGCGTCGTGCAGGAGTTCTTGCTCGGCCACCACGTGATCGACGATGTGCCCGGCGCGGACCGATCGCTCCCCGCCGAGTCCCGCATGGAAGCTTTGTTGTTGGAACCGTCCGCAAAGGGGATGCGCGCGGGTGCCGTCGAGACCATGCTCAAACTCGATCCGCGGTTGCAGTTGCTGTTGCGCGGCCTGCTGGCCAGTGACCCGGAGGTGCGCTGGAATGGTGACGCCGTGGATCGGTGGACGAAGCAGCTGCCGGTGAAGGAGCATTACACCACGCTGCGCGTGGAGAAAAAATTCCGTTGGCGCGGCCGACTCTGGTCGGTGCCCGACGCCGCGAAGGAGTTGCAGACGGCCGAGCGATGGTCCGAGGCGGTCACGCAGATTTTCGACGCGGGCGTGCCGGGCACGCTGGCGAATTTCATTAGTAAATCGCCCGAACAGAAAAATCTCGCGCCGCAACTTGCCGAAACCCGCAAGCTCATCGCATGCGAGCCGCTGGCGGCGCTGGCACCGACGGTCGCACGCGAGATTGTAACGACAGTTGCCCTCGTTCAACTCGCGGCGGGAAATTTGATCTGGCGCGGTCGTCGGCTCGACGGCGAGAGCCTCGGGGCGATCGTCGCCGAAAAGCCGGATGACGCTGAGCGCTTCGCCTTCGCGCGCGCACTCGTGCACCGCACGATCACGGCCGAACTCGATCGCCACGATTTCGCGGCGAGCCGGTCGATCGGGCAAATTGCCCGCAGTGCCGCCGATGCCGAGGCCATCATCCGCCGGCAGGGCTGGCTCAAGGGGCCCGACGACGGCGCGAGCGAACAAATTTTCCGGCTCGCGCTCGCACCCGAGGCCGCGTTGCTCGCGGCGCGTCAGCGACTGCAGCGCGACTTCGCGTGCGCGATCCCGCCGGCGATCGACAAGATGTTCAAGGTGGCGAAGCCTTCGCGCGTCGAACTCATCGTGCTCGCGTGGGCCGAGTCGGAAGCGGCGCAGCGCGGCTTCATCACCCATCTCGACTGGGAAGTACAGCAGTTGAAACTGCTGCAAGAGCGCGGCGGCCCGATCGCCGCGGGTTTGTTCTGGGCGCGGCTCGGACGTGCGCTGGCCGCGGGCCCAGCGATTTTCGGCGTGTGGCCGGCGGTGGCGGTGGGTTGGGGCGGGGCCGCGTTGGCGATCGAATTCGTTTTTCCGGGCGCGAAATGGCTTGGCGCCGCGCTGGCCCCCGTGGCGCTCGCGATCGGTGCGCGGCTCTTCGTGAGTTTGGGTCTGGCCACCACGGTGCGGAGAGTCGCACCCGCGGCCCGGCCGTGGACGTGGCGCGACGGTGCCAAGCGCTGCGAGGTTGAAACAGTCGCGGCGGGCAAAGGCCTCGATGCCGCCGGGCTCGAACGCGCGCTCGCCGAAATCAATTCCGAGATCGCGAAGTTGAAACGGCTCAGCCCCGCGCCCGAGGCATTGCAGACGCCGGCGAAATTTGGCGGCGTCCGTGGCGCCGCGAGTGCGAGTTGGGTTCTAATCGGCGGGGTGCTGCTCGCGTGCGGCTGGCGCGGAAAGGTTCATCCGCCGTCCTGGACCGCACTGGAGATTGCCTGGTTTCCCTCCCAGGCGGCGCAGATTCTCGCCGCAGCGAAAAGCGATGCAACCGGAGCGGCGCAGATTTCCGCGAAACCGATTGCGCCAGACGATGCGCCGGTCGCGGACGCCATCAAAGTTTCCTGGCCGTATCATGCGACGGATGATTTCGAGACACTAAATCCCGTCGAAACGATCGAGCCGACCAAGGCGCAGCTTGCTTACGCGATGCAACGTGGCCGCACGATCGCCGCTCCGTATCGCACTGAGACGATTAATTCATTCGTGCTGTTCGAGGTGCCGGCGGGCGAAAAGATCGGCGTGGTCGTCTTTGATTGCGCGCACGCCTCGTTAGTTTTGCCGCGGGTTTTCATCCTCGCGACGCGGCCGCCGGCGCGCGCATGGGTGGAATTGTCGGCGCGCAAGGCCGTCGTCGTGCCGGAGTGAGTTGAGGTGGCTGCGATTTGCCCTTGCGCCGGGGGCCGCAGTTTGCGGCGATAACCCTTCGTCATGATCGCTCCCGAGACCTTCAACCATATCGAGAACATTAAGAAGCGCGCCGGCCATCTATGGAGGTTTCTTTGACTGCGAACAAAAACAGCGGGAAATCGAAGCGATGGAGGCGCAGATGGGCGCACCCAGTTTTTGGGACAGCAACGATCGCGCGCAAAAGCACATTGCGAAGCTCAACGGCCTGAAGAAGTCCGTGTTGCCCGTCGTTGCGTTTCAGAAGCGCGTCGACGATCTTGATGTGATGGTCGAATTGGTTGAGGCGGCGGATGCCGGTGAGCGCGAAACTTACGCGAAGGAACTCGATGCCTCGGTCTCCGCGATGGTCACCGAGCTCGATGCGCTGGAAATCGCGTCGTTCCTCACGGGTCAGTTCGACAAGAACAACGCGATCTTCTCGATCCAGTCGGGCGCGGGCGGCACCGAGGCGAATGACTGGGCGGACATGATGTTCCGCATGTATAACCGCTGGGCGGAGCGCCGGGGATTCACCGTCGAACTGCAGGACGTGCAGGTCGGCGATCAGGCGGGCATCAGCAAGGCGACGATTCTCATCAAGGGCGAAAACGCCTATGGTTATGCGAAAGCCGAGCGCGGCGTGCACCGCCTCGTGCGGATCTCGCCGTTCGACTCGAACAAGCGCCGGCATACGTCCTTCTGCGCCGTCGACGTCGTCGCGGAGATCACCGAGGAGATCGAAATCGAGATTCCCGACAGTGAGATCCGCGTGGATGTTTACCGTTCGTCGGGCAAAGGCGGGCAGGGCGTCAACACCACGGACTCGGCGGTGCGCCTCACGCACATCCCGAGCGGCATCGTGGTTGTTTGCCAAAACGAGCGTTCGCAGATCAAGAATCGCGCGACGGCGCTGAATGTCCTCAAGTCGCGCCTCTACGAAAAAAAGCAGGACGAACAGCGCGCCGAAATGGACAAGTTCTACGGCGAGAAGGGCGAAATCGGGTGGGGCAGCCAGATCCGCAGCTACGTGCTGCAGCCCTACCAGATGGTAAAAGACCTGCGCACCGGCATCAGCACGAGTGACACGCAGGGTGTGCTCGATGGCGATCTAGATCGATTCGTCAACGCGTGGTTGCGGGCCGGCTCACCGCGGCACCGCAACAAGGACATTCAGATGGAAGAATGAGGAGGACAATTTGGCGGCCGGAAAGCCATGAACTGATCGTCGCATCGCTTTGCCCTTCTTGGTTTTCTGGCTTCTGAATTAACCCATGTCCGGACTTTCCTACGATCAAATCCACGCGGCGCTGCATGAGCAGCCGTTGTTCGAGGACAAGACGTGGCAGCTTTCGCCGGACGCGTGGCCGCTCACGCCGGAGCAGCACGCGCAACTCGAGGCGATCGGCGCGGCGTGTCTGGAGTTCCATCAGGCGCTGGAGACGCTCTACATGCGCTCGGCGGCGGGGAAAAATCTGCTGCGCAACAAGCCGCTCGTCGCGCCGTGGGTGGCCGACTACCTCGACCGCGGCAAGCCGGAGCACCTGATTGCCCATGCGCGCGATCCGAAAAATCGCGGGGCGTTTCCGACGGTGCTGCGGCCGGACTTGCTGCTGACCGACGAAGGGTTCGTGCTCACCGAGCTCGATTCGGTGCCGGGCGGCATCGGGCTGACGGCGTTTCTCAACAGGCTCTACGGCGGCGGGACCGACGCGGCGGTGCTCGGCGGCGGCGACGCGATGATCAAAAATTTTCACGCGGCGCTCGCGGCGTTGCGGCCGGGCGTGCGCAATCCGCTGATCGCGCTCGTGGTAAGCGACGAGGCGGCGACCTACCGGCCCGAGATGTTGTGGCTGGCGCACCAGCTCCAATTGCTCGGCCAGCGGGTGTTTTGTCTGCGACCCGAGGATATTTTTCCGCTCGAAAACGCGCTGTTCTTCGACGCCGGGGGCAACCCGGAGAAGGTCGATGTCGTTTACCGGTTCTTCGAATTGTTCGATCTCGAGAATATCCGCACGCAGAAATTTTTCTTCGAGGCATGGGAGGCGGATGAGGTGGCGATCGCTCCGCCGATGCGACCCTTTCAGGAAGAGAAGCTGACCCTCGCACTGTTTCACCACCACCTGTTGCAGGACTATTGGGCGGAGGCACTGAGTGGACGGGCGTTGAAATTGCTGCGCACGTTGATCCCGCCATCGTGGATCATGGACCCGGCGCCGTTGCCGCCGGGAGCGGTGCTCGACGGGCCGCGCGCGGGCGGCCGCGCGATGAACGACTGGCGTGATCTGACGGGCGCGTCGCAGAAAGAGCGTGATTTGATCATCAAGATTTCCGGCTATCACGAGACGGCATGGGGCGCGCGCAGCGTGGTGCTCGGCAGCGATTGCTCGCGTGAGGAGTGGCAGGCTGGCGTGGAAAACGCGATCGCGCTGGCGCCGACCAATCTGCACGTGCTGCAGGCCTACAAAAAACCGCGGCGGATCGAGCATCGGGTTTTTGTCCCTGCCAGCGATGCGGCGGGCGTGCCCGCCGAAGCCGTGGTGAAGGCGGGGCGCTTGCGGTTGTGCCCGTATTATTTCGTGGTCGAGGGTAAGGCGCGGCTTTCGGGCGCGCTCGCGACGTTTTGCCCGCCCGACAAAAAAATCATCCACGGGATGCAAGACGCCGCGCTGTTGCCATGTCGCGTGCACGTTCCGCAGCCGACCTGAGGCCGGACCGCGGCCGTGACGTTGGGGCAGGCCGCGGGGCGCTGCGAGCGATCACGATCGTGGGGACCGCGATCGCGATCACGCTCTGGATTTTTTCGCGAACGGGCACGCCGTTTGCCGGCTTCGACTGGATCGAACTGATGGAGTTCCACAAACATTACTACCGTGAGCAGTTGCTCGCGGGCCATGTACCGCTGTGGAATCCTTACGTGGGTTTTGGCCGGCCGTTTCTCGCGGACATCGAAACCGCGACGCTTTACCCGCCAAATCTGCTTTTCTTGCTGCCTGATTTTTGGGCGTTGCCGCTGTGCATCGCGCTGCACACGGGATTGATTCTGTCGGGCGCGATTTTTTTCGGGCGCGAACTGAAGCTTGCCTGGGGGACGTCCCTGCTCGCGGGCGCGACATTCGCACTGGGGGCCTCGCTGAGCGGCCGGCTGCAGGGCGGACAGGTGCAGGTTTTCTGCACGCTTGCCTTCCTGCTGTGGTGGTGGGCGCTGGCGTGGCGCTTGTGGCGCGCGCCGGCATGGCGCGTGGCGGGGGCATTTGCAGCGGTGACGGCTGGGTGCGTGCTTTCCGGCAGCCCGCCGTTTATTTGGGCGATGGGCTGGACGGTGGCGGTATGGCTGCTGGCATGGTCGGCGGGTCAGCCGTGGCGTTCATTCCTGCGGGGCGCGGGGGCGCTGGGCGCGGCGGGGGCGTGGGGTCTGGCCTTGGCGGCGGTCCAGTTCGTGCCGTTTTTGGAATTGCTCGGTCAGGGCAACCGGGCTCGCGTGAATCCGGCGTTTGCCAACTTGTCCGCGCTGCCGGTGCGCGATCTGGTTTCGCTCGTTTGGCCGACGACGAACGCGAGGGAATTTTTCTGGGAGATGAACTTGTTCGCGGGCGTGGCGGCGCCGTTGGGTTTGTTGTTCGTGCCGCAGGTGTGGCGGGATCGAGCGGGGCGGGCGTTTTTTGCAGTGGCGATTGTGGGCATTTTGCTGGCGCTTGAGCCGCTGGGGATCGCGGGTCGGCTGGCGCCGTGGCTGCCGGGGATGGGTGCGCTGCGCACGCCGTCGCGTTATGCATTCGCGGCGGGCTGGTCGCTCTTTTTGATGTTGCTCCTCGCGTGGCGCGGATGGACGGCGATTATTCCGCGCTGGCGGTTGATGCTCGTTGGGTTGATTCAACTCGGCTCGTTGCTGTGGGCGGTGGAGGCGCAGGCGCGGCAGTATGCGACGTGGTCGCGTTGGGCGGACGAGGACGCGATCGCGGGGCGGGCGGCGGAGTTCGCAGAATCCCTTGCGCCCGTTCCGCTGCGCGTGGGCCTGAAGCTCGACATGGTGCGCGCGAACTCCGGGGTGCTGCACGGCTTCAGCAATCTGAACGCGTTTGCCAATCCCGGACTCGCACGCATGTGGGAGGCGGGGCACCGGCTCGCTGGGCTTTCGCCGCGGCTCGACAGCCCGTCCCTTACGCTCGAACTGGCGGGGCAATCCCGCACGGCGTTGCGAAAGTGGGGCGTGCAGTTCGGCTGGGATCGAGAGCAGGAGCGGTTCTTTTTTGATCCGGCCGCGAGTCCGCGGGCGCGTGCAGTCTACCGGATGAAGCTTGTGAGCGAGGCTAGCGCCGCGGCGCAACAATGGTGGGACGACGCGGGAGATGTCGTTTTCCTGGAGGGAGCCGGCCCGGTCGCAGACGGGGAGGCCGGGACGGTGTTGGGGGCGCGGGTTTTGTCGATCACGAGCTATGAGTCCGATTCGGTCGAGGTGCGGTGGGACTCGGCGCGCGCCGGTTGGCTGGTGCTGGCGGAGCCGTGGTATCCGGGCTGGCAAGCGCGGGTGGGCGAAACATGGGTGGACACGCAGCCGGCGAACGGGTGGATGAGGGCCGTCGCGGTGCCCGCTGGCAGCCAAACGGTGCGATTCGAATTCAGGCCGCGCAGCCTGCGATTGGGCGGCATCATCTCCGGGATCGCGTTGGCCGGGCTTATCGGAGCGCTGGTTTGGCCGCGAAAGAAAACCGATCGCGACGCGACACGCCGCCTTGCTTCCGTGTAGGGTTTTGTCCTTAAACGAGTCCCGTGCGTAAACCTGTCGCCGCCTCGTCGAATTTCCAGCTCTCCAAGCACTCGCGCGCGCTGCTGGCTGCCGCGCTGCTGGCGCTAGGGCCGGTGGTGGTTGCGCGGGGGCAGAACGTCGACGTCGCCACGATCCAGGCGCGCGCGGCGCAGGGCGATCCGGAGGCGCTGAACGTGCTCGGGAACCTGCTCGCCAACGGGCAGGGCGGGCTGACGCGCAGTGCGCCGGAGGCGTTGCGCGCCTATCAGCAGTCGGCGGACAAGGGCTACGCGCCGGCGCTGTTCAACCTCGGCATGATGCACGAGCTGGGCAACGGCGTGGCGGCGGATCTCCCGACGGCGTTTAAATTTTATCTCAAGGCGGCCGAGCAGGGCTTCGCACCGGCGCAGTTCAACGTCGGCAACATGTATGCGAACGGCATCGGCGTGAAACAGGATTTCTTCGAGGCGGCGCTGTGGTTTAGGCAGGCTGCCGATCGCCAGTCGGGCGCGATCGCCGAGGCCCAATACAATCTGGCGCTGGCCTATGAACTGGGCCGCGGAGTGGCGAAGGATGAGGCGACGGCCCAGCGCTGGTATCGTTCGGCGTCGAATCAGGGCTACGCCCGCGCTCGCTACAATCTCGCGCTGATGCTGGAGGAGGGCCGCGGCTCTCCTCCCGATACGGCGGGGGCGGTGGCCCTTTATCGCGCGGCCGCGGAGCAGAATTTTGCTCCGGCGCAGAACAACCTCGGCATTCTCCTCGCCGAGGGACGCGGCGCGCCGGTGGATCTTCCACAGGCTTATGCCTGGCTCTCACTCGCCGTCGACAACGGTGCGAAGTCCACGGGCCGCGACATCGTCGCCCAACAACTCACGCCCGCGCAGCTCACCGACGCGTCCACCGCGATCACAAAACTTCGCGCGCAGCTCGGCGTGGCGTCCAGCCCATCGCCGACTTCGGCAGTGGCCGCGGCCGCACCCGCCGCAGCGAGCGCCGATCTTGCGGGGCTCAACGCGCAGCTTGCCGCCTTGCGGACCGACCTGGAACGCACGCGCGCGGACAACGCCCGCCTGACCGACACCGCGCAGACACTCGCGCGCGAGAAGACCGCGTTGGAGCAACGCGCCGCCGCCGCCGAAACTGCGGCAAAGTCGGCCGCCGCCAAACCCGTCGACACCTCCGCACGCGATCGGCTGGCCCAGCAGCTTGCCGACCTGCAGGCGCAACTTGCCGACGCGCGCGAAACTGCGCTCCGGCTCGCGGACGAAAACACGCGACTCAAGGCTGTTCCCAAGCAGGCGCCGGACGAAATCGCGGCGCTCAACCGCCAACTTGCCGCCGCGCGCAACGACCTTGAAAAACTGCGCGCGGACAACGATCGGCTCGCCGCCGCGGCGAAAACGCCTCCGGCCACCGACCCGCAGGATGCCGCGCTCCGCGCCCAGGTGGAAAAACTCTCGCGTGAGACCGACGGCCTCCGCAGCGAAAAAGATCAGGCGTTGCGGCAGTCGGCCGATCTCGCCGCGCAGTTGAAGACGGCGCGCGATTCCGCGGCCACGGTTTCCGGCGATGGCAAGACTGGCGCTAACGCGGATGATCCGCGCATCGCGAAGCTCATCGCCGATAACGCGCGTCTCAACGACGAGGTGAAGCGCTCCACGATCCAGTTGGGCCAGCTCAACCGCCAACTGGCGCGCGCCCAAGCCAATTCAGGTTCGTCAGGCGCATCGCCCGCATCTATCGGCACCGCGACCGACGACGGCAAAATCGCCGACTTGATGCGCCAGCTCGACGAGCTACGCGCCGCGAACCAGCGACTCACCGCGGAAAACGCGCGCGTCGCCGCCACGCCGCCGGTGGCCGACAATTCCGCCTCAGCGGATGAGCTGAAGAAAATTTCTGCGCAGCTCGGGGAAGCGCAGAACTCGCTTGCCGCGATGCGCGCCGAGAATGCGCGCCTCACTCAGGACAATCAGACCTCGGCAGGGGCGACCACCGCGCTGCAGGCCCGCGCTGCGCAGGCCGAGCGGGCGCTGGCCGATGCCGAGAAAGCTCGCACGGCGCTGGCGAACGAAAAGGCCGCGCTCGAAACTCAGCTCGCCAGCGCTGCCGCGCGCTCTGCCGCGCCGGCTGTGGATGCGGCGCAAACGACCGAACTTAAGAATCAGTTGGCCAACGCCGTCGACGCCGCTCGCAAACGCGAGCGCGATATCGCTCAGCTAACGGCCCAAGTCGATGAGCTGACGTCCAAGAATCGCGCGCTGCAAAACTCTGTGGTCGCGCCCCAGACGTCCGCCGAACTCACCGCCGCCCAATCCGAACTCGCCCGGCTCCGCGCTGAAAATTCCCGGCTCCAGACGGCGAGCGAAAGTCGCACGGCCGAGACCAACACCCTCCAGTTGCGCGCCGCCACCGCCGAGCAGTCACTTGCTGATACGGAAAAGGCCCGCACGGCACTTGCCTCCGACAAAGCCGCGTTGGAGCGCCGCGTGGCCGAATTGTCCGGGCAATCCACCAAATCCGCGGCGGATTCCAAGGAGCTGATTCAAGTGCGAGCCGAGCGCGATCAGGCGGTCGCGGCGGCGGCCGAGGCGAAGACGGCGCTTGAGGCCGCGCGCGCCGACAAGCCGCGGTCCAGCCCCGCCGACGCCGCCCAAATCGCCGATCTCAAGGCGTCGCTCGTCAGCGCCAACGCCGATCTCCGCCGCTTGGAGCAGGCCAATGTATCGCTCGCTGCGCAGAATGATGCGCTCACGTCGAAGACTCGTGCGGCGCAGGATGCGCCGCCCTCCGCGCAAGTCTTGGCCCAGCTTTCCGCAGCACAGACCGAACTGGGGCAGCTTCGTGCGGAAACGGCCCGGCTGCAGAAGGCAAATGATAGTCGCGCGGCGGATGCCAACGCCCTCCAGACGCGTGTGGCGAGCGCTGAACAATCGCTGGCAGAGGCGGAAAAAACCCGGGCCGCGCTCTCCGCGCAAGCGGCCGCAGCCGCAAAGGAACTGACCCAATCTCGCACCGAACGCGATCAAGCGATCGCAGCTGCAGCCGAGGCGAAGACGGCGCTTGAGACCGCGCGCTCCGAAAAACCGCGATCCAGTCCCGCCGACACCGCGCAAATAGCCGAACTCAAGGCCTCGCTCGTCGGCGCCAACACCGAACTCCGCCGCCTCGAGCAGACGACGGCCTCGCTCACGGCGCAGAATGAAAAATTGCAGGCGGCCGCTGTTGGCTCCGCGGCGGATGCCGCCCAACTCAAGGAACTGCGCAACGCCCTCGCCACCGCGCAAAACACCGACGCAGCGAATATCGCCGCGATCTCCCGTCTGCGCTCCGAACTGACCGAGGCCCAGTCGCGTGTCGCCGCGGCACAGCAGGCGCAATCCACGAGCCAGCTCGCGGCGCAAAAAGTCGCCGATCTCACCGCTCGCCTCGCGGCGGTGACGGCCGAGCGCGACAAGCTCGTCGCCACGCAGTCGGCGCAGACTGCCGACGCTGAGACGCTCGCCAAGCTCAACGCCCAACTCGACGGTGCGGGCCGCACGATTGCCGATCTCAACGCGAAGAACGACAGCCTCCAAAAGGATCTTGAGGTGGCGAAACAAAGCGCCGCCGCCGCACTCGCCGCGCAAGCCACCGCGGCCCGCGCCGCGCCGACCGAGGCGATGAAGCTCGAGATGCAGACCCTCCAAAACCGCGTCCGCGATCTCGAGACGCAGCTCGAAGAGGACCGGAAAAATTCCGCCGGCGAGGTTTCCGGGCTTGCCGCCCAGCTCCAGCGGTCGCGTGAAACCAACAAGTCACTGGCCGATGCCAACCACGCGCTCCTCGAGGCCAAAGGATCCGACGACTCCACGCTCAAATCCGAAAACGATCAACTCAAGCTCAAGGTCCAGAGTGCCCAGCGTGATCTGGAGAATGCGCGCACCGAGCAGACCCGGCTCGCCGCCGATCTCGAGGCGCGGACGAAGGAACTCGACGCCGCGCGCGCCGCCACGAAGGCGCCCGCACAGGAGCGCGACAACCTGCGCACGCAGGTCGAGGACATGTTTGCCAAACTTACCGAGGCCGAGCGCCGGATTACGCAAGCGCAACAGGCGACCACCGCGGCGAAGACGGAATCGGAAAAGACACGCGCGGATTACTCCGCGCTCCAGGCGAAATACGCGGACGCCGTGAAGGCGGCCGACTCGCACGGGGCGAGCGTCGCCGAGCTCACCGGGCTCAACGAGAAGCTCGCCACCGACAAAGCCGCCGCCGAAAAGCAACTCGCTCAATTCCGCCAGGCTTCCGACGTGATGCGCGCTGAACTGGCCGAGCTAAAATCCCGCGTCACCGCGAACGATCAGGCGGCGCAATCCCAGCTTGCAACCGTCAACGACCTTACCGCGGCCAACGACAAGCTGACCGCGCAAGTCAAAGAACTCACCGGGCAGTTGACGGCATTGCGCGCGGCGAGCGATTCGGCGGCGGGCCTTCGGGGCGAACTCGACAGCGTGAAGGCCAAACTTGCCGACACGCAGAAAGCCGCCGACACGCAGGGGTCGACGGTGGCCGATCTCACGGGCGCCAATGAAAAACTCTCCGCCCAGTTGAAAGAATTGCAGGTGCAACTGGCGGCGCTGCGGGACGAAAACTCCAAGCTCGCGGATGCCGAGCAGCGGGCCGCCGGACTCGCGGCGGCCACGGCCCAACTCGCCTCGGCCCAGCGCGATCTCGTGTCGCTGCGCGCCGAAAACACGCGCCTCGCCGATTCCCTCGCCGCCACCGATCGCGACCGCGCGTCGCGGGTTGCGCAGCTCCAGCAGGACAACGCCGCGATCAGCGCGCGCTTGCGCCAGGCGCAGGGCACGCTCGACCAGATTGCCTCGGCCGCGCGCTTGATCAACGGCGGTGGCTCGTTGCCGCCGGCCGGGGTTTCATCGTTGTCGAGCAGCGGCGTGCCGACGATCGCGGTGCAGCCGTCAACTCCGGTGGTCGCGCCGCCGGCGCCGGCCCAGCCGCGCACGCATGTGGTGCAGGAAGGCGATTCGTTGACGCGCATCAGCGTGCGCTACTACGGCACGAGCGCTCGCTGGCAGGATATTTACGATGCTAACCGCGAAGTTCTCAAAGGTGAGAACGCGCTGCGTCCCGGCCAGCGGTTGAAGATTCCGTGAGCGAATAAAATCGCGCCGAGTTCATCGGCGCGACGGTTTGAGCAGAACTCCGGTGGAGTTCAGTTTCAGGCGGCGAACGCCTTGCGCGTCGGTGCGGTGGCGGTCGCCTTGGCCGCTTCGCTCGTGAGATGAGCAAAGAAGGCATCGCGGCGGGTGCGGGCGACTTCGACGTCCTTGGTTCCGAGCGAGCGGCGGATGCGCTCCTTCGTGAAAGGCGTCGGATGAATGGTGTAATGCAGAAACCAAGTCCCGTGGTTGTTCCACAGGTGGTGATTCTCGTTCTCCGCGTGAACGCGGATGCCAGGGAGGGTGGTGACGGTGTTCATGATGCGTGATGTTCTTTGTGGGAGGTTATCGCGCAGCAGGTGTGAAAACAAAAAACCGATCTGGGCATCAGATCGGTTTCGTCTTCGGGAGCGTTCTTGGTTCGCCCCCCTTGCGGGTTGCGCACATCCGAGCTTTCGCTCGATCCACCGTGGCCGCTCCCGGCCCGGTTGGCGGAGCCGGCTTGTGGAGGGCCGACTCGTTCCTGATGCGGGGGCGAAAGTGACCAACTTGTGACTGCCGTCCAGACTTTTTTTCGGAAAACGTCCGCCTTTGATTCACAATTTCCCGTAACGCCCTGTGCGCGCGGAAATTGGGCTGCATCACTTCGCGTGGTCGTGGGCGTAGTGCTCGGCGAGGAGATCGTGGCCGAAGTCGTTCTTGAAGTCGCGCCACACGGTGTGGATGTGGTTGGCGTTGTTCTGCGTGTTGTCGAATTCAACGACGAAGGTCGGGCCCTGAATCCGGTAATAGTGGCCTTGCCCCGGCGCGAAGCCGCCGGCCCACGCGAAGCTCACTTTGTCGAAACCGGCCGCATCGATCTCCGCAAGCGCGGCGTCGGCCAGCTCGGCGCGATTGCGTGTCGCGTAGATTGTCAGCAAGGCCCGCAGCGCCGCCCGCTGGCCGGTCGTCAACTGCGCGGCCGGGAGTCCCGCTGGCGCGATCGGATCGACGCGCGGCTTGTTGCTCGTGAGAATTTCGTTCGGTGACTTCGCTTCGATCACCGCGATCTTCCTTTGCGCGTCGTCGAGCGATTGCACGAAGGCCCGCCCGAGGTCCTCCTCCTCGGCGAGGTTGCGCTCTCCCTGACGGGGACCGGCGCGCACTTCCGCCGGGTTGCTGCCCATGAATTCCGGTGCGAACAACACCTGCTCGCCCCGCACGATCGTGAAGTTGAAGGAGAGATGATGGCCCTCAAAGCGCCAGCCCCATGATGCGCCCGCCGCCGGCTCGCCAAAAATTGTGATGTAGTAGAGCTCGGGATTGCGGCGGCCCTTCGGCGTGTCGTGCTCGATTTCCTTGAGCACGTTGTCCAGCGATCGGATCGATTCGGCGCGGGCAAACGCTCGCTGGCTTAATCCCGATCGCAGCAAGGCGAGCGCGAGCTCGCGCTGCGCCGGTGCCAGCTCCGTCAACGGAATCCCGTGCCGGGCGATCGGCACGAAGAACCACGTTTCCCGCTCGTTCGACGACAATTCGTAGATCGCCTTGGTTTTTTGCGGTGCGTCGAGTGCGCCGAGAAATTTTTGCGCCGCATCGAGCATCTCGGCCACCGGCTCGTGCCCGCGGGCCAGCGAAACAATCAGCATGAACAGGACGAGGATTAGCGGGCGTGGGGCGGGGCGCATCCATTCTAAATGCCAGCCCGGAAGGGCAATGCAAGCCCGCGCCTCGCGGTGCAAATGCCCCAACAGGTTAGCTCGATGGCTCGGGTGCGGCTACGACTTCAAACGGAATCGCCGGCACGGTGCCGAGCGGCACGCGCTGGGTGCGTGCGCCGGCGCCTTTCGCATTGGGATTGGTGCGCTGACTAAATCCGTTCAGCAGAAGATTCCCGTGCAGGCCGGGCTTGATCTTGGCTGCGTCGCACGCGAGCACGACATCGATCGTGCCGCCACTGCCAGACGATTTCAAAACCGTTACGCCCTCCGGCGGCTCGCCGAGTTCAAATTCCACATTGCCCACGGCTCGCGCCGCCGGCGTCGCGATTTGCACGTGGATTGTGCGGCCGGGCACCAGTTGCACGGGTGTCTTTGAGAGGACCCGGAAGGGCGCGCCGCGACCATTCACGGCGACTTTGAATTCGCTGGCGGGCACAAGATGCCGGTAGGCGAAGGCCTGCATCATGTCTTCTGCGGGCACCGCGAGGCGCGCGACGGGTTTACCCCCGATCGTGGCGACGCCCGCGAGCGTGAGATCGAAAAGCTCGTCTTGCGAACCGAACGGCGCGGTGAGCGTGACTTGGACTTTGTCCTGACCGGCGGGAATCTTCGCGCCAGCGAGTGTGAAGCCCCACGGGGCCTCCCGCAACGAGAGCTCGATCTCGCCGTTGAAACCGTCACGCCGGAGCGCGTAGACCGTCAGTGGCGTGCTCGCGCCGGCGCGGACATTCACGCCTGAGGGCGTGACGCGCAGTTCGAAATCGGGCTGCGGCGCGTGGACGTGTAGGCGGTAGGCATACTCGGGGCCGCCTTGATTCTGCGCGTCCGCGAGCGTGAGAAAATAAATTCCGTCGGCCGGCAGCTTGAAACTGATCCGTGAGTCGGCCTGGTGCGTGAGCAAACCGGCGGCCTTGTCGTCGAAGTCGTCGTTCAGCGCGAGCTGCTTGCCGGACGCGTCGGTGAGCTTGAGCACCGAGTCGAGCGGCGAGCCGAGCCGGCGCGCGAACACTTCCGCAACAATTTCGCCGCCGGATTTTCCCTCGAAGCGAAACACGTCGACATCGCCGGACCGTTCGATGCGACCGTTGACGATTGCGGGGAGCGTGAGCGGCTGCGCGTTTTCCGGACGGTCGTCCGGCTCGACCTCGGGGCAGTCAGGTTGGGCATCGAGCACGAAGCGGACGGAATTGGACAGAACCTCGCCGTTGCGAACGGAGAGCAGAAACGTGCCCGGCATTTTTTCCTTCGTCTCCATCGCAAGGTGATCGACTGGCAGATTCCAGCCGGACACGGCGAACGTCGTGCGTTGCCCGCGCGTGCCGCCCAGCGGAAAAATGCTTGTCACGAACGGCAGTTCGCCGATCGCGATCCGGTAGACGAAATCCTCCCGGCCGCGGTAGATCGCGTCCTTGATCTCGATCGTGTAGTCACCGGTGGTCGGAATCGTGTAGGCGAGGACGGGATCGGGATTGAAGCGGTAGTCGTCGTCGTAGGCGAGTTCACGGCCTGTCGCATCGCGCAACGCGAGCGTCGCCTGAAACCAGCCCGGCACCGCGTCGGCGAGATAAGGGATCAATTCGCGCGCGCTGACGACGGCGACAAGCCGCTGACCCGCGCGCGCGGCGAAGTGAAAACGATCGACCTCGCCGGGCAGGATCTGGCCGTTGACGGTGGCGGGCAGAGTGATTGGCAGGTTCGTGTGCGCTCTGCTGGTACGCGGAGCCTGGGCGGTATTCTGCCCGGCCGCGGGCTCGCTCGTCACGGTCGCAACTTTTTCCGCGAACTCCGGCAGTTGGCCGATGCAAAAAAGCATGGGATTTGAGAGGCCGCCGACCGTTTTTAACCGCAGCTCGCATGCGCCCGGCACCGCATCCGCCGCGAGCGTGAGGTCGAGCGTGACGGTTTCAGCGATGACGGGATTGGCCGTGCGGTTCGCCCGTTTCGCTAGTTGATCGCGAATTTCGGCCACGCGTTGCTCGTCCGCCACGGTGAACGCCGGCTTGGTCGCGTCAGCGCGCGCTTCGGTGCGCTTCTCTTGGAGTTTCTGCAACTCGTCGCGCAGTTCCTGGGTCTCCTTGCCCGTCAGCGGCCGTTCGTAGCTGGCGAATTTCGCCGTTACGCCCGTGCTGGTAAAGTAAGCGGTGACGTCGCCGCTGAGATTCTGTCCACCAATCGAGACGGCCAACGTCGTCCCTTTTTGCCCGCCGGCCGGATAAACGAAGCCGATGTGCGGCGCGGGTCGCTGCGCCGGATTTTGGGCGAAAGATAAATTTGCGAGGAGCGCGAGCAGCGGCGGCAAGACGCGAAGAATTGTTTTCCACCGGCTCATGCGACCTCCGGGCTGCTCATGATTTCGGCGAGCGGATGAACAGGCTTTGCGCCCTCGGCGGCGGTGGGCATCACGCGGACATCGCTGCCCTCGGGATGGGGGAGCTTGGCGTCACCCGAGATGCCGAGGAGATCATACATGCTGCCGATCAGGTCGAGCGGGGCGACGGCCCGCTCGGTGACTTCTTCGCCGCGTGCGTCCGTCTTGCCGATCACGCGGCCGCCTTTGAAGCCGCCGCCCGCCACCAGCGCGGAAAACGCCTTGCCCCAGTGGCCGCGGCCGCCGTTCCACGGCGCCTCCCACATGACTTTCGGTGTGCGGCCAAACTCGCCGCCGGTCCATACGACGGTGCTGTCGAGCAGCCCGCGCTCGGAAAGGTCTGCGAGCAGCGTCGCGAGGCCTTTGTCGAGCTGCGGCAGCTTTTGACGCATGATCGGGAAGTGGGTCTTGTGCGTGTCCCAGCCTTTGTAGTTAATCGTGATGTAGGGGACGCCGCGCTCGACGAGCCGCCGCGCCATCAGGCACGACTGACCAAACGTGTTACGGCCGTAACGCTCGCGCAGTTCGTCCTTTTCCTGCGAAAGATCGAAGACCTTACCGGCGTCGCCGAGGATCATTTCGTAGGCGTCTCGCTCGCATTCGCCGAGGGCGGCGAGCCGCGGATCTCCGCTCTTCGACGCGTGTTCAAATGTGTTGAGTTGGTGCAGCAGATCGCGACGCGTGCGCTGGCGGTCGTCGGAGATCCCCTGCGCGACGACGCCTTCAACGACGAAGCGCGCCGCGCCCGGATCGCCGCCGGTGGCGAAAGGCTTGTAGCGTCCGCCGAGAAACCCCGCCTCCGAAAAGCGCCCCTGCAATTCCGTGAGCACGATGTAGGGCGGCAACAGGCCCTTGTAGCCGGCGTCGTAGCCCTTGAAGAGCGACACCACCGCACCCATGCCGGGAAATACATCGCGGCCGCCCGAGGGCCGCCCGGTCTGCACGGTGTAGGAAGCGGTCTCGTGCGCGTTGATGCCGTGACTCATGCCGCGGAGCAGCGCATACTTGTCCGCCTGCTTGGCGAGCAACGGCAGCAGTTCATTGATCTGAATGCCGGCGACATTGGTTGCGATCGGGGTTTTGAATGGCCCGCAGTAATCGTAACCCGCGTCGGGTTTCGGATCGAAAGTATCGAGATGGCAAGGTCCGCCCCACAGCCAGATTTGAATCACGGATTTCGCTCGCGGGACGAACGCGATGGGTGCGGCCGCCGGTGTCGCGGTGGTGGCGGCGAGTGAGCGCGTGGCCATATTTCGCGCGCAAAACAATCCGGCGCTACCCAGCAGCCCGAGGCGAATCGCGTCGCGCCGTGTCATCTGCGGGCCGCCGAGGCCGAGCAGGCGAAGTTCGGAAGCGAGATTCCAGAGGCGGGGATCGTTGCTGTGGTGCAGGCTCATGGTAAAAATTAATCAGTGCCGGTAGAGAAATTCCGCGCTGTTGATCAGTGCCCACGCGAGATCGATGGCGGCGGCGCGCCGATCCTGCCCGGCCTTTTGCACGTAGGCGGCGACGGTGCTGCGTTCCTCGCTCGTCGGCGGCCGGGAGAGGATCGTGAAGTAGAGGCTGTCGACGATCTCGCCCGGGGCCGTGCGCGGCGCACGGAGCAGCGCCTGGAGTTTGGGGCCCTGCTCCAGCTTGCGCTGGATCTGTGTGGAGTTGAGCAGCGTCAGGCGCTGCGTCGCGGTGATGCGGTTGTTGCGCTCGCCTTCGAGTCCCGTGTCGCGCGACGGGCGGCCGAAGGTTTCGAGAAACGCGCTCGTGATGCTCCCGTCGGGCAGCGCGGTGGCGTGCTGGTCGTCCGGCACAAACGTGAACGGTTCCGGGATTGCGCTCGAATATTTCTCCGTCGTGCCCGTGATTTCGTTGAGAGCATCGATCAGCACCTCGGCGTCGAGCCGACGCGGCGCGTAAAAGGCGAAATTTGCCTCGGCTTCGGGACGGTCGCTCCGGGCGAGCGAGGAAAGTTGGTAGGTCGTGGAGTTGAGAATTTCCCGCATCAGCTGCTTCACGTCGAAGCGCGCCGCGACGAAGTCCTCGGAGAGGATGGCCAGCAGTTCGGGATTCGCGGGCGGATTGTCGGGGCGGATATCGTCAGGTTCGTGGATGATGCCGCGGCCGAGCAGCCACGACCACACGCGGTTGGTCATCGCGCGCGCGAATCCCGCATTCTTTGGATCGACGAGCCAGTCGGCGAACACTTCGCGGGGATCGCGCTCGGGGGTGAGCTTGGCCGGCCTGCCGTCGGGGAAAACTGCTGCGGGCGATCTGGCGGTCAGCGCCTTGTTGGGATCGAAGAACACGATCTCCTCCTTCCACTCGCCGGTGGCCTTAAAGCTCAGCTGACTGAAAAACGCGCCGAGGCCGGCGAGTTGTTCCGCGGGCCATTTTTCTGCGCGCTCGCCCATGAAGGTGAGCGCGACCATGCGTGCGATCGTCGTCGGCTCCTTGTTTTGAACTGCGCGGTAGAAGTTGACGGGGCCGACGCGGAAATTGCTGCCGTTGGCGGTCAGCAGCGTGCGGGCGAATTGATCGTAGGGGAGGTTGTCGCGGACCGCGGTGTGGATCCAGTGGTGGTAAGCCTGCGCGGCGTTGGGCCAGAGGTTGACCGGGAACTCCGCTTTCACGCGCAACAGGTCGCTCCACTTCATCGCCCAGTAGTCCGCAAACTCGTCGCGGGCGAGCAGCCGGTCGATCAAGGCGGCGCGTTTGTCCGGAGCTTTATCCTGGAGAAACTGCCGCGCCTCGGCCGCCGTTGGCATCGTGCCGATCGCATCGAGAAAAACGCGATGCACAAACACCGCGTCCGAGCAGACGTGGGCCGGCTCGATGCCGAGTTGCTGGAGGCGCGCAAACACGGCTTCGTCGATCCGCCCGCGCGGTCGGGGTGTGGCGGAGCGTTCGAAGGGATTTCCAGCGGGCGGATTCGAAGCGGGCGCCGCCTCCGCGCGTGCAAGGACCAGCAACACTCCGAGCAGGACGATCGGGCGGCGGAGAAGGAAGAAACGTGTTGACGACATGGCGGCGAGGGGAGGCGAAGCCTCGCGCCAGAGCGCGAGTCAGAGGGCGTGACGCGAGCGCGGCGTCGCGGCTACCGCGGGCGACGCGATATTCGCGCAGGTATTGGGGTGGGCAAGAAGCGCGCCGTGTTTCGCTAATCAGCCTTATCGTGGCGGCTGTTAGATCGGCCGCGTGGCGGACCGCAAGCGAGCCGATGGTAACTCGCATGGCGTCGTCTACGTCCGCTGCGGCATGAGCAAATACCCCGTCGAATCAGAAGAGCTGCGCGTGGGACTCGCGCCAGTGCCGCGCCGCGATCCGGTTTCGCCAGCGCGGAAAAACTCCCCGGAATTCGTGCTGACCGAGTGTCCGAAATCGGGGGAGTCGTTGAACCATGTTTTCCTGCGGCTCAGTGCCGAGCTTGCGGCGAGAGACGCGGAGATCTTGAGCCTGATGATTTACGGTTCGCTGGCCGCGCGCGCGGAGATCGAAGGCGCGATGCAGGCGATGCTCGGCGAGACGCGCTGGCCGGTGACGTTTGTCGAAGGCGCGAGCTGCGACGGCAGCCCGCTCGCCGGCGTGCAGGCGTTCGCGTTAAGCGGGCGGATGATCCAGCGCGTGATGCTGGGCCATCGAATCGTGGGATCCGTTTACGAGGATGCCGGTGCGCGGCATTGCCTGCTCGGCGGCCTCGGCCCGACCTCGCTCGCGCTGCTGCCGTCCGCGCAAGTGCAACAAATGTTTGGCAATCTCGAGTGGGCGCTCGATCAGGCGGGATTCGAACTCGCCGACATCGTCCGCACCTGGTTCTACAACGACGACATTCTCGCGTGGTATCCCGAATTCAACCGGGTGCGCACGGCGCACTATGCTGGCGTGAAATGGCGTACCGGCTCGCTGCCTGCGAGCACCGGCATCGGTGCGCGCAACGCCGACGGCGCCGCCCTAACGGTCGCCGCGTGGGCGGTTCGCCCGATCGACGGGCGCGCTGGCGCCCGCGAAATCGGTTCACCGCTGCAATGCCCCGCGCCCGCGTATGGCAGTGCGTTCAGCCGCGCGATGGAGATCGATTCGGGCGGCTGGCGGCGGCTGACGGTGTCGGGCACCGCGAGCATTTTTCCCGGCGGAAACACCGCATGGGTCGGCAACGCGAAGAAACAGGTCGATCTCACGATGGAAGTGATTGGCGCGATCCTCCAGTCGCGCGGGATGGACTTCAGCGCGGTCACGCGCGCGACGGCGTATTACCGGCATCCGCTTTTCAAACCGTATTTCGAGACGTGGCTGGCGGCGCGCGAACTGCGGGCGATGCCCGTCGTGCACACGCACAGTGTCGTATGTCGCGACGATCTGCTGTTCGAAATCGAACTGGATGCGTGCGCCGCTAGCGGTTGACGCGCGCCTAGGCCGGTTGGCTTGGTTACTTTAGCGCGGCCCGCAGCACCGGCTCCATCACATCCGCTTGGCGCATGAAGCCGAGGTCGCTCGCGTGCGAGCCGTCCGTTGCGCCCTCGCCGTCGTCGCCGTAGAGGTGATCGCCCGGAATGTAGAAGAGATTTTTCACGCCTTCGGCCTGCAGACCGGCAAACACCTCGCGCAACGCCGCGTGATTGTCATCGTGGAATTTTGCCTTCGTCGGAGTGACCCAGTCGTTCGTGTAGCGGCGATCTTCGACCAGCACGATCGGCGTGGTGGGCTTCGCGGCGCGCAGTTGCTTCACGAGCGGCGCGCATTTGGCCCGGACATCGGCGGGGCCCATGTTCGGCAGGCAGTCGATCACGTAGACGGCGGCGTCGATCGCGGTGAGGAACTCGCCGACCGCGGCATCCATTCGGCCGTTCCCGGAAAAGCCAAGATTTACGACAGGCAGATCGAACCGCCGCCCGAGGATCGCGGTGTGCACCATCCCGGGCCGTGACGCGCATGCGCCATGGGTAATCGAGGTGCCGTAAAACACGATCGGCTTCGCCCGCGGCCCGAGGCCTTCGAATTTCGCGCCGGCCGGCACGCCGATTTCGAGGGAGTCGACGCCGTTGTAGAGCGGAAGGTAGGCCGCGTATTCGCGTTCGCCGGGAGCGAGATCCTTGATGACCTCAACGCGCACATCCTGCGCGGTCGGCTTGGCGACTTGCACCCAGCGCCACTTGCCGTCGGGGGCGCGGGCGTAGAGATCGACGCCACTCACGCCGGTCGCCGGCATGTGCGGCATGGCGAGCGCCGCCTTTGAAAGTTTGTAGTGAACGTGAATCGCGGTTGCGTCGGTCTTGAACCGCACCATCATCCCGGCGCTGTCGCGGCTGAGGCTCCATACTGCCTTGGTAACGGTTTTCTCCGCCGCGGCGGGCAGGCGATCGAACCAGCGCAGGCGTTCCTGATCGATCCATTCGCGGCCTTCGACGCCCCACGTCGTGACATCGTGCCACGTGAGATTGACAGCGGCGGTCTGGTTGGCCGCCATCGCAGGATCGAGCTTGGAGATTTCCGGAGCGGGCGCGGTGGGTTGGGCGGCGAGTTGAAGGCTGGCGAGTGCCAGGGCGGACAAAACGTGAATCAGTTTCATGGGGTGGGGAGGTTTAGATCGGGAAACTCGCAGTGGGATGGAGCGAGCAAAAAAAAGGCGGGCCGAAATCGGCCCGCGGTGAAGGTGTTGATGCTTTAGCTGAGCGTCACGCCCTTGGCTTTCGCGGCGCGGAGGAGGGCGTCGGCCATGTCGCTCGGTGTCTCGGCCACTTCGATTCCGCATTCCTTAAATACGGCGATCTTCGCGGCAGCGGTATCTTCGGCGCCGCCGACGATTGCGCCGGCGTGGCCCATCCGGCGGCCGGCCGGTGCGGTGGCTCCCGCGATGAATCCGGCGACGGGCTTTTTGCAGTTGGCCTTGAGCCAGCGCGCGGCTTCGACCTCGGCGTTGCCGCCAATTTCACCGATGAAAATGATGCCGTGCGTGTCCGGGTCGGCGGCGAAGAGCTTGATCACGTCGAGGTGCGACGTGCCGTTGACCGGATCGCCACCGATGCCGACGGTCGTGCTCTGGCCGATGCCTTTGGAGGTGAGTTGAAACACCGCCTCGTAGGTGAGCGTGCCGGAGCGCGAGACTACGCCGACGTGCCCCTTCTTGTTGATGTAGCCGGGCGCGATGCCAATGCGGCAGCCGCCGTGCGAATCCTTGCCGGTGCCGGGGCACACGAGGCCGGGGCAATTCGGGCCGACGAGGCGCGTGCGACGCCCGCTCATCGCGCGCTTCACCCGCACCATGTCCTTGATCGGAATGCCCTCGGTGATCGCGACGGCGAGATCGATGTCGGCGTCCACGCACTCAAGAATCGCGTCGGCCGCGAAAGGCGGCGGCACGAAAATGGCGGAGACGGTGGCACCGGTGGCCTTGGCGGCGTCGGCGACGGAGTTGAAGATCGGCACCTTGTGCGTGCCGTGCTCGAAGAACTGGCCGCCTTTGCCCGGCGTGACGCCGGCGACGACCTTGGTGCCGTAGTCGAGCGAGAGCTTGGTGTGGCGCGCACCGAATTCGCCAGTGATGCCTTGGATGAGGATCTTCGTTTCGGGAGTGATGAGAATGGCCATGGAAGTGAAAGGCTAAGGGCTTAGGCGACGAGTTTGACGATCTTCTGCGCGGCGTCGGCCATCGTGTCGCCTGAGACGAGCTTAAGTCCGCTCGCGGCGAGGGTGGCTTTGCCGGCGGCGACGTTGTTGCCCTCGAGGCGGACGACGAGCGGGAGCTTGAGGCCGACTTCCTTCACGGCGGCGACGATTCCGGTGGCGATGACGTTACAGTCCATGATGCCGCCGAAAATATTGACGAGGATGCCCTTCACGTTCGGGTCACCGAGGATGATCTTGAAGGCCGCGATCACCTGATCTTTCGAGGCGCCACCGCCGACGTCGAGGAAGTTGGCTGGCGTGCCGCCGAAATGCTGGATAATATCCATGGTGCTCATGGCGAGGCCGGCGCCGTTGACGAGGCAGGCGATATTGCCGTCGAGCGCGATGTAGCTGAGCGAGTATTTCGAGGCCTCAATTTCTTTCGGATCTTCTTCGTTGAGATCGCGCAGCGAGACGATTTCGGGGTGACGGAACAGGGCGTTGTCGTCGAACGAGACCTTGGCGTCGAGCGCGAGGACCTCGCCGGTCGGCGTCGTGATAAGCGGGTTGACCTCGACCATCGCAGCGTCGGTCTCCCAATACATCGTGTAAAGATTGCGGATGAGCTTGCCGGCGTTCTTCGCCTCCGCGCCGGTGAAGCCGAGCTTGAAGATCAGGTCACGCACTTGGAAATCGGCGAGGCCGTAGGCGGGATCGATGACGACCTTATGAATTTTTTCCGGGGTGTCGTGCGCGACTTTTTCGATTTCGACGCCGCCCTCGGTCGAGGCGACGATCACCGGTCGCGAGCTCGCACGATCGAGCAGGATCGCGAGGTAGTATTCCTTCTTGATGTCGCTCGCGACGGTGAAGTAGACAGTCTGGACCTTGCGGCCGGCGGGGCCGGTCTGCGCGGTGACGAGCGTGTGGCCGAGCATGTTGGCGGCCATTTCCTTCGCGTCGTGCTTGGACTTCGTGAACTTCACGCCTCCCTTGAAGCCATTGGTAAACGTGCCCTTGCCGCGGCCACCGGCGTGGATTTGCGACTTCACCATCGTCGGGCCCTCGGGGAGCGAGGCGAGCGCGTTGGTGAATTCCTCCGGCGTGGTGGCGGCGGCGCCCTTGGGGACCGGCACGCCAAATTTTTCAAACAACGCCTTGGCCTGATACTCGTGAATGTTCATGGGGAAGATCGAAAAGAATGCGCAGTAAGCCAGAAGCGGGTGGGGTTAGGCACGCAAAAAATATTTCCCGGTCGGGTGCTATCACCGGATGTTAGCGCCGGCACGCGCGGGATTGCGTTTGGCTAATGCCGCGGCATGTTCGCCGCTCTATGCAATCACACGAGGTGATGAAGGACGTGCTGAAGAAAACCAGCGCGAAACAGATCGCGGCGGAGATGCGTCTCTCGCTCTCGCTGATCTACAAGTGGGCCGAGACTCCCGGGGACGAGAGCGGCAGCGGCGCCGGCAGTCCGCTCGATCGCGTGGGCGAACTCATCCGCGTTACGGGCGACGCCCGCATCGCCCAGTGGGTGTGCGAGCAGGCGGGCGGCTTCTACATCCGCAATCCGAAGAACCTGCCCACTGGCCAGCCGCTTATCCCGATCACCAACGACATCGTGCACGAGTTCGCCGACATGCTCGCGACGATCGCGACGTCGTCATCCGACAGCGTCATCACCAAGGACGAGGCGAAAACGATCCGGGCGCGCTGGGAGGAATTGAAGAGCGTGACCGAGGGTTTCGTCGCCGCGTGCGAGAGCGGAATTTTCCGTCCGCCGGAAACAACCAAGGCATCGGATAAGAAAGCGTGATTCTCTGCTAGAGTCCGTTCTTCGACCAGACACGGGCGTGGGCCAGTAAGCGTTGGAGGATGAAGTTTCGCGGGCGGAAACTCAGGCCGGCTCGGAGAGCCGGCCCCACCGGCGGATTGGATCCTATCGGGTAATCCGCCAGACCTCGAAGGCCGCCTCACCGAAGCCTTTGAGTTTGGCGGTTTCGCGGTAGGTCGTGAGCACGGGCTTGGAGGCGGCGAGATGGGCGGTGATCTCGGCATCTGCGCTGAGGGCGGACGAGAGAATGACGTCCTTGCCCGTGCAGAGGCCGCAGAGACGGGCGGTGAGATTTACGGTTGTGCCGAAGTAATCGAGGCGATCGTTTTGGTTGATCGCGAGGCAGGGGCCGCAGTGGAGGCCGGCTTTCAACGCGAGCGGTTTTAACGATGACGGCGGCACGTTGAGGCCGGCGGGCAGCGCAAAATCGGTCGGGTGCGCGAGCCAGTGTTGCGCGTGGAGCATCGCGCGGAGGGCGGCGACGGGGCGCGGGAAGACGGCCATGATCGCGTCGCCCATCGTCTTCACGATGCAACCGTCCTCGGCGGCGACGGCGGCCTTGAGGATTTCGAAATGCGTGAGCACGCGGCCGAAGGCCGGCGCGTCGCCGATGTCCTGATAAAGCTGCGTGGAGTTTTTCAGGTCGGTGAAGACGACCGTCATCGTGCCGACACTGATCTGTTCGCCCTGCCGCAGAACCTCGTGGGAGAACAGATCGCGGAAGAGTTGGAGCGAGGTGACTTCGGCGGCGGTTGTCGATTGATCGCTCCACGCGAGGTGTTCGACGATCGCGAGGTGGTCGCGATCGGTGGCGTTGACGAGGGTGAGTTCGCCGTTGGCGGCGACGGAGGATTCGGGGAGCGACGCGGCGGCGAGATCGATCCGGATGTTTAACGGGTGGGGCGGCTGCTCCGAAGCGGCGTCGGTGGACGCGAGATTGGAGGAGGGGTCCGCTCTCCGAGCGGGCCTGGATTCAGAGGTAATTTCCGTAGGGCGCGGGAGGAGCGGTGGCTGGAACTCAGGTCGGCTCGGAGAGCCGGCCCCACCCACTGATGACCCACCCGCGGCTGGCTCAACTCGAAACGCGTGTTGGGCGGTGAGCTGCGGCGAGCGCACGCGGTAGCGGCCGGGCACAAGCGAAAGCGGCAACGCGCGGGTCTCGCCGGGACGCAGCGCCTGCTGGGCCACAACGTGGGGCGTGACCTGCGGACCGCCTATGCAGTAGTCGATGCGCGGGACGGCGCGCACGGAGGCGTTAGGCGTGAACGTAAGTTCGACCGATTGATCGAAGTGGGCGGTAAAATCGACGTTGCAGGTGTCGCAGTGCGCGGTCGCCTTTACTTCGCCGAGCGTGGTGCGGGGGGCCTTCGCGCCGCGGCAATGCGGGCAGACGAGATCCCAGCTGAAGTCGAGCAGGCCGGCGCGCGTGGCATGGAGAAAACATTTGAGCGTCTCGCGCCGATCGGTGTGCCACTCGTCAGCGAGCGCGTAGGGCCGGATGCGCGCGGCGGCGAGATCGTCGGCGGTGGTGAGGAAGCGTTGCAACTTTGCGACGAGCGAGGCGGGTTGTGCGGCGTCGGAAACGAGGGCGCGGCTGATCGCGGCGAGGCGGGCTACGCCGCCGGCGGCGAGCGCGGGTCTTTGTGCGAGTTGCGAGGTGCGCAGGCCGCGTTGCGCGATTTCGTCGTAGTGGCGGAATACGCGTTCGGTCGTCGCGCGGGCTTTTTTTCCGATCGTGAAGGGCAGGGCAATTTTCCCGAACAGTGACGACGGGGTGAGCCGAATGTCGTAGTGGAGACTCGAGCCCCCGTCGTCCCGCGGAGTGAGTTCGCAAGCCATCACCATGCGCGCGACCGGTCCGCTGTAATACGTGCGATCGACGCCGAACCTTTGGGGAGCGAGCCACTCGAAGGCGAGTTCGTCCCACTCAATCACGAGCCCCATGAGACTCACGCGGATGCGGCGGGCGTTGGTGAGTGTGGCCGCCTGTTGCGAGGGCGTAGGCACGACGGTGATCGGCGGGTAACCGCAGTCGCGGTTGAAGCGATCGGTGTTGGAAACGAGCGGCCAGAGGGCCTCGGGCGGGGAAACGAGCTCGAACGTCCAGCGGAAATGTTGCTCGGGGTAAGGCATGCGCGACCGAGCTACTACGTCGCTAGAACTTCAGCAGATGCTTCGTGAGAAACGCGGCCTGCATGGACGCGAGCTCCTTCAGGCCTTTTTGCGAGAGCGCGAGGAGCGCCTGCAGTTGCTCGGCGGAAAACGTCGCTTCCTCGCCGCTGCCCTGCACCTCGACGAACTGGCCGCGGCCGGTCATCACGATGTTGGCGTCGACCTCGGCGTCCTTGTCCTCGACGTAGTTCAGATCGAGGAGCGCCTGGTCCTTGAAAATCCCCGCGCTGACTGCGGCGACGGAATCGGTGAGCGGATTTTCCGCGATCTTGCGGGCGTCGATCAGCTTTTGCACGGCGAGGCGGGCGGCCAGATAAGCGCCGGTGATCGAGGCGGTGCGCGTGCCGCCGTCGGCTTGGAGCACGTCGCAGTCGATCCAGAGGGTGTTCTGACCGAGCTTCTGCAGGTCGAGCACGGCGCGGAGCGAGCGGCCAATGAGGCGCTGGATCTCGATGTTGCGTCCGTCGGGCTTGCCCTTGGCGATCTCGCGAGGCTTTCGATCGTGCGTCGAGTAGGGAAGCATCGAGTACTCAGCGGTGAGCCAGCCGCCGGGGACTTTCTGCTGCTTCATCCACGTCGGCACATTGTTCTCGATCGTGGCGGCGCAGATGACCCGGGTGAGGCCGAATGAAACGAGCACAGAACCAGTGGCGTGCGGCGCGATGTTGGCCTCGAAGGAAATCGGGCGGAGTTGATCGGGCGCGCGGCCGTCGATGCGGGTGGCGGGAGAAGACATGGCGTTGACGGTAGGGTTGAGGACGCCGGGTGCGACTCTGAAAATCCGATCGTTCTCATTCTCCTAATCCTTCTCGTTCTCTCGACGACGACCCGGGAGAACGATTACGGGACAGACAACAAGGACGATTCCAAACGGCGAAGGAGTCCGCCCAACGGGCGGGCCAACAAAATCGGTGCGTCCAACTCACGCTTCCGGTCGGGCGGCGTCGCGCTGGATCGGCTTGATTTTCGTCGTGGTGACCGCGGACTGCGCGGCCATCGAGGCGATAAGGCGATCGTTGAAATCCTTGGCGGGGTCGTGGCCCATGGTCTTCAGGGCCTGGGTGAGCGCGGCGACTTCGACGAGTCGTGCGATGTCGCGGCCCGGCCGGACAAATAACTCGACGTGCGGCACCTTCATGCCCAGCACCTCGTAGAAATTCTCCTCGAGGCCCGTACGCTCTTCGACGACGTCGGGCGTCCACTCGCGCAGCGACACGACGAGGTCGATGCGTTTCTCGAGGCGGATGGATTTGATGCCGAACATTTCGGCGATGTTGATGATGCCGATGCCGCGGCACTCCATGTAGCCGCGGTTGAGCGCGCGCGACGAAGCCATGAGTTCGCGTTCGTCGAGGAGTTTGATGACGGTGAGATCGTCGGCGACGAGCGAGTGGCCGCGTTCGATCAGCGCGAGGGCGCACTCGGATTTGCCGACGCCGGAATCGCCGCGGAGCATCACGCCGACGCCCTTGATATCGAGCGTGGTCGCGTGCTCGGTGCCGCTCGGCGCAAACTCGTTGTCGACGCACAACGTGGCGAGGTTCACGAAATTCATTGTGATCATCGGTGTCCGGATGAGCGGGAGATTCATCTCCTGCGAGACGACGAGCAGGGGATGCGTGGGGATGTAGTTGCGCGTGAGCACGAGGCAAGGGATGCCACGCCGCACCATCTGCTGAAAAATGATGATCTGCTGCTTCTGCGACAGCGTCTTCAAGTAAGTCATCTCGGCGGCGCCGAGGACCTGAATGCGTTTATTCGCGAAATATTTGAAAAAGCCGGTGAGCGCGAGGGCGGGGCGGTTGATGCTGCCTTCGTGGATTAGGCGGTGCAGGCCGGCTTCGCCCGACACAATTTCCATCTGCAGTTTCTCGCGGTAGGACTCGTAGAAGTGCGCGACGGTGATCCCGTGGATGGCTTTTTGCATGGGGGCAGAGCAGCGATAAGCGATAGGCGTGAAGCGGTAAGCTGGGCGTCTGGTGCGGAGGCTTAAAGCCTAAAGCTCACCGCGAAGGGCCACGACGTGGCGCCGCTCACAGATCGAAATCCTCGCCGAGGTAAAATTTCCGCGCCTGCGCGTCGTGGGTGAGGAAGTCGCCGGTGCCTTCGGACAGCACCTTTCCCCGGTGCAGGAGGTAGGCGCGATCGACGACGCGGAGGGTTTCGCGGACGTTGTGATCGGTGACGACGACGCCGATGCCGCGGGCCTTGAGCTGGAGAATAATTTTCTGCACCTCCGCGACCGAGATGGGATCGATCGCGGCGAACGGCTCGTCCATCAGGAGGAATTTCGGACGGGTGACGAGGGCGCGGGCGATCTCGAGGCGACGGCGCTCGCCGCCGGAGAGGGTGTAGGCTTTCTGGGTGGCGACGTGGCCGAGGTGGAGTTCGTCGAGGTGGGATCGGACGAGGGCGGCGCGATCGCGGCGGGGGATGTCGAGTGTCTCGACGATCGCGAGGATGTTTTCGGCGACGGTGAGCTTGCGGAAGACTGACGGCTCCTGCGGCAGGTAACCGATGCCGTGGCGCGCACGTTCGTGCATGCGGAGGCGCGTTATGTCGGTGCCGTCGAGCCGCACGACGCCGGCCGTCGCCGGCACGAGCCCGACGATCATGTAGAAAGTGGTGGTCTTGCCGGCGCCGTTGGGGCCGAGGAGGCCGACGACCTCGCCGGCGCGAAAGTGCACGTTGACGCCGTCGACGACCGTGCGCGTGCCGAAGCTTTTGACGAGGCCGTCGGTTTTGATCTCGGAGATCGGCGAATCGGCGCTCATTTCGATGCGTCGGGCTTCGGCGCGACTTCGATCGGGGCGGCCTTGGCTTTGTCGAAGCCGAGATCCTTGATGGGCGGGGCCGTGAAACGGACGTTCTTGCCCTGGACGCGACGCTCGCCCCGGAGGAGCAACAACTCGTCGCCGGTCCACGTCAGCTCGGGTTTTCCGTCCTTGTCGAGATCGACGACCTTGGGGTCCTCGGTCAGCGTGATGCTGTCCTGGGCCGGTAGAATTTCGGCGTGGCCGCAGGTGGCGGTGCGGTTGCTGTCGCGTTGGAAAATGGTCACGTGGCCGATCAGGACGAGGGACTTGAAGCGGTTTTGCTTGGCGACGAGTTGCGTGGCGTCGCCGGCGCGCACGGAGACGAGTTCGGCGCGATCGCAGGTGATGCGGAGGTTGGTCGCGGTGATCAGAACGTGATCCCAGAGCAGCGTGCGGACTTCCTTGTCGGTGCTGCGCGAGTCGAGGTGATCGCTGATGAGCACGGTGTCTTCGAGCGCGGGCTCGGCGGCGCGGAGCAGGGAAGAGGTGGCGAGGCTGGCACCGAGCAGAAGGGCGAGCGCGCGGGGAAACGGTGTCATTTGAGAATGGCGGGAAGCTGAGCGTGCAAAATTACGCGCACGTTGGAATCGATTAAAACTCTTTTCTCCGTCTGGCTGAAGGTCCACCGCTCGCCGGTGACTTCCATCTCGTCGCGGATGAAGCGGACATTTTTTTCACCGGCGGCGCGCTTGTCGTCAGGGAAGAAATGCGCGGACGGGGCGAGCAGCACGGCATCGACGCGCGCGGTGGCGTCGCCGATGAACGCGGTGATGTTGAGGTTGGTGATCTCGATGCGCTTGGCGCCGACGGCCTGCGCCTCGGAGCCGCGGATCGTCATCGCGCGAAAGCCCTCTTTGTCGGTAAAGAGCGGGAGCACCCAGTTTTTCGCGGGCGGGCCGAGCGTGCCGTCGCCGGGGGTGAGGGGTGCGGTTGATTGCGCGCCGACAAAGCCCGCCGCGAAGAGAGCGAGGAATGGAAACGAACGTTTCAAGATGAGGGCGGGGCGCTAGACCCGCGCGGCGAGGATCAGTTCGCAGATTTCGCGCACGGCGCCGTGTCCGGCGGCGCGCTGGGGGACGAGGTTGGCGGCGGCGATGGCGGCGGGCATGGCGGCGGACGGCGCCACGCCGATGCCGGCCCACGCGATCGCGGGCGCGTCGATGTCGTCGTCGCCCATATAGACGCACTGCGTGGCATCGAGGGCGAGGCGCGTGGCGAGTTCCTGCAACGCAGTAAGCTTGTCGGTGCGGCCTTGGATGACGTGCGGGATCTTCAACTCGGCGGCGCGGACCGTCGTCGCTCCCGACGCGCGTCCGCTGATCCAGGCGACGGCGACCCCGGCTTGTTCGAGGCGCCTCAGGCCCATCCCGTCGAGGACGGAGAAAATTTTGGATTCGTTGCCGTCAGACGAAACGTGAAGGGTGCCGTCGGTGAGCACGCCGTCGACGTCCATGGCGAAGAGGCGGATCGCGGACCAGCGGACGGCCGGAATTTTCGATTTTAGATTATCGATTTTGGATTGGGGCACGGGGGAAATAAGACGAATGAGAGTGATGGGTCGAATGGGGCGGCTAATCGAAAATCGAGGTACCCAGCAAAGCGACAGTTGAGCATCAAGAATCGAAAATCCTTCATCCGATCCACGCCGCGATGCGGTCGATGATTTTTTCCTTCGTCGGGCGGAATGCCTGCTCCAGTTCCGGCGCGAACGGCACCGGCAGATCGAGGGCGCCGATGCGAAGCGGGGCGGCTTTGAGCGCGGAGAAATATTTTTCTGCGAGACGCGCGACGAGCTCCGCGCCGAAGCCGTGCGTGAGGCGGCCTTCGTGCAGGACGATCAGACGGCCGGTGCGCGCGAGCGACGCTTCGATGGCGTCGAGCTGCAGCGGCGCGAGCGCGCGGAGATCGAAGAGGTCGAAGGTTTTTTCGTATTCTTCGGCGAAGTAGATGCAAACTTCACTGGCGACGTGAACCATTTCGCCGTAGGTGACGACGGTGGCAAATTCGCCGGAGCGGAGTTTTTTCGGCGACCACACGTCGCGGTAGTTGGCGTCCCACGCGACGGGCGCGCGGCCGCGGCGGTACAGCGCCTTGTGCTCGAAGAGGAGGACGGGATTGTCATCTTCGTAGGCGGCGAGGAGGGCGTTGAACGCATCCTGCGGCGTGCTCGGATAAAGGGCCTTGAAGCCGGGCATCGCGAGGAGCACGGACTCGAGTTCCTGCGAGTGAAACGATCCGAACGTGAGGCCGCCGCCGCACGGCAGGCGAAACACGATCGGGCACTTGGCGCCGGAGCGGAAGTGCATCGTGGCAGCGTTGAGCGTGAGCTGGGTGAAGGCTTCCGACACGAAATCGGCAAACTGAAATTCCTCGATCGGACGGTGGCCGTTGAGGGCGAGGCCGATGGCCCAGCCGGTGCAGGCACTTTCAGCGAGCGGGGTGTTGAAGACGCGCGCGCGCCCGAAATCCTTCAGCAGGCCCTCGGTGACTTTGAAGGCGCCGCCATAGGTCGCGATGTCCTGCCCGAGCACGAGCGACTCCGGGCGTTCGGTGAGAATTTTGCGGAGAGCGGCGTTCAGGGCCTGGGCGGCGTTGAGATTTTCGATTTTGGATGCTGAATGGTCGCTTTGCCCGGGAACCCGATTTTCGTTCGAAGACGTGACGCTTGGCACCCACGGCTGTGACGACGCGGGCGGCGCGAAGAGGTCGGACTCCATGCCGGCGGGGGAGGGGCGCGGCGTGGCGAGCGAGACTTTCACGCAGGCTTCGAGGAACGCGTTGAGCTCGACATCGAGCGCATCGAGCCGCGCGGCGCCTAGGGCGGCGACGAGTTGCGCGCGGTATTTCGGGAGCGGATCGCGGGCAAAGAAACCCTCGCTCTCGCCGGGCTGAAGATAATCGCAGGTGTCGTAAGCCGCGTGGCCGCGGAGCCGGAGCGTGTCGCACTCGATCAGAATCGGGCGCGAGGTGGCGCGGACTTTCGCGATTGCGGCGTCGAGCGTCCGCACACAGCCCTCGGGATCGGTGGCGTCGAGAGCGAAACCTTCCATGCCGTAGCCGGCGGCGCGTCGCCACAGCTCGGTGTCGGCGGTAAACTGCTCGCTGACGGGCGTCGAGTAGGCATAGCGATTGTTCTCGATGAGAAACACGATCGGGAGCGAGAGGAGCGAGGCGAGGTTGAGCGATTCGTGGATGTCGCCAGTGCTCGATCCGCCATCGCCAAACGTCGCAAAGCCGACGGCGGGGCGGCCGAGGCGGCGCTGCGAGTCGGTGGCGCCGCAGACGTTCGAGAGCATGATGCCGAGATGGCTGATCATCGGCAGGGAGCGGTTGGCTGGATCGCCGTGGTGGATGTTGCCCTCGCGGGCGTGCGTGGGGCTGCCGGCGTTGGCGAAATACTGGTTGAGGTGGTCGCAGAGGTGGCCGCTCCACACGAGGTGGCCGGCAAGCCCGCGGTGCGTGAACGAGACGACGTCGGTCGCCTTGTCGGCGAGGAGCGCGACCGCGACCGCGAGCGCCTCGTTACCCTGGCCACCGGTGACAGTGCCCTTGATCAGTCCCTGACGGAAAAGCTCAAGGATGCGGTTGTCCGTCGTGCGGGCGAGCTGCATCCACGCGTAGAGGCGGAGTCGCGCATCGGGTTGATCCAAGTCCGCGGCGCGCACGGTAGGGAGCGCGAGGACGGCGGGAGGTTTCGGAAATGCCATGCTTTGAGCCGACATTGAAGCCGGGCCGCGGCGCGGGCAAGCGAGAGATTCCGGTTCGCGCATTCAAGCTGCGCTCGACTTCGCGCGGCGTTTCCGGCGTTTTCGTGGCTCCACCTTCAATGGCTGAACCCACCAAGGCCGTCTTTCTCAGCTACGCCTCGCAGGACGCCGAGGCTGCGCGCAAAATTTGTGAATCTCTGCGGTTCTCGGGTGTCGAAGTCTGGTGCGACGTAGAGGGGGGGCTCGAGCACGGCGACGAGTGGGATGCCAAAATCCGCCGCCAGATAAAGGAGTGTGTGCTCTTCCTGCCGCTCATCTCGGCCAACACGCAGGCGCGGCTCGAAGGTTATTTCCGGATCGAGTGGGATGTCGCGGCCGAACGCGCGCGCGGCTTCGCGTCAGGCGTGCCTTTCATTCTCCCTGTCGTGATCGACGACACCGGGGAGCCGGGCGCACATGTGCCGGATCGATTTCGCACGCTGCAATGGACGCGGCTGCCGGGGGGCGCGGTGCCGCCGGACGTGCTCACCCGTTTCCTGAAGCTCTGGAGCGATCGCACCGGTGCGACAAGAGCGACTGCGGTCTCTGCACCGGCGGTGGCGACCCACCACCCACTCGCTTCGGCAGCGCCCGCGGCCGACGACAAATCGATCGCGGTGCTGCCGTTCGCCAACATGAGCGCGGACGCGGAGAACGAATATTTTTCCGACGGCATGACCGAGGAAATCATCAACGCGCTCGTGCAGGTGCCCGACCTGCGCGTGGCGGCACGCACGTCGGTCTTCGCGTTCAAGGGCAAGGCCGACGACCTTCGCACGATCGCGGCGAAGCTCAACGTCCGCACCGTGCTCGAGGGCAGCGTCCGCAAGGCGGGAAATAAAATCCGGATCACCGCGCAGCTTATCAGCGCCGCGGATGGGTTTCATCTCTGGTCGGAGAAATTTGACCGCGGGCTCGAAGATATTTTCGCGGTGCAGGATGAAATTGCCCGGACGATTGCGGACAAGTTGAAGGCGAAGCTGGCGGGTGGCGTTCAACAACCGCTCGTTAAACCACCGACCGACGATCTGGAGGCCTACCAGCTCTACCTCCAGGGCCGCTTTTTTTGGAATCAGCGGGGCGATGGTTTAGCCAAGGGGCTTAAATGCTTTGAGGCGGCCCTGAAACGCGATCCCGACTACGCCTTGGCGCATGCCGGGCTGGCTGAGGCCTATGTGCTCATCGCTTTCTACGGATATGCGCGGCCAAACGACGTAATTCCCAAGGCGCGCGCGGCGGCGTTGCGAGCCATCGAACTTGAGCCGCGTATGGCCGAGGCCCACTGCGCGCTGGGGTTTGTATTGGGCGTCTATGATCGAGATTTTCCGGCCTCATGGCGCAGCTATGAGCGTGCGATTGAACTCAAGCCGACTTTTGTCGCGGCACGATATTGGACGGCATCGTCGGAAAGCGTCTACGGTAACCACCGCAAGGGTGTCGAGGTGGCTGAGCAGGCGGTTCGGATTGAACCGCTTTCGCTGATCGCGAATGCGTTGCTCGCTTGGGTCGGCATTACCGCACAATCGGGCAAGTCGGTGGAAATTGCGCGCCGAGTGACCGAGATGGAGCCGCGTTTTCTGATCGGACATTGGATCTTGGGAATCGCGCTGATCTCGGAAAACAGGTTTGACGAGGGCCTGCGCGAATTGATGGAAGCGATCGAAATATCGAACCGCTTGCCCTGGATGGTCGCGAGTTACGGCTGCGGACTCGCTTGGGCGGGCCGAACGACGGAAGCGCGCGCCGTTTTGGAAGAGTTGAAGCGCCGGACTACGTCAGAATATGTGCCGGCCTTCCTGTTCGTGATGTTGCACGCCTATCTCGGCGAAGAACAGAAGGCGGTGGCGTGGCTTGAGCAGTCGATCCAGGACAATGACGGTGCGTTGCACTACTTTGGCATCGTCGTGGATTGGCCGACGCCGATGAGCATACCGGAACGCTACTTTAGTCCGGAAACGCGAACCCGCTTCATCAAGCGACTGGGAGTGGATCGCTTCTGAAGTCAGGCGCGAGCTCGGATTCGATCAAATCTCGATCGTCTGCCCCGATCCCATCACGCGGACGGTGTAGCCGGCGGCGAGGGCGGACTTCGCGAAGGCGTGCGGGTTCTGGCGAATTTTGTTCGCGGTGTCGTAGTGCATCGGGCACGGCGTCACCCGCGACGCGTGCGCCAATAGCCCGGCTCGCGCGCGGCATGCATCACCGCCCAGACGAACACCTCGTCGCGTAACACCTCATAATAAATTGCGAACGGAAACCGTTTCGTGATGAGACTGCGCACACCATCTCCTTCCGGCGCGCCCATGTCTGGAAACTCGCAGACGAGATCGACGACTGTGAAAACGCGTTCGGAGAAATCCGCACCGAGACCCGGCGTGATTGATTCGTAGTAGGCGACCTCGGCCTTGAATTCCTCGAGGGCCGCCGGGTAAAACGCAAAGTCCGTCATTTCAGCAAGGCGGCGACTTCAGCGCGCACTTGCTGGGAGGACACACCTTGCATTCGGCCAGAGAGAATTTCGGCGCGGCGTCGGCGCACTTCGTCGAGTTGTGCGCGCTTGATACGGGGATCGACACTCGCGGCGATACTGGCGGCAACGCGTTCGATTAATTCCGCTTTGGCTTCCACCGGTAATGCCAGCGCAGCGGCGGTGATTTCGTCGGAAGCAGTTGTCATCCTAGGGCGGAAGGGAAATCGAAAATGAGCGGAGGGCAAGTCCGCGTTGGTTACACCTCAATCGTTTGGCCCGCGCCCATCACACGCACGGTGTGGCCGGCGGCGAGGGCGGACTTGGCGAAGGCGTGCGGGTTCTGGCGGATTTTGTCCGTGGTGTCGTAGTGCATCGGCACGGCGAGTTTCGGGCGAAGAAGGTTGAGCGCCTCGACGGCATCGGCCGGGCCCATCGTGTAGCGGTCGCCGATCGGGAGGAGCGCGGCGTCGAGGCCGTGGCGACCGATCAATTTCATGTCGCCGAAGAGCGCGGTGTCGCCGGCGTGGTAAACGGATTTTCCCTCGGAGCGCAGGACGAAGCCGCAGGCGGAGCCCATGTAGCGGCTTTTTCCGCCGGGAAGCTCGAGGGCGGAGCTGTGGACGGCGTGCGTCATGTCGAGCCGGCCCCATGGCAAGGTGATCCCGCCGCCGGGCATGAGGTCGAGGGCCTTGGCGTTTTGCGAATCGAAATACTCGGCGAGCTCATAGGGCGCGACGATCTTGGCGCCGTGGAGTTTTGAGAGTTCGACCGCGTCGCAAATGTGATCTTCGTGGGCGTGCGAGCAAAGAATCCATTTGCACGGGACCTTCGCGAGCGCGATGCGGCCGTGCGGGTTGTCCTTCAGGTAAGGATCGAAGACGATGCGGGCGCCCTCGACTTCGAGGAGAAAACACGAATGGCCGAAGTAGGTGAGGCGCATGATTGAGGGATAAGGCTAAGGCGGAAAGCTGTAGGTTTTGGCACCAAAACGCAGGCGTAAAGCTTACAGCTTATCGCGACCCAGCCAGCCTTGCGCGGCGGCGATGTCGCCGGGGGTGAGGTTGTGGCTCGCCGGAAGCATCTGCTGGGAAACGTCAGCGTCACCCGCGCGGAGCAACGTCGCGAGCCGCGGCGGATGATCGAGCGGGACGATGGGATCGACGTTGCCGTTGAGGAGGAGGATACGTTTGCCCGTGAGCGAGTGCGGCGCCGCAGGTTGATCGAGCACGACCATCGGGCGAAGGAGGATGCCGCCACCGAGCGAAGCGGGGCGGAGCTGCAGCATGGTCGCGGCGACGTTGGCGCCATTGGAAAAACCGACGGCGAGCAGCCGTGTGGGATCGAGGTCGTAGTCTTTTGCGGCGGCTTCAACCCAGTCAGCAAGCGCGAGCGTGCGGCGGGTGACCTCGGCGGGATCGAAGATGCCCTCGGCGAGACGTGCGAAAAAGCGTAGCGCGCCGCCTTCGCTCACTTGGCCCCGTGGGCTGAGCAGCGCGGAGCCGGGCGAGAGCGTGTGGCCGAGACGGAGGAGATCGCGCTCGTTGCCGCCGGTGCCGTGCAGAAGCAGCAGCGGCGGAGCGGAATGATCGGTGCCGGGTTCGAAGACGTGGATGAAGGAGGACAGTGGCATTGGAGTGGGTGGAGTGCGCTGGGGGCGAAAGCACGGAAGTAGGGGCGTGCCTTGTGCACGCCGTGGCCGGGCGCGGACGAGCCGCGCCCCTACTTAATCTAGTTTCGGCAGGGCCGCCTCGATCTCGGCGCGGTGCGGTTCGAGGCGCGGAGGAAGGCCGAGCCGCGTGCCGAGCGATTCGACGGGTTCGTCGATCGCGAAGCCGGGTTGATCGGTCGCGATTTCAAAGAGCACGCCGTTGGGCTCGCGATAGTAGATCGAGTGGAAATATGCGCGATCGATGATGGGGCTGACGTGGGCGCCGTGGGCCGTGAGGATCCGGTGGGCGACGAGTTGCGCGGCATCGTCGGCAACGCGAAACGCGATGTGGTGGACGGTGCCGGCGCCGTTGAGGCCGCGCGGAATGCTTGGGTCAGTCAGGATGTCGACGTAGCTGCCGGGACCGCCGGAGGCGACGGTGTAGCGGGTGCGGTGGCCGACGGTGCTCACCGCACGGTAACCCATCACTCCGGTGAGGAGCGCGACGGTCGCGGCAGGCTGGGCGAAGGCGAGGGTGGTGCTATGGAAGCCGCGGATGCCGTGCGTGGCTGGGACATCGGCGTAAGGCGCGGGTGTGCGGGCGTCAGGTTCGGCGGTGAACACGAGTTCGAGTTTCATCCCGTCGGGATCGGCGAGCGACAAAACCTGATCGGCGAAGCGCGTTTCGATCGGCGAGGTCGCGACGTTGAGGGTCTTCAGACGCCCGACCCAGAACGCCTGCGAGCCGGCGGGCACGGAGAACGCGGTGGCATAGGCCTGGCCCTGGCCGGCGCGGCCGCGGCGCAGACCGGGCCAGGGGAAGAACGTGAGCGCGGAGCCGGGCGAGCCGACGTTGTCGCCGTAGTAGAGATGATAGGTTCCCGGGTCGTCCTGGTTGACGGACTTTTTCACGAAGCGCAGGCCGAGCGCCTTCGTGTAGAAGTCGAGATTGCGCTTCGGATCGGACGCCATCGCGGTGATGTGATGGAGGCCGCCGAGCGTCATCGGGGAGGAGGTGGTGGGAGTGAACATGGCGGAAAGTATTTCAATGTTGAAGTAATGTGCAAGCGTCCGCGGTGTTTTGTTGATTCGACCCGGATGGGAAAAGCCAGGGCGATGCTCCGAGTGGCCTGCAACCGTTGCGAATTTCCACAAAAGCTAAGTTGGTCGGGAGAGCCGCTGCTACCGAGCCAGGCCCAGTTTCTTACAGAGGCGGCCGAGCGCGGCCTGCTCGCGGGCGGAGAGCGCGCTGAGCTCACGCGTCACGCTTGCGGCGAGTTTCGGGAAAAGCGCGGCGATGTATTTCCGGCCCTTGGGGGTGAGCGCGACGCGAACGTAACGCCGATCCTCGGCTTTGCGTTCGCGGACGACGTAGCCGCAGCGCTCGAGGTTATCGACAACGAGCGTGAGGTTGCCGCCGCTTTTGAGGAGTTTGGCGGCGAGCTCGGTCTGGTAAAGCGGCCCGAGATGATGGAGCGCCTCCAGCGCAGCGAATTGCGAAAACGTCAGATCACGCGGCAGCACCACGTGGGCGCGCGCGGTCACACTCTCGGCGGCGCGCATGAGCTTGATGTAAGCGTCGAGCGCGGCGACTTCGCGCGGCGGGCCTTGGTGATGGGAGCCCATGGCGGCGAAACTTACGGCGGGTCGATCTTGTTGATGCGCGTGAGGTGGCGGCCGCCCTCGAACTCGGTGGCGAGCCACGTGCGCACGAGGTGGATGGCCTCGGCCTCGGTGATGGTGCGCTGGCCGAGGGAGATCACGTTGGCGTCGTTGTGCGATCGGTTCCAAATCGCGACCTGCTCGTTCCAGACTAGGCCGCAGCGGATGCCGCGCACGCGATTCGCGACGATCGCCTCGCCGTTGCCGGAGCCGCCAAGGACGATGCCGCGCTCGAACTCGCCGCGCGCGACGGCCTCGGCGGTCGGGCGGATAAAGTCAGGATAATCGCAGCTCGCATCCGAGTAGGTGCCGAAATCGCGCACGGTGTGCCCGTCGGCGAGGAGGGCGGCTTTGAGGGCTTCTTTATAGGCGAAGCCGGCATGATCGGAACCGATGGCGATGGTGAAGAGCTTGGGCATGGCGTGGCGCAGTGGGATTAAAAATCAGCCAACGATGTTCCAAAACTCATTCGTGTCGGCAAGATCGGGCAGCACGGCGTCGGGCTGGTGCTCGGCAAGCTGGGCGGCGGTGTGGCTGCCGGTGGCGACGGCGAGCGTGCGGGCGCCGATGATTTTGCCGCATGCGATGTCGTGCGGGGTGTCGCCGATCACCCAGGTGCGCTTGCGTGGAAAAGTAATCCCGGTGTGGGCGACGGCGCGCTGGAGCGCGTGCGGACCGAGGTGATCGCGGAGTTCGTGGTCGTCGGCAAACGCGCCGAAGGGAAAATATTTCCACAGCCCGTGGTGCTTGAGCTTGGTCTCGGCGCCGCGGCGGAGATTGCCGGTGAGCAGGCCCTGCGACACGTCCGGGGCCATCGCGACGGCGTTGAGGAGCGGCAGCACGCCCTTGAGCACGCGCGCACTGGCTCCGGCCCGGGCCAGTTCCTCGGGCAGCACAGCCACGTAGCCTTCGAAGTAGCGTGTGAAGTTTTCCTCCGTGACGGCGATGGAGAATTTCTCGAACACCCGCCGCGCAATCCAGCGATCGGTGCGGCCGGCGAACTCGATGTCTTCGATCGAGCCGTCGACGCCGAAGACGCGTTGCAACGCGACGCGCATGGCCGTCATGCCGGCGCCGCCGGACGCGATCAACGTTCCATCAATATCCCAGAGCAGCAGTGTTTTCACGGTGGAACCAAGACGCTGTGAGGGGCGTCTCAGGAGGCGAGCAAAACTCACAACGTTCAACCAGGAGAATTCACCATGAAAACACTAAAGCTTCTCCTACCCCTCGTCGCGGCCGCCGCCGCGTTTTCACTCGTGGGCTGTGCCACGCCCGCCGCGCGCATCAAGAAAAATCCGGAGCTGTTCGCGAGTTACCCGGCCGAGCAGCAGGATCTGATCAAGCAGGGTAAAATCGCCGTCGGCTTCGACATGGATGCGGTCCGACTCGCCCTCGGCGCGCCGGATCGCGTGCGCACGCATACGACCAACGACGGCACGGGCCAAATCTGGAGTTACGTGACCTACGAGACGCCGGACGGCATGCCCCTGTACCGCGGCTGGTATCACCGCTACTATGCGTGGGGCGAGCCGATCTATCCGTGGTATGCGGGCTATCCCGGTCGCCGTGAACACGAGCACCTGCGCGTGATCTTCGATCGGACGGGACACGTCAGCACGATCGAGCAGGAAGTGGCCTGACCGATTGTAACGCCCCCGCGGGTGGTGCGCCGTGAGTTTCCGCACTCGACGCACCGACCGTCGGCTCTAATTTTGCCGGCTCGTGTCCGGTCTGCTTCCCACTGAACGCGCAGTCTTCCTGAGCTATGCGTCGCAAGACGCCGAGGCGGTGGCGCGCATCGCCGAGGCGCTGCGCGTTGCCGGCGTGGAAGTGTGGTTTGACCGGAACGAACTCGTGGGCGGCGACGCGTGGGATCGGAAGATCCGCACGCAGATTCGGGAGTGCGCTCTGTTCGTGCCCGTGATTTCCGCGGCGACGCAGGCGCGGGGCGAAGGCTACTTCAGGCTCGAATGGAAACTCGCGGTCGACCGCTCGCACCTCATGGCGCCCTACCAGCCGTTTCTTTTGCCAATCGTGATCGATGACACGCCCGATGCGGCTGCCTGCGTTGCCGATGAATCACTATCAGCTCTAGGGTGAGCTGCCCGTCTCGCTCGACGGGATGACCGGAGGCCAACGTGCCACCTGGGCGTGGAGCAAGCGGCGCTTTGCCGAGGCCGGACCAATTTATGCCAGAGATGCTCGCCTCAGTGTCGGCGAACGCCGCCGCCGGTCGTTTCAACCTGCTCTGCATCCATAGCGACGTGCTGGTTAAGCTAGGGCGGACCGACGACGCATTGAAGGAAGCGCGCGAGGCCCTCGCACTCGCGGAAAGACTCCAGACGCAGCCCGAATTGGGTCTCTCCAACAAGCCCGGCTATCTCGCCGCCGCACTGGTCCGCGTCGGCCGGATCGACGAAGCGATCGCCGCGGGGCGGCATCACGTCGAGTTGGCCTCAGCCTCCACCCAGACGCGCGCTCGCTGGAGTCGTGATCTCGCCCTCGCGCGCATCTACGCTTTGGCTCGTCGGCCGCGCGAGAACGTCGCGCTGCTCGCGAAGTTGTTGCTCGTGCCGAGCCGCATCACCGTGCCGATGCTCCGCATCGATCCCGACTGGGACAACGTGCGCGAAGATCCGGCGTTCAAGGCGCCTGTTGGCCGATCCAAAAAAGTCGGCGCCGCTCTTAGGATTGGTTTGGTGTAGGGCGTCAGTCTGGGTGACGCCGCTCCGAGGTCGTTCGAACGACGGCTTCGGCAAGACAGACACCCTACAGAATATCTAGGCACGAGGAGGATCTTACCGCGTTTGCGCGGGGTAACGGCGGAGGTCGAGGGTGTGCTTGCCCTCGGGCGGGAAATCAATCTTCGGGACGAAGCGGGCCTGGCCGACGGTGTTCGGCCAGGGTTCCCAGCGCTCGGCGCGGCGGGCGGCGGCCGCGGTGTCGTCGGCGGGGGCGGACGGGTATTGGGCGTTGGACTTGTTCCAGACGTGCCAGCGCGCGGCGGCGACCACCACGAGCGTGGCGCGATCGACCCACTCGATGAGCAGGGGCGCGTGGACGGGCACGTGCGGTTGCAGCGACGGTGTCAGGTAGAAGGCGCGGTAGCGGATGCCGCACGCGGCGCCTGACGGCACAGCCGTTGAAGGAGCGAGCGGGCGAAACTCACACGGCAGGCCGTTGACGAGGAGGAGGCCGCCTTCGAGGAATTTTTTATCGGAAATGCGCGCCTCGATGCGATCGACGCTGGAGTCAACGGTGCGCGCGACCGTGCCGGCATTGGGCGATTCGCCGAGGAGGGGCCACGCTTCGAGGGATTGGCGGAACTCGATCGCGAAGCCTTCCTCCTTTGCTTTTGCGTCCTTCGGTGCGTCGTCAGGAAGTGGGTGTTTGAACGTGAGCGCGAACTCGCCGAGTTTCGGGAAGCGAAATTCCCACGGCGCGCGCAGCCATTCGGGATCGAAGGTGATGCCGTGTTTTTTAAGATCGTCGCAAATGGCGGCGAGGTCCTCCCAGACGAAGGCAGGCAGGAAGAAGCGATCGTGGAGTTCGCCGGCCCAGCGGACGAAGGGCGACTTGAACGGATCGGCGGCGAGGCGCGCGAGGATGGCGCGGACGAAGAGCGCGGTGACGGATTGGACCGCGGCGGCGGGATGCGTCTCGAACGCGCGAAACTCGACGAGGCCGAGGCGGCCGTTGGGCGCCCAGGGGTTCCACAGTTTGTCGACGGAGATTTCGGCGCGGTGGGTATTGCCCGAGCGATCCATCAGGAGATCGCGGAAGAGGAGATCGAAGAGCGCGAGGTTTTGCGGGGAGCCGAGGGATTCCGCGCCGGCGCAGGCGAGTTCGAGTTCGTAGAGGGCCTCGAAGGTGGACTCGTCGATGCGTGGCGCCTGCGAACTCGGGCCCATGTAGGCGCCGGTGAAGGCGTAGCTGAGCGCGGGGTGATGCTGCCAGTAGCGGATGATCGAGGGGAGCAGCGCGGGGAACGCGAAGAACGGCGAGAGCAGGCCGGCGGGTCCGCCGAACACGAGGTGCGCGCCGCCGCCGGTGCCGACTTCGCGGCCGTTGAACTGGAGTTTGCGCGCGCAGAGGCCGCAGGCGCTCGCGGCGGCGAAGAGTTGGCCGAGCTGGTTGTTGAACTCGCCCCATGTGGCGCAGGGAGAAACGTTGATTTCCAACACGCCGGGATCGCTGGCGAGGCCGACGGTGGGGAGGGCGGCGTCGAACGGTGGTGGGTAGCCTGCGAGAATGGCGTCAGAGAGTTTGAGGGCGGCGAGCGTCTCCTCGATTTTCGGAAGCAGTGCGCAGTAGGGCGCGAGCAGCAGGGGCGGGATGAAGATCGTCAGCGTGCCGGCGCGGATTTCGGCGGTGAGCGCACGGCGGAGATTTTTTTCGTTGAGCTTCGCCAGCGGGAGGCGGAGGCCGGCGGGGCCATCACCGGCGAACAGTGCGAGCGTCTTGGCGCCGAGTGCGGGTGTCCAGTCGTCGGTTATCCATTTGGTGCCGTCGTGATCGAGGGGTAAAACATTGCCGGTAATCGCATCGGGTGCGCCAGCCTCCGCGAACGGGAGGCAGTGCGCAGAATCGACGGCGAGCGCTTTCGCCAGGGCGATGGCGAACTTTTTGGCATCGGCGGCGGTGTGTGCACCGGGTTCAGTGTCGGCGCGGAGGCGTTTGAGATCGCGCCAGAGCGGCGTGCCGTCGGCGCGGCGCTGGATGAGCAGCGCCCAGCGCGGGAGTGGCTCGCCCGGGTAGTGTTTTCCGGAGGTTTCGAGAATCGCGGAGCCGGGGAACGCAGAGCGGACGAGTTCGCGCGCGAGCTGGCGCGCGTAGGCGAGTTTTGTCGGCCCGAGCGCGGCAGTCTGCCACTCGGCGCCGCTGGGTGAGATGGGAACGAACGTGGGCTCGCCGCCCATCGTCAGCAGCACGCCGCTGCGCGCGAGCGAGGCTTCAACGGAATCGCCGCAAGCGAGAATGCTTTTCCAAGTTTCGGCGGAGTAGGGCGTGGGCATGGAGTTTTTAGTTCGGCGTCGGGGCGTCGCTTGACCGCGCCCCGACCAGTCGAAATTAGAAAGCGTCGAGCGTGAGGCGGGTGGTGAGCAGGGAGGTCGTCGGACCCTGGGCGAAGAAACCACCTTGAATGGGGTTAACATTTTCCGCGAGTGCGGTGTGGGCGACCGGCACGAAGTGGTCGTCGCAGAAAATGCCGCGCGTCGGATCGAGGCCGCGCCAGCCGGCGCCGGGCAGGTAGACTTCGGCCCACGCGTGCATGGTGGGCGGGAGCGGATTCGGCACGGCGGGATCGGGCGGTTCGTGGAGGTAGCCGCTGACGAAGCGGGCGGCGAGGCCGAGTTGGCGGCAGAGTGCGATGAAAAACACCGCGTAGTCGCGACAGGAGCCGCTGCCGCGCGCGAGCGTTTCGGTGGGCGTCTGAATGCCGGGCTCGTCGCGGCGCGTATAGGCGAGCGAGGCGCGGACGGCGGAATTGAGCGCGGTGAGAAACGCGATCGTGTCGCGCGGCGGCGCGGCGAAGTGAGTGGCGAGCCACGCGTCGAGCTGCGCGCGGTCGGTGCCGTGCGGGGCGGCGAAGCACGGGCCGAGTGCGTAGGCTTCTGCGTTATCGTAGGCGAACGGCGCGTTAAAAGCGCCGGGCTTCAGGAAAAAATCGAAGGGATTTGCATCCAGGGTCTCGACCAGAAAATCGGAGCGAAGCTCAAGCGTGGCCGATCGCGTGGTGGCATCGAAGTAGGCCCAGTCGAGGGCGTTGTCCTCGGCATCGTTGGTGGCGATGCGGCGGGCGACGGGCGCGAGGGTGAGTTCGAAGCTGTGGAGTTTCTGGCGGGGCGTCTCGCGCGGGCGCAGGTAGAGCGCGTGGGGCGCGAACGAAACCGGCTGCGAGTAATCGTAGCGGGTGACGTGGGTGACGCGGAGAAACATGCGAGTGGCGGACAACCTGACTAGCGGCCGGCGTGCCGCGGGAGAGAATTTTTTCAGCGTGCCGTCAGAGCAGTGCCGGGCAGGCGCACGGCGACCTCGACCTTGAGCGATCGCGTGGGCGCACCCTTGTAGGTGCCGCTGACGGGACGGATGTCGGCGTAGTCACGGCCGGTGGCAACCTTCACGTAGCGCTCATCGGCGACCCGGTCGTGCGTGGGATCGTAGGCGACCCACCCGAAGCCGGGCACCATGACTTCGACCCACGCGTGCGAGGCCTCGATTTCTCCGGGGCGGCGGCGGTTGTTGAAAAAATATCCGCTGACGTAGCGCGCGGGGATGCCTGACTGCCGGCACAGGCCGAGCATGACGTGCGCGAAATCCTGGCAAACGCCCATCTTGAGCTTCAGTGCGTCGGTGGCCTTGGTGCTTACGCCGGTGGAGTGCGGCTTGTAGGTGAACTTTGTATAGATGTAGTGTCCGATTCGCACGGCGTCGGCGAAGACGGTCGTTCGCCGGTCTTCCAGCGCGACCTTCGCCTCGTGCCAGAGGGTGACAGCTTCCGGGACGTATTGCGAGGGGCCGAGAAACTCCAAATAAAATTCCCGTTCGGGATAGGTGGCGAGTTCGTCAAACGGCACCTCGGGCACGGCGGCGCGCGCCAAATCGGCCACCGTCTCGATTTCCGACTCGGCCTCGATGACAAGCTTCCGGTGTGGCGCCGTGATATCGAAATAGTGGACCGCGTTGCCGTAGAAATCGCGATATTCGCGCGGCGTGATCGTGGGCGAGATGCGCAGCGAAAACGCGCGGCATGCCTGCAGGTTGTCGTCGATCGGTCGCAGCCGAGCTTCATTGAAGCTGTCGCGGGCGGTGCCGGCGTAGGCGAACGTCGTGCGGTGGAGAAGGTGGAGAATCATTGAGCGGAGCCGGCCGCGCGGGCCGCAGGCGTCACTGCTGCTGGATTTGCTGCTGCTGCTGTTCGCCTAGCTCCGACTCGGCGGGATAAAACATTGTCGTCTGAACCACTTCTTCGCCGATTTGGTCAAGGGTCTTCTGCGCCTCGCCCAGAAATTCGTGCAGGCCGTGCTCCTGCAGCACGTCCGCGATGTTCAGCGACTGCAGATCGGCGAGCAGCCGCCGCGAGAGCCGGGCGGCCTCGGTGCGCGGACGGGCACCGGTCTCACCGAGGATGCGGCGGAGATAACTGTCGATTTCGGCGACGCAGAAGTGCAGGGAGCGCGGAAATGAATCCGAGAAAATTAGAAACTCGGCGACTTTCCACGGAAGAATTTCGCGCACGTAAAAACGGCGGTAAGCCTCCAGCGCGCTCGCGCTGCGCAGCACGGCCTGCCACTGCGCCGTGTCGATCGCGCCGCCGACGTCGGTCGCGCTCGGGAGGAGGATGTGGTATTTGACGTCGAGGATACGGGTCGTTTTGTCCGCCCGCTCCAGGTAGCGACCGAATTCGATGAATTCCCAACCCTCGTTGCGCGAGTAGGTCGCGGCGGTGAGGCCCTGAAAGAGGTGGGCGCTGCGCTTGATGTTGTTGAAAAACTCCGCCGCGCCCGTCGTCCAGATTTCCTCCGAGGTGCGATCGTGGAGATAGAGATAGAGTTCGTTGATCGTCTCCCACATCTCGAGGGAGATTTGATCGCGGATCATGCGGGCGTTTTCACGCGCGGCGTAGACACTCGAGAGGATCGAGTTCGGGTTGCGCAGATCAAACGCGAAAAATTCCGTCACGCTGCGGCTGTCGGTGGACTTGTAGTGTTTCTCGAACTGCTCCTCGTCGCCGGACGCGAGCAGGATGGAATCCCAGTGTTGCTCCACCCCTTCCTGCGTGAAGCCCTGAAAGTCGAGGAGGAGTTGCAGATTCACGTCGAGCAGGCGGGCGAGATTTTCGGCGCGCTCGATGTAGCGGCTCATCCAGTAGAGCGAATGCGCGACGCGCGACAGCATCACGCTGGCTTGGGGCCGGAGGAGCGGAGGGACGGAGCTTTTGGGCGGCATGATTATTGGTCTCCTTGCAGCACCCATGTGTCCTTCGAGCCGCCGCCCTGCGACGAGTTGACGACGAGCGAGCCTTTGCGGAGCGCGACGCGCGTGAGGCCGCCGGGCGTTACGGTGATTTTGTCGCCGTAAAGAATGTAGGGCCGCAGATCGATGTGGTGGCCTTCGAGTTGGCCGTCGCACCACGTGGGCGATCGCGAGAGCATGATCGGGTCTTGCGCGATGAAGTTGCGCGGGTTGGCGGCAACTTGCTCGCGGAATTTGGCGCACTCCTCTTTCGACGAGGCCGGGCCGATCAACATGCCGTAGCCGCCGGCTTCGTTGGCGGACTTGACGACGAGGTTTTCAATGTTCTCCAGAATGTGCTTTCGATCGAGGGGCTCGGAGGCGAGGAACGTGTTTACGTTTGGCAGAATCGGATCCTGGTCCAGGTAGTATTTGATCAGTTTTGGAACGAAGGCGTAGATGACTTTGTCGTCGGCGATGCCGGTGCCGATGGAATTGGCGAGCGCGACGGTGCCGGCGCGGTAGGCGGCGACGAGTCCGGGCACGCCGAGCATCGAATCGGGCCGGAAGACGGTCGGGTCGAGGAAATCGTCGTCGATGCGGCGGTAAATTACGTCGACGGGCACGAGTCCGGCGGTGGTGCGCATGTAGACGCGCGTGTCGCGCACGACGAGGTCGCGGCCCTCGACGATCGGGATGCCCATCTGGCGGGCGAGGAAGCAGTGCTCGAAATACGCGCTGTTGAACACGCCGGGCGTGAGCAGGACGACGTTGGGCTTGTCGTTGTGATCGGGCGCGAGGTGGAGGAGCGCCTTCAGCAAGTCGTCGCCGTAGGTTTCGACGGGCCGCACGCCGTAGCTTTGGAAAAGATTCGGAAACGCGCGGCGCATCGCCGAGCGATTTTCCAGCATGTAGCTCGCGCCTGACGGGCAGCGGAGGTTGTCCTCCAGCACGAGGTAATTGCCCTGCGCGTCGCGGATCAGATCGGTGCCACAGATGTGGACGTAGATGCCGCGCGGCACCGTGAAGTTCATGAACTCGCGCCGGAAATGTTTCGCGCCGAGGATAAGCTGCGCTGGGATGATTTTATCCTTCAGGCATTTCTGGCTGTGGTAAACGTCGTCGAGAAACAGGTTCAGCGCGGTGATGCGTTGCACGAGTCCGGCTTCGATCCGCTGCCATTCGGAATTGGGAATGATGCGCGGGATGAGATCGAACGGGAAAATGCGCTCAGTGCCGGCGTTGTCGTGATAGACGGTGAACGTCACGCCTCGCCGTAGAAACGCGAGGTCGACCGCGGCGCGGCGTTGGTCGAATTCTTTCAACGGCAACGTGCCGAGACGTTCGCTCAGGCGGCGATAGTGCGGTCGCACCTGGTCGCAAGACGCAAACATCTCGTCGAAGAAGTGGCCGAGTTCGTAGTGGGAGTTTAGGAGCGACACGAAGAGGTTTTAGCCGACAAAGGAGGATAGCAGGTCTCTTGCCAGACATGCGTGATTGATCAGGTGGGTGATCAGGATGGCGCGCGTCCGTGGCGTGATCGCAGCAGTGAAGCGGGCGATCACTTCGGCGTCGGTGCTGGGCTCGGGCGGAAGCGAGACGGGGCGCAGCACCACGCCGTCGCGTTGCGCGCGCTGCTCAAGGGCCTCGACGACCCCGCCGTAGTCCAGATCGGAGTGGATGATTTCATCGCCGCGTGCGAGCGGGAGTCCGCGCAGGATGATATTGAAGGCCTCGGTGGTGTTGCGCGTGAGGATGACCTCCTCTGGACTCGCGCCCGCCAGACGCGCGAGATCGGTGCGCGCAGCCTCGCGCTCGGCGGTCATTTCGTGGCGCTTGTAGTGCGAGCCGCGACGCTGAGCTTCCGTGATGGTCGCGATTTCCGCGGCGATTACGGCGTGGCAGGCGGGATGGTAGAACCCGTATTCGAGGTGAATAAAATCCTCCGGCCGCGCGAACTCCGCGCGCACGACGGCCCAGAAGGATTCATCGCTCGCCAGTGCCTCGGGTGTCGTGGCGGATGCGGCTGTGCGGATTTTTTCCAACACGGAATTGGGTGGCGAGTTCACGAGGCCAGCTCAGTCGGGTGCCATCGGTGCGGCGAGCACAACGCGAACTGTTCGCCCGGCAATCTCGGCGAGTGTGCAGGTGGGGGCGAGTTGTGGCGTTTCGGTGCTTTCGTAGCGATTCGGAGGGGCGCTGCTCGTCCGCGGCCGCCCATCGCAAGCCGCGCACACGGCGAGCCCCGACATTTCCTCTCGTCAGGCCTCGCATCGATTGCCACTGCTAGTCGGCTTTTCCACCAATGCCAGTCGAAGTCAGCCGTGCGGCTTTTCTCAGCTACGCGTCGCAAGACGCGGCAGCGGTGGCGTGCATGACCGAGGCGCTGCGGGCCGCTGGCGTCGAAGTGTGGTTCGATCAGAATGATCTCGTCGGTGGCGACGCCTGGGATGCGAAGATTCGGAAACAGATCGCCGAGTGCGCGCTGTTTGTGCCGGTGATTTCCGCCGCCACGCAGGCGCGGCTCGAGGGATATTTCCGCATCGAGTGGAAACTCGCTGCCCAACGCACGCACGCGATGGCGGAGGAAAAGGCGTTCCTGCTGCCCGTGGTGATTGATGCCACGCGCGACCTTGAGGCGAAGGTGCCGGGAGAATTTCGCGCGGTGCAGTGGACGCGTCTGCCGGACGGCGAGGCGACGCCGGCGTTTGTGGCGCGGGTGAAAACGTTGCTGGGCGGAGAGGCTGGGCCGAATGGTTTAGTGGTAGGGGCGCGCCTCGTGCGCGCCCACCGAAACGGGCGTGGTCGAGCCACGCCCCAACAACGGAGGCGCCCGCCGCGAGTGTGGGGCGCCGGGGCGTTCGCGATCATCGTGGCCATCGCGACGGCGTTGCTCGTCTCGAAAAAATCGTCCGCGCCGGCGGCTGCCGAAGCTCCCGCCAAACCTACGCCGGTGGCATCCGCACCCGTTGCTCCCGCGCCGAGTTTGGATAACAAAGCCGTCGCCGTCCTGCCGTTCGCGAATCTCTCCGGCGACAAGGACCAGGAGTATTTTTCGGACGGGCTGACGGAGGAAATTCTCAACGCGCTCGCGCGCGAGCGCGACTTGCGCGTGCCGGGACGCACGTCGTCGTTTTCATTCAAGGGCAAGAACGCCTCCGCCGCTGAAATCGCAAAGGCGCTTGGTGTCTCCCGCCTCGTCGAGGGCAGCGTGCAGCGCTCTGGCACGAAAGTGCGGATTCGCGTCTCGCTCACGCGCGTGGCCGACAACGCGAGCGAGGAACTCGGCACGTTCACTGAGGAAATCACCGACATCTTCACCCTTTACGACAAGGTCGCCCGCGCCGTCGTCGAGAAGCTCACGCGCCGGCAGCTCGCTAGTAGCGTCGAGGTGCTCACGAAGAATTCCGACGCCTACAATTTTTATCTTCGCGGCCGAGCGCTGCAAACCCGCTCCGCTGAATATGCGGGCGATGCAACCAGACTATACGAGCAAGCCGTCGCCTCCGATCCAACGTTTGCTCTGGCTTGGGCGCGGCTCGCGGAAACGCGATTTCGGAACTATGGCGGTCTCACCGATCGCGGCGCGGACGTGGTCAACGGCACGCGCGAGGCCATCGATCAGGCGCTGTCTCTGCAGCCGAATTTGACCGAGGCGCTCATCATGCGGGCCAACTGGGTTCGCAACGTCGAGCGCGATTTGGCCGCGGCGCGACGCGACCTAACTCGGGCCGAAGGACTGCAAGCCGGCACAGCCGAGCTGCGAAAGGCGCAAGCATACTTGGAAGAGGAAACCGGAAATTGGCCGGAAGCATCTCGCTTTTATCGCGAGGCGCTCAGTCTCGATCCGCAAAATGGCGATTCCCTCAATGCAATTGCCATCGAATATCTTGTGAGAGGTGAATTTGCCGAGGCGGACCGGCTTTTTGCGCGAGCCATGTCAATTCAGGGGCCCGGATTTGTGATTCCGTTCGGCAACCGCGTGTTTCTACGCTTATGTTGGCGTGGGCCTGAAGCGGCGTTGTCGGTCATTGGACGAGCACCGGCGGGGCAAGCGGGGATAGCGCCTTGGCGGGCGATCGAATTGGCCGAGTTGGGGCGTCTGCGCGAGGCGCGCGCCGAGATCGAGGTCTTGGCGGCTCTGCCTAAGGATCTTTCATATCAGGTGATTTTTCTGGCCGAGGCGGTTGGCCTGAATGACTTGGCGCGCCGCTGGGCGGAAAAACTTCGTGCTGATGCCGAAAAGGAATTTTCCCGCGGCAATCGTGCTCCGTTTGTGCGGTTGGATGCAGTGAACGCAGAAATCGTTCTTGGTCACAGCGAGAAGGCACTCGCTTTGCTGGAGGAGTGGAGACGAGAAGAGCAGCACGGGCCCAGCGCCTCCCGGCGCATGTTCCTTTTCAGCTTTTGGGCTGCGCCAGCCTACGGACGTCTCGGCAGGGCTGACGAGGCGATCGCGATTTTGCGCGAAATGGAGACGGAAGGATTCAATTTCAATGGCTATGACCTACGCTGCAATCTCGCCTACGCCCCGATACGGAACGACCCGCACTTTCAGGAATTGATGCTGCGCGCCGAAGCTTGGGCCAAGGCGCAGCCGGATCCAATGGATCCGTGAACGGTTGACCAAGAGCCGGTCGGATCAGAGCGCGTGGATCGCGCTCTTGTTTACGGCGAGGGCGGCTTCCTTGACGGCTTCGCTCATCGTAGGGTGGGCGTGGATTGTGCGCGCGAGGTCTTCGGCGCTGCCGCCGTATTCCATGTGCGTGACGATTTCACTGATGAGTTCGCCGGCGTTGCGACCGAGAATCTGGGCGCCGAGAATTTTGTCGGTCTTCGCGTCGGCGATGATCTTCACGTAGCCGTCGACGGCGTCGGCGGCGATCGCGCGGCCGTTGGCGGCGAAGTTGAACTTGCCGACGTTGATCGCGATGCCCGCGGCTTTCGCCTGATCTTCGCCGAGTCCGACGCTCGCGACCTCGGGATCGGTGTAGACGATGCCGGGAACGAGATCCCAATTCACGTGGCCCGCCTTGCCGGCGATCCATTCGGCGACGGCGACGCCGTCCTCCTCGGCCTTGTGTGCGAGCATCGGGCCGGCGACGACATCGCCGATGGCCCACACGCCGGCGGCGGTGGTTTTGAGGTGCGCGTCAACTTTGATGCGCTTCTTTTCGTCGAGCTGCACGCCGGCCTTCTCGAGGCCGAGTCCGTCGGTGAACGGACGGCGGCCGACAGCAACGAGCACCTTGTCGGCAGAGAAAGAGAGCTTTTCGGTGCCGCGCTCGGCGGTGAGGATGCCGTTGGCGAAGCCGGTGACTTTCGCGCCGACTTCAATCTTCAGGCCCTGCTTTTGGATGATGCGGGTGAAGTTCCGCACGATGTCGGTGTCGTAGGTTGCGATGATGCTCGGAAGAAACTCCACTACGGTTACTTCGGCGCCTAGGCGGGCCCAGACCGAGCCGAGTTCGACGCCGATGACGCCACCACCGACGACGACGAGCTTCTTCGGGACGGAATCAAACGCGATCGCGTGATCTGACGAGACGATCGTCTTACCATCGAACTTCATGAACGGCAGCTCGACCGGCGCGGAACCGGTGGCGATGACGATGTTCTTCGCGGTGTAGTTTTGATCGCCGACCGCGATAGTGTTGGCGGAGACGAATGACGCGGTGCCGGTGAGGACGGTGATCTTGCGGGCCTTCGCAAGTTGGGCGACGCCGCCGACGAGCTTCGTCACGACGCCGTCCTTTTTCTTCATCAAGGTGGCGAGGTCGAGTTCGACGGAACCGAGCTTCACGCCGTGTTCGGCAGCGTGCTGCTTCGCGAAGACGTAGTGCTCGGAGGAGGCGAGGAGAGCCTTGCTGGGAATGCAGCCGACGTTGAGGCAGGTGCCGCCGAGGGTGGCGCGTTTTTCAACGAGCGCGACCTTGAGGCCGAGCTGCGCTGCGCGAAATGCGCATACATAACCGCCCGGGCCGGCGCCGATGACGATGAGATCGAAAGTTTCCATGAGAGATTTTGTTGTAGGGGCGTGGCTTGTCCACGCCCGGATTGAAGGAGCGTCGGAGGGCGCGCACAAGGCGCGCCCCTACGAAATCAGATTCCGATGATGAGGCGGGCCGGATCTTCGATCGCTTGCTTCACTTTCACGAGGAAGGTGACGGCTTCCTTGCCGTCGACGAGGCGGTGATCATAGCTGAGTGCGAGATACATCATCGGGCGGATGACGACTTGGCCGTTGAGCGCGATCGGGCGTTCGTTGATCACGTGGAGGCCGAGGATGGCGGCTTGCGGCGGGTTGATGATTGGAGTGGAGAGCATCGAGCCGAAGATGCCGCCGTTGGTGATCGTGAAGACGCCGCCTTCAAGATCGGCGAGCGTGATTTTGCCGTCGCGCGCGCGCTTGGCGACGTCGCCGATGGCCTTCTCGATGTCGGCCATGCCGAGCGTGTCGCAGTTGCGCACGACGGGAACCATCAGGCCTTTCTCCGTGGAAACGGCCATGCCGATGTCGAAGTAGTGATTCTGAACGATGCTATCGCCGTCGATCTGGGCGTTGACGCCGGGGACTTCGCGGAGCGCGTGAACGACGGCTTTCGCGAAGAATGACATGAAGCCGAGCTTGAGGCCGTTCTTCTTTACGAAGTCGTCCTGATATTTGGCGCGGAGCGCCATGACGGCGGACATGTCAACCTCGTTGAAGGTCGTGAGCATCGCGGCCTCATGTTGCGCGGCGACGAGTCGCTGGGCGATCTTCGCGCGAAGGGGTGTCATTTTCTTGCGCGTCTGGCGTTCGCCGGTGGCGACGGGCGCGGAAATTTTCGGCGCGATGGCCGGAGCAGCGGCAACCGGCGCGGCTGGAGCGGACGCCGGTTTCGCTTCAGTCGCAGCGAGCATATCGCCCTTCGTGACGCGGCCCGCTTTACCGGTGCCAGCGACTACCGCGGGATCGACGTTGGTCTCAGCGGCGAGACGGCGGACGGCGGGAGATTGCGTGGCCTCCTTCGCGACGGCCGCGGGAGCGGCGGCGACGGGCGCGGCTGAGCTGTCGGTCGCGGATGAATCGATCGTCGCGACGACTTGGCCAATTTTTACTTCGTCTCCGGCGGCGGCCTTGAAGCTGATGGTGCCCGCGGCCTCGGCGGTGCCTTCGCTCGTGATTTTGTCGGTTTCGAGTTCGAAGATCGGTTGATCTTTCTTAACGACCGTGCCGTCGGCGACGTGCCACTTGGCGAGGATGCCGGAGGTGATGGATTCGCCCATCGGCGGAATTTTGACTTCGATTAAGGCCATGGTGGGAGATTTTTTTTGAAACCACTAAAGCGCACTAATAAGAGGGAATATTGAGGAATTCAGAAAGTTTGGATTCCCAAAATTCACGTCGATGAGTGTGAATTAGAAGTGTAGCATTTTCAGAGATTGAAGGCGTCGTTGAGGAAGGCGGCGAGTTCGAAGCGGTGGAGGGAGAGCGCCCCCACGGCGGGCGACGCGGCAGCATCGCGGCCGGCGTAGAGCGGGAGGAAGCCGAAGATTTCGCTGAGCTGCGGCGCGATATAGGACCAGGCGCCCATGTTCTGCGGTTCTTCCTGCGCCCAGATGATGCGGGCGCTTGAGTAGTGATCGGCGATCTTGGCGAGTTTATTGCGGTGGAGCGGATAGAGCTGCTCGATGCGCACGATCGCGGTGTCGGCGATTTTATTTTTCGCGCGGTAGTCGACGAGGTCGTAGTATACTTTGCCGGAGCAGAAGATCACGCGCTTCGGCTTTTCGGGCGCGGCGGAATCGTCGATGATTTCCTGGAATCCACCGGAGGTGAACTCGTCGAGTTTCGAGACGGCGGCCGGGCTGCGCAGGAGAGACTTTGGCGACATGACGACGAGCGGCTTCTTCACGTCGCGCTTCACCTGACGGCGGAGGGCGTGGAAGAAATTCGCGGGCGTGGTGATGTTCGCGACTTGGATGTTGTCCTCGGCGCAGAGTTGGAGGAAGCGTTCGAGACGGGCGGAGGAGTGCTCGGGCCCCTGGCCTTCGTAGCCGTGCGGGAGGAGCAGCACGAGGCCGCTGGTGCGCTGCCACTTCGACTCGCCGGCCGCGAGGAACTGGTCGATGACGACTTGGGCGCCGTTGGCGAAGTCGCCAAACTGCGCTTCCCACATGCAGAGCATGTTCGGAAAATCGAGCGAGTAGCCGTAGTCGAAGCCGAGCACGGCGGCTTCGGACAGGAGCGAATTGTAGACGCAGAACCGCGCCTGCTGCGGATCGAGGTTTTTCAGCGGAGCGAAGACTTCATTCGTCTCCATGTCATGGAGGACGGCATGGCGATGGCTGAATGTGCCGCGTTCGCAGTCCTGACCGCTCAGCCGAATCGGCACGCCTTCGAGCACGAGCGTGCCGAATGCGAGCGCCTCGCCGAAACCCCAGTCGATCGGGCCGCCGGCCGCGTAGGCGGTCGTACGGGCGTCAAGGAAGCGTTTGATTTTCGGGTTCGGTTTGAAAGTCTCCGGAAGCGTGACGAGGCCGCGCGCGGTGCGGTCGAGCAACTCGCGGCTGACGCCGGTCGAGACGGCCCGGAAGTGGAAATCCGGCTGAAAGACAGCAGTGGAGCCCTCGAACTTTTTCGTCTCGGCCGCGGCGGCGCGCTTGGCGGATTTCGCGGACTCGCTGGCCTTCGCCATCTCAAGGTTTTTTTCCAGCGCGTCGGAATACTCGCTCTTGATCGCGTCGGCCTTGGCCTCGGTGACCACGCCCTCGGCGACGAGCTTCTTGGTGAGCACGGCGGAGATTGGCGGGTGGGCGGCAATTTTTTTGTAGAGGAGCGGCTGGGTGAAGGCCGGCTCGTCGGTCTCGTTGTGGCCGTGTTTGCGATAGCAAATCATGTCGATCACGACGTCGCGCTGGAACTTCACGCGGAACTCAAGCGCGAGGCGGGCGATGTAGCACACGGCTTCGGGATCGTCTCCGTTGACGTGAAAAATCGGCGCCTCGATCATTTTGGCTACGTCGGTGCAGTAGAGCGTCGAGCGCGAATCGCGCGGCTCGGTGGTGAAACCGATCTGGTTGTTGATGACGATGTGGAGCGTGCCGCCGGTCGTGTAGCCGGGGAGTTGGCTCATATTGAGCGTCTCGGCGACGATGCCCTGGCCGGCGAACGCGGCGTCGCCGTGGATGAGCAGCGGCAGCACGCGGTAACGCTCGTCGATCGCGCCGCGCGCACGCTGGCGGGCGCGGGCCTTGCCCTCGACGACGGGGTTGACGATCTCGAGGTGGGAGGGATTCGCGGCGAGACGGACCTCGACGTTTTTGCCGGAGGCGGTCTCAAGGATCGCTTCGTAGCCGAGGTGGTATTTTACGTCGCCGTCACCGCCGACCTGCTCGGGAATGTAGTTCTCGGAAAACTGCTCGAAGAGCACATCGAAGTGCTTGCGCATGACGCTCGTCAGGATGTTGAGCCGGCCGCGGTGGGCCATGCCCATGACGACTTCTTCGACGCCGAATTTTGGGCAATGCTCGATGATGGAATCAACAGCCGCGACCATCGTCTCGCCGCCTTCGAGGGAGAAGCGTTTCTGTCCGACGTATTTGGTATGGAGAAAGCGCTCGAAGAGCTCGGCCTTGTGGATGCGGCGCAGGATGCGGACTTTTTCGGCCTTCGAGAAATCGGGCTGATTGCGCGTCGACTCCATCTTCTGCTGGAGCCAGTGGCGCACCTCGACGTCCTGAATGTGCATGTATTCGACGCCGATGTGATCGCAGTAGGTCGTCTCCAGCGCGATGAGGACGTCGCGAAGCTTCATCTGGCCGCCGCCGAGGTAGGTGCCGAGGTCGAACGAGGTGTCGAGATCGGCTTCGCCCAACTCGAAGGCTGCGAGCGCGAGCTTGGTATGCGGCCCGGGCGGCTCGCCCAACGGGTCCAGGTGCGCCTCGAGGTGACCGAGCATGCGATAGGTCGCGATGAGGTTGTGGACACGCGACTGCTTCAGGCTGTCGATGATCGGTGCGGTCGCGGCGGCGGGCACGTCGCCGGTGGCGGCGGACTCAAGCGCGGCGGCGGGCGTCGCACCGTTGCTGCCAAGGCTGAAACCTTGGAAAAACGCGCGCCACGTCGGGTCGACGGAGTCGGGATTCTGGAGCCACGAGTCGTAGGCGGCTTCAATCACGGCGCTGTTGGCGGCCGTGGGGAGGGTGGAGGAGGATTTGACGGGAGACATGGGAACGGGCCGCGCAGGGCGGCGAGTTGAGAAAATGAACGGTCAACCAAACGAATCCCGGCCCCAGACTCAAGCGCGACGCGGACCACAAGAGAGATTGCAAAGCGACTTAACGTGGGTAACAGCGGCATTAGTAATAACGCCGTCGCCGTATGGAAACCCAGATAAAAGAATCCCTCATGTCGCTCCTCGCCGGCATCAAGGCCGCTGATGGACAGGTCATTGCTGATTCGATGGCGCGGCTGGACGATTCGCTCGCGCGCGGGCGCGGCACGCTGCATCCGCAACTCGTCCATTTCCTCGAAAACCGCAGCTACGCGAAAGCGCTGATGTTTCTCGGGGGAGAAACCGATATCCCGGTCGGCGCGTGCGGTGGCCGGGCGGGAAAGACACAGCCGTGAGCGAAGGAAAAAAGATTTCCACCGATGGTGGTGCGGCGCTCGGGCAGAATCCGTTCGCGGCGCTCAACGGGGCGGGGTTGCCGACGGGACCTATTGGAGCCCAGGCCGGTGGCTTGGCAGCTCGGTCATCGACCGGGCCTACAACAAAACCTGCTGCGCCGGCCAAGAATCGCGGCCGGGTCGACATCCGCCGGGAAACCGGCAACCGCGGTGGCAAGACTGTGACGGTGATCGATGGCTTTGTCGGCATCAGTCTGCCGGAAAAGGAATCGCTCGCGAAAAAAATGCGCAACGCCTGCGGCTGCGGCGGCACGGTGAAGGAAGGCGCGATCGAAATTCAGGGCGATCAGCGCGAGAAAATCGCGGCGATTTTGAGCGAGGCGGGGTTTCGGCCGGTGTTTGCGGGAGGTTGATCCTGCCGTTTTGGGTTTTGTCACGTAAAACGTGACAAACTCTTTCAAGGGTTGGGCGCCTTAGTTCGTGGGCGGGTGAGCGCGAGCGTCAGTGTCCGAATACCTGAATCGCGCCGCCGGTGAGCGCGATACTCGCGCCGGCGAGCGCGTGGCTGTAACGGCCCCACGTGCGCAGCGGAATGCGTTCCAGTCCGAACGCGGATGCGAGCACCACGGAGACCATGACCACCAAGGTCGCGATGGCGAAGACGGCCGCCACCGCAAAAGCCGCCGCCCAGCCGCTCGTTGCTGCCGGATAGATGAAGAGTGGAATCAGCGGCTCACAAGGCCCGAACGCGAAAACGATAAACAGAATCCAAGGCGTGAGGTTGATCGTTTCGCCCGTTTTCGGATCGTGCACGTGATCGGCGGAGTGCATGAAGCCGCCGTGCGAGTGGGTGTGGCCGTCAGGACCGGTGCGGCGTGCGCGATGCAGGCCCCACGCCGCGTAGACGAGGCCGAACGCAATCAAGATCCAAGCGGCCACTTCGCCGCGGAAGGCCTCGATGATGCTGAGATGCTTGAGACTCGCACCGAGGGCGTAGCCAATCAACCCGATGACGACGGAACTGCCGACATGGCCGAGGCCGCAGGCGAGCGTAATCCACGCCGTTTTCGGGAGCGACCACTTACGCGTCCGCGACAGCACGATGAATGGCAGGTAATGATCCGGCCCGACGAGCGTGTGAATCGTGCCGACGGCGGCGGCGTTGATCATCAGCAGCGTGAGGTCAACGTGCATGGGCGATCAGTTTTCGGCGGCGAGGCGCGCGGCCAGCGCGCGCACGGCGTGCAGCACTTCAGGGATCGCGCTGGCGACCGGCGGCGAGAGTTCGATGCACATGGGCTTCACCTCCACGACCGAGATCGTGAAGAGATGCACGTCGGGCATTGCACCGAGCAGAGCGGCGGCGGCGAACAAATCCTTCAGGCCGAAATCGTGCGCGGAAAGCCCCTGCGGGATCGCGCCAACGGTTTTCGGGCGGAGCAGCTTAACCGTGCCGGCGGGACTGCCATCGCGCGTCGCATCGATCATGATGACGGCGCGGGCGCGCTGGATGTCCTCGAGCAGATTCACGCCCGCGACACCGCCGTCGAGTAGTCGCGCCCCGGGCACGAGCGGTTCGTGCTCCAGAGCGCGGAGCGTGTGCACGCCGACGCCTTCATCGCCCATCAGTAGATTGCCGACGGCGAGGATCAGCACCGGCGCGTCGAAATTGGGCGCGACCGGTACAGGTGAATCTTCGCCGACCAGCGTGGTGTCGAGGAGCAGCATGTTGGATCAGTTGATCTTCGCGACCTGCGTCGGAGCCACGGGAGCCGGTGTAGTGGGCTTCGAAGGGTAGGGCGAGATGCCCGACGCTTCTTCGGCGGCGATCGTCTTTTTCTCCAAAAACTTCCAGCCGCCGACCATCGACGAGAGCACACCATGGCCCTCGACGTAATCATGGTAGAACACGAGGTAGACGTGGATGATTGTGAAGACGGTGAATGCCCACATCACCGCGTAGTGGAAAATCCGCAGCGAAAATTCGCTGCCGAACAGCGGCATCACCCACGTGAACAGCGCCGGGAACCACGACTCACTCATCGGCGCGTAGAGCGCAAAGCCAGACGCGATTTGAAACACCGTCAGCAGGCCCGTGCCTGCGTAGGTGAAGTAGGCCATGGAGTTGTGCCCGACCGTGTGGACGGGTTTTTGCGTCGATTGCAGGATGTCGACCTTCAACACGTCGCCGATTTGACGGATCTGCGCGCGACGCAGCGGAAAGAAATTCCGCCATTTCGAATACTTGTTTCCGACGAGTGACCAGTAGAGCCGGAAGGCGAAATTTGCCGTGAACACATACGCCGCGGCGAAGTGGATGAACCGGACGTCGCCGAACCAGTAGCTGAACGACGCCTCGGTCTCGCTCATGAAGGCGGGCGGGTTGGCGATGAGCCAGCCTGTCGCGCCCAGCACGATGACCGTGACGGCGTTGATCCAGTGAAACCAGCGCACGGGTTGCTCCCACACGTAGACGCGCGCGTAGTCGTGCGAGCCGTTGATGGAACCATTCATGGTGGCCTCCGTTATTTGACGAACAGTTCGTGGTGCGAAACTTCGGCGCCGTCCTCGTAGAGATGCACCGCACAGGCGAGGCACGGATCGAAGGAGTGAATCGTGCGGATGATTTCGAGGGGTTGCTTCGGATCGTGCACGGGCGTGCCGATGAGCGAAGCCTCGTAGGCGGAGCGCTGGCCTTTTGCATCGCGGGGCGACGCATTCCAGGTGCTCGGGACGACGAGTTGGTAGTTCTCGATTTTCTTGTCCTTAATCACAATCCAGTGGGCGAGGGCGCCGCGGGGCGCTTCGCTGGTGCCGACACCTTTGCACTCGGTCGGCCAAGTGGACGGCTCCCACAGCTCCTTCGTGAACGTGCGCGTGTCGCCCGCCTTGATGAGTGCGATGAGTGTGTCGAAGAACTCAAGGCCCCACTTCGCGGTGAGCCGCGCCTCGATGCCGCGCGCGGCGGTGCGGCCGAGCGTGGAGAAGAGAACGGCTGGCGGCGCCTTGAGTGCGCCGAGCGCTTCGGTGACGGCACCCTTGATTTCGTCCTGACCCGACGCGTAGCCGACGAGCATGCGGGCGAGCGGGCCGACCTCCATCGCGTGGCCCTTCCAGCGCGGCGTCTTGAGCCACGAGTATTTCTTGTCGACGTCCAGGTGCTGGTAGGGCGGCTTCGGGCCCGTGTATTTCAGGTTCGTCTCACCCGCCCACGGATGACGACCACCGGTGACCGAGCCGTCCTTGTAGTCATACCAGGAATTGTCGATGAACTCCTCGATCTGCGTGTCCTTCGGATCGACGGGCAGGACCTCGTTGAGATTCCGGCCGAGGATCGCGCCGCGCTTGAACTTGTAGCTGTCGAGGTTGGTGAACCCGTTCGTCGGGAGATCGCCGTAGCAGAGATAATTTTCCAAACCGCCGCCGATGCCGGCCCAGTCGAGATAGGAAGGTGCGATCGCCATCAGATCGGGATAGTAAACCTGCTCGACGAAATTGCGGGCCTGCTTGAGGAGATCTCCGACCATCGCGAGGCGCTCCGCGTTGATCGCGTTGGCTTCGTCGAGATTGATGGAGCAGGGCATACCGCCGACGAGATAGTTCGGGTGCGGATTCTTGCCGCCGAAGATCGTGTGGACCTTGATGATTTCCTTCTGCCACTCGAGCGCCTCGAGGTAATGGGCGACGCCGATGAGGTTGACCTCGGGCGCGAGCTTGTAGGCAGGGTGGCCCCAGTAGGCATTGGCGAAAATGCCGAGCTGGCCGCCCTGTACGAGGCCGTTGAGGCGTTTCTGCAGGTCGGAGAAGTAGCCGGGCGAACTCTTCGGCCAATTCGAGAGACTCTGCGCGATGCGCGAAGTCTCCTTCGGATCGGCCTTGAGGGCGCTGACGACGTCGACCCAGTCGAGCGCGTGCAGGTGATAAAAATGGATCACGTGGTCCTGCACGTTCTGCACGCAATACATGATATTGCGGATCAACTCGGCGGCGGGCGGGACCTTGATGCCGAGGGCGTCCTCGACCGAACGGCACGACGCGAGCGCGTGCACCGTGGTGCACACGCCACAGACGCGTTCGCAGAAGGCCCACGCGTCGCGCGGGTCGCGGCCCTTGAGGATGATTTCGAGGCCGCGCACCATCGTGCCGGCGCTCCAAGCGTCGACGATTTTGCCGTCTTTGACTTCGGCCTCGATGCGGAGGTGGCCTTCGATGCGGGTGACAGGATCAACAACAATTCGTTCGCTCATGGTAGGCGTCTCCGGGGGTTAGGATTTCTTGGGGTCTTCGGCGGCCGTGGGGTTAGGATCGAGTTTCTGGTTATCCTCGCCGGGTTGTTCGCCGATTGTGTCGCGCTTCCGGACGTTGGTAAGCACCGCGTGCGCGAGCGCGCCACCCACCGCGGCTGCGCCTACGGCAAGACCGATCTTGTCGGCGGTCGCCTCGATGCCGAACCCGGGGAAATTCGTGAGCCGCTGGTAGAACGGTCCGTTGTCCCAGAACTTCGCCTCCGAGCAGCCGATGCAGGGATGGCCGGATTGAATCGGGTAACTGACGCCATTGTTCCAGCGGATCGTGCCGCAGGAGTTATAGGTCGAGGGCCCGCGGCAGCCGACTTTGTAGAGACAGTAGCCTTTCTTCGCGTTTTCGTCGTCAAACGTCTCAACGAAGAGACCGGCGTCGTAATTTGGCCGGCGGTAGCACGTGTCGTGAACGCGGCGGGAATAGAACGCCTTCGGGCGGCCGAGCGAGTCCATCTGCGGCAGACGATCGAACGTCAGCAGGTGCACGAGCACGCCGGCCATGACCTCGGCGATCGGCGGGCAGCCCTGCACGTTGACGATCGGTTTGTCCTTGATGATCGCGTTGATCGGCGTGGCGCGAGTGGGGTTGGGGTTCGCGGCCTGCACGCAGCCGGAGCAGGCGCAGTTACCCCACGCGACGATCGCTTTCGCGCCGGCGGCGACTTCCTTGACGGTGTCGATCGCGGACTTGCCGCCGACGACACAGTAGCAGCCATCCGCGGCGAGCGGCACGGAGCCTTCGACGAGCATGAGATACTCGCCTTTGTGCTTCGTGATGATGTCCTGTAAAATTTCCTCTGCTTGGAATCCCGCCGCGGCTTGGAGCGTCTCCGTGTAGTCGAGCGAGATTTTATCGAGGAGAATATCGGCGACGATGGGATGCGAGGAGCGCAAGAAGGATTCGCTGCAGCAGGTGCACTCTTGAAAGTGGAGCCACACCACCGGAATCCGGCGCTTCGTTTCGATCGCTTTCGCGATTTGCGCAATGCCGCTGCTTTCAACGCCGAGGTAAGCGCCCATCCAGGCGCAGAATTTCATGAAGTCGCGGCGCGAGACGCCACGGGCGATCATCTGTTCGTAAACGGTCGGGATATTTTCGGTAACTTCGCGGGTGGAATTCATGGGTGATAAAACTGCGCGGGCGCGAGCCGGCGCCGTATTGCGGGGTGAATGAATTTTCGGACGGGAGTTTCGGGGGCGAAGTCACGTTAGCAGAAGCCGGCGTCCGCAGTTGCGCAGCGCTTGGTGATCGTTGCGCACATCTTGGCGAAACGGCGGTCGGTGCTCGACGCATCGCTTGCTGTGCGTTTCTTGCTTAAGCACCCCCATCACCCATGCACGAACTCGGCCTTATGTCGTCGGCCATGGACGCAGTGCTCCAACAGGCACGGAGCCGTGGCGCGCAGCGGGTGCATCGTATTGTGCTCCGGATCGGCGCGCTGGCGGGAGTCGAGCCGGAGTCGCTGCGATTTGCCTTCGACGTGGTCACGCGCGACACGATCGCGGCGGGCTCGACGCTCGAGGTGGATGCGGTGCCGGCCCGGGCGCGGTGCGCAGCGTGCGCCGAGGATTTCGACGCGGGGACGGATTACGTTTTTTCGTGCCCGCGCTGCGGACAACTATCGGGCGACCTCCGGCAAGGCCGCGAATTGGAACTGGCTCAAATCGAAATGTCCTAACCTATATGTGCGTCGAATGCGGCTGCGATCAACCGGTGCCCTTTGGCATCAAAGTGCTGCGCTTTGTGGCGCCGGGGATCCTGCGCGCGAACACCGTGCCGGCCGTGGCGGCAGCTTCTACGGCGGTGGCCGCGGCAGGCGCGCAGGTGGAAAGAAAGACCGTCGACCTCCACGTCCCCTTGCTCGCGAAAAACGACCAGGTGGCGGCGGGCAATCGCGCGAATTTTCGCGGGCGAAAAATCCTGGCGCTAAATCTCGTGTCGTCGCCCGGTGCGGGTAAGACGACGCTCCTCTCGCGTACCCTCGATGAGTTCGGCCTCGAAACCAAGTGCGCGGTGGTCGTCGGCGATCTCGAGACGGATAACGACGCCCGCCGGCTCGCCCGGCCGCATGCGCCGGTCGCGCAGATCACGACCGGTACGGCGTGTCACCTCGATGCCGGCATGGTCGCAAAGAGCGTCGAGTCACTCGATCTCACCGGCGTGCGCGTGCTCTTCATCGAGAACGTCGGCAACCTTGTGTGTCCCGCGGAATTCGATCTCGGCGAGGAGTTGCGCGTGGTGCTGATCTCCACGACGGAAGGCGAAGAGAAGCCGCTGAAGTATCCGCCGATTTTCAAGACGGCCCACGTTGTGTTGCTGACGAAGACCGACGTCGCAGAAGCCCTGGGCTTCAACTGCGCGCTCGCCATCGAAAATGTCCGGCGCATCGCGCCCCAGGCAAAACTCATCCAGCTCTCGGCGCGGAGCGGTGAGGGTCTTGTGGAATGGTATGAGCTGCTTCGTGCCCACCTTTTCCGCCCATGACCGAAGCCCCGCTAATTTTGGAGGTAGCCGCGGTTGATCGGCTCGTGCGCGTGCGTGGCACGGTGCAGGGCGTGGGATTTCGGCCGTTCGTGCAGCGGACCGCGGTGCGCCTCGGCCTGCGCGGCTGGGTGCGCAACGATGCCCAGGGCGTGCTAGCCCACGTGAGCGGTGAGCATCGGGCCGTGATGAGCTTTGTGCGCGCGCTGGCGGAGGAAGCTCCGCCGGCTGCGCGCGTCACCGCGGTGGAGATGTCGGTCGAAATCGATTCGGTCCCGGTGGGGGACGACTTCACAATTGTCACAAGCGAGCCGACCGTCGGCCCGATCACGACGGCGGTGCCCGCTGACCTCGCCATCTGCGGCGATTGCCGCCGCGAACTGCTCGATCCGGCCGATCGGCGCTACCGTTATCCCTTTACCAACTGCACGCAGTGTGGCCCGCGCTACTCGCTGATCGAGAGTCTGCCCTACGACCGGCCCCGGACGACGATGCAGGCGTTTCGGATGTGCCCGGCCTGCGAGCGCGAATACCGCGATCCCAACGACCGGCGATTTCACGCGCAGCCCAATGCGTGCCCCGAGTGCGGCCCTCACATTTATATCTCCGGAATCGACGGCAGCCACCTCGCGACGAGGGCCGCCGCGCTCGTGCGGGCCACCGTGGCGCTGCGCTCCGGCCGCATCGTCGCGGTCAAGGGCGTCGGCGGCTTTCACCTGATGTGCGACGCGGCCAACGAAGCCGCCGTCGCGTCACTCCGGGAACGGAAGCACCGTGAACAGAAACCGTTCGCCGTGATGTTTCCGTCGGTGGAGGCCTTGCGCCTCGCGGCTGAGGTTTCGCCCGAGGCGGCGGCGCTGCTCGCTTCGCCCGCAGCGCCCGTCGTGCTCGTGCCGCGTCTGCCGTCGGCCACGATCGCGCCGAGTGTGGCGCCTGGCAATCCGTGGATCGGCGCGCTGCTGCCTTACTCGCCGTTGCATGTGTTGCTGCTCGCAGCCCTAAACCGCCCGCTCGTGGCGACGAGCGCGAATCTCTCCGAGGAGCCGCTCTGCACCGACGACCTCGACGCGCGCGAACGGCTCGCTGGCATCGCCGATTTTTTCCTCGGCCACGATCGGCCGATTGCGCGGCCGGTCGATGACTCGGTGGTGCGGCTCTCGGCCAGCGCGGAACCTATCGTCTTGCGCCGCGCGCGCGGTTACGCGCCGGCGCCGCTGCCGTTGCCGTCAAATCTGCCGGCGCCGATCCTCTGCGTGGGCGGCCAGATGAAAAGCACGGTGGCTGCGGCTGCCGGCGATCGCGTGGTGCTCAGCCCGCACATCGGCGATCTCGGCAACGCGGCGACGTTGCGCGCGTTTGAGCACACGATCGACACGTTTGGCGAATTGCACGGATCGCGCTTTTCCGCGGTCGCGCACGACAAGCACCCCGACTACGCCTCGACGCGGCATGCGCTGGCGAGCGGGCTCCCGACCATTGCGGTGCAACACCACCTCGCGCATGTGCTTTCCTGTCTGCTTGAACACGGCCAACCGGCGGACCATGTCCTCGGCGTGGCTTGGGACGGCACCGGCTACGGCGAGGACGGCACAATTTGGGGCGGTGAATTTATTCTGATCGAGCGCGGCGTGGCGAAACGGTTCGCGCGGCTGCGGCGCTTTCGGCTACCCGGTGGCGAGGCAGCGGTTCGCGATCCGCGACGCGTGGCACTGGCGCTCATCCACGAACTCGGGGATGTGCAACATTACTGGGAACTCGCACGGCGGTTCGGCTTTTCCGACGGCGAAGCCGTGAATTTGCGCGCGATGCTCGCCGGCGGGATCAATTCGCCCCTCTGCTCAAGTGCAGGCCGGCTTTTTGACGCGGTCGGGGCATTGCTGGGTCTCGGCACCGTCAACTCCTTTGAAGGCCAGATGCCCCTCGCGGTGGAAGCAGCCGCGTGGCACGCGCACACCGCCGGCAATGAACTGCGCCTTGAACTCCAGGCGGCCGTCGGCGGCGGCGCGGTGTGGAGCATCGATTGGGCGCCGATGGTGTTGGCGTTGCTGCAACATCCGACCGACGCGGCGGCACAGTCCGCAGCCTTTCACCGCGGGCTGGCCCACATGATCGCCGACGTGGCCCGCGCTGCGGGCGCCGGCACCGTCGCGCTGAGCGGGGGATGTTTTCAAAACGCGCTGCTGCACGATCTCACGGGCCAGGCGCTGCGCACGGCCGGCCACCGCGTGCTGACGCACCGCGAGTTGTCCCCGAATGATGGCAGTATCGCCGCCGGGCAGGCGCTCGGCGCCCTATGGAATCTCACCAACGTTGTCCTCCCTTAACTTCACCCCCCCGCTCCCATGTGCCTCGCAGTCCCAGGAAAAATTATCGAAGTGCTCGGTGATGATCCGTTGCTGCGCGCCGCGCGCGTCAGCTTCGGCGGCGTGATTAAACACATCGCCCTCACGTGTGTGCCGGAGGCGAAACTAGGTGACTATGTGCTCGTGCACGTCGGCGTCGCGATCAGCGTCGTCGATCCGCAGGAGGCGGCGGAGACCTTCAAATATCTCCAACAGATGGGCGAACTCGACGGAATCGAAATGCCGTCACACGAGGGAGCGCCGCCATGAAATACGTCGACGAGTATCGCGACGCGGCGCTCGTGCATCAGATCGCTGCCGCCATTGCGCGCATGACCACGCGCCCGTGGACGATCATGGAAATCTGCGGCGGCCAGACGCACGCGATTGTGAAGTTTGGACTCGATGAACTCCTGCCAAAAAAAATCACGCTCGTGCACGGTCCCGGCTGCCCGGTGTGTGTTACACCTTCGGAGATCATCGACCACGCGATCGAGCTGGCACTGCGGCCCAACGTCGTTCTCTGCTCGTTCGGCGACATGCTGCGGGTGCCCGGTACCGGCATCGATTTGCTTACGGCGAAGGCGCGCGGTGGCGACGTGCGCATTGTCTACTCGCCGCTCGATGCGGTGACTGTCGCCAAGGAAAATCCGACGAAGGAGATCGTGTTTTTCGCCGTCGGTTTTGAAACGACCGCGCCCGCCAACGCCATGTCCGTCCAGCGGGCGCAGCGCGAAGGTGTCCGTAATTTCTCGATTCTCACCTCGCACGTGCTCGTGCCGCCGGCGATGCGCGCTCTGCTCTCGGCCCCGGACAATCTGGTGCAGGGCTTCCTCGCTGCCGGCCACGTCTGCACGATCATGGGGCTCGGGGAGTATGGCCCGATCGCGAAGGAACACCGCGCGCCGATCATCGTCACGGGTTTCGAGCCGGTAGATATTCTCGAGGGGCTTTTCCGCTGCGTGAAGCAACTCGAGGAGGGCCGCGCCGAGGTCGAAAATGCCTACGCGCGCGCCGTGAAATTCGAGGGCAACATCCACGCGCGAAAGATCGTCGAGCAGGTCTTCACGATCGCTGATCGCAATTGGCGCGGGCTCGGGGTCATTCCGCGCAGCGGGCTAGAAGTACGGCCCGAACTGGCGAATTTCGACGCGCGAAAACGCTTTCGGCTTTCAAACGCCGCCGCGCGGCCGGACGAAATTTGCATCAGCGGCGAAATCATGCGCGGCGTAAAAAAGCCGCATCAGTGCCCGGCGTTTGGCAGGGCGTGCAAGCCCGAGCATCCGCTCGGTGCGCCGATGGTTTCTGGTGAGGGGGCGTGTGCGGCCTATTACCGCTATCGCAGCCGCGTGGTGGCCGAGTCGGTGGCGGTTTGAATCACCGCAAACTTATTTCCCATGACCGCGCTCACACCCTCCGCCGCCCTATCGAGTTGCCCCATGCCCTTGGCCCACCGCACGGAGATCACGGTCGGCCACGGCGGCGGCGGTAAACTTACCCAAGATTTGATCGACCGCATTTTTCGACCGGCGTTTGCCAATGCGTCGCTTGATGCGCAACACGACGGCGCGGTGCTGACGGCCGGCGGGGCTAAGCTCGCTTTCACCACGGACTCTCATGTCGTCAGCCCGCTCTTTTTTCCTGGCAGCGACATCGGCAAGATCGCCGTCAACGGCACGGTCAACGACCTATGTATGTGCGGAGCGCGACCGTTGTGGTTGAGCGCGGGCTTTATTTTGGAGGAGGGATTTCCCATCGCGACGCTGGAGCGCGTGGTCCTCTCGATGCGCGATGCGGCGAAGGCCGCAGGCGTGGCGATCGTAACCGGCGACACCAAGGTCGTCGAACGCGGCAAGGGCGACGGACTCTACGTCACGACCGCCGGGGTCGGCGTGATCGAACATGGGCTCACTATCGCGCCGACGAGCATCCGCGTCAGTGACGTGGTGATCGTAAGTGGTGACATCGGCCGGCATGGGATGGCGATCATGGCGACGCGTGCGAATCTTTCCTTCGAGAGCGACATCGAGAGCGATTGCGCGCCGCTCGTGGCCCCTGTGCAGGCGTTGCTCGCGGCCGGACTCGACATCCATTGCATGCGCGATCTCACGCGTGGCGGATTGGCGACGGCACTGGTTGAACTGGCCGAGTCATCCAATCTTTCGATCGGCATCGAGGAGACGGCAGTGCCAGTGACCGAGCTGGTGCGGGGTGCGTGCGAGATTCTCGGATTGGAACCGATGTATGTGGCGAACGAAGGACGCTTCGTGTGCTTCGTGCCCGAGGCGCAGTCCAGACGCGCCCTTGCGATGATCGCTGAGACCGCGCCGGGAGGGCCGCCGGCAATCATCGGCCGGGTGCGGCCAGGTCCCGCGGGACAGGTGACGTTGCGCAGCGTAATCGGCGCGGAGCGTATTCTCGATCGCATGAGCGGCGAACAGTTGCCGCGAATCTGCTGAGGCTGCGTTGGACGATGGCAGGGCGTGACTCGTCCACGTCCGCGGGCGCGCGCGAGGCGCGCCCCTGCGTTACGCTGCGAGTCCCGCCGTGAGCGCAAGCGCGGCTTTCGCGCGATTAAGGATGTAAAGGTGATAACCCGGTGCGCCGTTGGCGAGCAGACCGCGGATTTGATCGAGAGCCCAGTCGACGCCGATTATCTCAACCACCTCGGGATTTTCGGCGGCGACTTCGAGTCGGGTGAGGAGTGGCGCAGGGAGCGTCGTGCCGCACATCGCGGTGAAGCGCTGGATTTGTTTCAGCGACAGCACCGGCATGATGCCGGGCACGATCGGTACGTTGATGCCCGCGGCGCGGCATTGCTCGACGAAGCGGTAGTAGATCGCGTTGTCGAAAAAAAGCTGGGTGGTGATGAAGGCGGCGCCGGCCTCGACCTTGCGCTTGAGGTTTTCCAGATCGACCGCGGCGTTCGGCGCTTCCGGGTGCTTCTCGGGGTAGCCGCCGACACCGAGGCAGAAATCCGTATGGCGCGACTTTAGCAGCGCGACGAGGTCGCTCGCGTAGCGCAGGCCGTCCCTGTAGGGCGTGAAGGTCGTCTCGCCCTTCGGCGGATCGCCGCGGAGCGTCATGATGTTTCGGAATCCGCCGGCGTGGATTTTATCGGCGACCTCAGCGAGTTCGGCGCGCGTGTGGCCGACACATGTGAGGTGTGGCATCACGGTGTAGCCGAGTTCGCTCTTGAGCAGCGCACTGACCTGAGCGGTGCGATCGCGGGTGGTGCCGCCAGCGCCGTAGGTGACGGAAACGAAATCGGGATTCATCCGGCGCAGTGCGGTTGCGGTGGCACGGAGTGATTCGACACCGGCGTCGTCCTTCGGTGGGAAGAATTCGAGCGAGCGCAGCGGGCGCTGGAGCGCGAAGAGTTCAGAGATGGGCCGGTCGGGCGTCATGGGCGCCATGACGGAAGGGAAAACGCCGCGGGGCGTAAAGCGGCGAATGCGGTAGGGCAGGTGGGACCGCTGCTCCGAAGCGGCCTGGGTTCGACGTGATTCCAGGATCTGCGGAGGAAGCGCGGAAGGGAACTCAGGCCGGTCCGGAGAGCCGGCCCCACCATCATCATTTCTTCGGTTCGTCCGGCTTGGCGGGAGTCGCGGCGGGGGCCGGAGCCGGCGCGGGTTCGAACAGTTCATCCGGCTTTTGCGGCAGACCGGTAAACGTGTAGTCCGAAATCTGGAAGGCGCGCTTTGCCATCAGTGTGTTGATCGGCGCTTTGTCGCCGTCGCCCGACGAAATCTCGACGAACACCGGGCCGGCGGGAATCGTCTCATATTCCGGCGCAAGCGGCTTGGCTTCTTCGGGCTTTTTTTCGTCGCCGGGCTTCGCCTCACCGTCTTTCGGCTTGTCGTCCTTCTTCGCCAAATCGGAGATCGAGCCGAGCGAGGCGGGGCCGGTTTTTCCGTCGTTCGTGGCGGCGGGCGGTTTTAACTTCTTTTCCTCGGGCTTCCTGCCAAGCGCGACCTTGATGACCTTGTGGTCGAACGTCTCGATTTTGAAGAGGCGCTCGTTGGCCTTCGCGGTGGCGAAATTCGGGTCGGTGAGGTCGTTCGTGTCCGAGAAACGAATGGTGCCGATCGAACTGAGCACGGAGGAAATTTTGTCGGCTTTCACCTTCTGGCCGGCGGGAGTTTTGTCGGCGGTCCAAGCGTCTTCCTTTTTCGCGCGCGACAGCGTGACCGGACCGCCGTCGGCGAACGGAATTTCGATCTTCGCGATGTCGTCGGCCTTCAGGTTTAGCAGTTCGGTGTTCGCCCAATTTTTCGGCTCGGTGTCGAGGTAGGCGTTGAGGCTCGCGAGAAACGCTTTTTGCTCGGAGCCGAAGCGGACGAACCGACCGCCGCCGGCGTCGGGATTTTTGCCGAGCGTGACCGACCAGACTTCCTTGTCGGCGTTGTCGAGGAGTTCGATTTTGGTGTCCTTGAATTCAAGGCGCGCGATCCGGTCGGCACTGCTCGTGACAAGGCGATCGAGTTTCGCCTCGGTCAGGTTGCCGATAAGGCCGGAGATTTTGGAGAAATCTGCCGGCAGGTCGAAATACGAAGGGACGCGCCACGTGCCGTCCGCTTGTTTCACGACCGTGACTGACTTGCCCTGATCGGAGAGGCGGAGCTTGGCGGCCTTTTCGATGACACTCGTGGCGATCAACGGCTGGCCGATCCGCGCGTCGGCGGACGGTGGCGGCGCTGGGCGCTGCAAATAAAAGATCACCGCGGCGAGCGCGGCAAGGATCGTGACGTAGACGATGAGGGTGCGGAGTTTCATCGCGGGGAATCAGTTTTTGCGGCTGCGGTAGAACCAGAAGCCGAACACGCCCACGAGCAGCGGCGAGGCGAGCAGGTTGAGCACGAGCAGTTTGTTTTCGAGGGCGTCGATGCCCTCGCGGAGCGCGCGGCGAATCTCGCGGCGTTCGCCGCGCATCTGGGCGGATTGTTTTTGGAAATCCTCGATCGCCTTGGTGACTTCGGGTGAAGCGACGAGGCGGTTGCCCTCGGTCTTCTTCCCCTGAAGTTCGGACAGTTTCGTCTGCACTTGCTGCAGGCGCGCATCGAGGGCGGTGAGCTTGTCCTGATATTGCTTTTGCGCTTCGACCTCCATTTTGCGCACGACATCGAACGGCCGGAGCGACGTGCCCTTGCCGCGGATCGAAATCAGGTCTTGCGAGCCGCCGAGGAACTCGACGGTGTTGGAGGCGAACGCGAGGTTGTCGTTGAACGGCTCGGCGGCGGTCTGGCCGAAGAAGTTGAATTTGCGCACCGAGTAGTCGTCAAAGAGCCAGTCGGTGTCGGCGATGACGAAGAGCGTCGAGGTCGTCTTGGATTCCTTCAGTGAATCGGCGGTTTTCGCGGGCTCGGGTTTCTTTTCGTCTTTTTTCGCGGCGTCGTCCGGCTTCGGCTCATCCTTCGGCGCGCCGTCGGGAAACGCGCTCTTGAACTTGCCGGACACGAGGGCCGCGATCGTTTTTTTGCCGCTCGGGGTGATTTGCTTCGAGACGTCGTCGGGTTGGGCGAATTGGAGCATCATGCTCGCGATGTCGCCGGACTGCGCGGAAGTTTCGACGAGCGGCGTGAAGGTGAGGGTGCTGCCCGCCTTCTGGGCGATGCTGCCGGCTTCGATGAACATTGCCGAGCTGAGCTGAGCGGTGGGGAGTGACTTCTGGCTGAAATTATTCTTCCGCAGGCTGAGCCAAATCGGATAGCGCGCGACGCCGCCGCCCTGCGTCTGGACTTGTGTGGCGTTCTCCAAATCACCGACGACTTTTTGCGGATCATAGGTGATGCCATAGGCGTTGAGCAGGGTGGGGAGGTCGGAGGAGACGTTGGGCGTCGGGCCGCCCATCATCGCCTGCTGGCCGCCCTGTCGCTTGAAATACTGCGACGACGGATCGACGGCGAGGAAGACAGGCTTCCCGCTGAGCAAAAACTGATCGATGGCGAACTGGAGCTTCGGCGAAACGCTTTCGGGGTGGATGACCGCGAGGGCGCTGAGGTTGGCGGGGAGTTCGTTCGCGGTCTGCTCTACCTTGATGATATTGAACGACTGCGCCCACTCGTCAGCGACGTATTGGCCGGGCTGCGGCTGCTGGCGCATCATCATCATCATCTGCATTTGCTGCGGATCGGTGCCCTGAATCGGCAGGCTCGTGAGGAGCCCCAGCTTCGGCTTGTCGAGTTGCTGCACGCCGTAGATCAGCTTCGAGAGATCGTACTCGAGGAACTGCTCGCGCTGCGGGGTGAACGCCGGGATGTTCTTTTGCTGATCGGCCTGCGTGACGACGAGGCCGAAGAAGAACTGATCACCACCCTGCTGGGAGACTTGCGGCGTGAGTCCGGCGGCGGTGGCTTTTTCTTCCTGCGGCGAGTCCGGCTGCGGGTTGATGACGTTAAGTACAAGCTTACCGTGCGAGGCGCGGACGTATTGCCGCAGCATCTCGGTCACGCGCGCGGCGTAATTCTTGTAGGCGATCGGCAGGCCGGTGGCGTCCTTCGAGAAATACAGGTCGAGCGTGACGGGCTCCTCGATTTTTCCGAGGAGGGTCTTGGTGCCGGACGAGAGCGAGTAGATCGATTCGGCGGTGGCGTCGAGGCGCGCCGGAATCGACGACGCGAGATAGTTGACGAGCGCGAGGCCGACGAAGAGGAGAACGATGGCGAGGGCTTTGCTGCCGGTTTTCATGGGAGGCGGCGAAGGGTTAGCGTTCGAGGGCGATGACGTTGAGGAAGAGCGTGAAGCCCATCAGCGAGAGGAAGAACACGACGTCCTTCGGATCGACGATGCCCTTCGTGAACGCGTCGAAGTGCGTGATGAAACTGAAATTCGCGAGCGCATCGGCGACCGGGAGCGGGAAGATTTTTTCCAGCGAATCCGTGAAGCTGCTGAAACCGAGGAAGAGCAGCGCAAGGCAAACGATGAAGCCGAGCACGAAAGCGACCACTTGGTTTTTCGTCAGGGCCGACATGAGCGAGCAGACGCCAAGATAGGCGCCGGCCATGAGAACCGCGCCGAGGTAGGTCGTGGCGACCACGCCCCAGTCCGGCGAGCCGAGGTAACCGATCGTCAGGGTCATCGGAAAACTGAGCAGCACGGCGACCGTGAGAAACGTCCAGCCGGCCAGAAATTTTGCGAAGACGGCCTCGACGGTGGTGACCGGCAGTGTGAACAGCAACTCAACGGTGCCGGAGCGCTTTTCTTCAGCCCAGAGCCGCATGCCGGCCGCTGGCGCGAGAATCACAAAAATCCATGGCAGGAAAACAAAGTAGGTTTCGACGCTGGCGACGCCGGCCTTGAAAAAGCCGCCGTAGCGCGAGAACGCGAGCGCCACCGAGATGACGAGAAACGCGATGAGGAACACGTAGGCTACCGGCGCACGGAAGTAGCCGAGGAACTCGCGTTTAAAGATCGGAAAAATTTGTTTCATGGCAGCGGGGGCTTAGACGTCGGACGCGGTGAGGCTGCGGAAGATTTCGTCGAGGCGCGCGCCAGGCTGGCGGGCCCGGAGGGCGGTGGGCGTCTCGTCAATCACGACCTTGCCGCGGGAGATGATAATCACGCGCGTGCAGATCGCCTCGACTTCCTCAAGGATGTGGGTCGAGAGAATGATCGTCTTAGTGGCGGCCATGCTCTTGATGAGCGAGCGCACTTCGATCTTTTGGTTCGGGTCGAGGCCGTCTGTCGGTTCGTCGAGGATGAGGGCGGGCGGATCGTGGAGCAGCGCCTGCGCGAAGCCGACGCGTTGCTTGAAGCCCTTCGAGAGCGTTTCGATCGTCTGGTTTCGGACCGGCGCGAGATGGGTGAGGGCGATCGCACGATCCACTTGGGAGCGTTTCGCATCGTAGGTGCGGAAACCGCGGACTTCGGCGATGAACCCAAGAAATTCCGCCACGGTCATCTCGGGATAGGCGGGCGCGCTCTCGGGCAGGTAGCCGAGTTTGGTCTTCACGGCGACGGGATCGGCGGTGACATCGATGCCGTCGACGGTCGCGGTGCCGGCGGTCGGGCGGATGAAGCCGGTGATCATCTTCATCGTCGTGGACTTGCCGGCGCCGTTGGGCCCGAGGAAGCCGAGGATTTCGCCGCGGGAGACGGCGAAGCTGACGCCATCGACGGCGCGTTTGGTGCCATAGGTTTTAACCAAGCCTTTGACTTCAATCATGGGTAGGGAAGCGAAGGGACGAGAACGGCAGGATTCGGTTTCGCACGCGAGTGGGATTTTTTACGAAATGGAAAGTTCCCTCCTAAAAAAAACACCCCGGGGGTGGGCAAGACCAAAAGTTCCGTGCTGGTTTAACGCGGATGCTTGCCGAGGTTGGGCAGGAAAATCGTGAGCAGGCCAATCAACGGAAGAAAGGAGCAGACGCGATAGACGGTGTCGATGCCGGCGTGGTCGGCGAATTGACCGAGCAGCGCCGAGCCAATGCCGCCCATGCCGAAGGCGAAGCCGAAGAAGATGCCCGAGACAAGGCCCACGCGGCTCGGGATCAGTTCCTGCGCGTAAACCAGAATCGCGGAAAACGCCGACGCGAGGACGACGCCTATGACAACCGTCAGCAGGGCGGTCCAAAACAAATTCGCGTAAGGCAGCGCAAGCGTGAACGGCGCCACGCCAAGGATCGAAACCCAGATGACGTATTTTCGTCCGATGCGGTCGCCCACCGGGCCGCCGATGATCGTGCCGGCGGCGACGGCGCCGAGGAAGAGGAAGAGCAGCAACTGCGAGTCGCGGACCGAGACTCCGAATTTGTGGATGAGATAAAACGTGTAGTAGCTGCTGAGGCTTGCGAGGTAGAAATATTTTGAGAAGATTAGCAGCGCGAGCACGACGAGCGTCGCGATGATGCGGCCGCGGCTGACTCCCGAATGCGCCGGGGCGCGCTTGGCCGCGCCGCTCGCGTGATGTGCGGCGAGCGCCGAGCGATACCAGCGACCCACGCGCCAGAGCAACCCGATCGCGAGCAGCGGCAGCACGACGAACCAGGCGATGCGGGATTGCGCGCGCTGCGCCAGCACGAGGGCCGCCAGTAGCGGGCCGAGAGCGCTGCCCGCGTTGCCGCCGACTTGAAAGAGCGATTGCGCGAAACCGTGCCGCCCGCCCGACGCCATGCGCGCGACGCGCGAAGCCTCGGGGTGAAACACCGATGAGCCCAAGCCGATCAATGCACCCGCCGCGAGCACTGCGGGAAATGTGCCGGCGATCGACAGCAGCACGACGCCCACGAGCGTGAACACCATCCCGATCGCGAGGGAGAACGGTTGGGGGTGTCGATCCGTGAAGAGGCCGACGAGCGGTTGCAAGAGCGACGCCGTGAATTGAAACGCGAGCGTGATCAAACCGATCTGGGCGAACGTCAGTCCGAGTTCGACCTTCAGCAGCGGGTAGATCGCGGGCAGCAGCGATTGGATCGTGTCGTTGAGTAGATGCCCCGCGCTCACTGCGAGGATCACACGCAACGCGGTCGAAGCCGGTGGGGTGTCACTGGCCGGCGCGGGCGATACGTTTGCTGAACTCATCCGACCTCAACCGCCCGTTCTTTTTCGGTCTTCAGCCGCAACTGGCCGCACGCGGCGTCGATGTCGTGGCCTTTTTCGCGGCGCAGCGTGACGGACACACGTGCGGCGCGCAGCACGTCGGCGAATTTTTCCTGCCGGGTGTTCGAGGGACGCTTCCACGGCAGGCCTTCGACGGTGTTGTAAGGAATGAGATTCACGTGTGCGTGGAGATCGAGCGCGATGTCGCGCAGGGCGCGTGCTTGCTCCAGCGAGTCGTTGACCTCCTCGATCAGGATGAACTCGAGGGTGACCATGCGGCCGTGTTTTTCGGAAAACTCGCGGACGGCGGGGATGAGTTTCGCGAGCGGGTAGGCTTTGTTGACCGGCATGATTTGCTCGCGCACTTCGTCGGTCGCGCCGTGCAGGGAGATTGCAAGGCGGAAGCCGAGATCTTCGTCGGCGAGCTTTTGGATTTTCGGGACGAGCCCGCTCGTGGAAATCGTGATGCGGCGCGCTCCGAAGCCGAGGCCCCAGTCGGCGTTGACGATCGTGAGGGCGCGGATCAGCGCATCGTAGTTCGCAAGCGGCTCGCCCATGCCCATGACGACAATGTTGTCGAAGGAGGCGAGTTCCATGCGGGCGCGCGGCGTGCGGGCATCCTCGCGGTAGCACACGTGGAGGAGCTGTGCGACGATCTCGCCGGCGAGGAGGTCGCGTTTCAGGCCGGAGAGTCCGCTGGCGCAGAACACGCAACCCATCGCGCAGCCGACCTGCGTGGAGATGCAGATGGTTTTGCGGGAGTTCTCGATGCCGACGCCTTCCTGTGGGACGCGGATGATGACGGTTTCGATGAGGGATTTGTCGCCGAGTTCGAGGAGGAGTTTGTCGGTGACGTCGGTCGATTGCTTGCCGAGCACGAGTTCGGCGCCGAGAAGATCAAACGCTTCGGCCAGCCACGTGCGGAGCGGCTTGGAGAGATTGCTCATCTCGTTCCATGAACGCGCACGCTTCTTGTAAACCCAGTCGAGGATCTGTTTCGCGCGAAACGCCGGCTCGCCACGCTCGAGGAGTTTCTCCGTGAGCGAGCCGAGTGTCTCGCCGGTGAGCAGCGGCTTGGCGGGCGTAAATTTCATGAAGACGCGCAGCGTAGGCGTCGCGGTCCGGCACGCAAGTGGCGGCTGCGGGATCGCTCAGGGCTTCAGCCAGCGGACGAACCACTCGCGGGCCACGACGAGGGAGTCGGCGTTTACCTTGTGTGCGGTTTTGTGCTGAATGCGGAGAACGAATTTCTCGTCGGCACCGGCTGCCTTGTAGGCGGCGCGGGTCGCGTCGGCGCAAAGATCGAGGCCGCCCTTCGGCGTGCGCGGATCGATTTCTCCGTTGATCGAGAGGAGCGGGCGCGGGGCGATCAGCGGGACCATCGTGGGGCCGTCGAATTCGCGATCGATGCCGGGGGCGACCTTCGAATAGAACGCGTGCACGAAATCGCTGTCGGGCTTTGCGATGCCGGCATCTTTCGCGGCGGCATCGAAGGCAACCTGCACGGTGCCGATGCGCGATTGCCACGAATTATTTTCTGCGGCCCAGCGAAAGCTCTCGATTGAGATGCAAGGCACCGCGACCGCGATGCGCGGATCGACGGCGGCGGCGAGATATGCTTCGATGCCGCCCTTCGAAAAGCCGATCATCCCGATGCGCTTCGGGTCTATGTCGTCGCGCGTCTCAAGGTAGTCGATGAGTCGCATCACGTCCCACACGGGATCGAAAAAGAAAGGGTGTTCGCCGCTTCCGCGATACGCGCGCAGGATCGCCTCGACGTATTCGACGGAGCCCTTGCCGGCCTTGGAGCGCGCGCCGTGATAGCGGCCATCGATCGCTACGGCGATGAAACCGTCTTTCACGAGTTCGGCCATGAACGCGGGCTGGTCTTCTTTTCGCCCGCCGGTGCCGTGTAACATGATCACGACCGGGCGGCGACCGGTGGCGGCTGGAGATTTGATCAGAATGCCGGGGACGCGGTTGGTGGCATCGGCGGAATAAGTGAACGCGAGATGCGCGAGCCCGTCGGTCGACGAAGCGGCCTGCACTTCGGGCGCGAGCGGCACGCGCGGGCGATCGATCAGTTTTAGAAAATCGGCGCGGGTGTCGGCCCCGTCCGCGTTCGCAGCGAAGGCGAGGGCAGCCATGGCGAGCGCGGGCAAGAATTGTGCGGTAGGGCGGGGCGTTGGTTGACGCATGGAAAAAAGAAAGGCGCGGAGGTTGAGTCCGCGCCCTAGTGAAACCTATTTCTTCGCGAGTGAGCGATTGAGCGCGCTCACGATCGCCTTGATGGAGGCGAGTTCGATGTTGGTGTCGATGCCCGCGCCGAAGAACGTGTGGCCGCGATCCATTTTGATTTGTATGTAGCTGACGGCGCGCGCCTCGGAGCCCTGGCCGAGCGAGTGCTCGGAGTAGGAGAGGACCTCGAACTTCGGGAGTGGGGTGGAGGCGAGCGCGTGCACGAACGCGTCGATTGGGCCGTTACCCTCACCGGTGAGTTGGCGCGCGTGGCCGTCGAGCGCCAGGGCGGCCTGGCATTTGACCGTGCTATCACGCTCGGTGGTCTTGAAGTGCTGGAGCGCGATTGGCGCGGTGCGGGTGAGATATTCCTTTTGGAAAACGTCGTGCACGTCGGCGGACGTGAGCTCGGTGCCCTTAGCGTCGGCGACATCGTTGATGATTTTACCGATTTCCCTGTGCATGAGCTTCGGGAGCGAAAAGCCGAACTCGTTTTCGAGCACGTAGGCGACGCCGCCTTTGCCGGACTGCGAGTTGATGCGGATGATCGCCTTGTAGCTGCGGCCGAGATCGGCGGGATCGATGGGAATGTAGATGACGTCCCACGGGGCGTCGGGCCTTTGGACGGCCCAGGATTTTTTGATGGCGTCCTGATGCGAGCCGCTGAACGCGGTGAAGACCAACTCGCCGGCGTAGGGCTGGCGCGGCGGGACTTCGAGGCGCGTGCAGCGTTCGTAGACTTCGCGGATTTCGTTGATGTTCGAGAAGTCGAGGCCGGGGTGAATGCCGTGGGTGTAGAGGTTCAGCGCGACGGTGACGATATCGAGGTTGCCGGTGCGTTCGCCGTTGCCGAAGAGCGTGCCCTCGACGCGGTCCGCGCCGGCGAGCAGCGCCAACTCGGTGGCGGCGATGCCAGTGCCGCGATCATTGTGGGTGTGGAGCGAGACGATCGTGCGGTCGCGGCGGGTGAGATGCGTGCACATCCACTCGATTTGATCGGCGTGGACGTTGGGCGTGGCGTATTCGACGGTCGCGGGGAGATTGAGGATGATCTTGTTGTCGACGGTCGGCGACCAGACGTCGGTCACGGCCTCGCAGACTTCCAACGCAAAATCGAGTTCGGTGCTCGTAAAGCTCTCGGGCGAATATTGAAAACGCATCCGAGTGCCGGTCGCGACGAGCGGGGCGGAGTGCTGCTTCACCCATTTCGTGCCTTGGACGGCGATGGCCTTGATGTCGGCGCGCGTGGCGTTGAAGACGTGCTTCCGCTGCGCGGGTGAGGTGGAGTTGTAGAGGTGAAAGATCGCGGTTTTCGCGCCCTTCAACGCTTCAATGCTGCGCGTGATGAGTTCCTCGCGGCATTGGCAGAGAATCTGGATCGCGACGTCGTCGGGGATGCGTTTCTCATCGATGAGGCGGCGGCAGAAATCGAACTCGATCTGCGAGGCGGAAGGGAAGCCGACCTCGATTTCCTTGAAGCCGATTTTGACGAGCAGCTCGAAATACTCGAGTTTCTCCTCGACGCTCATGGGCTGGGCGAGGGCTTGGTTGCCATCGCGGAGATCGACGCTGCACCAGATTGGGGCGCGGGTGAGCGTGTGGCTGGGCCACTGGCGGTTGGGAAGGGCGACCGCGGGGAACGGGCGGTATTTCGTGACTGGCGGAGTTTGCATGACAGGCGGACGGACAAAAAAGGTTGAGTGAACTAACGGACGGAAGCGAGCAGACGAAACGTCACCGCATTCAACGGTGGCAGGAGGGAAATCAGGCCTACGCACGACCAGCCGCTAGGCGGCGTCCTTGGGGGTCGTGCGCTTACGTAAGTCGAAGGGCCTGGAGCGAAACTCGCATTAGTTGCAAGTGTGGTATCGGCGCGGTGAGCGCAAAGTCAAGCGGGCGATTTGGGACACCTGTCGCCGGATGTAACCCGTATGAATCAACCGCGTCTTGCCCCTTGTGCATGACCCTGCCTCCATCACCCCATGCCTGACGACAACCTGCCGCTCGATCTGGCTGGTTGCCTCGAACGGGTGCGCCAGCGCGATCAGGCGGCTGCGCGCGAGCTCGTCGACCACCTTTACCCTCTGGTCATTCGTATCGTGCGCTCCCATCTGCCCCGGCGCGTCGCCGAGGAGGATCTCGCTCAGGAAGTTTTTCTGAAAATGTTCACCCGGCTCGATCAATACCAGGGCGCCGTTCCCTTTCCGCACTGGGTGTCGCGGATTGCGGTGACGACCTGCATCGATCACCTGCGGGCGCAGAAACGCCGGCCGGAGTTTCGCTGGGCCGATCTTTCCGAGACCGAGGCCGAGGTGTTGGACAACGTGATCACCAACGAAAACGACGTGCCCGCCAACGACGCCTTGGCTGCGCACGAACTCGTCCACCAGCTTCTCGATCAGCTCAAGCCTGACGACCAACTCGTCATCCGCCTGCTCGACCTCGAACAGAAGTCCATCGCCGAGATCGCGCAACTGACTGGCTGGAACCAGTCACTCATCAAAGTTCGCGCCTTTCGCGCGAGACGGAAGTTGCAGAAGCTCTTTCAAGAACTAAAGAAAAAGGAACGCTCATGAACCCGACCAATCCCAAGCAACCCTGGGCTCGCCTCACCGCCGCCGCCCGACACGTGCACGACGACCGCGATACCGCCGCGCCCTACGGCTTTGCCACTCGCGTCACCGCGATCGCTTTTGCTTCGTCGCGCAGTTCCCTCTCGCTCGTCGAACGGTTTGCCTGGCGCGCCGTTGGCGTCGCCGGAGTGCTCGCGATTCTCAGCGTGGCTCTCAACTATTCCGCCCTCACTCACAAGGCCGTGCCCGTCGAAGAGCCCGTTGCCGACAACGATACGGTTTCGCTCTTGCTGAAGGTCGACTGACGCATGGACAAGCCCTGGAAAGTCGTCCTCGCCTTCCTCGGCGTGTTCATCGCCGGCGCGGTCTTCGGAGGATTTTTCGCCTTGGGGATTGGCCGGCAAGTTTGGCAAGCAGAGGCGCCTGCGGCCAAGCCGGCAACGTTACAGGTGGCAACAACGCCGCCGCCCGTCGCTCCCGCAACGGCGTCGACCGCCACGACGCCGCAGCCCCCAGCCGCGAAGCCCGCGCCGCAACCCGCGTTGCCGCCTCCGCAATCCGTGCAGTCCGCGCAGCTCATGCGGCAGGTGACGAACAAGCTCAAACTCACCGCGACGCAGAAATCGCAGATTTCGCCGTTGATCCAGCGCGCGGTGGAGGATTTCTGGCGCCTACAGCAGAATTTCTCGCGCGAAAACGCCTTCGTCCTCGAACGCCTCAAGCAGGACATCGGCAAGGAATTGACCAGCGAGCAGCGGTCCCAACTCAATGACCTCTGGCTCAAGGCGCTCGAAGTGACACGCCAGCGTCAGGCCGAGGCTCAGGCGCAACGGCAGGCGGTCAAATCCGGCGAGCCGACCGTAGGCACCCCCGGGGCTAAATCCTCCACTCCGCCTTCCCCTGACGCCGCACCCACGGCGATCGAGACTCCCGCGAAAACACCGTCAGTGCCCGCCGCGAAACCCGCTGGCGACGAGAAATAATTAGTGGTTGCGCGCCGCGCCAAGCGCCACACTGTCCGCCTCGGCCAGGTGCCATGCATGAGCAGGCGCGTGAACTCCGCCAGGACCGGAAGGTAGCAACGGCAACGACGTTCTCTTAGTGCCGTGGAGTGCCTGGCCACTTTTTTTTGTTTTGGATTGGCGCGCGTCGCTTTCGGACTTCATCTCACCTTTCGTGTCAGGCACCTACCAAGTCATCGCGCGTAAGTGGCGGCCCCAGACGTTCGCCGACGTCGTTGGGCAGGATCACGTCGTCCGCACGCTGACCAACGCGATCACGCGCGGTCGCATCGCGCACGCCTACCTCTTCGTCGGCCCGCGTGGCACCGGCAAAACCTCCACCGCGCGCATTTTTGCGAAAGCGCTCAACTGCACCGGTGGTCCGAAGGCCGATTTCGATCCCAACGACCCCGCATGTAAGGCCATCGCCGAGGGCTCGCACCTCGATGTGATCGAAATCGACGGCGCGTCGAACAACGGCGTCGATCAAGTGCGCGACCTGCGCGACACCGTGCGCTACGCGCCGGCGCAGGGAAAATTTAAAGTCTATATCATCGACGAGGTCCACATGCTTTCGGCGGCCGCTTTTAACGCGCTGCTGAAAACTCTCGAGGAGCCGCCGCCGCATGTGAAGTTCGTCTTCGCGACGACCGATCCGCAAAAAGTGCTGCCGACGATTATTTCGCGTTGTCAGCGCTTCGATCTGAAGCCGATCCCGAACGAACTCATCATCGAGCGGCTGAAGAAAATCGCGCAGGACGAGAAAATCAAAATCACCGAGCCCGCGCTCGCGTGCATCGCGCGCCTCGCCGACGGCGGCATGCGCGACGCCCAGTCGATCCTCGATCAGATGATTTCGTTTTGCGGCGCGGAGATTGCCGAGCCGGACGTGCTCGATGTCTACGGCCTGGTGGCCGCCGAAAAAATCGCCGCGCTCGCCCAGGCGCTTGCGGCCGGAGACCACCAAAAGATTGTCGCAATCGTCGATGACTGCGACGCGAGCGGCCGCGATCTCGTGCGACTGCTGATCGATTTGCAAGCGCTCGTGCGCGGTGCGCTGCTCGACGCGATCGCGAAGAGCGGCCGGAGCGAAATGCTCGGTACGCCGCTCACCACTGAGCAACTCACGCGCCTGCTCGATGGCCTGCGCGAAGGCGAAGGCAGCGTGAAACTTGGCCTCGCCGAGAAGATTAATTTCGAGGTCACACTGCTGAAAGCCGTCGAGGCGAGCCGCTCGCGTGCGATTGATTCGCTCATCAAGGAACTCTCCGCGCTCGCCGACGAATCGCCGGCTCCGGTGGGTGACAGGGAAAAAAAAAAGGACTGATTGATCGATTGGAGGCGCGCCTCATTGCGGCGCGCGGTGGCGGGGCGGCGAGCGTTTCTGCGGCTGTTACTCCGTCCGACATCGAGCCGAGCGAGGAGCCTGCAGCGGTGGCGAGCGAGGGCGCGCCCAACGCGTGGCCCGACGAATCGATGGAGGCCGCGATGGTGTCCGAGTTAAAATCTCGCGGCGAAACGGTCGTCGCGGCCCGCGTCGAGCCCGTCGAGGAGATTGATTCGAAGAAACTCCCGGCGCTCGACGAACTCGTGAAGCGGCTCGCGCCGAATGTCCGCGAGGCGCTGGACGATCTCTTTCGGGCGAAGTTTGTACGCGTGACACGCGTGGCCGCGAAAGCGTTGAAAGAGTAGGCGGTCGACGGAAAAAATTATTCAGACCACGTGCCGCCGATATCGCGGCGATTTTTCACGGTGCGATTATAGACGTAGCCCTCGATGGCTTGATCGGCGTAGGGCGCAAGCAGCGGAATCGGATCGCGACGATACATGCCCGCAGCGAGGCCTTCGAGGCCGTCGAGTCGCACGAGTGCCTCGGCATCGACGGCCCAAATCTCGCCCGTCACGCCGTCGCGGTCGGCCGCCGTCGCGACCATGCCGGGATGACCACCGAGTTCGTAGAGACGAAAACCGGGCACGGTGCGCGCCTCGCCGATAAATTCCTGATCTTCGAGAAAATGATGGTTCGAGCAGCCGCGCTTGAGCGTGCCGTAGACGAAGAGAAGTTTTTTCAGCGGCGATTTCATGGCGGAACGGGCGCAAGAAGTTCGACGACGACGGCGGTGGCGTTATCACGACCCGATTGTGCGACGGCTTCCTCGACGATCCGTTGCGCGGCCGGTTGGGTGGCGCGATCGGGGGGCGGCTCGGCCGCGAGTTCCTCGATCTGTCGATCCCAGAGGCCGTCGGTGACGCCGTCGGAACACAGCACGAAACGATCGCCGGGGCCGTGATCGACGTAGGCGAAGTGCGGCTCGACGAATTGGTTGCCGGCGCCGAGGGCTTGGTGGAGGGCGTTGCGCATCGGGTGCGCGCGGGCTTCGCGTTCGTTGAGTTTGTTTTGGCGGCGCAGCCAGCCGACGTGCGTGTGATCGTGCGAGAGTTGTTCGATACCACCGGCGCGCGGCAGGCGGTAGAGGCGGCTGTCGCCGACGTGCGAAAAGTAGAGCCGATCCGGGGTGAGCCAGGCGAGGGTGAGTGTGGCGCCCATGCCGGCGCACTCTTCGTAGGAAAAACCGAGCTTCAACAGGTCCGCATGGATGGCCGTGAAAAGATCACCGAGGATTTCGGCGAAGCGCTCGGAGGTTTTTTCCGGCGAGAGGCGGAAGCGGCGCGGCATTTGCCGCGTAATCCGATCGATCGCGAAGCGGCTGGCAAACTCGCCGGATTTCGCCCCGCCCATGCCGTCGCTCACCGCGAAGATGAAATCGGCGTCGGCCAGCGAGGCTTCGCCGGTCTTGCCGAGGAGGCGGACTTCGCGTTCGTCGAAGGTGAGGGCGAGGAAGGCGTCTTCGTTGTTCGGGCGCACCCGGCCGATGTGGGTGAGGCCCGACCAGCGGACGAGCGGGGCAGGGGAAATCGGGGCAGGCAGAGTCATTGATCAGCCGGAGGGTTTGAGCGAAACGGGTTTGCCGTTACCACCGTCGAGGAGCGTAGCGAATTCGAAATCGATGACACAGAAGCGGCCGTCGGTGGTGCGGTAGGTGATGTTGCGAAGTTCGCGGTCTTCGTGGCGGACGCCGAATTGCTCAAGCTCGGCGAAGATTTCCGTCTGCCGCGTAGGATCGAGGTGATCGACGCGACGGCCGCAGTTGGTCGTGATGATTTTAAGATTTTCCGGTTCAACTTCAAGGAGGCGCGGGACGAAGGTGCAGCCGCGCGCCTCGAGGTAGCGGAGCACACGGGTCTCGTGATGGAAGCGCTCGCGAGCGAGGTGGCCGCGAAAGGTCTTGTGCACGCGCCCGTCATAGCCGATGCGCACGAGGGCCCGGGCGGTGTCTTTCATTTCATGCATAGTAGGGGCGGCGGGGGAGGAGCGTCCGCGGCTGGACCGCAGGTGGCAAGCGCGGTTGCGGCGCTGCGCCGCGAATGCTACGGAAGATTGTCATGCATGAAACTTCTGATTGCCTCTGGCATATTAGGTGCTGACTAATCCATCGCTGATGCCGTCCGGCATCGGTTTTCGTCACGCACTCAATCCAACGTTCGATTCAAAAAACCTGTTCCACCCTCGTCTCACCATGGCCAAATATAAATTGGAATACATCTGGCTCGACGGCTACACCCCGTTGGCCAGCCTCCGCAGCAAGACCCAGATCAAGGAATTCGCGAAGTTTCCGAAACTCGACGATCTGCCTGTCTGGGGCTTTGACGGCAGCTCGACGCAGCAGGCCGAGGGCAAGAGCTCGGATATTGTGCTCAAGCCGGTCGCTTCCTTCCCGGATAGCACGCGAAAGAACGGCGTGCTCGTGATGTGCGAATGCTACCAGCACACCGGTGAGCCCAGCCCCTCGAATTCGCGCGCCACTATTCCGGATGATCCTGACACATGGTTTGGCTTCGAGCAGGAATATTTTTTCTATCAGGACGGCGCTCCGCTTGGGTTCCCCAAGGGCGGATTCCCGAGCCCGCAGGGTCCGTATTACACCGGCGTGGGCTACAAGAACGTCGGCAGCATCGCCCGTGAAATTGTCGAGAAGCACATCGACATCTGTTTGGATGCCGGAATCAACATTGAGGGCATCAACGCCGAAGTGGCGAAGGGGCAGTGGGAATTCCAAATCTTTGGCAAGGGCTCGAAGAATGCGGCCGACCAGATGTGGGTCGCGCGTTATATCCTGACCCGCCTCGCCGAAACCTACGGCGTGGATATCGAGTGGCGCTGCAAGCCCGTGCTCGGGCCGTTCAACGCCCCGCTCGACTGGAACGGTTCCGGCATGCACTCGAACTTCTCGACGAAGTTCATGCGTGAAAAGGGTGGCAAGGCTTACTTCGAAAAGCTCATGGCGGCCTTCAACAAATTCCGCGACGAGCACATTGCGGTCTACGGGCCGGAGAATCACCTCCGCCTCACCGGCCTCCACGAGACACAGTCGATCGACAAGTTCAGCTATGGTATCGCCGATCGCGGCGCGTCGATTCGCGTGCCGCACAGCTTCATCAAGGCCGACTACAAGGGCTACCTCGAAGATCGCCGGCCGAACTCAGCTGCCGACCCGTATCTGGTCGCCGGCCGGATTCTCAAGACGATCCAGACCGTCCCGACGAAGTAATTTTCGCTTCCATCGCTTTCATCGACGCCAGCCTTCGGGCTGGCGTTTTTTTGTGCTCGGAGCCGATGCCGCAGGCCGGCAACCTTGCCTCATCGCATGTCTACGCAGCCGCCCCAGAATCGCGTTTCCCGCTGGGAGTGGGTGCAAATGTCCCTGCTCGCGATTAATCTGGCGTGGACGACGCTGTGCCTCGGCGGCTATCGGCCAGAGACGATGGTGGTGACGAGTACGCTGACCGGAATGCTGGTCGTGGTGCATTTTGTTTCACGAGCGATGACGCCTTCGCCAAGGGCGGATCCAGCGGGTTGGCTGTTTGTGCCGTTTCTCGTTTACGCCGCGGCTAACGCCGCGTGGAGCACGCCGGTGCACTGGCTCGGCTGGCGCGACTGGTTGAACGAAGCCGCTACGCGGCGCAGGGGTGCGGGAGCGAGGGGCCGAGCGGTCATGACGTGCAGGTTGGGTGAAGCGGCCGGGATCGGCAAGGCTGGCGGAGGTATGAACAATAAATCCACAGCCAAGAAGTCCGCG
>CAITWF010000015.1 GCA_903896015.1 uncultured Opitutia bacterium | reverse complement strand
TACCTCAACATGGACCTCCTGCGCGAACACCTCAAACGCTCCCCGCAACCCAAGGCCGCCTAACCGGCGGGAGGCTGACCGCCTCCCTGCCACCCTCCACTCAATCCATGAAAGGGAGGTGGCTACGCCCCCTCCCTTAATCCCTCCCCATAAATCTTTTTAACTCACCAAACCATCGTACCACCAATCCACTTTTGCTGAACTTGACGGACACAACTTATTGCGGTCAATTTTCGACCCGACGCAACCACCGCACGACCGCTGTTTAAAGCGCTGCGAGGCTCTGATAGACACTTTCGGCGCGCTTGCTGGTGGTTCGAGGTCCCGCGGCCTCGGCGAAGTTCGGCAAGCGCTGGCGGGCGCCTCGAACCGTGAACAGCGGCAATGCTGCGATCTGGAATAAAATACCGTTTTAGCGGTAATTATCGCGATTTTTTCTGTATCACCCATGAATTCCAACAAACATATAGCATAATTACCGCTTAATAGGTAAATCTAGTTAATATTTTCTACTTTCCCTTTGCGGCGACTGTTTTATCAATATCAATTACCGCTAAAGCAGCAATGATAACCCTTGCTCAGCTCATAAGAGACCATCGCCGGAAGGCGGGATTGGCTCAGGCGCAACTTGCGAAACTCGCCGGCGTGGGCAAGACCGTCGTGTGGGATCTGGAGCACGGCAAGGAGTCTGTGCAATGGGATACGCTCCAGAAACTCTTTCGCGTGCTAAATATCTCCGTCGAATGGCGGAGTCCGCTCCTTGAGCGCATGGCGTCAGTATCGTCACCAGCAGCGGCGTCGGTCGGACCGTCCTCTGCAGCATCCTCACCGTCCCACCCTCCAGGGTGATCCTCGCCCATAACTCGCTTGGCCAACCATAAACGTTCAGCATGAAGACAGCGCTCGTCTTTCAGCAGGAACAACTACCCGTTGCGCGAAGAAACGATATAAAACTTCATATTTGCGTATAAATCAGGTAGCTGCTGCCAACCCTCCGCTCGAGAAACGGAAATTGCTGGGTCGTGCTATAATTCCCTGAATCACTCACGGCCAAGACCAGAACAACCGTGTCACCCGCGCCAGCCCGACCTCCGAAGCAGTTAGGCTTCGATACTAACGATCATTTTTCTTAGTCGGACCGACATGGCGCGTCGGCGAAGTGCAGCGACACCGCCGCTCGCATCGCTTGAGCTTTCCGCTGCCCGCAGTAGCCTGCGACATTCCTCGCGCACTCGAACGTCAGGGTTCAACTCCTGGTTCTGTCGAAGGTCGGCAACCTCAGCCGGGACCAGGGCATGCCCAGCAACCCACCGTTCCCGGAGGGCGGTCAAAGGAAACTTTGGGTCATTCCATGCCCAAATCGACGGGGGTGATTTTTGTGCGGAGGTCGACATCGTTAACTCGCGTGATATTCAGATTGGCTCGCTGCATTTGCTTGGCGTATTTCTGATTAGATTCTCTAACTATAGCTTCATATGAGATTCCCGGAAGGTGGCGAGCGAGGAATGTGCGTGTGTTAGACTCGAGGGCTTCTGTCGCGACCGAAAGGGGACCTGTGGCCTGAACATACCGAAACGGATTTTCGCAAAGCAAATTGCGGATCGTATCAATCCCCGGGTTAAGCACGCGTATTATCTCGTCAATATCCTCCATGTCCCAGCGAAGCATTTTTTGCATCATTGTATCCAAGGGATGCATGATTAGAAATTCACGCCCCATGGGCCCCTTCGCCGACGAAGCCCGCTGCGACCAGTCGCCCATAAGGCGCAAAAGCCCCTCGTCCATAAAATCAATCGGGATGTCCCAATGGAACCCTGGGCGATCAACAAGAAACTGGTCCAATGGCTCCGTCGTGACTACGTCTAAGTCATCGGTTGTGCGGTTTGGGATGATCGTTAGCGCAAGCCCCGAGGAACCGCAAAGCGTATAACGCCCACGGGCACCCCCTTGGGCTTCGTATTCCGAAATGCCGCGTTCAAGTGTCGCGAGCGTTGAAAGAACAGCAGGATCAATGGGAATCTGATTGATTTGACCGGTCGCATACACGGTCGCGATATCGTCCGCCCGGACCTGGACCTCGATACCCCGAAGGCGAACGAGCGCCCCATCAGCAGTCGGTTCGATTTCTTGAGCCGCCAGAACCATTTGATTCTTTAGGACTAAGATGTGGTTCCCTGTGATTTTATTGTTCATGGCGCGCGCGCTTCCACAAAGCTACAATAAGCGAGGCGCAGCCAGAGTCACAGGCGACCGTCTGGGCTACGCCACGAGGAAGACTCAAAAAGCACAATAAAATCGGCGATTTCAAATCACGGTGCGCGCGCATAAGGAACGCGACATAGGGCGTTCCGCCCGGTTCTAGCAAGTGCACACGCAGATTTCAAATTTCCCACGGCAACTTCGTGTGGCTGCTGCAATACTCCACATCCCCTCTCCTGCAAAATATCACTTCGATGAAGTTGCGTGAATGCCCGATAAACGCCCTCTGGTCTCTTTGGACGCTCTAAGGACTGGACTTGGCGAAGTAGTGGCAGTGAATTCTGCCGACTGCACGGCACGAGCCGGCTCCGGCACTGTTTGGCAGAAAGCGCTCCGCGCCGACCTTTGGCAGTTCCGCAAAAACTTTTCCCATGCCCCTCCCCTCCGCTCCGTTGTCCCGCAGGCAGTTTCTCGCCACCGCCGCCGCGGGCGCGCTCTCCGTCCGCGCGCTCGCCGAGTCGGTCGCGACGCCCGCACCTGCCATCCCGATCGTCGACATTCACCAGCACACGCCGTTTACCGGCCGCACCGACACCGAGCTAATCGCCCATCAGCGCGCCAACGGCATCCGAAAAACGATCCTGCTGCCCGCCGGCCGCGCCAACAAACTCGCCGCGGGGGTCGAGCCCGTCGCGCATACTTACGACTTCATCCAACAGCACCCCGGCGGCGAATTCGCCTTCTTTGCCAATGACGACATCGACGCGCCCGGTGCCGTGAGCGAAATCGCCCGCTACCTGGACAAAGGCGCGATCGGCATCGGTGAACTGAAAGACAAAGTGAAGTGCGATTCAGAGCACGTCGTGCATGTGGCCGAGCTCGCCCGCGATCGCGGCGTCCCCGTCATCATGCATTTTCAAGACGGCACCTACAACGACGGCTTCGCGAATTTTCACCGTATCATAGAAAAATTCCCGACCGTGAAGTTCATCGCTCACGCGCAGACATTCTGGTGCTACGTCGACAAGAACTACGTTGCGGCGCACGGCCTTTATCCGAAAACGAAAATCACGCCAGGCGGCCTGAGCGACCGCTGGCTCGCCGACTACCCAAATTTCTACGGTGATCTTTCCGCGGGTTCGGGCACCAACGCGCTGCTGCGCCAGCCTGAATTCGGGAAGGCGTTCATCGAGCGCCATCAGGACAAGCTGCTTTTCGGCTCCGACTGCTCGTGCAAGACGGGCCGCGGGCCGACCTGCTTCAGCGTCGAAAAATTCGGCATGTGGCGTGACATGGGTATCACCGATTCGATCATGCGGAAGATTTTATTCGCGAACGCGCAGACGATGTTCCGCTTTCCCGATCTCGCCTGACCGCCATGACCACCGCACTCCGTGTCTGGTTGTTTTCACTGATCGCGCTGCGCGCCTTTGGCGCCGATTCCGGCGGCTGGCAGGCCGGTGTCGCCCGCACCGCGATCACGCCCGCGGCACCGCTCTGGATGACCGGCTACGCCGTGCGCGATCATCCGGCGGAGGGACGCGCACAGGAGCTGTGGGTGAAGGCGCTTGCGCTGCAGGATGCCGCTGGGCATCGCGCGATCGTCATCACCGCAGACCTCTGCGGCGTCACGCGGGCCATCTCCGAGCGAGTGGCGGCGGAATTGCGTCGGAAATATTCGATTCCGCGGAGCGCAGTGCTCGTCAACGCCTCCCACACGCACTGTTCGCCATCGATCGACGGCTACCTCTCGGGGCTGCGCGATTACAGCGACGCCGATCGCGCCGCAATCGCCGCCTACACGCTCAAGGTTTCCGATCAGATGGTGGCCACCGCCACCGCGGCGATCGCCGCGGCGCAGCCGGCGCAGCTCACCGCGAGCCGCGATCGCGCCACGTTCGCGATGAACCGGCGGAATAATTCCGAAAAGGAGGCCCCGGCCCGCATTGCCGCCGGCAAGCTTGCCGGCCCCGTCGATTACGACGTGCCCGTGCTCGCGGTGCGAGACCACACAGGCAAACTGCTCGCCGTGCTGGTCTCTTATGCGTGCCACAACACCACGCTGAGTTTCTACCAATGGCACGGGGACTACGCGGGTTGCGCGCTGCAAGACCTTGAGGAAAGGCACGCCGGCGCCCTCGCGCTTTTCGCGCAGGGCTGCGCGGGCAACATCAATCCGTTTCCCCGTGGCTCAACGACATTCGCCGAGCAGCACGGGCGCGATCTCGCGGACGCCGTGGACCGCGCTCTGGTCGCGCCGGGCGATACAGTGTCCGGCTCCTTCGCCTCCGTGCTCAGCGATGTCCCGCTGGAGTTCGCCCAGCGCCCGAGCGACGAAGAGATTCGCGCCGCCGCCGCGAGCACAAAGCCGGCGGCGAGCCGGCAGATGGATCAGGCGTGGTCTAAGATCATGGCGGCCGAGGCGGCGCAAGGCGGCATCGCGCTCACCTACTCCTATCCTGTGCAGGCGTGGCGACTCGGCAACCTTACGTGGGTCGCGCTCGGCGGCGAGGCCGTCGTGGACTACGCGTTGCGCCTGAAAGGTGAACTCGGGAAAAACCTTTGGGTGCTCGCCTACTCGAATGATGTGATGGCCTACATCCCATCGGAGGCCGTGCTCAAGGAAGGCGGCTATGAGGGAAAAACCTCGATGATCCCCTACGGCCGGCCCAGCGCGTGGGCGCCGGGCCTCGAGGAAAAGATCGTCGCGCAGGTGCGCAGCTCCGTCAGCGAACTTGCCGTGAGGCGCTGACTCAAGCGCGCGCGAGTTCAGGGGCAGTGCGCTGGATTTTCCGCATCACGTCTGCGAGCCGATCCATGTCGGAGCGCGGACCAAGCAGCAGGTTCTGCGTAAACCACACGGCCTCCCCGCAGAGGCGATCGTTGGCGGGGCACTGGCTGCGGGCGACCCAGTCCTTCATCGTTTTTTCCCCGTAAATTTTCCAGTAGTGGCGGTTGGTGGCGAGCGCCTGCACATGGGGCGTCGCGTTAAGCGGCGTGTAGCCTGTACTGCAAGGCACGCCCTCCTTCGCGAGCGCCCGCACGAATTTCGCTCGGGTCAGGCCGGCGAAGCGCGCCGCCTCGTAGCGGAACATGTAAAGATGCCATGCGCTGCGCGTGCAGCCTTCGTGCAGCTCGACCGGAGCGAGGCCGCCGATTTCGCGCAACTGCTGCGAAAGATAGGCGGCGTTTTCCGCACGCGTCTTCGACTGGCGCTCGAAGCGCGTCAGTTGGGCGAGCAGCAGTGCGCCCTGGAACTCGGTCAGCCGGTAATTCGATCCGCGGCCCGGCATCGGTGCGGTGGGAATTTTCCCCTGATCGTGGAAGCTCAGGCACCGCGCCGCCAGATCGGCGTCGTTCGTCAAGACAGCGCCCCCCTCGCCTGAAGTGAGGTTCTTGCTCGCCTGAAAACTGAAGCAGCCTGCGAGACCGTGAGTGCCGACCGCGCGCCCGCGCCACTCCGCGAGCGGCGCCTGACAGGCGTCCTCGATCACCGTAAGCCGGCGACCGCGCGCCAGCGCATTGATCGCATCCATGTCCGCTACGGCGCCGCCGAGATGGACGGGCATCAGGACGCGAGTGTCGGCAGTCAGTGCCGCGGCCACCTTGCCCGCGTCGATTTGAAAGGTGCGCGGATCGACATCCGCGAACACGGGCAGCGCGAAGTTCGCCGTGATGGCGTTGAAGGTCGCGACAAACGTGTAGGGCGGCATCACCACTTCGTCACCGGGCCCGATGTCGAGCGCACCGAGCACGGTTTGCAGCGCCGTGGTACCGCACGAGGTTGCGATGCAGTGCGCCGCACCGGACCGCCCCGCGAACGCCTTTTCGAATTCCGCCACCATGCGGCCGTTGCCGCGGCCCCACTTGCCGCTGCGCAACACCTCGCGCAACGCGGATTCGTCCAGCTCGTCACTCACGGGCCACGCGGTAGGAGCTACGGCCGGCTTGGCCGCAGCGGAGGCCGCGGGCGTTGGCTCCGCTGCGCGCGCCAGTGCGTGGCTCAGACCTAGACCGAGTCCGGCGCCGGCGCTTTGGCGAAGAAATTTACGGCGGGAGAATTCTGATTTCATGGGGCGGGGCTGGGGATAAAACGTGGGCGGTTCATCGGCGGGAGAAAAGCTCCGTATTGCCATGCGCGATCCTCCGCTCAAATCTGGCCGAATGAGCCGGACTTGCGCGCCTTCCCTCCTGCTGTCGTTCGTGATTCTGTCCGCGGCGCGAATCTGGGCGGCAGACACCGCGGACGAGTTCGCGCGCGTTCGCTCCGGCCAGTTCGATCACGGATGGGGCACGTACTCCGGCGGTCCGCACCAGCCCGATGGCCGCATCGATCGCGCGAAGCTGCTGGCCGAGCTCGCGCAACAGCATGCCCGCGCCTACTCGTGGCTCATCTGGCGCAATCCGCACGATTGGGAAGATCTGCAGGCGTTTCTGCCGGAGGCCGCGAAGCAGAAGATTCGCGTGTGGGTCACGCTGGTGCCGCCATCCGAATCGCCGCCGCACAACCGGACTTTCTCGGAGCCCTTTCGCCTCGATTATGAGAAGTGGGCGCAGGAGATCGCTGCGCTGAGCGTGCGTGAGCCCGCGCTGGTCGGCTGGTCGATCGATGACTTCGTTTGGAACACGCGCGACCTGAAGCCGGTGCGGATGCACGGCATCATCGACGGTGCGCGCGCCGTCAATCCGCGGCTCGCCTTCTTCCCCTGCTGCTACTTCGCCGCGGTGAGCGCCACATTTGTCCGCGACTACCGCGATTGCATCGATGGAATCTTTTTTCCGTACCGCAGCGAATCGACCAAGGCGAACCTCGGCGACGCCTCGCACGTCACTGAAGAGGTGAGCGCCCTGCGCGAGCGGCTCGGCCCCGACAAGGCGGTCGTGCTCATGGTTTACGCATCGGCCCACAGCCGGCTCGGCGCGACCACCAACGCTTATGTCGGCGAGGTGCTGCGGGCTGGTCACGCGAACGCGGATGGCGTGATCGTTTTCGTCCATCAGGATCCCGTGCGCGACGCCGAAAAATTTGCGACAATCACGCAGTTGTTTTCCGCGTGGTCCCGCGCGCCACGTTAGAAATTCACCCGGTTCGAGAGGACGTAGGTTCGCGGCGTTCCATCCATCGTGCCGACCAGACCAGCGGCGCCCGGAGTGACGACCCAGCCGGTGCCCAAGCTCGGCAAAACGAGAATGTTATAGTGATTGAACAGGTTGTTCACGTTGAGCTGGGTCGATACGTGATACTTTCCGAGCTTCCACTCGTACCCCGAGATGAGGTTAAACGTGGTCATGTTCGGATAGTAAAAGAGCGTGCGACCCTTGTTCGGATTGAGCGGATCCACCGAGGACACGCCGCCGGGATAATAATAGTAGCCGCGACGCTGGAGCAGGCTCGTGAGGGTGCCGCCGATTCGCGCGCCCCGCAGGGCGCCTTCGGAGAAGGAATAGACCGCCGTCGAGTTGAAGCTGTATTTCGGATATCCGACCGTGACGTCGCCGAGCGCGGAAACCAAAATTGACCCGGGCACCGTACCGTTGGGCGCGACCTGCAGTTTGCTAATCGGCAGGCCGGTGGCGCCGGTCAGGATCGGATTATTCGGATTCAGCGGACTGTTAAGAATCGAAACGAGATTGGTGGCCTTCGACGTGTCGATCTGCGAATTGATCACTTTCGGAAAAGCGTAGTAGGCCCCGTTCGGATCATTGAGCATGTTAATCGTCAGCGGCACGGCCCCGGCCGTGTCTGACGTGACGGCCTTGGGACCTTTGCCCGGGACGGCGGGCACATACACCAATGAACCGTCCTTGTAGGTCACGTTGCCGCCGCTGTTCTGGTAAAACTGGTCGTTGTACAGCTGATTGTAGACGGCGGTCGTCGCCACGGTGCCGCTGTTATCTGCCGCGGAGAAGCGCAGCCGCAGGTTGCGCGTGGGCGCCGCGATGATGACGGCGCTGACGCCCTCGGTCACCTTGTCCACATTGATGTTGGCGGCGGGAATGCCCGGGCCGATGAGCGCCTGGCCGTTGAGGCCGGTGGGGTTGATGTAGGGAACGAGCGTGCTGGAGAAGGCGAAGGATTCGTTCTTCGACGACGTGTGATAGAAGGCGATCGTGCCGGAGATTTTCTGGTCAGGGGTGTTGATCTTCAGGCCGACTTCCTTGCCGAGGCCCTGCGGGTACTTGATGGGGTAGCCGTAGGGATCATTGAGAATCGAGGGAAAGGTATAGGAATCAGAAACGTTGCCATAGAGGTGCAGGCTGGGCGCGAGCTCATAGCTGAGACCGGCGCTGCCGCTCGTGTGACTGAGCTTGATGATCTGAGGAAAATTCAGGCCGTTGCTGATCGTGAGGCGATAGATGTCCTGGATTCGCACGCCCGTGAGCAGCTGCAGGTGGTCGTGGAAGAACGACGTCGTGTTGGCAAAGAACAGGGCCTTGTTGATCGAGGTGGAGATCGAAAAGCTCCGGCCGGCCGAGACGGCGGCAACCGAGCCCGGCTGGCCCGCCACACCGACGGCGGCAACCGGAATACGATAGCCAAACGGGTTGGAGGGAGAAATCTTGCTGGGATCGGCGACGTTCGCGATCTGGCGAATATAAGTGTTGCCGTTGTAGGAGACGACATTCGAGAACGCCGGCGCCAAGGCATATTGCACCGGTCCGTTGTCCACGTTCCACGTGACGGGAGCCAACTGGTAGTTGTCCTGTGATTGGCCGGAGGTTCCGCCGCCAAGCATGATTCGGCCGTAGTCGATGTCGGCGGCCGTACCCGCGTTCTTGGAGTTCGTGAGCACGTTGCCGTTGGCATCAGCCTTATAGTAATAGTAATACTGCGCGTGGGTGTCCGCGCGGGAGAAATCGGCGCCGAGCACCGTCGAGCTTTTCACGCGCTTGCCGAAAAAGGAGTTTTCCAAATCGAACGCGATGCGCGCGTTCTTGTTCCGCAACACGCTGAACGAGTTGGGATCGAGCGCGCTGCTCTCCTCCATGACAGCCCACTTTCCATACGGGTTGAACTGATAGCCCGGCGCATCCAGCGAGAACGTCAGGCCGTTACCGCGAAAGTCATTGGGGTTGAGCCGATATCCCAGGTTGAGACTCATCGACAGCCAAGGAGTGAGCCGGCTCTGCACGTCCAACGAAACGAGTTCGTTGATCGTCTTTTCGTAGCGGGCGTTGCCCTCGTAAGAGCTGAGCGTCTTCCACGTGAGGTGGCCGTTGCCGATGAATCCGCCGGTGCTCGCCCCGCCGTTGGCGGCCTGCTGGAGTTGGTTGCTGGCGAGCAGGTAGCTCACGAGCTGTCCGTTTCGCACATCGGTCGAGGGGCCGCGGTAAACCAGCCCGCCTGAGGCTCCGGTGTAGGAGAAGAAGCGCGAGGCGTCGGTATATTCTCCTGTCAGGCGAATCGTCGTACGACCATACCGCCAGGCAAACTGGCCATAGGCGCCGCTGGCATCGGTGTAGATATCTTTCCGGTAGCCCCCGAGCCGCTCCTTATCGAGCGAAGCAACGTAGGAAAAATGTTTCCCACCCTGCGCCACATCGATCTGCGCACCAGGATCGCCGAAGCCATCGATGCTCGTGTAGACCGAACCGTGAATCGGTTTGTCGAACACGGCGCGTTTGGTGACGGTGTTGATCACGCCGCCTGCACCGCCGAGTCCGTAGAGCAACGACTGCGGGCCGTTGATGATTTCGACGCGTTCGACGTCCAGCACGGAGCTGATCCCGACGCCCAGGCCGCCGCCCGGCATGAAGGAATTGCGCAGCGAAACCGATGAGGTCAGGCCGCGCAGGAGAAAGGCGCTCGTGTTGCGATCGCCCGCCTGTGAATTGCCGATGGCCCCGGCGCCAGACGAATCCATGCCCGCGCCCGAGGTGTTGCCGAGGATGAGCGCCTCGATGGAGCGGGCCCCGACATCGTCCATGAATGTCTTGGTGTAGATGTCCGCGGAAATCGGCACCTTCGCCAAATCCATGTCGAACATCGTGACGGAATTCGAATTCAGCGCGCCGTAGCTGCCGTCCTTGTCGGACTTCACTTCAAACGGAGTCATGGCCAGCGCATCCTCACTCACCACCGTGCGCGCCACTTCCTCCGTCGACTTCGCGACAAGCACGGGCTTCGTTCGGCCGGAGGCCGCAGCCACGCGCACGGCGAGCGCACCGCTCGCCGCATCCTGCACCACTTGGAGATCGGTGCCTTCGACCAGCTTGTTCAGAGCCTCACGCGGGGTGAGTTCACCCTGCACAGCGTTGGTGCGGATACCACCGAGCTTCTCGGGCTCGAAAATCACCTCCGTGCCAGCCATCGCGGAAAAGCGGCGCAAGGCTGACTCGGCATCTCCCGCCGGCACATCGAAAGTCTTTTTCCCGGTGTCCGCCGCCAAGGCCGGCACAGTAAATGCGACCGCAGCTAGGAAGGCGGCGGCAAGCAGCGGGGAAAGTAAGAGGAGGCGCGACGGAGAGTAGGCTTTGTGCATGGGACGTTCGCAGGCACGGTGGTCTGGTGTGCCCGCTTTAAAGGATCAGACGCGGGCCGGCCGGATTTCCGTGACAAGATTTTTTGGTCACTTCACCGCGCGCACGACGACTTCGTTCACGTTGCTTCGATCGACGGTGACATCAAAGCTCGCGCCGAGCAGCCAGAGGAAGCCGTCCACGTTGTCCGCACGGACCACGCCGCTGATGTGGCGATCACGCAGGCGGTCGTCCTGAATGACGATCTGCCGGCGGTTGTGCGCATTGAAGGCGTCCACGGCGTCCGCCAAGGGGGTGCGGTTAAACTGTAACCGCGCATGCTGCCAGCCGAGTTGCTCGTCGGCCTGGGCGCGGGACGCATCGGAAACGACCACGCTCGCTGGCCCTTGGTGATCAAGCGTCACGACCGCCTGCTGGCCCGCAGTGACGCTCGGCGCCTCGGCTGCCGGGGTGCCCTCGATCCGGACCGTGCCCTCAGTCACCAGCACATCGACCCGACCGGACGCAAGCAGGACGTCAAAGGCCGTGCCGACCGCCCGCACGCCGACGCCTTTCGCCGCCACAACGAAGGGCCGCGTCGGATTCTTCGTAACCGCGAAATGCGCCTCGCCGCGCAGCAGCTCCACGCGCCTCTCGCCGGGCGTAAAGCGGACGGCGATCTCACTGTCAGCGTTGAGCAAGGCCATCGATCCATCCGGGAGCAAACGCTCGCGGCTCAGTTTGGGCAACTCGATCACCTGGGTCACCGATGTGGCCGCGGCCGGCTTAGGCAAAACCACCGGCCCCGGCCCGGTCCGCAGCACCATGGCCAAAATCGCCGCGGCCGCTCCGAGTCCAACGGCCCATAAGTAGACTGGTCGCCACACGAGGCGCGGAGAAGGCACCGCGCGGTCGCTTGAAGCGTCACCCGCCTTCATAGCAATCTGATCGAGCCGCATCCAGGCCGCCTCAATGCGCGCAAACTCCTGCGCATGCCGCTTGTCACGCGCCTTCCACAAGGCAAACGCCTCCGCCTCTTCGGCGTTGAGCCCGCGGTCCAGCCGGGCAACCCACTGTCCGGCTTCTTCCGCAATGTGCTCGGACTCGGAGGACGAATCAACGATCGGCTTGGCCATGACTGGAAATCGCCTCGACGCCCTGCGCACGCAAAAAATCCGCGCAGCGCCGCGATCCCTTCCCGACGAGCGATTCAACGGTGTTTTCCGAGATGCCCAGCCGGGAGGCAATTTCGCGTTGGGAAAGTTGATGGATTTTGCGGAGCATGAGGACCTCACGGCAGCGCGAGGGAAGAGACCGCATGGCTTCCTCGAGCAACGCCAGTTCCTGCTGGCGACACACGGCTTCGGCCACACTCGGCTCATCGGATAAGACGGCCAGCGGCTGATTTTCCGTGATCGGAATCGGATCGGCCACCTGCTTGCGCCGGAAAAGATCGCGCGCCGCATTGCGGGCAATGGTGAACAGCATCGCCTTCGGCGTGCGAATCTCGCCACTGCGGCGGGCCTTGAAGAGCCGCAGATAACTGTCCTGCACGACATCGTCCACGTCGGCCAGCGAACTCGTGACGCGGCGCAAATGAAACCTCAGCGCGGCCTCGTGGGGCCGCACCTGCTCGGCAAACCATTTTTCACTTTCTGGGTCCGCGAGGGGCATCGGTGAACCGCACACGAGCGAGACCACCCCGTCAACGCCGGCCTTGTTCCCGGGTGAGAATTCAACCGGCACCCATCGGACAGACTGAGCACCTTGCCGCGGCGGAGCATCCTCCGACGGTGCCAGCAGGGCTCAAACACGCGGTGGAGTGATCCGGTTCGACGCGAGCCCGGATGCCTCGCGCGTGGGTCGTGTAAAAATTCTTCAGCAAAAAGAAAGACGGTTCATGGTGAGTGGTTTGGAGACAAAACCAAAACCACAACAAAGGAAAAACCATGAACCGTCCGATGAAGGACATGACAAAAAAGCTGATGACGCGCGAGCAAAT
>CAITWF010000014.1 GCA_903896015.1 uncultured Opitutia bacterium | reverse complement strand
ATCACCGCAGCGTCGCCGCCGCTTGGCGGCTCGCCGCGGAAACCTGGCTCCGCTGCCAGGGCCTGATTACCGTCTCAATCAACCAAAACGTGTTACCCAATTTACCGCGAAAATACGCCTGTAGTTAGGTTGGCAGCACAATCATGGGGTCTGCGTAAAGGCCCCAAGCACCACCGCTCACGCAGGCCGGCGCCCACGTAAAAGCCCGATTCAATCCGTGATCGCTTCTAGTTGGCGCCGACGTCGAAGGTGAACTGGCGTTCTACACTCGGGTCGCAAACGGGAGATTTCGCCCGTCCGAACACATGGCCGGATTCCTGCAAACAAACACAGCGCGAAAAACGGCACCAGGCAGCCGCCGTGCTGGGTTTCAACGTAGGCCATCAGCTCCTCCGCTGAGGCGGCGGTCAGGGTCCGCGCGCCGCTCCGGCTGCGCCTCAACCGGTGCGCCGGAATCTTCACCAGCGGATTTTCCAAGACCCAATCCCGCTGCAACGCATATTTGAGAAACGCCGAGATGACGCCACGCCGGTTGTTAAAAGTTTTTCGCGCGGGCAGCCCGGATTCGAAATAGCCGAGGAGCCGCGACGGGGTGAGTTCATCAACCGTGCCCTTCGGAAAGTGCGATTGCAGTCGCAGCAGTTCGCACCGCAATTGGCGGAGATAGGCTTTTGAGAGCAAGTCCTGTTGGTGTTCGCGCCGTTTAGCCGCCTCAAACTCAGTCACCGCTTCAGCGATCAGCTTGCGGTTCGCGGGCTCGCGATAATTCGACAGAGTAAAGTCGACGTAGAACGAAAGCGGGCGACCACATTCGGCGATTCGACGAAAAGCAACTTCTGCTTCGCGCACTTGATCCTCAGTGAGGCTCGTTGAGACGGCCCGTAGGTTTGAAGCGAGTTGAAGGGCTTTGATCGTGAGCACAGCCTGTTCAGCCGCGGCCTCTTCCCTGGTCTTGAAGTTGCGGCGAATGCGATTGCCGTTGAGGTGGCCATCGACGCGCCAGGAGAAAACGCCATTCCGGTTTTTAAACCGGCAGACGGAGAATGAATTTTCGTGACTCATGCTTAGGTTGCCACGTCAACTGGGCAACCTAGCTTCTGGTTTTCTCCTTTCAGAGGAGAAAACCTGGCGGAGAGGATAGGATTTGAACCTACGGTGGGTTGCCCCACTCCGCATTTCGAGTGCGGTGCGATAGACCACTCTGCCACCTCTCCGACGCAGGAACGCAAGACGCTAGGGCCGGCGTTCCAAAAAGAAAGTCGAAAGTTTGCCCGGCCTAAACGTTGTCGTCCTCACCCGCCCGGCCTTTGCCACCGTTGGCGGGAAGGTGCTGCGGAAACACGAGGTAGTAGTTCATCAGCCACCAACTGCGCGAGGACCGGTAGAACAGGATCGGAAACCCGATCGCCGCCACACCCGCGATTACCGCCGCGACCGTGCCATCGATCTTTTTGAAATACCACAGCAGCGCGGTCGGCAGCAGGCAGAGCACGATTGTCATGCCATAGTTGAGAGACGCAGAGCCGAGGTAGAAGCCTTCGTCGTTGTTGCGCTCGATCGTGAAGCCGCAGGCCGAGCACTCCTTGTTTACCTCGAAAAACGTGCCTGCCTTGAAAAGCGTCTTCGCCCCGCAGTTCGGGCAGCAATTCGTCAAACCTCGGGCGACGATGTGGAGGCGGGTGACTTTCATAAGAAATAGGAAAGGCGCCTCACAGTGAGCGAGGCGCCTCGAAAAACGGCAACTGGTTTCGCGCTCAGGAACCGAGCTGGAAACGCGTGAACCGGCGAACCTGAATATTTTCGCCGAGCTTCGCGATCTGATCGGCGAGCAGGCCCTTGATCGATTTGTCGTTCTGCTTCACGAACGGCTGATCGAGGAGGCACACGGTGGAGAAATAATTCTCCAATTTGCCCTCAACAATCTTCTGTACGACGGCAGCCGGCTTGCCCGCGACCGCGGCGGAGGCGATTTCGCGTTCCTTGGCCAGTTCGGCCTCGGGTACTTGTTCGCGGGAAACGTAAAGCGGATTCGCCGCCGCGATTTGCAGGCAGAGGTCCTTCACGAAACCGCGAAAGGCGTCGTTGCGCGCGACGAAATCCGTCTCACAGTTTACCTCTATCAACACGCCAACTTTGCCACCGATGTGGATGTAGCTCTCGATGAGCCCTTCCTTCGTGGCGCGGCTGGAGAGCTTGTCGAGCTTGCTGCCGAGTTTCTTGCGGAGAATCGTGGTCGCCTGCTCGACGTTGCCGTCGGCCTCGGTGAGCGCTTTTTTGCAGTCAAGCAAACCGGCGCCCGTGACGGAGCGCAGTTCGTTGACCATTTGAGCGGTGATGGGAGTGCTCATTAAAAATTGGGTGCGAGGGGAAAATTACTCGGCCTTGACCGCGGGTTTGCGGGCGCGGACCGGCTTCTTCGCAGCGACGACGGGCTCGACATCACCCTCGACGATCGCGGCGACCTCGGAGGGAATCTCGACCTTCGAGAGATCGACATCCTCTGCGGAAGCGACCTGCGGCACTCCGGCGTTCGTCGCCTTCAGATCGGCGGCGCCACGCTGCGCGCGACGCGTGTCGCGCTGGGCGAGACCGCTCTGGATCGCGGCCGTGACGGCTTCGACAATGATGCGGATCGATTTCACGGCGTCGTCATTACCCGGGATGGGGTGCGAGACGGTGGTCGGATCGGAATTGGTGTCGACAACGCCGACGCACGGCAGGCCGCAGCGTTTTGCCTCGGCGACGGCGATGGCCTCATGGCTGACGTCGACGACGAACAGCGCGGAGGGCAAACCGCCCATGTCGGCGATGCCGTTAAAATTTTTCTGCATGCGGGTCATTTCGCGCTTGATGGCGGACTCTTCCTTGCGGGGGAGTTTCGCCATCTCACCGCTGGTCTCCATCGCCTGGTATTTTTTGAACTTGGCGATGGATTTCTTGACGGTTTCGTAATTGGTGAGCGTGCCGCCGAGCCAGCGATCGACGCAGAGTGGCATGTTGGTCGAGGTCGCGGCCTCGCGGACGATTTCCTTCGCCTGGCGCTTGGTGCCGACGAAGAGGACGTTGCCGCCGTTGGCGACGGTTTCCTCGAGAAACGCGCAGGCCTTGGCGAGCGCCTCGTGGGTCTTGCCGAGATCGATGATCGTCACGCCCTGGCGGTGATCGAAGATGAATGGCTTGGAACGCGGGTTCCAGCGCTTGGTCTGGTGCCCGAAGTGAACGCCTGCGTCGAGCAGGTCTTTCGCGGTGATGCTGAGGCTCATTGTGATCGATGTATCTTGCGAAACACAGGTCGGCCGGAGGGCCGCCTTGCGATCGATTGATGACTGACGGTTATGGTTGCTGAGTTTGTTTTACTGACAGAGCCGGCCAACACACCGGGCGCCGACGCTGCTGGCAAGAGCGAAGTGCGAAAATTTCGCCGCGGGGGCGGCGGTGCGACGGACCCCGCGCCCCGCCCCGCTCCATCACGGAGACTGTCGCCCTCCACAAGTTGCGCGCATGGTTTTAACATTTCTGAAGGCGAAATCAGCTTGCATCAAGCCAAGGTGTGTTTCCCTCTGGCTACCCACGAGTTGTAGCGACGAATGACCTCCAGTCGAAATTGGTTCGCTCCGCGACGGGATTGGCAGGGGCGCGAAGCCCTTATCCCTGTCGATACCTGCTATCAACTCCTCACGATATTCACGCTGACGTCCGCGATGGCGGGAACGTTGGCTCTCGGCTTTTTGGCGTTTGTCAACGGTGGCGCGGCGCTTGGCACAACGATCTATTGGTGCGTGGTGAGTGTCACCGCTGCGATGTGGGCGGCGGCCGTTTTGCAGGGATTGCGGTTCACCGTTCGCTACGGAATTTTTGCGGGCGCTCAGTTTACCTTTCTGCTCCTCACAGTCATCGGCCTTGGGATCACGCCGAACTGGTCATTCTTCGCGATTGTGCTGCTGGTATCCACCGGCTTGTTCTTCGGCATGCGGGCGGGGCTGTGGACGACAACGCGCAGGCCGTCACGCTGCACGACACCGTCAATGCGCTCAAAGCCCTGGCGGGCACCCTCGTGGCAGTGCAGCCAAGCATGCATGAGAAACCCGATTCCCGAAGTAGCAAATTCCTCGTGCGGACAGCGCGAGCAGAAAGGTCTACACTGCCTGAGCCCGAACCCATCGAGTTCTTCAACTAATCGCCCTAACAAAAACGCCTCCCGAGCAGTGGGAGGCGTTTTAATTGGGTGCAGGGGCCGGATTTGAACCAACGACCTTCAGGTTATGAGCGGCAATAGTTTATGCAGCCGGTCAATGATTTCACTCATTTGGGGTCCACTTTGGGGGCGATTTTGCCTCTGGAGTTCGCCGGTATTCGCCTGAGTTCGCTGGTATTCGTCAAATCGTGATCCTCATGATTTGAGATTGCCTCGAATTAGTGGACACAGACAACCGCGTTGACGGGTAGCTGTTTGGTCGCTTGCGAGGACAGGAGCCATAAGGCTTGCCGCAGCAAGCGACCAAACAGCGGAGAACCCAGAGAGTTCTGTGTCGCCGTAGCGCGACACAGGACGCTTGTTGAACAAGCCCGTTAGAGTGACGGGCCGAGGTAAATCCGTCCTTATGCGGATAGTATTTCGCGGGTGAAGATCGGGAAGGCCGCGGAGGTGGGT
>CAITWF010000013.1 GCA_903896015.1 uncultured Opitutia bacterium | reverse complement strand
CCGGCACGGGCAAGGCCTTCAACCCCGCGAGATCGAGGACCGAGCGGAGCAAGCCGACGGTCTGGCGCAACGGCAGCCGATAGACCTGCTGGAGCACCAGCCCGAGCGTGATCACGCTCGTCCGGATACTCGAGCGGCCTGCCGCGCTCGCCGGTGGGGACCGGCTGGCCCCTCCGCGCCTTTGCGTGAGCCCTCCGCCGCTCACCACACGAGCAGTCCGCCGGCAAACGTCAGCCCCGCCCCGACGCTGCAGAAAATGATTTTGTCACCATCGGTGAAGATCCCCTCCTCGGCGGCCCAGCCCAGCGCCATCGAGACGCTCGCAGCGCTGGTGTTGCCGTATTTGCCGATGGTCACGACGAATTTGTCGTAGGGTATGCCGACGCGTTTGCTCACCGCGGTGAGGATGCGCGCGTTGGCCTGATGCGGCACGATCCACGCGATGTCGTCGGGCTTTAGGTTTTCGCGCGCGAGCGTCTGCTCGATCTGCTCCGCGAAACCAACGACCGCGTGCTTGAAGACCGAGGTGCCGTTCATCTGGAGATAAAAATGCTCCATTTCGCAACCCTCGGCGCCCGGCCACGGCATCGCCGCCCCGCCGCCCTGCCGCTGGATCGAATCGAACTGATCGGCGTCACCGCTGAGGCCCATCCGATGCAACCGGTGCCCACCCGAGCCACCCGTAAGAATCGCCGCTCCCGCGCCATCGCCAAAGAGAAACGCCGTCTCGTGATCCTGCGGATTCGTGATGCGGGAAAGCAACTCGGCCGTGACGACGATCAGGTTTTTCGCCGTGCCGCCGAGAATCAGCGTGCGTCCGACTTCGAGCGCGTAGAGCCAGCCTGAGCAAGCCGCGTTGAGATCGAAGGCTAGCGCGCGGGGAATGCCGAGGCGCCGCGCAAGTGCGCTCGCCATCGACGGCACGGGCTGATCCGGGATGATCGTCGCCATGATGATGCCGTCAATTTGCGCGGCCTTCATCCCCGCCTGCGTGAGTGCGTGATGCACCGCGATCGCCGCGAGATCGGTCGCGCTTTCGTCGTCGGCGGCGTGGCGGCGCTCTTTGATACCGGTCAGCCGCACCATCTCGTCTTCCGTGCGGTGCGGAAACGCCTTCAGGATTTCGCTGTTCGGACGAACGGTCGTGGGGGCGGCATGTCCCACGCCCGCGATGCAGACGGTTTCAATCGAGGTTTTCAAACGAGCTGCTACTCAAACGCCCGCTTCCCCTTGCCGCCAGCGTTTATTTCTTACCCAGCTTGGCCAAATAGTTGGTCACATCGTCGCCGGAGACGCGCCCGCCCGGCCCCGTTGCCTCGATCCCCATGAGCGTCGCCGGATCGAGGCCGGCTTCTTGGGCGAGCTTCGTAGCTCTGGGCGTCCACACCAGCGGGCCGGCGGGTTTGGCCGCGGTGGCCGTCATTTCCGCCGCCCCGCCCTTCGATTCGAGATGCTTCAATGAAAGGTCACCCGTCTCAAGCCGCAGAAACAGCTTTCCGGCTTCCAATACTTCGCCCGGCTTTACCGGCAACGCGATCACGGTGCCGTCGGCCGGCGCCTCGTAGTCGAAAACGGATTTGTCGCTCTCAAGTTCGGCGATCTTCTGGCCCTTGGTCACGTGATCTCCGGGCTTGGTTTTCAGCGAGATGACAGTGAGTTCGTTGACGGTCGCACCCATGGAAGGCACGGGCACATCGATGATGAAGTTGGCCATTGCGAGGTTTTGTTGCGCCCAAGTGTGCGGGCGGTCGTGCTGCGGTCAAGGGGCGGCGAAGGTTCGCCCGCGGCTCAGGCTCGCACCGTCTGCCACACCGCGAGACACGACTCCAGCAACCCTTCCAAATTTTTCAGCGCGATCATGTTCGGACCGTCGCTGATCGCCCTTTCCGGATTCGGATGCGTCTCGATAAAAAGTCCGTCGGCGCCGGCTGCGAGTGCCGCCTTCGCGAGCGGCGGCACGAATTCGCGCTGACCGCTGCTCTTGCCGCCGCCCGCGCCGGGCAACTGCACCGCGTGCGTCGCGTCGAACACCGCCGGCAGCTTGTTCTGCTTCATGATCGCGAAGGAGCGCATGTCGACGACCAGGTTGTTGTAACCAAACGTCGTGCCGCGCTCCGTCTGCCAAATCTCCTTCGCCTTTCCGTCGCGGAGCTTGCCCGTGACGAACTGCATCTCCATCGGCGACAGAAACTGGCCCTTCTTCACGTTGACGACCCGCCCGCTCGCTGCCGCCGCGAGCAGCAGATCGGTTTGCCGCGAAAGGAAAGCCGGAACCTGCAACACATCGCACACCTCCGCGACCGCCGCGATCTGTTCCCGCTCGTGGATGTCAGTGAGCACCGGAAACCCGTAGTCGCGCTTCACCATCGCGAGGAGCTTTAATCCCGCATCGATACCCGTGCCGCGGGCGCCCGCCGCAGACGTCCGGTTCGCCTTGTCGAACGACCCCTTGAACACGAGCTTTAGCGCGCGGTTCGCGCGGCCGATCGCGACGAGTTTTTCGGCGACGGCGCGGCACACGCGCTCGTTCTCCAGCGAGCAGGGCCCGGCGATCACGAGGAGTTTCTTCGGATTGAATAGCACGGCGGAGTTGAATCGCAAAGATGCGAAGAAGCAAAGTTCAGAGAGGGTCCCCGATTGCGCCTCTTAGCGTTTTCCCTTCGCGCCCTTGCCACCTGACGCTTTTCCAACCTTTTTGTTTTTGATCGCCGCCGCGATGAACGCCGCGAACAGCGGGTGCGCGCGATTCGGCTTCGACTGAAACTCCGGGTGCGCCTGCGTGCCGAGGAACCACGGGTGCCGCTTCAGCTCCATTACCTCGACGAGATTTCGTTTCGGATTGATGCCGCTCACGATCAGGCCGGCACGCTGGAGTTGTCCGACGTAGGCGTTGTTCACTTCGAAACGGTGCCGATGCCGCTCGCTCACGCTCGGCGCGCCGTAGGCCTTCGCCGCGATCGTGCCCGGCGTCAGCGCGCACTCGTAGCTGCCGAGCCGCATCGTCGCGCCCTTGTCAGTGATTTTTTTCTGCTCCTCCATCATGTTGATTACCGGATGCGGCGCCTTGGCGTCGAACTCCATCGAGTTCGCGCCCTTCAGTTTCAAAACATTCCGCGCAAATTCGATCACTGCGATCTGGAGGCCGAGGCAGAGGCCGTAGTAGGGCACCAAGTGCTCGCGGGCATATTTCGCCGCCGCGATTTTTCCCTCGGTGCCGCGATCGCCGAAGCCGCCGGGGACGAGAATGCCGTCGAGCCCGCGCAACAACGCGAGCCCGTCCTTCTTCTCCAGATCCTCGGCGTCAATGCGGCGGATGTGGACCTTGCAGTGGTTCGCGATCCCCGCGTGCGTGATCGATTCGTAAACGGATTTGTAGGCGTCCTGAAGTTCGATATATTTGCCCACGACGCCGATGGTCACTTCGTGCTGCGGCGTGAGCAGGCGCGCGACGATATCCTTCCAGATATTTTTCTTGGCCGGAGGGTTTTTCAGCCCGAGTAAATCCACCACGAGCTGATCCATGCCCTCCTGCTGCAATGCGAGCGGCAGTTCGTAGATCGAATGGGCAACGTCACGGCATTCGATCACGGCGGCTGGACGAACGTTGCAGAACATCGAAAGCTTCGCGCGCATGTCCGGATCGAGTGGGCGCTCGGTGCGACACACCAGCACGTTGGGCTGGATGCCAATTTCGCGCAGCTTCGCGACCGACTGCTGCGTAGGTTTCGTCTTCAGCTCACCCGCTGCAGCGACATATGGCACGAGCGTGACGTGGATGAAAATTACATCCTTCGGCCCGACCTCGAGCGCGAATTGGCGCATTGCCTCGAGGAACGGCAGCCCCTCGATGTCACCCGTAGTGCCGCCGATTTCGGTGATGAGAATATCGACGTCCTTAGCGCCAGCGTAAATGCGCTCCTTGATCTCGTTCGTGACGTGCGGGATTACCTGCACGGTCTTGCCGAGATAGTCGCCACGCCGCTCCTTTTGGATGACACTTTCGTAGACCTGTCCGGAGGAAAGCGAGTTGAGCCGCGAGAGCTTACCACTCGTGAATCGCTCGTAGTGACCGAGGTCGAGATCGGTTTCCGCCCCGTCCTCCAAGACGTAGACTTCGCCGTGTTGAAACGGGCTCATCGTGCCCGGATCGACGTTGAGATAGGGGTCGAATTTCTGGATGCGCACCGTGAGGCCGCGCATCTCAAGCAACGCTCCCAGCGACGCCGCTGTGAGGCCCTTGCCCAAGGAAGAAACCACGCCACCCGTGACAAAAATGTATTTCACGGGAGGACAACGTGAGGCCGCGTGTCCAGACCGCGCAAGGAAAACTTCGGCAAACCCGCGTCCGCCGAGGGAAAAATTATTTGATCAACAGCCACGCCGCTGCGCCAAGCCCAACCACCAACACCGTCCCAATCAAAAACCAAAGCGCGATCTTCAGCAGTTTCATCCCGATCCACAGCACAACCGCCAGCACGATCGTCGAGCATGCGACGACAAACCACCGCGGATAGTCCGCGAGGGAATCGAGCATCGTGGTGGTCTGGTTGAGGACGGCGAGGAGCACACCCCCACGAAGCCGCGCGCCCCCCGCGCCTCCAAGCGCAAAATTCGGATGCCGCGTCCGTCTCGCGTGCCACGTGCAGGCGCAAGCACGTCCGTCCGGTTTCACTCGCCAAATGATTTTGATTTGCCCCGCGCCGCGCCGGCCGCCCTGCTCGGCGCGTGCAATCCAAACCTCAGCTCCTTGCGTGGCTCACGTGCGACGGCGTCCATATCGACCCCGGCTCCGGCAAACACACGATCCTCGGCATCTTCTCGAACATCCAAGCGCGGCAATTTCCGGTCACCCACCCGTTCATGATCTGGTTTCTCACGATCACCGACTGCTCGGCGGGTTCGCATAAATTGAAGATTTCGATGGGCCTCGGGCCGACGCGCATGCAGCAGTTGCTCGAGCGCCCGTTCGATTCGCAAAGCCCGCTGCACCGGATCAATCTCATCAACGAAATCCGCAACCTCAGCTTTCCGGCGCCCGGCGATTATTCGCTCCTGATCGAAATCGACGACGAGCCGCTGCTAGCCACCAACATCGCCGTGACCGCCGTTGGCTGAAAATTTCCGCGCTATGTCCGCCTACCCGAAATCCGCCAAGCCCGCCCTCATCATCGGGTCCGTCGCGATCGATCGCGTCGCCACGCCGGTCGCCCAAAGCGACAACATTCTCGGCGGTGCCGCCAGCTACGCGTCGATCGCGTCGAGTTATTTCGCTCCCACTCAGCTCGTCGGCGCGGTCGGCGGCGATTTTCCGAAACCGTTTTGGAAAAAACTTCAGAAGCACGACATCGACCTTTCAGGCCTTGAGGTCGATCAGGAGGGCAAGACGTTTTACTGGTCCGGCAAATACCACGAGAACTTTGCCGGCCGCGATACACTCGAAGTCCGGCTCAACGTCTTCGAGAAATTCTCACCCGTGCTGACGCCGAAGCACCTCCAGACGTCGTTCGTCATGCTCGGTGCGATCATGCCCTCATTGCAAAACAGCGTCGTCGATCAATTCGTCGCCGCGAAGAAAAAGCCATTCGTCCTCGCCGACACGTTCGATCTCTGGATCCACACGGCGCGCGCCGAGCTTGAGCGCTTGCTGCGCCGCCTCGATCTTTTCGTGATCAACGAGGATGAGTCGCTGCTACTCACCGGCGAGCGCAACCTCGTCCTCGCCGGCCAGCATCTGCGCAAGATGGGGCCCAAGTCGGTCGTGATCAAAAAGGGCGGGCACGGTTCGCTCCTCTTCCATCGCGACGGTTATTTTTCGATCTCAGCTTATCCCGTGACGAAGTTCATCGACCCGACGGGCGCGGGCGACAGCTACGCTGGTGCGCTCATCGGCTACCTCGCGTCGGTGAACCGCACTGATTTCGCAGCGTTGAAGAAGGCCGTCGCCTACGCCACCGCAGTGTCGAGCCTGACCGTCGAGAGTTTTTCGGTAAACCGACTGTCCGGCGCCGGCCGCGCGGCAATCGATGCGCGGCTAAAAACGCTCACGGAAATCACCCGTTTCTGATCACGCGCTCCGCGCGGGTCCCGTCGATTCGCGCACCACGAGCGCCGGCTCGATCATGTGCACTAGGGGCTTTGCGCGAGCCGGTGCGCCGAGCTGAGCCAAAATCACTTCGGCTGCCGTCGCGATTGTCGCCTCAATATTTTGATCGATCGTCGTCAGCGTCGGCGTGGTCATCGAGCCGAAGTCCTGGTTGTTGAAGCCGGCGACCGAAATTTCGCGAGGGACTTTCACGCCGGCATCGTGCAAACCGCGCAGCGCACCGACGCCGATGGCGTCGTTTAGCGCAAGCAACGCGGTCGGACGCTGCGGCAGCGCCATGAAGTTTCCAGCGAGCTTGCGGCCGTAGTCGAAGTCGTTGCGCCGCTCGTGCAGGTGATCAAGCGAGATCGTGGCCTCGTCGAAGTCGAGGCCGCGGGAGCGGAGCGCGGCGTTGATGCCGGTCATGCGATCGGAGCGGCTCTCCGGCGCGCGCGCGATGCCGAGCAGGCCGAAGGAGCGGTGCCCGAGGTCCAGCAGGTGATTCAACAGCGCGACCATCCCCGCCGAGCGATCGAGTGAGACGGTGTTCGCATTCTTCAAACCGTAGTGATCGATCACGAGGTGCGGTGTGCCGTGGGCGATGAGTTCGGCAATCCGCGCCTCGATTTCTTCGCGGTGAAAATGACCGATGAACACCACCGCCTCGACGCGCATAGAGAGAAAATGCCGCACGACATCCCGGCCCGCACCCGGCGTGAAAACTTCGATCAGCGACGAAAATCCGCGATCACGCAGAAGCCGCTGGAGCGCGGCGAGTTTGCGCACGGCCGGCGGCGTCAGCAAATCCTCCATGCAGATTCCGATCATCGCGGTGCGCTTGCCCTTGAGGTGAAGCGCGTGGGCGTTGGGCGTGAAGCCAGTCTCGGCGAGAGCGCGCTGCACCCGGTCGATCGTCTTTTGTTTCAGTCCGGGCTGGCCGTTGATCACACGCGAGACGGTGGTGCGCGCGAGGCCGACGTGACGCGCAAAATCAGCGGTCGAGCGGAGCACGGTGGGGGCGGCGGACTTGGGCCGGGGAATTTTTGCCACGGGAGGAAGCGTTGAACCGCGAGCATGGCGTCGCGAGAAGAGCTCTGTCAACGGCCCGCCGTTCTCCGCCGGCGCCAGCCATGCCGTCAGCCAGCCGGCCGAGTGTCGCACCCCGCGTCGCACAAATTTCTCGACTGCGCCCCGCTTTCGCCGGTGACTCGACATGTGCCGGCCAAAGCCACCCTGCAGGACGTCGCCCGCAAAGCCGGAGTGCATCGCACGACGGTGTCCCTGTCGCTCCGCGATCATCCGCGAATTCCGGCCGCCACGCGTGAACACATAAAGTCGATCGCCGCGAGACTCGGCTACCGGATCAACCCGCTCGTCTCCGCGCTGATGAAATCGCGGCGCAGCGGGCAGGCGGTGAAGCATGTCGCGCTCGCCTACGTGACCGCCTACCCGACGCGTTTCGGCTGGCGGCCACCGCATCACGATCGGCCAAATTTTTTTCCGGGAGCCGCCGAGCGGGCGCGCGACTTCGGTTACAAGCTGGAGCACTTCTGGCTCGCGGAACCGGGGATGACGGAGGAGCGTTTTTGCGACATCCTTTCCGCCCGCGGCATCAACGGTCTCATCATTGGCCGGTTGCCGCCGGGGCAACAGGCAGTGAGGCTCGCGTGGGAGCGCTTCTTGTGCGTCGCGCTCGGAATGACGTTGCGCGAGCCGCTGCTGCACCACGTGACGGAAAACCATTTCGCCACGGCGTGGCAGGCGATGCAACGTTGCCGCGAGCGCGGTTACCGACGCGTGGGATTTGTATTTTCCGAGGCGAACGACAGTCCGCGCGTCGGCGATCGCTGGCTCGGCGCGTTTCTGGCGCAACAGCAACTGTTCCCGCCGGCCGACCGCCTGCCGCCGTGCCCGGCGGTGCCGGCGGACGAAAAATCATTTCGTGTCTGGTTCAAACGCGAGCGCCCGGATGCCCTCCTCGCCAACCACGCCGGCCCGATTCACACGTGGCTTGAGCGGATGGGACGGCGAGTGCCGCGCGACGTTGGGTTGGTGGAGTTGGAGGAGCACCCCGAGCTCGGCAGCGCCGGCGTCTACTACGATCCCGCGAAGCTTGGCGCGCTGGCCGTCGAGATGCTCATCGGCCTGATGCACCGCAACGAAGCCGGCGTGCCAGACGATCAACACGAGATCTTGCTCACAGGCGAATGGCGGGATGGAAAAACCCTGCCGCCACGCAAGTAAGAGGATTTCACGCAAAATCAGTCAACGATGAGCGCAGTGACAGGCTCGGAGCCACTGGCCTCTGCCGCATGGTGGATTCACCTGCGTCTGCCGGGAAGCGGCGCGCCTCCCCCCAATCCCTATGAGTTCCACGACTACTACCCTGGTTCGTCGGCGTCTCACCCTTCTGGCAACCGCCTGTTTCTTCGCCCTCGCCCTCATACCTCTCCGCGCACAACTCGCACCGGCCGCGCCCGGCTCTACGACGGCGGAAACCACCCCGAAGAACAGCATACCTGTTACCACCACGTCGACCACATCAACCCCGTCTGAGGAGATTGTCTCGCTGTCCCCGTTCGAAGTCGCCTCCGACAACAACCGGGGCTACTTCCAGTCGAACACGATGTCCGGCACGCGCCTCAATTCGAAAATCGAGGATCTGGGCCAGTCGATCACCGTGATGACCAAGGACCAGATGAGCGACTTCGCGATGCTCGATATCAACGATATCTTCGACTACATGGCGAATACCGAAGGCACCAACTCCTACTCCCAGTTCGATACCGATCGCACCGGCGCGGTGGTTGACCAGGTGAGCCTCAACCCGAACAATGCCAACCGCGTGCGGGGCATCGGCAACGCCAACATCGCGTTTAACAACATCCAGACCTCGGGCCGCGTGCCCGTCGATCCGCTCTGGCTCGACTCACTCGAGCTGAGCCGCGGACCGAACGCCAACATCTTCGGCCTGGGAAACGCGTCCGGCACGGTGAACCAGGTTCCGGCCACCGCCAATCTTAGCCGCGATTTCTCCAAAGTGGAATTTCGGGGCGACAGCTACGGCGGCTGGCGCGACTCGCTCGACGTGAATCGGGAGCTGATTAAGAACAAGCTGGCCGTGCGCGCGAGCTATGCCGACCAGCACAACGCCTTCGTACGAAAGCCTTCCGGCGAAGACCAACGCCGCCTCAGCTTTCAGCTCAAGGCCCGGCCCTTTAAAAACACCACCATCTCGGCCTCCTGGTATAACTATAAAAACGTATCCGTGCGGCCCAACTTCACGACACCCCGCGACTACTTCACGGATTGGATCAGGGCCGGAAAACCCGGTTGGAATCCTGTGACGGGCTTGGTGACGCTCGCCAACGGGCAAGTCTACGGCAACGGTAACGTCCTCGGATCAATCACGCCGTATGCGGCAGCCCCTACGGCCTTCATCTCCGGCTCCGCGGAGAGCCGTTCAACCTTTCAGATCGGCGCCCCGGGCCAGACTCCCTATTGGGCCATGTCGCGGTATACGTCGGGCGCCCTCGCTACAACAGATCCGTTTGGCGCTTCGGCGACGGGCATCGGCCTTTTGACCACGGGTCCGGCAGAAACCTATACCGCCACGCAACAGCCGCTCTACAATTCCGTGGCCAGGCCCATCAACGACAAGTCCATCTACGACTGGACCAGCATCAACCTGGCGGGCAACAGCAAGGCGTGGGACAACGTGAATACCTACATGGCCCAGCTCGACCAGATGGTTGTCAGCACGACCAAGCAAACCCTCGCCGCCCAAGTCACGTTCATGCGGGAGGATGCCCAGCGTTTGGAAAACCAACCGATGGGACCCGCGAGCGTGAACAGCAACGTCGGCCAGCTCCAACCCGATGTGAATATGGTCAATTTGGACGGCACCCCTAATCCTTATTTCGGCCGGCCCTACCTGCGGAGCAGCGAACCCTTCCTGCGGAGCAAGCCATTGCTCTGGGACACCTATCGCTCCCAAGCCGTTTATAAATTCGATTTCTCTCACAATGAGGGCTGGACGAAGTGGCTCGGCACCCAGCAGGTCTTGGGCTATTATGAATACAAGGATCAGCAGAATCGCCTCTACACCTACCGGCATACTGCGCTGGGCACCAACACGGGGTGGGAGCAGAAATATGCCAACACGCCGTTGGGCCTCCAAACGGTGACCAACACCGATCCGAAATATCTGATCAACGGAAACGCCATTGTCCCCGGCAACTATGACCGGCTCAACGAACAATACTATGTCGGCAACACGCCAGGTGGCGGCATTCAATACGCCCCGAGCTATTTCCCGGAGGGTGCCAGTCTTCCTTATGTTTGGGGCCCCTCGGCGAGCGCAATGATCAAGGATGTTTCCGCCGTCGGCTTCACCGCGGCTCAAGGTGGCGGCCTCAACAACCTCGAGGAAGTCATCAAGACCCCGGGTGCCGTGGTCCAGAGCACCTTCCTCGGCGGCCGCCTGGTCACCACCTTCGGTGTCCGAAAGGACGAGGTGTATGACCGAAATGCTCCCTTAGCCACGCTGACGCCGGATCTCCGGGACTACAACTTCGCAGCGTCCAACCAATGGGTGGGGCCGTGGCGCCTGGCCCAGGGCAAAACCAAAACCGCTTCGATCGTCGCCCGTCCGCTGCGGGATCTGAAGTTGCTCCAAAACTCGATCAGTCATGGAAGCGGGGTCACGCGCATTCTGGCCGAAGCATTCAGCGGCCTCAGCCTCACCTACAACCGATCGGATAATTTCATTGCGCAGGGTCCGGCCTACGACCTGTTCCTCAACCAACTGCCCAACCAGACCGGCACCAGCAAGGATCTGGGTGCGTGGATGACGATGCTCGATGGCCGGCTTTCCGTCCGCTACACGCACTATACCACAAAGCAAAACGATCTCCGCAACGGCGACATCTCCACGATGGCCCAACGCATTTTGCGGTATGAAGGGTTTGTCGCCACCGATTCCTATAACCTGAGGACCCAGACGACGGCGTGGCTGAACGGGCTCGGCACCGGCGGAAGCGCCACCAACGATCAAATCGCCGCGGCGATCAAGATGCCGGTCGCGCAATATAGTGGGTTGGCGTCCATTGCCGCCGCCGGCACCTATGCCGCGGTCAATGACGCGAAGTCCACGGGCGACGAGTTGGAGATCAATTTCAACCTCACCAAGTATTGGACGGTCAGCGCGTCGGCCACCAAGACGCAGGCGATCAACACGGCGGCTGGCGCCGCGGTTGACAACTACATCGCGGCGCGGATGCCCATCTGGACCGCGCTCGAAGACCCGCGCTTCACGACGACCACGCAGACCATCGGCGGCGTGACCACTCCCTACGCGACCGGGCCGGTCAACCTACCCACCGGCGCCACCGGCCACTTGCTCTGGTGGAATATCAAAGGCGCGCCTTTCAGCACGGTGTCCGGCTACAACAGCACCCAGTCGGCCGCGGACAATTTTGCAGTGAACGTCGATGCGCCCATGTCTGTGTTCCGCGCCACGATCGGCAAGCCCAAGCCCCAGATCCGCGAATATTCGACCAAGTTCAACACTCGCTACAGTCTGGCCGGCATCACGGAAAACCGGATCCTCAAGAACATGAGCGTAGGCGGCTCGTTGCGCTGGGCAAGCAAGGGAGCAATCGGCTTCTACGGTCTCGGCTATACTCCTGGCATGGATCTCACCCTGCCGCAGAACAAGATTCTACAGCTCGATCCGAACCGGCCGATTTACTCGTCGGCCGACGCCCACGTCGATCTGTTCCTCAGCTACCACACCCGGATGTTCGCCGACAAGGTGCGGGCCAATTTCCAACTGAACGTCAAAGACGTTCAGGAAAATGGTGGCCGATTGCAAAAGACGGGCGCTTTCTTTGACGGGCAGGCCTCCACCTACCGCATCGTCGATCCGCGACAGTTTATTTTGTCGGCTTCGTTTGATCTGTAGCGATTGTCCGGCCCGCACATCCCATGTCATCGCCGTCGCTCGCAGGAGAGACGGCGATTTTTTTTCCAACTAGATCAACGGTGTTCCGGCCTGTCCTTCGCCACGAGGAGAGCAAGCAGCTTGCTCAAGGCCGGAGGGAATCATTCGCTCCGTGCTGACGATGAAGCCACCGAAATCCACCACCTCCCGCCCGGTGGTTTCTGCGCCGGCCGCGGAGTCGCGACCGTGGCCGATGGGAGCAGTGTTCGCGCTCATCCTGATCGCGACGTTCGCCGCCTACTTTCCGGCGCTGACCGGCGAATTCCTGTGGGACGATGCGGGACACGTGACAAGCCCGAGCCTGCAGTCGTGGTCGGGCCTCGCGCGCATCTGGTTCGAGGTGGGCGTGACGCAGCAATATTACCCCCTCCTCCACACCGCATTCTGGATCGAGCATCGCCTCTGGGGTGACGCGCCCGCTGGCTACCACCTGATTAACCTGCTGTGGCATGTGACCTCCGCCTGCCTGTTGATCGAGCTGTTGCGCCGGCTCGCCATTCCGGGCGCAGTGCTCGCCGGATTGATCTTTGCGCTGCATCCCGTCTGCGTCGAATCGGTCGCGTGGATCTCGGAGCAGAAAAACACGCTCTCAACGGTATTCTGCCTCGCGGCCGCGCTTGCCTGGCTGCGGTTCGAGGACGAACGGCGACCGGCGCGCTACACGATCGCGACGCTTTGGTTTCTGGCCGCGTTGCTGACCAAGACCGTGACAGCCACCCTGCCGGCGGCGCTGCTCGTGATCACGTGGTGGCAGCGTGGCCGACTGTCGTGGCGAGATGATGTTCAGCCGTTGCTGGTCTGGTTGGTGCTCGGCCTCGGAGCCGGCCTCGGCAGCTCTTGGTTCGAGCGCACGCAAATTGGTGCAAACGGCGTCGATTTCACGCTGGACCCGATGGAGCGCGGTTTGCTCGCGTGCCGTGTCGTCTGGTTTTATCTCGGCAAACTGCTCTGGCCGGCCGGGTTGACGTTTTTCTATCCGCGGTGGACGATCGACGCATCGTCGATCTGGCAGTGGTTCTTTCCTGGAGCTACGTTGGTCGTGCTCGCCGGACTGGTTTGGTGGCGTCGGCGCGATCGCGCGCCGCTCGCCGCCGCGCTGCTGTTCGGCGGCACGCTCTTTCCGGTGCTCGGTTTTGTGAACGTGTATCCCTTCATCTTTTCCTACGTCGCGGATCACTTCCAATATCTCGCAAGCCTCGGGCTGATCGCGTTTCTTGCCGCTGCGGCAACGCGCGGGTTCGCATTCTTATCGTGGCCGCGATGGAGCGGCCCAGTCACAGCGGCCTGCGTGCTGACGATTCTCGGTGGGCTCACGTGGCGGCAGAGCGTAATGTATTGCGACGTTGTCACGCTCTACGAGACCACGCTCACGCGCAATCCCGCGAGCTGGGTCGCCCAGCTCAATCTCGGCACGACGCTGGTCGACGCCGGTCGAACGGAAGAAGCTCTGCCCCATCTGCAGCGGGCGCTCGAATTGAAGCCGGGTTATCCCGTAATCCTTAACAGTCTCGGAAACGTGTTGAACCGACTTGGGCGTTCGCGCGAGGCTCTGCCGTTGCTGGAACAGGCGGTGCGGATCCAGCCGCGTTTCGCCGGCGCGCACAACACCCTCGGCGTGGCGCTGATGGCACTCGAGCGCGCCGACGAGGGCATCGCAGAATTTGGTCGCGCCGTGGACCTCGACCCGAATCTGACGCTCGCGAGCGTAAACCTCGGCTGGGCCCTGGCCAACAATGGACACTATACCGAAGCAGTCGCGCAGTTTGAACACGCGCGGCGACTACAACCGGAGTCGGCCGACGTCGAAGTGAAATGGGGCCTAGCGCTGGACCTGCGCGGCGATACCGCCGGCGCCATTTTGCATCTCGAGCGTGCCCTCGAACTACAGCCAGGAAATCCGGAGATCCACCACGCGATGGGCCGCTCCTTCCTCGGAGCTGGTCGGCGCTCCGAGGCCGCGGAACAGTTCCAAGCAGCGCTGCGCCTCGACCCAAATCACGTTGGCGCTCAGGAAGGGCTCGAACGTAGTCGTCGTGGAAACGCGGCCATACCCTAACGGACCGATAAGTTTTTCGCATGAAAACCAACCCCGGATCGTCCGTCTCCGCCACCGCTACCCCCGGCGGCCACTTCCGCTGGGTCATCTGCAGTCTGCTGTTTTTCTCCGTCGCCGTAAACTACATCGATCGCCTCGTGCTTGCGATTCTCAAAAAGGATCTATGCCGCGAACTCGGCTGGAGCGATTCCGATTACGGCTGGATCACGGCGGCGTTCTCCTTCGCCTACGCGTTCGGCTATCTGTTCGGCGGCCGACTGATGGATCGCTGGGGCGTAAAGCGCGGCCTGCCGATCTTTGTATTTTGCTGGAGCTGCGCCGCCGCGGCCCACGGGTTGTGCGGCCTCATCGGCGTTGGAACGACGTTCACGCTATCGTATCCGTGGTTCTCGTGGACCGAGAAAGAGCTGACGTGGCTAACGCTCTCCCTGCCGATGACTGCCGCGGGTTTCATGCTCGCGCGCATCGCGCTCGGGCTCACCGAGGGCGGCAATTTTCCCGGCGCGATCAAGACTGTCGCCGAGTGGTATCCCGTGAAGGAACGCGCGCTCGCAACCGGTTTGTTCAACGCCGGCACCAACGTCGGCGCCGTCCTCTGCCCGATCGGCGTGCCCTGGCTCTACGCGCATTTCGGCTGGCAAACAACGTTCTACCTCACGGGAGCGACGGGATTCGTCTGGGTCACGGCCTGGTGGTTCATCTACGAGGCTCCGGAGAAAAATTCGCGGCTCTCCGCCGCCGAGTCTGCTTACATCAAGCAAGGCCAGCCCGCGACGGAGGAGAAGACGATCAAGGTCCCGTGGCTTCGGCTGCTGGGGTATCGCGCCGTCTGGGCTTATCTTATCGCCAGCATTCTCGCCGCACCCGCCTGGGGTTTCTATCAGTTTTTCGTGCCGGATTTTCTGGGGAAGCGCTTCGGCCTCTCGACGCAGGCGGTCGGCTGGTGGACAGGGGTATTTTTCGCCCTTGCCGCGATCGGCGGCGTGAGCGGCGGTTGGCTGGCAGGCTGGTTCCTCGGCCGGGGCTGGACCATCAACGCTGCCAGAAAGGTCTCGCTACTGATCTGCGCCCTCGCCGTGGTGCCCGTGTTTCTCGCGCCGTTTGCCTCCAGTGTCTGGCTCGCCGTGCTCATCGTCGGCATCGCCGGCTCCGCCCATCAAGGCTGGTCGGCGAATCTCTACAGCGTCGTGTCCGACACCATGGCGAAAGAGGCCATCAGCTCCGTGATCGGGGTCGGCGGCTTCGTCGCTTATTTTACAGGCGGTTTCGTCAACGGTTTCACCGGGATGCTGCTGCAAAAAACCGGCAGCTATGTCCCCGTCTTCGCCTATTTCTCGGGCATGTATGTGGTGTCGCTGATCGCGCTGCAGCTGCTCATCCCGACCGTTCGGCCCGAGCAAAGAAACTGAAAACTCCCGCCTCACACGCGCTACCCGCCGCTCGCTTGATTAATTTTTCCGGCCCCGCCTAGCTCGGCGAATCGGCCGAATGAAAACACTCCTTTTCTTCATGTCCCTCCTCGTCTCGACGTCTTCTCCGCTTGGTGCCGCAGCCGCACCGGCCCCTTGGACGCCTGATCGCGGCGACGGCACCTACCAAAATCCCGTGCTGTTCGCCGACTACTCCGATCCGGATGCAGTGCGCATGGGCGACGACTACTGGCTCGTTTCCTCCAGCTTCAGCCACGTGCCCGGCTTGCCGATTCTTCATTCGCGCGACCTGGTGAATTGGGAACTCGTAAACCACGCGTTGCCGACGCTCAGCTATGTCGCCGGCGAACCCGATCACTTTGCCGTGCCACGCCATGGCGGCGGGGTGTGGGCGCCCTCGATCCGTTTCCATGCCGGAAAGTTCTGGATCTTTTTTCCCGATCCCGACTACGGAATTTTTGTCGTCACCGCCACCGATCCGCGCGGCATCTGGAGCGTGCCGATCTGCGTAAAGCCCGGCAAAGGGCTAATCGATCCGTGCCCGCTGTGGGACGACGACGGAAAGGTATATTTGATCCACGGCTGGGCGAAGAGCCGTGCGGGGAAAAACAACCTCGTCACGCTCAACGAACTTTCCGCCGATGCCACCCGCGTGGTCGACGGCGAGGGCGTTTCGATTCTCGACGAGAACACGTCGCCGCGCGGCTGGAGCACGCTCGAGGGTCCGAAATTTTACCGGCACGCCGGCGAGTATTTTATCTTCGCTCCCGTAAACGGCGTGCCCGCTGGCGAGCAGGCCGTCTATCGGGCGAAAAACATTCGCGGCCCTTACGCGGCCCGCTTGGTGCTCGCGCAGGGCACCACGCCGATCAATGGCCCGCACCAAGGTGGCTGGGTCGATACGTCCACGGGTGAAAACTGGTTCCTCCATTTCCAAGATCGCGGACCGTTCGGCCGCGTCGTGCACCTTGAGCCGATGAGTTGGGGCGACGACGGCTGGCCGCGGATGGGCACCGGAGTTGCGAGCGGCGCCGAGACGGGCGAGCCGGTGCTCTCCCACGCGAAGCCGGCGGCCGCGTTCCCTCGCATCGCGAACCCCGTGACGGACGACGAATTCGACTCGTTGGCGCTCGGCCAACCGTGGCAGTGGCAAGCGAACCCACGTCCGGAATTTTTCTCGCTCGCCGCGGCACCCGGATCGCTGCGCCTCGCGTGTGTCGCGGCGCCCGCGGAAAAAAATCTCTACGATGCCCCGAATCTGCTACTGCAAAAATTTTCTGGCCCCGCCTTCTCCGCCACCACCGCGCTCAAAATCTCTGCCGCCCGCGCGGGTGACGAAGCCGGCTTGATCGTTTTTGGCTACAGCTATGCGTGGATCGGACTGCGGCGCGATGAGACCGGCCTGCGTCTCGTGCAAGTCTCCAATCTCGACGCTAGTAGGAAAGGCCCCGAGCGCGAAGCCGCGAGCCTCGAGGTAAAATCTTCGAAGATCTTCTTGCGTGTCACGGTCACGGCGGACGCCAGGTGCCGCTTCGCCTATGGTTTCGACGGGAAATCGTTCACGCCGTTCGGCGAGGAGATGCAGGCGACCGTCGGCCGCTGGGTTGGCGCGAAAGCTGGCCTCTTTGCCTCGACCGCGGTCGGAGCGAAGTCATCGGGCCACGCCGATTTCGATTTCTTCCGCGTCACTCCTTGATCAAGGTGAACGCGTTTATCCCCGATAATTTTCCATGAAACTCCATTACTTCCCGACACCCGAGGCGACCAACACGCTCTCCACAGACGAGCTCCGCGACCGGTTTCTGATCGGCGGGCTCTTCCAACCCGGCGCTGTCACCGCGCACTACACCGATCTCGATCGCATGATCGTCGGCGCGGCGCTGCCGACGACTGCACCGCTCTCGCTGCCGAGCGCGAAGGAAACCGGCACCGCGTTCTTCCTTGAACGTCGCGAAATCGGCATTCTCAACCTTGGCGCACCTGGCGCGGTCACCGTCGGCGGCGTGAAACACGAACTCGGCGCGCTCGACTGCCTCTACATCGGCCTCGGCGAGAAAGACGTGACGTTCGAACCCGGCGCGTCCGGCCAGCCGCAGTATTATTTCGTCAGCACGCCCGCGCACGCAAAGCACCCCACCGCCGTCGTCCGCCGCGCGGATCTCAAAACCGATCCCATCGGCGATCCGACCAAGGCCAACCGCCGGCGGATCAACAAGTGCATTCACCTCGACGGCATCAAGAGCTGCCAGTTGGTGCTCGGCTTCACCGAATTCGAACCCGGCTCGCTTTGGAACACGATGCCGCCCCACACGCACAGCCGCCGCACGGAAGTTTATCTCTACTTCGACGTCGGCGACAACATGGTCGTCCACCTCATGGGTGAGCCGAAGAAAACTCGCCACCTCATCGTCCGCGATCGCGAGGTCGTGCTCTCGCCCGCATGGTCGATCCACTGCGGCGCCGGCACCGGTGCGTATCGTTTCGTTTGGGCGATGGGCGGAGACAACCAGGTCTTCGCCGACATGGACCAGGTGCCGATCGCCGAGCTGCGCTGAGTCGCCGGCGAGAATTTACTCGCCAGCCCGCATGTTCCGGTGCGGGCTTTTGCTTTCATCGGAAACGGACTCGTGTCCGCAGCTTCTGGCGACTGTCCTTCGCCTCGTTCGTCCAACCCCAATCCCCTCTCGCATGAAAACCCGACTCACTTGCCTGTCGTTCGTCTCTGCGCTCTTACTCGCGCTGCTCGCCGGTTGCGTGACAGCCACGGCGCCGGCGTCGGCGCCAAAACCTCCGTCGCCGTGGGACGCCGCTCCCGCGATCCTCGCCCGCATTAAGCCCCCGCAGTTTCCCGCCAAGGATTTTCCGATCACTGATTTTGGCGCGAAAGGCGACGGCACGACCGACTGCACCGACGCGATTGCACAGGCGATCGCCGCGGCCAACAAGGCCGGTGGCGGCCGCGTGGTCGTCAACGGGGGCGTGTTTCTCACCGGCGCAGTTCACCTGAAGAGCAACGTGAACCTTTACGTCGCCGAGGGCACGACGCTGAAGTTCAGTCCCGATCCCGCGAAATTTTTACCCGTCGTCCTCGCGCGTTTCGAGGGCACCGAGTGCATGAACTACTCGCCTCTAATCTATGCGCTCGATCAGGAAAACATCGCGATCAGCGGTAAGGGCACACTCGACGGCTCGGCCTCAAACGACACATGGTGGGGCATCGCGCGTCGCAACGCCACCCGCGGCGCCGTCCCAGGCTCCGGCCTGCCGTCACAGCGCCAGTTGATCGAGATGGGCGAGAAAAACGTGCCGGTGGCTGAACGCATCTTCGGCGACAAAGGCGCGCTGCGCCCGAACTTCATTGTCCCCTATCGTTGCAAAAACATCCTGATCGAGGACGTACACATCATCAATTCGCCGATGTGGGAAGTCGCGCCAGAACTTTCCTCGAACATCACCGTCCGCGGAGTCGAGATTCACAGTCACGGCCCAAACAACGACGGCTGCGATCCCGAGAGCTGCCGCGACGTGCTGATTGAAAAGTGCATCTTCGACACCGGCGACGACTGCATCGCGATCAAGTCGGGCAAAGACAACGACGGCCGCCGCGTCAACGTTCCGACGGAAAACGTCATCATCCGCGACTGCGTGATGATGGACGGTCACGGCGGCGTCGTCCTCGGCAGTGAAAACTCCGGCAGCATCCGCAACGTCTTCGCCGAAAACAATCAGATGGACAGTCCGCACCTCCAGCGCGCGCTCCGGCTCAAAACCAACGCTGGCCGCGGTGGCGTGCTGGAAAACGTCTTCATGCGCAACTGCACGATCGGCGAAGTCTCCGACTCCATCCTGACGATCGATCTCGTTTACTCGCGCGTCACGAGCGGGCCGTTCGTCCCGACCGTCCGCAACGTCGTCATGGAAAATGTCACCGGAAAAAAAGCCCCGCGCGTGCTCTCGATCGTCGGCATCGAAAAATCGATTATCGAAAACATCCGCGTCGAGAACTGCACCTTCCGCGGCGTCGAGGGCGCCGACCTCCTCGCCTACTCGGGCGATGTGACCTACACAAACGTCACCGTCGAACCCGCGAAAAAACCGAAAACCGAGGGCAACTGAGATCAGGCAGCCTGCGGCGGCTCATCGCACGGATGCCGCAGACTTTCGCGGAGCTGTGCCCCGATGCGGAGCACGACACCGCATACATTCTCCCGCACGACCGGATCGTCCGGTGAGACCCAGCGACCCCGGCGCTCGCCTTCGAGCCACGTCTCGTCGGCAATTATTTTACCAATCACCGGCAACTCGCGGACTACGATCAGATCGGGGTTGGACATGGGCGGAGGGGTGGCCGTGGACGAAAGCGGCCGGCCTTGCTTCTAGATCGGATCGGCCGAAAGATTTGAAAGTGATTTCCGGCCGATTCGCGCTGGCGTCTTGTTTGGCGCGAGCAGCAAGCAAGTTAGCCGAAAAACCGACCGGAGCGTTGGCGCCATCGACCTCAGGTTCTCGCCCCAGACTGTCCGGCCGCTTCGGCGGCAACCAAACGATCGCCGGCGCGTCAAAGCAGGTGACACGACCATGATCAACCCACGCACCGTTCTCCGGCTCGCCGCATTGTTGGGGTGGTGCGCGGCGCAGGCCCAGACGCCACCGGCTGATTCTCCGCCCGCGGCGCCCGCCGTGCCATCCGCACTGGCTCCGGCGAAGAAGCCCGCGAAGTCCGAGTGGGTGTTTTCGCTCCTGCCCAAGTCGTTTCAGAAAAATCCGCAAGTCGATCTCACGGTCATCACGGAGATGACGGACTTAGGGAAAAAGCAGCCAGCGGCGGCGGCGGCGGCCCCCGTGTATTACGTCGCGCAGTCGGGCGGCTACCACCAGATGGGCGAAACATCCGCCGGCGAGCACACGCTCAAGCCCGAGGACGTCGAGCGCCTGTTGAAACGCGCCCTCGCCACCAACGGCTTTCTCCCCGCGACGCGCGAACACCCACCCACCCTCGCGATCTTTTACACATGGGGCTCGCACAATCTCCTCATCGACGATCCGGACAATTCCACGCTGACCGCCGACCAAGTCGCGCGCAACCTGCTCGACCGCGCTGCGCTCGTCGGCGGCACAAAGTTTGCCGAGCAGATGCTGAAGCTTTTCCATGAGGCCGATGACATGGCGACGCTGAACAACGCCTCCGTGACACCCATCCTCGGTGCCGCGCAGATGGATTTCCTCAATCCGATCAACCGATTCAAGGAAGCCGATCCGAAAAACGACGCGCTGTTCGAACAGTTCACGAACGATGTCTACTACGTCGTCGCCTCCGCGTATGACTACGCGTCGCTCGCCAAAAAAGAGCGGCTGCTTTACTGGCGCACGCGCATGACCGTCGCCGCGCAGGGCGTCTCACAGGAGCAGACCCTGCCCACGCTCATTGTTAGTGCCGCGCCGTTTTTCGGCCGCGAGATGGGCGAGCCGGAAATCCTCACGAAGCGCGCCGTGCCCGACGGCCAGGTCGAGGTCGGCACGCCGACCGTCGTCGAGATGCCCGCCACGCCGGCTGAGACGAAGCCGCGCAAACCCTAAAGCCGCGCTCGTCTTTCGGTGCCCGCCTAAAAACGCGCGTTGCCATCGCGCCGCGTTCACAACTCTCTTTTCCCCCGATGCGCCCCCATCCTGCTCTCCCCGCGCTTGGCGTGATTGCGTTCACCGCGCTCGCCTTCGCCCAAGATAAACTCGCGCCCGCTCCCGCCGCCGAGCCGCCGCCCGATATCGTGCCGCCGTCGCTCTTCACGGTGCCCGAAGGACTCGAAGTCACCGTATGGGCCCGCTCGCCGCTCCTGCGCAACCCGACCAACATGGACGTCGACGCGCAGGGCCGCATCTGGGTCACCGAGGGCGTCAACTACCGCAAACACGCCGGCCGCGATCCCGCCGGCGATCGCGTGGTCGTGCTCGAAGACACCAACGGCAACGGCCGCGCCGATAAGTCCACCGTGTTTGTGCAAGAGCCTAGTTTCATCGCCCCGCTCGGGATGGCCGTCATCGGCGATCAGGTGATTGTCTCGCACGCGCCCGATCTCATCGTCTACACGCGCGCCGATCCGACGGCAGCGAAATTCAACCCGCGCACCGACAAGCGCGACGTGCTGCTCACCGGTTTCAACGGCCAGAACCACGATCACTCGCTGCACTCCGTGACGTTCGGCCCCGATGGGAAATGGTATTTCAACCAGGGCAACTCCGGCGCGTATTTCACCGATCGGTCGGGCAAGACGTTTCGCGTCGGCAGCGCCTACGATCCCAGCGGGAGCGGGGCGACGAAACTCTTCAGTTGGAAACCGCAGGACATCTCCGGCGCCGCGAGCGACGATGGCCACGCCTACGTCGGCGGCTTCGCGATGCGCATGAACCCCGACGGCACCGGCGTCGAAGTGATCGGCTACGGTTTTCGCAACAGCTACGAGCAAACGGTCACCTCGTTCGGCGATGTGTTTCAGAGCGACAACGACGACACGCCCGCCTGCCGCACGGCGTTTCTGCTGCCTTACGCCAGCGCCGGCTTTTTCTCCCGCGATGGCACGCGCACGTGGCAGGCCGATCGCCGGCCCGGCCAGAGCATCACGACTGCGCAGTGGCGTCAGGAAGATCCCGGCGTGATGCCGGCCGGCGACATCTACGGCGCGGGCGCGCCGACCGGTATGTTGTCCTATGAGGCCGACGCGCTCGGCACGAACTACCGCGGCATGATCGTCGCGTGCGACGCCGCGCGCAACGTCCTCTTCGGCTATCTCCCGCAGCCGGACGGCGCCGGCTACAAGCTTGAGCATTTTGATCTGCTCACGACGAACAAGGAGCAGAAACTCAGCGGCATCGATTCGCTGAAGGGAAAAATCTCCACCGATCTGAAGACGTGGTTTCGTCCGTCTGATGCCGTTGTCGGTCCCGACGGCGCGATCTACGTCGCCGACTGGTTCGATCCGCGTGTGGGCGGTCACCAAGATTTTGACGACGGATTGAAAGGCGCGATCTACCGTATCGCTCCAAAGGGCTTCAAATCCGTCATCCCAAAATTCGATCTCACGACCACCGACGGGCAAATCACCGCGCTGAAGAGTCCCGCGGTAAACGTGCGCGCCGCCGGCTTTCTCCGGCTACGGGCGCAAGGCGCAGCCGCGGTGGCTCCCGTGGCGGCACTGCTGAACGAAGAAAACCCCTTCATCCGCGCGCGCGCGATCTGGCTGCTCGCGCTGCTCGGCGACGCCGGCGTTGGCAAGGTCGAGGCGCTGCAATCGTCGCCTAATGCCGCGGTGCGCGTGACGGCGTTTCGCGCGTTGCGCAGCGCGCGGGGTATTCAAAACGCCCACCCCGCACCACTCGCCACCGATCCGTCGCCAGCCGTGCGGCGCGAACTCGCAGTCGCGTTGCGCGACGTCCCGCTAAACTTTTCGCGCACGCTCCTGCTCGACCTCGCGCGCGGCTATGACGGCAAGGATCGCACCTACCTCGAAGCGTGGGGCATCGGCTGCACAGGCAAGGAAGCCGACATCGCCGCCGCGCTCGCCGCCACCCAGAAAGAAAAGGATCCGATCAAGTGGACGCCGGCTTACGCGCAACTCGTCTGGCGGCTCACGCCCGCAAGCGCCACGGGAGAATTCGCCACGCGTGCCGCGGCAAAATCCCTGTCTGACTCTGATCGGCTCGCCGCCACGACGGCGCTCGGGTTCATCCCGACGCGCGAGGCTTCAACGGCGCTGCTTGATCTCGCGCAAAACTCAACCGAGCCGGTGAAGACGACCGCACTCTGGTGGCTGCTCAATTACAAGAATACCCGCTGGAATGAATTTGCCCTCGACGAGCAGCTCAAGGCTCGCGGCCTTTACGATCCGGAGAAGGTAGTAATTTCGGAGAGTCTGGTGCCGCCCGCACCCGCGACCAAATTACCCAGCGCTGCCACCATCGCCACGCTCAACGGCGACGCCAAGCACGGCGCGGCGCTCGCGCAGGCGTGCCGCTTGTGCCACCGCATCGACGGCCAGGGCGCGGACTACGCGCCGAGCCTTGCGAGCATCGGATCGAAGCAGGCGACGGAGGCATTGATCACCTCGATCGTCGATCCTTCGGCGGATATTGCTCACGGCTACGAGGGCACCGAAGTGATTTTGAAGGATGGTAAGGTCATTCACGGCCTCGTCCAATCCGCGGGCGATCCCGTCGTCGTCCAATCGACGGGCGGGACGACGCAGCTGGTGCCAGCCGCGAAGATCAAGACGCGCCGTCCGCTCGGCCGCTCGCTGATGTTGAGCGCTGAGCAGCTCGGACTCTCGTCCCAGGATGTGGCGGACGTCGCGGCCTACTTAAAGACGCAGTGACGCGCCGTGGGCCCGCGCCGATGGGCGGGATGCCCGGACACCCGCCGGGCCTACATTATTGGAGCGCGACCTTGATCGTGAACGCCTCGGCGCATGGGCGCGTCGCCGGGAGCGTCACATGCAGCCCCGTTTCGTCGCGCGTCCACTCAAGCGATTCTTTCGAGCCCAGCACGCTGACCGCCGCAATGCCGCGATCGAATTTCGGCCCGGTGCCGAGGGTATGGATCGTCGCGCGGCCGTCGGAGGGCCACTCAAGGACGAAGGCGTAAAGCGTGTCGCCCTTCTGGGTGAAGCGCACATCCTCCGAGGTGTAGGGCTTGCTGCGTACATCGCGGGCGCCGCCGAACGTGCCCGCTTCGATCTGCTCGGTGACAGATGGACCCTCGCCGTAAACTTTCCATGGACGCGTCGCGTAGATGCCCTCGCTGTTCACCGCCATCCACTTCGCCATGCCGTCGAGAAACGCGACTTCGTCGGAGTCGATCGAGCCGTCGCCCTTCACCGGGATGTTGAGGAGCAGGTTGCCGTTCTTGCTCACGATATCGATCAACATGCGGACGACCTGTCCGACGGTCTTGTATTTGTGCTGCTGGAAAATCTTTTTGTCGTAGTGCCAGCTGCCGATACACGTGTCGGTCTGCCACGGTTCGGGTAGGATGCCGGCCGCTACGCCGCGCTCGATGTCCTCGACGCCGGCGTTCTTGTGCGCAGGCAGGAGATGCTTGGTATTCATCACCGCCTCAAGTTTACCGCCGTGCGCCGCGATGTTGGCATTGTAGTAGTGCGCGACAAAATCGAGCCCGGTCTTCTGGAACGGGATCTCGTCGTCGTCGAAATAGAACAGGTCGGGCTGGTATTTATCGACGAGGTCCTGCGCGCGAAAAAACCAGTTGTCGGCGTAGCGGTTGTCGAGCGGCGGGATCTTCTCCCACCAATTTCCGTCTACCTTGCTGTGCCAGTCGTTTGCCGACTTCGTGTCAGTCACGCTCGCTGGCACCGGCAGTCGCAGCCCGCCGTAGAGGTCCTGCGGATCGAGGCCATCCCACCATTTGCCCTTGCCGTCGGCCTTCGTGAGGGTCGCTGCATCGTAGGGCACGCCGGCGAACGGCCCCGAACGATCGTGATCGTAGGCGGGCTGGAACCAGTGCCACGCATGCGAGGCGTGATTCGTGACGCCGAAACGCAAGCCGTTAGCGCGCGCGAGCTTCGCCCAAATCCCAACGATGTCCTGCTTCGGGCCGACGTTGACGGAATTCCACGCGTGATACTTGGAATCGTAGGCGTCGAAATTGTCGTGATGATTGGCGAGCGCGACGAAGTATTTTGCGCCGGCCTTCACGTAGAGCTGCATCAGTTTCTCCGGATCCCATTTTTCGGCCTTCCACAGGTTGTCGAGTTCCATGAAGCCGAACTTCGACGGGTGGCCGTAGTGCTCGACGTGGTATTTGTAGTCGGGCGAGCCTTCGAGATACATGTTGCGCGCATACCAGTCGCCCTCCTCGGGCACGCATTGCGCGCTCCAATGCGCCCACAGGCCGAACTTGGCGTCGCGGAACCAGTCGGGCGTCTGATAGTTTTTCGCGAGCGAATCCCAGGTCGGCGCAAACGGCCCTGGCGCGATAGTGCGTTTTTCGGGCAGCGGCGCGGCCTCCTTAATTTGCGCGCGCAGTTCGAGGCTAGCCAGCGCGACCGAGGCAACGGCGATTAAAGCAACCAAACGAGAGCGGGGAGTTTTCATGGGGTGAGGAAGGTTTTCGCGAACGATGACGCCAGCGCGAGCCAATTGGTTGCCGAACAGTCCAAGCGTAATTTTCGCTCGCGCCTGCTGACAGCGGGTTGTCAATCGGTCGTGTTAATATCGCCGTCATGAAATCCACCCGCTGCGCGTGGGCGCAAACCGAACCCAATATTTCCTATCACGACGCCGAGTGGGGTGTGCCGCTGCACGACGAACGCGCGCTGTTCGAGCTGCTCACGCTGGAGGGCGCGCAAGCCGGCCTGAGCTGGTCGATCGTGCTGGCGAAGCGGGAAAACTACCGGCGCGTGTTCGACGGTTTCGAGGTCGAAAAAATCTCCCGCTACGGCGCAAAAAAAACCACGGCGCTGCTGGAAGACGCCGGCATCGTGCGCAACCGCCTGAAGATCGCGGCGACAATCCAAAATGCGAAGGCGTTCCTCGCGGTGCAGCGCGAGTTCGGCAGCTTCGATCGCTATGTGTGGCAGTTCGTCGGCGGGCGGCCGATCGTGAATCGCCGGCGCGCCGGACAACCGCTGCCGGCGCGGACACAGGAAAGCGATGCGCTGAGCAAGGACCTCCTAAAGCGCGGCTTCAAATTCGTCGGCTCCACGATCTGCTACGCGTTCATGCAGGCGAGCGGCATGGTTAACGATCACCTCGTCTCATGCCCGCGCCACGCAGTGTGCGCGAAGCTGAAGTGACCAACGCCGTAGCTCGCTAGTGGCTTCGCCTCAGGCGATCACCTTGAACGGCTGGCGGCTGGCGGCGATTAAGTCGTTACCCTTGTCGTCCTCGAGGCGGACGAGGTGGACGCCACGTTTCACGGCTTCGCGCCTTACGGTTTCCAAGCCGCCGCCCCTTTTCTCGATGGAGCTCACCTTGCGCTGGCTCATTGTGCTGGCGCCGTTAGCCACGCTATCGAGCCAGACTTTCGTCCACGCATTGTCTTTGGATGGGTTCGTTGTGCTCATAGAAATATAGCCGGCGGACAGGCCGTTGATCAGTCCGACGAGATAAACGGTGCGCGGCCCGGATGCGACGCGTGCGTGATTCATCCGACCACATTAGTCGACGCTGATGACAACCCTATGTCAGGAGCGTTGACGGCGATGGGCTTGTGCAACCTTCTCCGCCTCGCGCCCCACCCGCTGCCTCAGCGCCGCGGGGGCAATCGCTTCCGCCTCGGCGCCAAAGGACAGGAGCCAGCGCGCCATCCAATCGAGTGAGTAGGTCGCCAGCGTAAACTCAGCTCCTCCGTCGCGCGATTTTTCCGGCACGAGCTTCGTGTAGCATTCACGGTGAGCACGTTCCTGCGCGGCCTGCGCAAACCAAGCACGCACCGGGACCAGTTCCTCGCGCTCCGCCCTCTCAGCCAAAACCTTTAGGTATTTCTGGAGTGAAAAATCCGCGCGCACCGCAAAGGAATCCCCCACCCCTTCGAGCGTCTGGATGCGATCGATCCGAAAATGGCGGAAATCCCCCCGCAACCGGCACCACGCGACGAGATACCACACTCCGCGGTGACACACGGCGCCGAGCGGCTCGACGTCGCGCGCCGTATCCGCCGGTCGCTCGCGACCGCGATAGGTGATCCGCAAGACGCGCCGCTGCGCGATGCCACGCTGCACCGCGAGCAACCACGGTTGGGCTTCCGGGTTGGCGCAAGAGTTTGCCGCGCGACCGACCACGACCGTCTGCCGCGCGAGCCGCTCGACATGCTCCTGCCGGTCGCGGGGGAGCACGGCACGGAGCTTGTCGATGGCCGTATCGATCGGCGCACTGAGTGACGCGTCGGTGAACTGTTTTACCATCTCCCCACCGACAAAGAGTGCCGCAACCTCATCCGCCGTCAGCATCACGGGCGGCAAATGATAACCCGGCACCAAACTGTAGCCGACGCCCGCCTCGCCCGCCACGGGCACTCCCGCCTCGCTTAACGCCGCCACGTCGCGATACACCGTGCGCACGCTCACCTCGAATTTTTCCGCGAGCTCTTCGGCACGCACTAGGCGGCGCCCTTGGAGGTGCATCACCATCGCGACGAGTCGGTCGGTGCGGTTCATACCATGAGCTTGGAGACGACTGCGCCGTCGCCAAACTGATTTTTGTTTCACGCCGCCATTTGGCTTGAGCGGCTGCGCGGCGCCTGCCGCACTCTCTCCTGCCCCATGACCCCGTCCGCCGCGCCCCGCGAAGCCACGCGCCTCAGCGAACTCTCTCCGCAACAGTGGAAATCCGGTATCGCCGCCTGGCTGGGCTGGTTGTTCGACGGCCTCGAACTCCACCTCTATACGCTCGTCGCCGCGCCGTTCGTGATGCAGTTGCTCGCGACCACGGATGCGTCAAATCCCGCGATCAAGGAAAAGAGCGCCTATATTCAGGCCGCATTTTTAATCGGCTGGGCACTCGGCGGCGCGTTCTTCGGCCGCCTCGGCGATTTGCTCGGACGCAGCCGGGCGCTCTCGCTGACCGTCCTTACCTACGCGCTCTGCACGGGGCTCTGCGCGCTCTCGCAAACGTGGTGGCAGTTGATGATCTTTCGCTTCATCGCCGCGCTCGGCATTGGCGGCGAGTGGGCGGTTGGTGCATCATTGCTGACGGAAACGTGGCCGCGCGTATGGCGTCCATGGCTCGCTGCGATTCTCCAGACGGGCGTAAACATCGGCGTGCTCGGCGGCGCCGTCTTCGTCGGCCTGCTCGTCGCAAAAATGCCCGCCGGCTCCGAACGTTACGTCTTTCTGATCGGTGTGCTACCCGCGCTGCTCGTGTTCTGGATCCGCCGGCATGTGCCGGAACCCGAAGCGTGGGCCAAGGCGGAGGAGTCCGTCGGCCACAAAAACCCCGGCGCCCGCGAACTCTTTCGCGGCCGCGTGGTGTCCACCACCCTGCGCACCACGCTTGTGTGCGCGCTCGGCCTCTCCGCCTGGTGGCTCTACCTCTTCTGGCAAACGCAGCACCTGCGCAAGCTGCTTGGCGATGCGCACACGCCCACGGCGGAGATCACCACGCTCGTCTCGGCCGCCTTCTTCGCCTTCAACTTCGCTTCCGTCATCGGCAATTTCGGCGCCGGCTGGTGCGCGCAGCGCCTCGGCAACCGCCGCGCCATCGTGATTTTTTTCGTGGGGCTCGGCGCGAGCATCTTCGGGGCGTTCGTGACCCCGCGGGAATTCGCCCCGCTCGCGTGGTTCTGGCTGCCAATCGGTGGATTTTTCGGCGGCGTCTTTGGACTCTTTACGATGTATCTGCCGCCGCTCTTTCCCACGCTGCTCCGCACCACGGGCGCCGGCTTTTGCTACAACATCGGCCGCATCGCCGCCGCGATCGCGCAAATTCTGTTTGGCGTGTTCGCCCCCGTCGGCAACTTGCGCGGCGCACTGCTCTGGGTCAGTGCGATCGCGTTTGCCGCCGCCGTCGCATCGTGGTGGCTGCCCGAGCGCACCCACGAAAACGAGGCCACGTGAGCTAACTGGATTTTTTCCCGCGCGCCCCAACAATCCTCCGCGATGGCCAAGCTCTATTTCTACTACTCCGCGATGAACGCCGGCAAAAGCACCGTGCTGCTCCAGTCGAGCTACAATTACCGCGAACGCGGCATGCGCACCCTCCTCTTCGCCCCTGCGATCGACACCCGCTTCGGCGCCGGTCGCATCGAATCGCGCATCGGGTTGCGTGCGCCCGCCACCACGCTTGCGGTCGGCGACAACCTGCTCTCGCTCGTCCGCACCGAGCACGCCAGCGCCCCGGTCGCCTGCGTGCTGATCGACGAGGCGCAATTCCTCACCGAGGAGCAAGTCTGGCAAGCCACTGAGATCGCCGACACGCTCGACATCCCGGTCCTGTGCTATGGCCTGCGCACAGATTTTCAGGCGCGCCTTTTTCCCGGCAGCGCCGCCCTCCTCGGCCTCGCCGACACCCTCACCGAGCTCAAAACGATCTGCCACTGCGGCCGCAAAGCGATCATGAACCTCCGCGTCGACGCCGCCGGCCACGGTGTGCGCGAGGGCGTGCAGGTCGAAATCGGCGGCAACGATCGCTACGTCGCGATGTGCCGGCGACATTTCAAGGAATCGCTAGAAATCACCGTGCACTCCCGGGCGCCGTTCCCGACGAAATAAGATCTTAACCGAACCGTTCGTAAAACCATAGGCTTTTATTGCACGTGCCCGTTTGGGAGCAGAGGCAACGAAAGCCTAACGACACCGTCCGAACAGCGGAAACGGCGATTGGCCTCCGGGATTGCACCGGATACAACGAGCGCCACGTTG
>CAITWF010000012.1 GCA_903896015.1 uncultured Opitutia bacterium | reverse complement strand
TTTGCTCGCGCGTCATCAGCTTTTTTGTCATGTCCTTCATCGGACGGTTCATGGTTTTTCCTTTGTTGTGGTTTTGGTTTTGTCTCCAAACCACTCACCATGAACCGTCTTTCTTTTTGCTGAAGAATTTTTACACGACCGAAACAATTTTGGTCCCATGAAAAATCCACATGCTTCACCACCCCAGGAGCAGCGCACCGCATTCGGCGTTTGACCCGGCCCGGGTTCGCACCGAGAGGAAACCCTCTTGATAACTATTATGAACCGTCCGACCGTCAGTTCGCCGGCACCGGTTCTCCGGCGCGCGCCGCCGCCCCCCGCTCCGTCTGCTCTTTAATCTCTTCCGCGCGCTTCAGGCCCGCCGCGCTCGACCGACCGGTCAGCTTCACGCACAACCGATCCATCAGCACATAAACGATCGGGACGACGTAGAGCGTCATCGCCGTCGACAAACTCAGCCCGCCCACGATTGCGATGCCGAGCGGGTTGCGCGTCTCGGCCCCCGCCCCGCTCGCAAACGCGATCGGCACGGCGCCGAGGATCGTCGCGATCGACGTCATAAGGATCGGTCTGAAGCGCATCGTCGCGGCCACGCGCGCGGCACGCGCGCCGTCCATGCCCTCCCTCACCTGAAGTTGGTTGGCGAACTCCACGATCAAAATGCCGTTCTTCGCCACGAGCCCGATCAGCATGATCAGGCCGAATCGCGAAAACAAATTGTCCGTCATTGCCGGCCCCCAGAATCGCGAGCAATAGAGCACCAATACGCCGCCCGCGAGCGCCAGCAGCACGCCAACGAAGATCGTAATCGGGTGAATCCACGATTCGAACTGCGCCGCCAAAATCAGAAACGTAAACACCAGCGCGAGCACGAACAGCATCCACGTGTCGCTCGCGCTCTCCACATATGAGCGCGATTCGCCGTCCCACGCATACGAGTAACCCGGCGGCAGCACCGCATGCACCTCGCGTTCCAAAAACGCCACCGCGTCGCCAATCGTCGCGCCTTCCGCGAGCTGGCCCGAGACCGTCAGCGAGCGCAAGCGGTTGAAGTGCGGGTAGCCTTCGGGCACGGCGTTTTCGGTGACGTTCACAAGATTGCTGAGCTGCACCAGATGTCCGGTCGCCGAATGCACATACAGTCGCGAAAGCACGGCTGGCGTAAAGCGGCGCTCGCGCTCAATCTGGAGGATGACGTAGTACTGCTGATTCCCCCGCTGAAAATCCGTCACTTGCCGACTGCCCAGCATCGTCTCCAGCGTCGCCGCGATGTCGGCCACCTCGACATGCAAATCCGCCGCCTTCGCCCGATCGATCGTCACATCGAGCTGCGGTTTCGTAAGTGACGGATCGATGCGCGACGGGCCGAACAGCCCGCTCTCGCGCATCTTCGTCAGCAGGGTCTCGGCGCTCGTCTGCAACACGTTGAATTCCGTGCCTTGCAGCACGAGCTGCACCGGCGCCGCGCCCTCCGCGCCACCATTCGAGCCGAAGGGCAGGGCCGACGTCACCGTCGCCTGCGCCCCGGTGATCGTAGCGGCAAACTTCCGCCGCAACTCCGCAATGATCGTCTGGGTCTTGCGCGTGCGCTCTTCCCACGGTTTCAATGTCCCCGTGATGTAGGCGCTCGTGCCTTCGGTCGTCCGCCGGAACGTCAAATCCATCTCCGGCACCTGCCCTATCATCTGCGCCATGTCGCCGGAGTAGAGTTGGAGGTATTCGGGCGTGGAGCCGACCGGCGGCAGCGTGTTGGCCGTCAGGATGCCGCGATCCTCGTCGGGCACCAGTTCACGCTGGAGTTGAAAATAATAAAACGCCCCCGCGCCGCAGAACGCCGCCACGGCGAGCAGCACGATCACCCGGCCCCGCATCGCCCAGTCCAGCGATCGACTGAAGGTGTTGTTCACCGCCAGGAAAAACGGCTCGGTCTTCCGGTAAAACCAATTCTGCCCGTGGCCGTGCGCATCGTGCGCCTTCAGCAGCCGCGAGCACATCATCGGCGTGAGCGTCAGCGCCACGAAGGCCGACACCAGCACCGACACCGCCAGCGAAATTCCAAACTCGAAGAACAACCGTCCCGTCTGCCCGCTCTGAAACGCCACTGGCAGGAACACCGCCGCCAGCGTCAACGTGGTCGCGATAATCGCAAACGTCACCTGCCGCGCTCCGAAAATCGCCGCTTGGATCACCGGCTCGCCCTCCTCGACTTTCCGGTAGATGTTTTCCAACATCACGATCGCGTCGTCGACCACCAGACCGATCGCGAGGACGAACGCCAGCAGCGTGAGCACGTTGATCGAAAACCCCAGCGACGCGATAATCGCGACCGAACCCACGATCGACACCGGGATGGCCAGCAGCGGAATCATTGTCGCGCGCCAGTCGCGCAGGAACAGGAAGATCGTCAGCACCACCAGAATCGCCGCCTCGTAAAATGTCTTGTAGAGTTCGTCCACGCACCGCGCGACGTAGATGGAGTCGTCCTTGCTGATCTTGATGTCGATGTCGGCCGGCAGATCGGCGCGGAACTGTGGCAGCAGCGCCTTCACGCCGCGCGTGAGTTCGAGCAGGTTCGCTTGCGACTGCCGGTAAACCTGCAGCCCAACCGTGGGCCGGCCGTTGAAAAAGGTCTCCGAGCGGTAATCCTCTGCGCCGAGTTCGACGCGCCCGATATCCTTGAACTTCACCTGCGAGTTGCCGCGCGTCGCCAGCACGAGGTTCTCGAACTCGGCCGCCTCCGCGAGATTGCCGAGGAACCGCACGGGAAACTCGCGCGAGACCGACTCGATGCGCCCACTCGGCACCTCGACGTTTTGCTCGCCCAAAGCCTTCTCGACATCCGTGACGGTGAGCCCGTAAGCCGTGAGCTTTTCGCTGTCGAGCCACAGCCGCATCGCGTAACGCGGCCCGTCCACTTGGATAGACGCGACGCCGGGCACGGATTGCACGCGCTGCACCACGAGGCGCTCCAGCATCTCTGTGATTTGCAGCCGTGAGTGCTTCTCGGAGTTGAACGCCAGCGTGAACACCGGGCTGTTTTCCGGATCGGTCTTCGTAACGCGCATGTCGGTCACGTCGTTGGGCAGCTTCACCCGGCTCGCGCGATCGCGGATGTCGTTCGCCGCCTCGTCGATGTTGCGATCGAGGGAAAACTCCACCGAGATCGTCGACGATTGCTCCGACGACGTGGAGCGGATCAGCCGGATCCCCTCGACGGAGGAGACTTCCTTTTCGAGCGGCTCGGTGAGCTTCGTCTCGACGACTTCGGCGGAGGCGCCGGGATAAGTCGTCGTAATCGTCACGATTGGCAAATCGACGTTCGGATATTCGCGCACGGGAAGCAACCCGAACCGCAGGACCCCGACGAGCACGATCAGGATTGAAGCCACCACGCAGATAATCGGCCGGCGGATGGAGAGATCGGAAAGGCTCATGAAAAAATCGGGCGGGCCGGTTTACTTGGCCGGCACCAGTTCATCGGCGCGCTTCACCGGTCGGTGCGCGACGCGCTCCGTGTCCTGCTGGATCTGACGGGCGCGCTTCAGGCCCGCCGCACTGGTGTGCCCGGTCAGCGCCAGGCACAGCCGATCCATGAGCACATAAACGATCGGCACCACAAAGAGCGTGAGCACCGTCGCCAGAGTAAGGCCGCCCACAACGGCGAGGCCGAGCGGATTTCTTGTCTCGGCACCCGCGCCGCCGGCGAAGGCAATCGGCACGGCGCCGAGAATCGTTGCGGTCGAGGTCATCAGGATCGGGCGGAACCGCAGCGCGGCCGACTTGCGCGCCGCCAGCGCGCCGTCGAGGCCCTCCGCCACCTGAAGTTGGTTAGCAAATTCCACTATCAGGATGCCGTTCTTCGCTACGAGCCCAATCAGCATAATCAGGCCGAAACGGGAAAACAGGTTGTCCGTCATCGCCGCGCCCCAGAAGCGCGAACAGTAAAGAACGATCACGCCGCCCGCGAGCGCGATAAACACGCCGACAAAAATCGTGACCGGGTGAATCCAGGACTCGAACTGCGCCGCCAGGATCAAAAACGTAAAGACCATCGCGAGCACGAATAGCACCCAGGTGTCGTTCGAACTCTCGACGTAGGAACGCGACTCGCCGTCCCACGTGTAAGAGTAGCCCGCGGGGAGCAAGGGATGCACCTCGCGTTCCATAAACGCCACCGCGTCGCCGATCGTCACATTCTCGGCGAGCTGAGCGGACAGGTTGAGCGACCGCAGGCGGTTGAAGTGCGGGTAGTTTTCCGGCACGGAATCCTCGTTCACTTTCACGAGGTTGCTCAACTGCACGAGGTTGCCTGTTTTCGAGCGCACATAAAGCCGCGCGAGATCGCTGGGGGCCACGCGCTTCTCGTCCTCGACCTGGAGGATGACGTAATACTGCTGATTGCCGCGCTGGAAATCCGTCACCTGCCGGCTGCCCAGCATCGTCTCCAAGGTCGCCGCGATATCGCTCACCGCCACGTGCAAGTCCGCCGCCTTCGCCCGATCGATCACCACGTCGAGCTGCGGTTTCGTGAGAGACGGATCGATGCGCGACGGACCGAAGAGTCCGCTTTCGCGCATCTTCTTCAAGAGTTCGGACGCGCTCTTCTGCAACTGGCTGAATTCGGTGCCTTGCAACACGAGTTGCATAGCGTTGGAACGTCCGGCGCCGCTCGCGTTCGAGCCGAACGCCTTCGCGCTCGCGGCTGTCACCTGCACGCCGGTTATCGAGGCGGCAAACTTCTTCCGCAACTCCGCGATCACCGTCTGAGTGGTGCGTTTGCGGTCTTCCCACAACTTCAGCGTCGCGGTGATGTAAGCGCTCTTTCCTTCGGTCGTGCGCTCGAACATGCGATCCAATTCCGGCGTCGTCTGGATGATCTTGCCCATCTCATAGGTATAGAGCTGCAGGTATTCCGGCGTGGAGCCGACTGGCGGCAGGCTGTTCGCCGTGATAATGCCGCGATCCTCAGAAGGCACGAGCTCACGCTGCAGTTTCGTGAAATAGTAAACGCCCGTCGCACAGAAACCGGCCACGCCAATCAGCACCGCAATTCGCCAGCGCATCGCCCATTCGAGCGCGCGGCTGAAGGCGTGATTCACGGCCTGAAAGAATCCTTCGGTCTTCCGGTAAAACCAACTCTGCCCGCTGCCGTGCGCATCGTGCGGCTTCAGGAGCCGCGAGCACATCATTGGTGTCAGCGTCAGGGCCACGAATGCCGACACCAGCACCGACACCGCCAGCGAAATTCCGAATTCAAAAAACAATCGTCCCGTCTGCCCCTTCTGAAACGCCACCGGCAGAAACACGGCCGCCAGCGTCAGCGTGGTCGCGATGATCGCAAAGGTCACCTGCCGAGCCCCGAAGATCGCCGCCTGAATCACCGGCTCGCCCTCCTCCACTTTCCGATAGATGTTTTCCAACATCACGATCGCGTCATCGACCACCAGACCGATCGCCAGCACGAATGCCAGCAGCGTCAGCACGTTGATCGAAAATCCGAGCGAGGCGATGATCGCAATCGAGCCGATGATCGACACCGGGATCGCCAGCAGTGGAATCATCGTCGCCCGCCAGTCGCGCAGGAACAGGAAGATCGTCAGCACCACCAAGATCGCCGCCTCGTAAAAGGTCTTGTAGAGTTCGTCCACGCACCGCGCGACATAAACCGAGTCGTCCTTGCTAATCTCGATGTGGATGTCCTTCGGCAAGTCGGCGCGGAACTGCGGTAGCAGCGCCTTAACCCCGCGAATCGTCTCGAGGAGATTCGCCGTCGTCTGCCGCATCACTTGCAGGCCGACCGCGGGCCGGCCGTTGAACAAAGTCTCCGAGCGGTAATCCTCGGAGCCGAGTTCGACGTGCCCGACATCCTTGAATTTGATCTGCGAGTTGCCGCGCGTCGCCAGCACGAGGTTTTCGAACTCCACCGCCTCCGTCATGTTGCCGAGGAAGCGCACGGGAAACTCGCGCGCAACCGACTCGATGCGCCCGCTCGGCTTTTCGACGTTCTGGCGGCGCAGCGCGTTTTCCACATCATTCACCGTGAGCCCGTAGGCCGCGAGCCGATCGCTGTCGAGCCACAGCCTCATCGCGTAGCGCGGCCCGTCGATCTTGATCGAGGCGACGCCCGGCACGGACTGCACGCGCTGCACAACGAGGTGCTCCAGCAGCTCGCTGATTTCCAGGCGCGAGTGCGTGTCGGAATTGAACGAGATCGTGAACACCGGGCTGCTCTCCGGATCGGCTTTTGTGACGTGAACGTCATGCACATCGCTGGGCAGCTTCACGCGGCTCGCGCGATCGCGGATATCGTTCGCCGCCTCGTCGATGTTCCGATCCAGGGTAAACTCAACGGTGATGGTGGACTGCTGCTCCGCCGACGTGGAGCGGATCAGGTGGATGCCCTCGACCGACGAGATTTCCTTTTCCAGCGGCTCGGTGATCTTCGTCTCGACGACTTGCGCCGATGCGCCGGGATACGTGGTCGAGATCGAGACGGTCGGCGAATCGACGTTGGGATATTCGCGCACGGGCAGCAGCCCGAACCGCAGCACCCCGACCAGCACGATCAGGATCGACGCCACCACGCAGATGATCGGCCGGCGGATCGAGAGGTCGGAAAGGCTCACAGCGTGGAGGGGCCGGGCGTTTCAGTTCCCCGCGTTCACTCCACCCGCAGTTCTTTGCGCAAGGGCCGCGGATCGAGTTTGGCGTCTTGAAAAAGTTGGATCGCGCCCGCACCCGAGGCGACGATCACTTCGTGCTCCTTCAGCGTCCCGCCGACGGGCGTAATTTCCACGAGGCCCTTGCTGCGAATGCCGAGTTCCACGCGGACAATGCTGGCGAGATGATCGGGGCCCTTGTCGCGGACCGCGACGACCTGCGCACCGCCCGGCGTCATGAGGATCGAGCCTTCGGAGGCGACGAGGACGTTTTTGTGGACTTCGAGGACGAGTTCGACGTTGGCAAACATGCCGGGTCGCAGTTCGGCCGGCGGCTTCGTGAGATAACCCTTCACCGTGCTGGAACGCGTCTCGCGGCTGATCGCGGAGCTGACGAAGTAAACTTCGCCCGCGACCTTGGCGCCATCGTTGGACTTTACCGTGAACAACGTGCCGGGATGAATCTTCCGGAAAAAACGCTCCGGCACTTCAAACTCAATCTTGAGGCGGCTCAAATCGTCGACGTTGGTGATGATGCTCTGGTTCGTCACGTAGTCGCCGGGCGAAACGGCGCGTGCGCCGACCACCCCGTCGAACGGCGCGCGGATGTCAGTTTTTTGCAGGCGGGTTTGCTGGAGCGAAAGCCGGGCCTTGGCGCCGCGCGCCTCGGCCTCGGCGCGATCGCGATCGGCCTGCGTCACGCTGCTGGTCTTCGCCAGATTCGCGCTGCGCTGCGCGTTGAGCACCGCGAGTTGGTAGGCCGATTCGGCCTCCTCGGTTTGCGCGACGATTTCGCTGTCATCGATTTTCACGAGCAACTGGCCCTTCTTGACCACCTGCCCCTCCTCGACGGCGATGTCGCGAACGATGCCGGCAATCTCCGCCCGCACCTGTGCCGATTCGGTCGCCGCGATCGATCCGACAAGATTAAGCGACTCCACCAGATCACGCCGCTCGACGGGCAAAACCTCCACCGGAATCACGGCGGCGGTCGCAGCGCGCTTGGCCTCGGCCTTCTTTTCCTTGCACGCCGTCAACCCGCAGAGTGCGGCAGCCAGCGAGCATAACAGCAGCCGGGCGGAGGCGGCGCGCACCCACGGACGGGAAGTAAGAGCATGCGTCGGTCGCGGCGCCGGGAGAACGGATTCGGGCATTGGGCGGGATGAGAAGCGCGGCTGGGAGGCGCCGCTCAATCTACGCTGGTCTTGGCCATTTTTTCACCGTCGAGCGAGTAGAGGTTGGTCAGGAAACCGTCCTCATACATTTCCTTCACGGAGAGCTTGCCGACAAACTGCACGGGCGTGTCCATCACGGCCTTCACGCCACGCTGCATCTTAACGACGACGAATTCGTTGACCTGCGGCGTCTGGCCGTAGCAGCAAAGCATTGGACTGCTCACGAGGAGAAACTCCGTGACGAGGCCCTTGTCGATCTTGGTCGGCAGCATGTAGCCGGAGACGACGACACTCTTGCCGTTGAGCGCCATCACCTGCGGCGGCACCTGCTTGATCCCCGACGGCGGCGGCGTGCCGGCGGGAGCGGTCGGATCGAGTTCGGCGGGCGTAAACGTGTAGGAAGCGAGCACGTCGAAGCCCGCCTTCGCCGGCCCGTCGGCCGCCGATCCCTTGGCCGCATCCGCGGCGCGGGCTTCGATGCCAAGCGAGCCTGCGGCAATCAACGACGCGATGCCCAGCCAGCGAACGGAGGAGCGAATGTTGACGAAGTGTTTCATGGTGGGAATGTGAGAGGAACCGTAAGGCCGCCCTGCGCGGCTGGCAAACGAACGTTGGCTTCCGCGCCCGGTCACGGCGGCAGCACGACGAAGCCCACGCCGTTTCGATTCTCGATTTTTGTGCCGAGCGAGCCGGACATTTTCACGAGATCGCCGATGATCTTCGCGCCGTCGTCGGCGGACGCGAGCACGGGCCGACCGCGCACTCCGGCGGGCCGGCCGAAACCGAGCGTGATGGGCACCAGCTGAATTTCCGTGAGCGTATCGCCGTTGAACTTCGTCTGCGCGACGACGCTTTCCCACATTTCGCGATTCGCGGGCCAGCTGCGCGTGTCGAACGCGGTGCGCTTGTTGTTGAACTCGCCCACACGCGCCTCGAGCCCGAGCCCCTGGCTGTCGTAGTTTTCCTGCGGCTGCCGGAGCACCGTGTCGTTCTGCATGATGAAGTCGCCGAGACTGTAGAATATCGGCTTGCCCTTGTAGAGTTCAATGCCGTGCAGCACGTGCGGCCCGTGACTGATGACCGCACTCGCGCCGGCGTCGACCGCCGCGTGCGCAAAAGCGATCAGGAAATCCGGCGGCGCCGTCCGATCGATCGGATCGGCTTCGTGACAGTGGACGGACACGATGACGTGGCGCGACATGGTCTTCGCATCGCTGACCGCCGCGCAAATTTCATCCACGTCCCGCTTGAGTGGTGTGCGCACCATCGCGAACTTCTCGCCGAGGACGAAGTGGTTGCCCTGAAATACGACCTCCGTCGTCCCGCGGCCACCGCGCCGACCACCGGCTTCGCCGCCGGGCGCGAGCGGAAATTTTTCCGCCAGCGCACGCAACTGTTCAAGCGTGGCAGCATCGACCGTAAACTTGGTCTCGAAACGCAGCGGACTCAGCCCCGGCCGGCCCTTAACGTCCGAGCGCTGGCGCCCCGCCACCGAATGCGGTGTGAACGTCGACGAGCAAGCGACCAGCGCAACGCGTCCCGACGCCGAGTCGAAGAAACGCGCCTCGCGGGCCTGCTGCATGTTGTCGCCAATACCCGCGTGCACGATCCCCGCCTCGGTCAGCGCGCGGTCGGTCGAGAAGAGCGACTCCACACTGTAATCGCCCGTGTGATTGTTCGCGCAGCCGCCCAGGTCAAAACCAGCCCAGGCGAGTTCCTTCGCGAGTTCCGGCTCAGCGCGCATGTAGGTGCCGCCGGAGACGACGCTCGGGTAGCCCTCGTAGTTGTGAAACAGCATCTCGATATTCGTAACCGCGACATCGGCGCTGCGCACGAGCTCGATTAGCTTTAAAAACTCCGGCTCGCGATACGGCGAGATGTGCTGAGTGATGATAGAGTCACCCGCCAGCATCATCGTGATGGGCACGGGCGGAGCGGAACTCGCCGCGAACACAGCCGCAGGGAGCACCGCCGACAGCGCGGCCGACAATAGGTGTCGGCCGCGCTGGGGCAGAGTTGGGAGCATGACGCGCGAGGGTTACTCGTTCGTGCCAGCGGTCGGTGATTTCTCGATCGTGGCCGGCGTGGCCGAACCGTAATAGAGGCTGTTGAAGAGCAGCTTGAAGTTCTGGTGCGGCGTGCCGCGGAACGTCGCCTCCAAGCCGATCAGCACAACCTTGCCCGCGCCGATGCTCGCGTCGGTTGCGAGATCGCCGCCGTTAAGATACTCCTGGCCGACCGCCCAGCCCGAGTAGAGCGGCGTCTTGCTGTCGAACCAGATCGTGCGGTTGAGCTTCGTCGGGCCGTCGCTCTTCAGCTTGAAGACCGGGCTGCTGTCGAAGAACGCGTAGCCGCTCGCCGGCATGCCGTAGGCGATCGGGTTCGTGTTGTTGAACTTCACGCTCAGGACCGAGCCGGGGATGTAGAACTTGTCCGCGGTGAGGGACTTTGGCTTTCCATCGGGACCGGCTTCGACGAGATAGTTTTCAACGGGCAAGCCCATCGCTTCGCCAATCGTAGCGGCGGCGCCGAGCGCAACGACGGTGCCACCGTCTTCGACGAACTTGCGGACGGGAGGCACCGTCTTCGCAGCCGTGATCGAGCCAAGCATCGAGCGGAGTTCCTCCGGAATCGTGTCAACCGCCGGGCCAAAGCGCCGGCCGCCAAAGCCACCGCGACCACCGCGACCTTCCGTGTAGGTATCGCTGGGGAACACAATCACATCGTAGCTCGACTTCAAGTTGCCGGCCTCAAGCACCTGCGGGAAGACGAGCTCGAACGGAAATTCATAGCGCTCGAACATCCAGCGCAGCCAGCCTGAAGGCATCGATCCGCCGTAAAGATCAACGAGACCGATGTGGATCGGCTTGAGCTTCGTCGCCTCGCCCTTCGGCGCGGTGGCCACGCCCACCACCGTCACGCCGAGGCTCTTCGCACCCGCCGCGATGACCGGCTGCGCCGCGGCCGAAGCCGGCACATAAATCGTACCGGTGCCGAAGCCCTTGCCGTCAACGGTGACTTCATCCTTCAGCCAATATACATCGGCGTTGGCCTTGAGCAGGCGGTTAATCAGAATGAACGAGTCGTTCTGCTTGTGACTAACGAGATAGCCAACCGGCTTCGCCACACCGCCGACACTGGCCACGGGAGGCGGCAAGACGGTAAACGGCAGTTTTTCGAACGGACCGTCGAAACCCTCAAACACGCGATCAAACTTGATGCCCATCTGCGCGGCGAGCGTCCAGCCGGTGATATCGTAGGGGCGCTTCGGCGGGCCGCCCGGATAAGCGAAGTCCATCGGATGGTCCTGTGGCTCAAATGAATCGAGCACGGCGGCGCGAAACGCCTGCGCCGACGAGACCACAAACGATCCGGCGGGATAGGCTTTGCCCGCGACCGAGAAATCCTTCGAGGCACGCGATACTTCCACGCCGCCCTTGAGCAGCACATTAATGAACTTCACCGCCGTCGGGAAATCGTCCTGGTCAGTCGTGATGACATAGCCGCGCGGATCGCGGAACGCCGGATCGTGCAGCACCTTCTCATAAATCTCCTTCGGGATCGGCAGCGAGTTGCCGCGACCGACGACCGCCGCTTCGCCGGGAGGCGGCGCCTCGAGAAACGCGGCGGCGTTCTGGCCAAACGCGGCGAAATTCTGACGGTTCGGGTTAGCCGCGCGATCCTTGGCGGCGGCTTCTTCCATCGCGGCGATGCGCTTCGGCGTGATCGTCCAGGTGTCCTTGCTGCCCTTTTCGATCCCGCGGTGGCCCATCGTGTAGAAATTGTAGAGCAGCGTCTCGCGGTTGCGCGAAGCGTAGTCCATAATCGCCCGTTGCACGACAATCATGTAGTCGATCGACTGACGATAGTGCCATGCACCCGGCTCGATCGGCAACGGCCAGTCGCCCGTCGGAAGCTGCTTCTCGGCCATCACCGGAATCTGCATGGGCGTGGGTTGACCGATGATCTCGGTGAGAATGCCGATTTGGTTGCGGAAGTAAGTCGCGGTGCGCATACCGCCATTCCACCAAGTGGAATAAGGCGCGGCCGAGCGCGTCGCACCACCGCCAAGTCCCTGCGCAATGAGACGCGACTGCATCGCGGCACCAACTTGCTCGATCCCGAGCGGCACAAGCGGGTCGACATCATAATTGAACGGATCGCGGAACGGCGGGATGAAAATCACCGAACCCAGCGGGCCGGTCTGGTGGACGTTGTGCATGATCTGCGGGTTCCACTCGACAAAGAGAACGCGGTTCTGGTTAATTGTCTCGCTCATGTTGTGCATGATCGAGTCGCGGTTGTTGTCGTGGCCGACGTATTTGTGATACAGACGCGGCAGATTATTCATCGTGCGCTGCTCCGGGTCGGCACTGCGCATATACCAGTTGGCGACGAGTTCGACACCGTCCGGGTTCGGCACGGGCATGAGCAGCACGTTGTCGTCGAGGAAACGCAGGGTCTCCTCGTCGGTCTTGCTCACCATTTGGTAAACCTGCTCGGCGAGGCTCTGTGAGTTCACCGTCTCAGTCGCGTGCAAGCCGCCATCGATCCAGATCACCGCACGGCCTTCCTTCGCCAAGGCGCGGGCTTCGTCCGGCGTGAGGCGCGCGCGAGCCATCTTGTTGGAAATTTCCTTCCAGTGGTCCAACTTCTTCATGTTGGCAGGCGAGCTGATAATCGCCATGTATTGCGGCCGACCTTCCTCGGTGTTGCCGATGCTGACGACCTTCAGGCGATCGGACTCCGTCTCCCACTTCTTCAGCATCGTGGATATCTGCGTGTAGCTCGCCATCTTGTAGTCATCGCCGATCGTAAAGCCGATGATGTCCTTTTGCGGGGTGATTTTCGGCTGGGCCGATCCGATGGAGGCGGCGAGCATGCCGCAGAGCGCGAGGCTGATTCTAGCAGGTAACATGAACCGGTTGGTCATCATAATGGTGAGTTGAGTGCAGACGTTGGCTGGCTGACGTCAGAGGAAAATCCTTCATTCAATCCGCACTGGTGCACGCAGGACGCGTGCTCGGGGTGAAGGTTGCTCGAAGGGGCAATTCGGTAAGCAGTCGGTGTGCCTTGCGGGCGTTTGGGTTAATGAAACATTTTCATTGGCACGCGCGGAGTCCAAGCCCAAAAAACTTTTTGCCCGAAAACACAGATTCGCTCTATCGGCCGCATGCCTCTTTTTTGGCGCAGTCCCTGCTGAATTATCGCGCAACGAATCGTGCGCCCGCCGCGTCATGCCGCGCGTCCCCGCTTCGTTCCCTCTGTCAGTTCACCACTAATTCTTATCAAATCATGATCGACGGCAAAACTTGGTCGGACAAACTGCGCGTAGAAATCGGCAAAGCCATCATCGGCCAGGAAGAAATCATCGACCGCCTTTTCGTCGCGCTGCTCGCCAACGGCCACGTCCTCCTCGAAGGCATGCCCGGTCTCGCGAAGACGCTCCTCGTGAAAACCCTCGGCTCCGCCCTCGGCGTCGCGTGCGACCGCATCCAGTTCACCCCCGACCTGCTGCCCAGTGACGTCGTCGGAACGATGATCTTTCAGCCGCAGAAGGGCGAATTCACCGCGCACAAGGGACCGATCTTCTCGAATCTCGTGCTCGTCGATGAAATCAACCGGGCGCCCGCGAAGGTGCAGAGCGCGCTCCTCGAAGCCATGCAAGAGCGACAGGTCACGCTCGGCGGCAAAACTTTTCCGCTCCCCAAGCCGTTCTTCGTAATGGCCACGCAAAATCCGATCGAACAGGAGGGCACCTATCACCTGCCTGAGGCGCAGATGGATCGTTTTCTGTTCAAGCTCTCGCTCGACTACCCGTCGCACCAAACCGAAGTTGATCTGATGGATCGCTGGGGCCAGGTGACGAAGGCGCCGACCGTCCAAGCCGCCTCCAGTGGCGAGGAACTGCTCGAACTGCGTAAAACCGTCGATGAAATCTTCGTCTCGCCGCAGATCAAAAACTACATCGTCTCGCTCGTTCGCGCGACGCGCGATCTGGCGAAGGTCGTCGAGGGCCAACCCCGTTATCTCACCTGGGGCGCCTCGCCGCGCGCCGTGCTTTCCCTCTATCAAGCCAGCAAAGCGATCGCGTGGCTCCGCGGCAGCGATCACGTCTCGCCCGATCACGTGCAGGAAATTTTCTTCGACGTCATGCGCCACCGCATCGGCCTTACCTATGAGGCCGAGGCCGACAAGATCACGCGCGAGCACGTCCTCCAGAAGGTTCTCGACAAGGAAACGCTTCCGGAATTCGGCGGTCGCGCCGCGTAAGCGACGCCGCCCTCGCCGTCCGCGAGTGCCTGCCACGTTTTGCCGCATTAATACTACTACATGAATCCCCGCGTCGTCTCCTCGGCTAACCTGCTCCGGCGGTTGGAGTGGAAACTTGAGCATCAGGTTGAGAATCACCTTATCGGCGAGTATTTCTCGATCTACCGCGGCCGCGGCATGGAGTTCGATCAGGTCGTCAAATACGAGTTCGGCGACGACATCCGTGACATCGACTGGAATGTCACCGCCCGTCTCGGCGAACCCTTCCGAAAAAAATTCATCGAAGAGCGCGAACTCGTCGTGCTCCTCGTGATCGAGGATTCGCTTTCCCTGCAGTTTGGTTCGGGCGCGCGCACGAAACGCGAGGCGCTGTTCGAACTCGCCGCGCTCGTCATGCTGCTCGCGTCGCTCAATCGCGACAGTCTGTCCGTGCTGCACGCGCAACCGGGCGGCTACACGCTCACCGAGCGCGTTCGCGGCCGCGGCAGTGTGTTTCGCACCGCCACGGAACTGCTCGCGCGCCCCGCGCCCGATCTCACCGATACGCGTCCACTCACCACGCCGTGGGACTACATCGCGACCGCCGCGCCCAATCACAGTATGATGATCGTGCTCGGCGATTTTCCGCCGCGCATCGTGCCGAAGCCGTGGCCGCACATCATGCAGCGCTACCGGCCCGTCGGTTTTCGCGTCGAGGATCCATGGGAACGCGAACTACCCGGCGACCGCCCGATCACGACTTACGATCCGACGACCAACCGTGTCGTGGTCATCGATCCCCGCTCGAAGGTTCACCGCCACGCCCACGCAGAGTGGATCGCGCAACGCGAGGCGAACTTCGCCCACATGATTCCCCGCGCCAACGACCGCCTCGTCGTCACACCCGACGAATCGATGGTCGATGCGCTCGTGCACTTCTTCCACGCCCATATGGGCACCGCGATCGCCTGACGCATGAGCCTCGACGATTTTCTCCTGAAGGATCCGTGGTGGCTGCTCGCGTTGCTCGTGCTGCCGCTCGTCATGTGGCTGCGCAGCCGCCAGCCAGTGGCCGCGATCCTCGTGCCGTTTGCCGGACAATGGTGGAAGCCCACGCTGCTCGTGCAGCCGGCGCGGATGCCCGCATTCGTCATCGCGCTCGGCATCGTGGTGCTCGGGCTCTCGCTCACCCGCCCGCAACACCTCGAAACGATCACCGACCCGCGTCAGGCGGGACACGAACTCATGCTCGCGATCGATTTGTCGGGCTCGATGCTCGCCGAAGATTTTGAAATCGGCGGGCAGCGCATCAGCCGCCTAGAAGTGATCAAGCCGGTGATCAAGGCCTTCATCAACAACCGCCCCAACGATCGCATCGGCCTCGTGGTCTTCGCCGGCAAAGCCTACACGCTCGCACCGCCAACCTTCGATCACGAGTGGCTCGCGCAACAAGTTGAACGCCTGCGGATCGGACTTATGGAGGACGGCACCGCGATCGGCGACGGCCTTGGCGTCGCGCTGTCGCGCCTTGAGCATGTGAAGCTCGCGGCCGACGGCACCGTCACGCAGGAAAAATCCCAGCACGGCTTCATCATTCTCCTCTCCGACGGCGGCAACAACAAGGGCCTGCTCAAGCCCAAGCAGTCCGCGGCCATCGCGAAATCCCGCGGCATCACGGTCTACACGATCGGCGCCGGCAAGGATGGGTCGGCCCCCTACCCCATCTTCGACGAGATGGGCGCGAAGATCGGTTATCGCCGCATCCTCGCCGATCTCGACGAGCCCGCACTCAAGGACATCGCCGAGACCACCGGCGGACAATACTTCCGAGTCGATAACACCGAGGCCGTCGCCACGTCGTTCAAAGCGATCGATCAGTCGGAGCGCACGCAGTTCAAGGCGCTCGTCCGGCGCCCGCATGATTTGTTTTTGTGGTTCGTGGCCGCTGGCCTCGGCTTGATCGTCTGGGGCGCGCTGCTCGCGAGCGCGTCGGAACGGAAGGAACTCACCGCATGATCTTCGGCCATCCCCACGCCTTCTGGCTGCTCGCGGTCGTCGCCGCCGGCGCCGTCCTTGATCGGATGAGCGGCGCAAAACGTCAGATGGCGTTTCCGCGCATGACTCGACTGCGCGCCCACGCCAACCGGATCGAGTTTCCCAAAACCACCGGCCGCCGCTCGTTTCGCTGGCGACTCTGGCTGGCGGCAACGCTCGTGGTGGTCGCGCTGGCGAGCCCGCGCTTCGGTTTCGTGCAGGAGGTTGAAGACAAGAATGCGCGCGAAGTCGTGCTCGCCGTCGATCTTTCGCGTTCGATGCTTGCGAAAGACGTGAAGCCCTCGCGCCTCGATCACGCAAAGCTGCTGACCGCCGCGCTCATCTCGAAAGCCGCCGGCGACCGCTTCGGACTCGTGCTGTTTTCCTCGACCGCCTACGTGCAGCTCCCGCTCAGCAACGACTACGACATTCTCGCGGAGATGCTGCCGAACCTCTCGCCCGATTATTTCCCGGTCAGCGGCACGAACTACGGCGCGATGCTCAAGAGCGCGCTCACGACCTTCAGCACCACCGGCAACGCCGATCGCTTTCTCGTGGTGCTCAGCGACGGCGAAGCGTGGGACAAAGACTGGCGATCGATCCTTCCCGATCTCAAGCAGCGCAACATCCACGTCATCGGCCTCGGCATTGGCACGCCCGGCGGTGGTTTGATTCCCGACGGCAACCGCGCCGTGCGCGACGCCAACGGACTCGAAGTGCTCACACGCCTCGAACCCGCCACGCTCCAAGAACTCGCCAAGGCGACCGGCGGCACTTACCAGCGCGCCGACTCCTACGTGGACATCACCGCGTTGCTCAAGGCGGCAGCCAATCCCGCGCTCGACGAGAAAACCACCAAGACCGATCAAACACGTCTGGTGGAGCGTTATCACTGGGTGCTCGTGCCGGCGCTGCTCCTGCTCGCGTTGAGTTTCTGGATCGAATTTCCGGTGCATCCGTCCAAGCGCGAAGTGCATCTGCCCGCGCCAGCCGCCGCCGCGCAACGCGCCGCCCGCATCGGCGCCACGGCCGCGGCGCTGCTCCTCGTCGGCACACTCGCGCTGGCGCCGCGCGGTCGCAGCCAGGACGAAGACGCCACGAAAACCGGCGACTTCAAGGAAGCCGACGCGGGCTCGCCGATGCAACTCACCGCCAAACTTGTCACACAGCGCATCAACGGAATCCTCGCGAACCCTGCCCCCAACTCGAACGACTGCGTTTCGCTCGTGATCGACATCGTCGCTTATTGCGAACAAATGCTCCGCGCGCATCTGCGTTTCCCCGTTTCGATCATCGACGATGCACTGAAGGCCGTCGACTGGGGTGAGAAACTCGATCCGCAGGGCGGCGACTGGCCGAAGCTCCGCAACGATCTTAACAATCTACTCACGGCCGACACAGAGCCATGGAAAACCACGCGACCCGACGCCGCCGGCAAACACGCCATGCAGCTAGGCTACGAGGAAGGCCGCGAAATGAAGGACGACAAGCGCGCCTCGCGCAACCGCGCGACCGAGGAGGACGTGACCAACGCCGCCGACCTCGCGCTGCCGCTCCTCAAGCTGGATCAAGTTCGTCGCGCCGATCAGCCGGCGCGCCTCTTCCAGATGCTCGAAGGCAAGAACGCCCAGCTTCTCGTGCCCACTTCGCCGCAATGGTAGTTTTTTCCGTCCCTCTTTTCCGCACCTGACCCGCCGTGAAATTTTCGCTCCTGCCTCTTGTTCCTTGCTTTGCCTTCGCCGCCGCGCTCACCGCGAGCGCCCAAACGCCCTCCGCCAGCGCGCCTGAGTCGACGGTCATGGGCATGCCCCTGCGTGAGGCCGCGCAATCGCGCATCGAGACGCCGCCGGATACCCACTGGATCGGCGAACTTTTTCCGCTGACCCACCGCGTGACCGTGGCGCATCGGGCCTACAGCTCGGTCACGACAGACTTCGAGTGGACGCCGGATGATTTCATTTTTGAGGAATGGTCCGCCCCGGCTCACACCGAGAACGGCGGCGTCGATGAAGTCACCCAAACCACGCGCGGCTACACGAAGACCGCCGGCGCTGTCCGACTGCCCAACACCAAACAGGCAGTCACACTCATCACGCAGATCGCCGGCGACCGCACGCCGATTACCGACAAATACACCATCACGACGGTCGCACCGCTCATCCGCATCAAGGACCTGCCGACGCCGGCGCCGGGCGCATTCACCGGCGCGGTCGGTGACTTCGTGCTGGAGTCGCGCGTCAGCTCTGCCGAAGTCAACGTCGGCGACTCCGTCACATGGACGCTCGAACTCCGCGGCATTGGAAACTGGCCCGAAATCACCCGCATGCCGGCTCGCGTCGTGCCGAAAGATTTCCAAGGCACCGCACCGATTTTGAAGCGTGATTTCAAGCCCGGCTCAATCTTTGAGGGTGCGCTCACCGAGGACGTGCTGCTCATCCCCAACAAGGCCGGCAGCTACCAACTCGGGCCCGTGCGTTTCGTGTTCTTCGATCCGAAGGACGGAAAATATCAGCTCTACACCACCGAGACGTTCACGCTCGAAGTGCACGAAAAGCCGGGCGGCGCACAGGCCGCTGCGGAAAACCAGTCGAAGACGAAAGATGGCCGCACGATCATCCCCGCCGCGCCGCCACTGCTCCCTCTCGACCCGCTCCCCGACAGTTGGTGGGGCGCGCGCCCAATCTCGCCAACTTTGCTCAACACGAGCCTGCTTGTCGCAATCGCACTCTTCCTGATCGTCTGGCTGCGCTTTGCCGCCCAGCGCAGCGAACTCACCGACCCGTTGCACGTGCGGCGGCAGGCGCACGCCAACCTGGCCAAAATTCTTCAATCCCTCGATCACGCGGGAATTTCGATGGAAGAAACGCGCAAGCTCATTTTTTCCTGGCAGAAAAACACCGCCGATCTCGCGGGCATCACGACCGCGATGCCCACCGCCGTGAAAATCGCTCGGGCGATCGAGGGCGAAAGCTACCGCGCCGCCGGCTCGTCGTGGCTGGCATTGTGGCGCGACGCCAATCGCGCGCTCTACGGCGAGTTTCCCCAGCTGCCGACCGACTGGTTGATGCGCGCCAAAGCCGCGCTCTCAGAGGTGCAGATGCCGCGCGTGCCCTTCGCCGCGATTTTCTTGCGCCACAATCTCCTGCCGTTTGCCGCCCTGCTCGTCCTCACCCTGCTGCCGACCGGCCTGCGGGCCGGCCCCATGGAGGACTATCAAAAGGGCGATTTCGCCGCCGCCGAAAAAGCTTGGCGCAAGGTCGCCACCGCCGCGCCGCTCGACGCCCACACGCGCTACAACCTCGCACTCGTCGCCGCGCAGCAAAACCACTGGTCGGAATCGGTCGCGCACTCGCTCGCCGCCTTCTGCCTCGCGCCGCGCGATCCGTCAATTCGCTGGCAATTCGCACTCAGTCTTGAGCGCTCCGGGATCGAAAACCCGGCGTTCAGCGGCTTCGTCAACGGCGGCCTGCGCTATAAAATTGCGCGGATGTTTTCGCCCAGCGAGTGGTCACTGGTCGGCAGCGCCGCCGCCATCGTCACCGCGATCGCGGGCGGCGTTTTGCTCTCTGGCTTCTACCAGCGCCGCCGCCCGGGCTATCGCTGGACGGCCGGCGCGTTCACGATCGTGGCGGCGTTTTTCGCGCTGTCCGCCGTCGCGAGCCTGCGCGCCTACGGCCCGCTCGCCGAACGCTCGACCGCAATTGTTTCGCGCAACGTTCTGCTCTGCTCCGTGCCGACGGAAATCGACACCACGCAGAAAACGGTCCCGCTGCCCGCCGGCTCGCTGGGCAAAATTGATCGCTCGTTTCTCGGCTGGAGCCGTCTCATTTTTCCCAATGGACAGACCGGCTGGGTGCGAAGCGACTGGGTGACGCAGCTCTACGATTGAGCCGCACCGTGGTGCGCGATCAAATTACCGGATAAACGCGCGCATCCGGCACCGCGACTGGGATTTCGTCGGGCATCACAAGTTGCTTTCCGATCGCGCGCATCGCCGGCCCAAACGCCGTCGCGATCGGATCGCGGACCGCCGACCACTGCCCGTCCCACTCGCGCCACTGCTCGATCGTGAGCGGCTTGAGTTTTCCCGTGTTGATCTCGGCGCGGAGGAAGCGGCGCTCAATACACTCTTCCCAGGATTTCGTGAGATAGTGGTTCACCCGCAGCACGCAGGCCGAGGGAGCGGGATTGAGCGCGCCCGTCATCGGCTGGAAATTTTCGTCGACGAGCAGCGAGCCATCGCGCGTCACAAACGAATGCGGCGAAATCGTCGCGTGGGCGATCCTCGAGGGACGCACGATGCACTTGACGTGCTGGTCAGGCCGGCCGGCGCCCAGCGTGAAGCGCTCGATCGCCCAGTCGCGGGTGCGCCGCTGAAGTCCGCCGCTGCCATAGAGCCACCACGACGCCACGACGCCGGGATGCGCCGAATAACGCGCCAACGTTTCGCCGAGCGGTAGCAGGTTGGCGCTGAACAAAAATTCGTCATCGTCAATGAACGTGAGCCACTCCACGTCACCATCCACGTTGGCCACGGCGAGGCAGTCGTCGAACATCGCGCGCTGCTGCGCCGCCCCCGGCCATTTCTTCAGGCGCACGCTGCCGTCGCGCAGCCACGGCGCGAGCACCGGCAGGTAGTCGTCCGCGCTATCGTTGTCGTAGAGATAAAACCGCGTAATGCCTTGCACGCGGTGGAAGAGCAGCCACTCGTGCAGATACGGCGCGCTGTCGCGAAAACAAAGGCAGGCGGCGATCACATTCGACATTGCGCGCACTTTGCGGCGAAACGAAAACCCTCCAAGCCCGAAAACGTGTCACTCGCCACCGATCTCTTCGACTACGAACTCCCGCCACGCCTCATCGCGCAGACGCCCGCCGCGCGCCGCGACCAGTCGCGCCTCCTCGTCGTCGATCGCACCGCGCACACGCTCGCGCACCACACGTTTGCCGACCTGCCGCAGTTTCTTCGCGCAGGGGACACGCTGTTTCGCAACAACGCCGCCGTGCTCCCCGCGCGCCTCCACGCACAGCGGCCGACCGGCGGACACGTGGAATGCTTCCTCCTGCGTCCGATCGAGGGCGAACGCCTGTGGCGCTGTCTCGTGCGGCCAGGAAAAAAGCTCCCCGCCGGCGCCACGTTTGCGCACGCCGACGGCGCTTTTACCGGGAAAATAATCTCCAAGGACGCCGACGGCTCCGCGCTCGTGGAATTCACGACGCCCGCGAATGAACCCATCACTGCCGTCGCCAACCGCCTCGGCGAAGTTCCGCTTCCGCCCTATATTGCACGAACCGACGCTTCCCACCGCCCCGAGGATCTCGCGCGCTATCAGACTGTCTACGCCGATCGCGAGCGGCAGGTTGCGGTCGCCGCGCCGACCGCGGGACTGCACTTCACGCCGGAGTTGCTCGCGACCCTCGCGACCGGCGGCGTGCAGACGGCAGAAGTCACGCTCCACGTCGGCCTCGGCACCTTCAAACCGATCACGACCGACACGATCGAAGCGCACACGATTCACCGCGAACTCTACGAACTGCCGATCGCAACGCAGCGCGCGCTTTTCCCGCCACTCGCCGGTCGGCGGATCGCCGTCGGCACGACCACGGTGCGCAGCGTCGAGCATTTTCTCTCCACTCACTCGTCGGCCCTTGATCATCCGCACTTCGCGGAAGCCGACACCTTCATTTATCCGCCGCGCGCGTTCCGCGGTGTCGACGCGCTTATCACGAATTTTCACCAGCCTCGCTCCACCTTGCTCTGCCTCGTGGCCGCGTTTCTCGCACCCGGCGCGACCAACGGGATCGCTTGGCTCAGCGAAATCTACGCCGAGGCGATCGCGCGCGACTACCGCTTCTTCAGCTACGGCGACGCAATGCTCATCTGTTAGTTTAACATTAAACCATAACTGTAATCTTTTTGGTTGCATTTCGAGCTGGGACTGCTTCTTTCCGGCGCTGTCAGATTCCAATGAATTCAACCCAACCTTATCCGCACATGAAAATTCGCCTTCCCCTTCTCGCTCTTGCCGCACTCACACTCGGCTCCGTCAACTCCGCTTCCGCCGCGGCCGAAACCTACACGATCGACCCCGTGCACTCCACGTTGTCGTTCAGCCTGCGCCACATCGTGTCGAAGTTCACCGGCAGCTTCACGAAAGTCACCGGCACCATCGTCGCCGATCAGACCGACCTCACCAAGTCCACCGTCGACGCGACGATTGCGATCGGTTCGGTCAGCACCGCCGACGACAAGCGCAACGCCCATGTGCTCTCCCCGGATTTCTTCGACGCGACCAAGTTTCCCACCGCCGCGTTCAAGAGCACCGCGTGGACCAAGACCGGCGACGACACCTACGACGTGTCGGGCAACCTCACAATCAAGGAAATCACCAAGCCCGTGACCCTGAAGGTGAAGGTCCTCGGCTTCGGCCCCGGCATGGGTGGCGCGCAGCTCTCCGGCTGGGAGGCCAGCACGACGATCAAGAAGAGCGAGTTCGGCTTGGCTGGTCCCGCGATGCTGAGCAAGGCGCTCGGCGACGACGTCACGATCTCAATCGGCATCGAAGCCGGCTACAAAAAGTAACCGCGCCGAACACGACCGCGTAGTCCCGAGGACGGCCACAAGGCCGTCCTTTCTTTTTTCCGCAGACGTCGCACACTGTTTCATCCACTCCCCATGACCGCCGACGAACTCCAGACCCTGATCGAGGACGCGACCGCCGACTACGCGCTGGGCGAACCGGTGCCGGCGCTTGAAAAACTCACCCGGGCCACCGCCGCCGCGCCCTCCTCCTTCGAGGCCTGGCATGCGCTCGCCGAGGTAAATTTCTCCCTTCGCCGCCTCGACCCCGCACTCGCCGCCGCCGAAAAAGCCCACGCCCTCCGCCCCGCCGATCTGTTTATCAACACCACCCTTTCGCGCATCTGGATGGAACGCGGTGACAAAGCCCGCGCCGAGCACTTCGGCGCGCAGGCGAAAATCGCTGACTGGAAAGAACAGTTGAAAAATCCGTCCGCGTAGGGGTGCGGCTTGTCCGCGCCCGTCCGAGCAGGGCGCGCACGAGGCGCGCCCCTACTTGGCAAACGAAATCCGCCTCCGGATGCAGCCGGCTTGCGCTGACACCCGTTGACACGGCTCACGCCGCGCCGGTAATTTTCCCGGTCTATGGAGACGCCGGTCTATGTGTTGGAGTTCGAAAAGCCCCTGCGCGAGCTGAGCAAACAGCTCGACGAGCTCCGCCAGCAATCGATCGAGACTAACGTGGATCTCGCGAAGGAAATCCGTGCCATCGAGGTGAAGATCGACGCGATGCAGCGCGATATATACTCGAACCTCAGCCCGTGGCAAAAAGTGCAGGTCGCCCGCCACCCGAAGCGCCCCTACGCGCTCGATTACGTCAACCTCCTCTGCGAAAACTTCCACGAACTCCACGGCGACCGCCAGTTCAAGGACGACCAGGCGCTCATCGGCGGCACGGCGTTTTTCCACGGCCACGCCGTCATGATCGTCGCCCAGCAAAAAGGCCGCGATCCGAAGGAGCGCATCGCGCGAAACTTCGGCATGCCCCAGCCCGAGGGCTACCGCAAGGCGCTCCGCCTGATGCGGCTCGCGGAGAAATTCGGCCTGCCGGTCCTCACCTTCATCGATACGCCCGGCGCATTTCCCGGCATTGAGTCCGAGGCGCGCCACGTCTCCGAAGCGATCGCGGTCAATCTCCGCGAAATGGCGATGCTGCGCACCCCGACCATCTCCGTCGTCGTCGGCGAAGGCGGCTCGGGCGGCGCCCTTGGCATCGGCGTGACCGATCGCGTTTTGATTTTTGAGAACAGCTACTACTCGGTCATCTCCCCCGAAGGCTGCGCCGCGATCCTCTGGAAAGACGGCACCAAGGCGCCCATCGCCGCGGAAGCGCTGAAAGTCAGTGCCGATCACCTCGAAAAACTCGGCGTCGTCGACGAAGTCATCCCCGAACCGAAGGGCGGCGCGCACAATGACGTAAAGCATGCCGCCAGCGCCCTTGGCTATGCGCTCCAAAAGCACCTCAACGATCTTCGCGCGCTTAACACCGAGAAGCTTCTCGATACGCGTTACGAACGCTATCGGCATCTCGGCGTGTTCGAAGAGGCCGGCACAGTGCGGAGCTGAGAACCGTTCCCAAGATCGGCCGCGCTGGAGAACGGACGGCGTCGCTATCCGAATCGGAGCTAGTATCCCTGAACCCGAAGGACTGGAGCTCTAATTCTGTCGGTTCGGCTTTGTTGCATAATCCAGGCTGAAGCCCGAGGCGGTTAGGCCGCGACGGGGAAGACCTGTGGGTTATGGGTCGCGACAGCGACACGCGGGAGTCGTGTCGATTATTTTCAGCAAATAGGGGTTCGTGGCTTGGTGGTTTGGAGAGATAAAAAGATTTATGGGGAGGGG
>CAITWF010000011.1 GCA_903896015.1 uncultured Opitutia bacterium | reverse complement strand
CGCCGTTTCCGCTGTTCGGACGGTGTCGTTAGGCTTTCGTTGCCTCTGCTCCCAAACGGGCACGTGCAATAAAAGCCTATGGTTTTACGAACGGTTGCCGCGCACTCTGTTGCGCGGCCCTGAGTTTTGGCCACCCTAGCGCTGCGGCAGTGCAGGGGACCTGAATTGATCCGTTTCCTTCGTGGCGGGAGGCGCGGTCGGAAAATCTTTGGCGACTTCACGGGCCCAGAGTTCCGCTTCGACTTCGAGCCAGTCGCGTTTGAAGTTGATCACTTCGTCGGCGCTAAGTTGCGAGCGCACATCGTCCGGCAGCACGGGCGCCTGGTCGGGGGCGGCGAAGAGCAGCCAGCGGCCCTTGATCCGAACAGGGATCACGACGTGGCCATTGGTCACACCGGCGGTTTTCTTTGCCACAAACTCTGCGCGGAGACCGCCCTCCAACTTCGCGCCTTCCCAGTCGACCTTCACGGGCCACAGGCCGAAGCGGGAGGTGCCCGAGTTGCGGCGGCCCTCGAGCAGATCGGAGATTTGTTGCTGCGCTTCGGCACGCGAGACCGCCATCGGTTTTGTGGCGGGTGCGGTGGAGTGAAAGACAGGTGCGGGGCCGCCGAGTTCGGCGATTTCCTTTTCGAGCGCGGGCAACTCTCGACTGTCAGCGTCGAGGCGTTGTTGCTGCTTCGCGCGAAATTCACCGAGATCCAGGGCGGCGGTTTCGTCGCCCGGCTTCGTGATCAGGTGGGCGTTGGCGTTGATCACGCGCTGGAGATCATCGCGCTCAGCGGCGAGGCGCTGCCATCTGGTTTGCGCGCCGCGCAGCAGGGCTTGTTTCACGGTGAGGTTGTTCAGCCGCTGACACACGGCGGCCTCGATCGCGTCGTGCCCGCTCGCCTCGCGTTTGAACATGATGTCCGTGCGCAGTTCCTCGAGCGTAGATTCGAACTGCTTTTGCCGCTCGGGGGAAAGCGCGCTCGTCGCGTCGCGCTTCCAGCGGAAAAACTCCGTCGTGTCGCTGGCTGCGATCTTGGTGTCCTCGATTGGGGTCCGCGTGCAGCCAGCCGTGGCTAACAGAAGCAGCGCCAAACAAGCAGTGTGGAACGACAAGGAGCCGAAAGGGGTAGTGCTTGGCCACATGGCAACGGGATGACACCGCGGGCGCGCTGCCGCAAGCCGCGTTCGTTCTGGCTGACGCACTGGACGAATCAAGTAGTGAGGCGCACCCGAGGCACAGGCGGCAGCCCGCGTGGGCGGTAGTGGAGGAGCGCGAGCGCGACGATCACGAAGTCGAGCACGGCCGTGAACAGCATGCCCACGATCGCCTGCCACTCGTGGTAGCGCTCTGCGTAGACGTAGACGCCGAGGTTGGCGAAGCCGAAGAGAAGCCACGTGGCGACACTCACGCCGGCGGCGGAGCGGGCGCGCACCATCCGCGCGAGTTGGACGATCGTAGCGGCGGGAAATACGAGGGCGGGAAGAAAACCGGCGAGTTGGGTAAAGCTCATGCGAGGAAGCCGGCCCGGGCCGCGGACGCAACGGCGCTTGATCGTTGGTGGCAGCCGAGGGATCGAGACCTCAGCGGGGCTATCATCCCGCGTCACGCTGACGCTGCCAAAAACGATCAGACGCCGATGGACGGCGGGCCGCGGTGGGCGGCGCGAATAATGTAACATGGGGCGGGGCGGACCTCTGCGCACGGGTTGGCCGGTCTGCCGCATCCGTTGCCACGCTGAACCTACGCTCCGAGCTTAGTGCCGGGCACGAGGTAATTTTGCACGTAGTCGCGGACGGCCTCGGCGAGCGGCGTCATGAGTCGATCATAGCCAGTTTCGCGAATTTTCGAAATGTCAGCGCGGGTGTAATATTGATATTTCCCGCGGAGCACCTCGGGCATTTCGATGAACTCGATCGCGGGCTCGCGGCCGAGCGCGGCGAAAATCGCGCGGGTGAGCGTGAGCCAGGTATTGGCCTCGCCGCTGCCGAGATTGTATAGGCCACCGGCGGTTTTTCCGCGCGGATGTTCGGCAAAGTGCAGCGTCATCTCGATCGCGTCTTTGACATAGAGAAAGTCGCGCATCTGCTCGCCGTCCTTGAACTCGGGCTTGTGACTTTTGAAGAGCTGCACGCGACCGGTCGCGAGGATCTGCTGGTAAGCCTTGTTCACGAGCGAGCGCATGTCGCCCTTGTGATCCTCGTTCGGACCGAAGACGTTGAAATATTTCACGCCGACGATGTGGTCGAGGATGCCCTCGCGCTGCGCGAAGACGTCGAAGTCCTGCTTCGACTGGCCGTAAAGATTGAGTGGATGGAGCCGCGCGAGATTCGCGTCGCGGTCGTCCATGCCGGCAGATCCGTCGCCGTAGGTCGCGGCCGACGAGGCGTAGATAAAGCGCGCGCCCTGCGCGAGCGACCACGTGGCAAGTTCGCGGGTATAGTCGAAGTTGATGTCCCGGAGGTAGGCGGCGTTTTTCTCCGTCGTGGAGGAGTTCGCTCCGAGATGGAAAATGGCGGAGAACTGGCCGAAGGCGTTCGGTTCGGCGAGGAGGCGGGTGCGCAACACGTCGGCTTCGACAAAGGAAGCGAACGTGAGCGCGCGCAGATTTTTTTCCTTCTCGGGCGCGTTGAGCGTGAGCGGCACTTCGCCGCGCCAGCGCGAGGCTGGATTCAGAAAGTCGGCAACGACGATGTTGGTGTGACCGCGGCGGTTGAGCGCCCAAACCAGCGCGCTGCCGATGAAGCCGGCGCCGCCGGTGACGAGGATGCGTCCTTGGAGGAAACTCATGAGTCGTGCGACAACTCTTCCGACCGCGCCTTGGCGGCGAGCACAGTTTCGCGGACGAGTCCGCGGAAATCGCGCGCGGCCATCCGCTGGAGACCGGCGAACGTCACGCCGTTCGGCGAGGTGACGGCGTCGCGCAATTTTTCCGGCTCAATTTGTCTCGCCGCGAGCAAGCTCGCGGCCCCCAGGAGCGTTTCGATCGCAAGGGTGTTTGCGGTGTCGGGCGCGAGACCGGCGGCCGTCCCAGCGTCGCGGAGTGCGGCGGCAAATTCAAACAAGTAGGCCGGGCCGCTGCCGCTGACCGCGGTGAGTGCGTCCATCTGCGACTCGGGGATCTCGACGGCGCGGCCGAGCGCTCCGAGCAGATTTCCCACCAGCACGCGATCGCTCGCGTTGAGTGGCGCCGCGACGCACCAGCCGGTCATGCCGGCTCCGATTGAGCCGGGAGTATTGGGCATCGTGCGAACGACGGCACGGGCGTGAGGAAACGATTTTGCGAGTGTCGCGAGTTTTTTTCCGGCGAGCACCGAAAGCACAAGTTTTCCGGCGGTGAGTGTGGCGAGCTTTGGATCAGCGGAGGCGAGGTGCTGAGGTTTGAAGGCGACGACGAGCGTATCGGCCCCCGCGAGCAGTTCGTCGACCGAGTGGGCGTGAGCGATGCCGGTGCGCGCGGCGAGGGGGGCGGCGGTTTTGCCGGAAGCGGTAAAGCAGGCGAGATCGGCTGCAGGCGTTTTTTTGGCCAGCAGTCCGTCGATCATCGCGGCGGCCATGTTGCCGGCACCAAGAAAGGCGATCTTAGGCATCGCTGGATTGTCTCAGACGTTTCGCGGCCGGATGCATGAGGATCGCGGTCGCGCCGCCGCCTTCGGTATCGGTCATCGTGACTTCGCCGCCTAGGTTACGCAGGGCGTGGCGGGCGACGGTCATGCCCATGCCGACGCCGACGGTGTTTTTCGTGCTGACGAACGGCTCGAACATCTTGTCGCGAATCTCCGGATCGATGCCGCGCCCGTGGTCGACGACGCGGATTTCAACGAATTTTCCCTCGTCGGGCTTTTCGACGATTTTCGTGTGCAGCGAAATTGGCCGTGGGTCAGTTGGCTTGTTGTCGTAGGATTCCCACGCGTTGATCAGTACCTTCGCGAGCACCTCCTCCACGATCTCATAGTTGGTGTCGATCATCAGATCTTCGAGCGGGTTGTCGATCGTGACGGGGGCGGTGAGGCGATAGTCGTCATGGAAGCGGGAGATTCCGCCCTCGAGGAGAAGCTGCACGCTGGCTTTGATGAGCGGCGGGCGAGACTTCACGACGAGTGTGCTGAGCTGTTTGATGATCGCGACAATGCGCTGCACGGCGTCTTCGACGTGCTGGGCGTTTTTTTTCACCTGCTCGGGTTTGTCGTGGTAGGCTTTGACGAGATCGAGGTAGCCAATGACGACTCCGAGGAGGTTGTTGAGATTGTGCGCGATGCCCTGCGTGACGGCGCCGATGGTCGCAGCGCGGCGGGATTCCTCCAGGCGGCGGGTGAGGTCGTGGAGCTGGCGGTTGATCGTGACGAACCGGAGCTGCGTCTGGACTCGCGCGAGCGTCTCATCGAGGTCGATCGGCTTGGTGATGTAGTCGACCGCGCCGACGCCGAGTCCCTCAAGTTTGCTTTCCTTCGTCGTGCGGGCCGTGATGAAGATGACCGGGATGCTGCGTGTCGCCTCCTCGGCCTGAAGCCGCTGGCAGACCTCGATGCCGTCCATGTCGGGCATCATCACATCGAGCAGAATGAGATCAGGCGGGGACTGCTTGACGGAGGCGAGCGCTTCGAGGCCGTTGTAGGCGGTTGTAATCCGGATGCCCTCGCGCTCCAGTTTGCGTTTCAGCAGCTGGACGTTGATGGGCTGGTCATCAACGACCAGGATGGACGGGGCGGGCATTGGCCGAGGGAAGAGAAACGCGACGGCGGGCGCAAGCTAGCGCGTGGCGCGCTGGCGAAACGCCTTGACGGTGTTTTTCATCAACATCGCCACCGTCATCGGACCGACGCCGCCGGGCACGGGAGTAATTTTTGCACAGAGCGGCGACACGGTCGGGAAATGCACATCGCCGGTGAGGCGGTAGCCGGTTTTCTTTGTGTCGTCGGGCACGCGGTTGATGCCGACGTCAATTACGACGGCGCCGGGCTTCACCATGTCGGCGGTGACAAACTCCGCGCGGCCGATCGCGGCGATGAGCACGTCGGCCTGGCGCGTCAGCGCGGGAAGATTAACGGTGCCCGAGTGGCAAACGGTGACGGTGGCGTTGGCGCCAGCCTTTTTCTGGAGGGCGAGCAGTGCGATCGGTTTGCCGACGATCAGCGAGCGGCCGAGGACGACGACGTGTTGGCCCTTCAAGTCCACGCCGCTGCGCGCGAGCAATTCCATGATGCCGGCCGGCGTGCAGGCGACGAAGCCGGTCGGATCTTCCTGCGCGACCTTGCCAAGATTGAGCGTGTTGAAGCCGTCGACGTCCTTCTCCGGCGCAACGCGGCGGAAGGTCGCGACCTCCTCGATGTGCTTCGGCAGCGGCGACTGCACCAAAATCCCGTCGACGTCGTCGTCCGCATTAAGCGAATCGATCAACGCGAACAACTCGGCCTGCGTGATTGTGATCGGGGGAAGGATGATCCGGCTCGTCACGCCGATTTCGGCGGCGGTCTTTTCCTTTTTTCGCACGTAGGAAACCGATGCGGGATCCTCGCCGACGCGCACGAGGGCGAGGCAGGGCTTGCGGCCGGGGAAAGTGGCGACTTCCGCCTTCAACTCGGCGACGAGCGCGGCGGCGATGTGGTTTCCGTCGATCAATTCCATGGTAAGGAGCTCGCGAATGACGCGAATCGACGCGAAAGCAAAAGCGATTCGCGTTTTTTCGCGGGAGGCGTGCGCGGATTTTTTACTTCAACTGCAGCGACTCGGCCTCGATCACAAGATCCTTGCCGTCGGCGCTGGCGTGAGTGGAACCAAAAATGACGACGGCGTGATCGGCGAGGATATCGATCGGCTGGGCGAGGATGAGTTTGCTCGTGTCGACGTAGGCGTAGCGTTTGTCGGCGTCGTCGTTGAGCGCCCAGTCGTAGGGGCGGCGCGGGCGGAGTGGGCGTTTGGTCGTGACAAGTTTGCCGATGAACTGGCGCGGCAGCGACGAGGTCGAATCGGCGGCACTGACGACCGGCGCGGCGTGGCCGGCCTCGGCGGGGCCATAGGCGGCGGGTGCGAAGGGAGCGGGCGCCAGCGGAGCGGGAGCGGGTGCCGCGCCGGACCCTGCAGTCGCAGTGGCGATCGGCGGCAGATACCCAGGGGTGCCGCCGACGTGGATGTAGCCGATCAGTTTTCGCTCGAGGCGGATTTGCAGCCAGCGGCCGCGCTGGCCGGTGATGTTGGTCTTATCTTCCTTGAGCGCGGTCGTGAGCACGCCGGAATCGATTTTAGGCCCGAGGTAGACCGATATGCCGGGCTTCATGTCGAGGCCCTTGGTGAGATCCCTGTCCTGTACGTAGGCATCGAATGGTCCATTCAACTCGATCGCCATCCAGCCGGCGGGCGTGCTCGCGAGCGACTCGGCCGCGGGAATCGGATCGGTGCCGGCCTTGATGAACGTGATTGAGGGCGAGGCTTCGTCGGGCTTCGTGTGGACGGCGGTCGTCGATTGCACGGGCGCGGCCGTCAGCGTGGTGGCGACGGAGAGCAGTGCGGCGAAGAACGGGAGGTTAGTTTTCATCGAGAAAGTTTTTGGAGCGAGATTCGTCGGCGGTGGCCTGCAACTCGGCGCGCGGCGTGCGCGGCGATTGGAAGAGCGATTCGATCTCTTTCGTAGAAAGTTGTTTCATCGCGCGCAACGGGATTCCCTTCAGGCGGAACGCGCCGATCTGGTAGCGCGTGAGGCGCTTCACGTCGAAGCCGAGCGTGGTGAAGAGCTGGCGGATTTCGCGCTTCTTGCCGTGGTGCATGTGCACGTCGAGGCTCGCGGAGGCGTGCGCAGCGTTGGGATTGATGAGCGCGGCGCGCTCGACCTTGAGGCGCTCGCCCTCGGCGACGACGCCCTTCACGAGTTGGCGGAGACGTGAGGCGGGAAACTGTTTCTCGAGGACAACGTGGTAGCGCTTGGTGACGAGGTTTGAAGGATGCGTGAGCCGCTGCGCGAGATCGCCATCGGTCGTGAGGATGACGAGGCCGTCGCTGTCCTTGTCGAGGCGGCCGGCGCAGAAGAATCGGAATTTCGCGAAGTCGCGTGGTAAAACGGAAAAGACCGTCTCGGGATTGTGCGGGTCGTCGTTGGAGCAGACGAGGCCGCGCGGCTTGTGCATCGCGAGCGTGATGCGCGGTTGCGCCGTGGTGCGCACGGCCTTGCCGCCGGTCGTCACGCGATCGATGCCGGGCGTGACTTTCTGGCCGAGGGTGGCGGGAGAGCCGTTGACCCAGACTTCGCCGCGCGCGATCAGCGCCTCGGCAGCGCGGCGGGAGCAGAGGCCGGCGTCGGCGAGGAATTTTTGCAGGCGGATGGGTTCGGCAGACATGAGCGGGGGGATTGGGCGGCAAATCGCCGGAGGCTGCAAGCCTGCGTGCCGCGAAAGCGGCTTGCCAGCGATCGCGCGGGAAACCTTGATCCGCAGCGCATGGCCAACCCCGCTGTCGCTACCGCCTATTCCAAGGATAAGCCGTTTCTCGCAAAGATCGTCGAGAATCGCCTGCTCAACAAGCCCGGTTCCGCGAAGGAGACGCGCCATGTCGTCATCGCGATCGAGGGCAGTGGGCTGACCTACAAGGCGGGCGATTCGCTTGGGGTTTTTCCGACCAATCGCGCGAGTGAGGTGGCGGAAATCCTGCAACGGCTCGGCGCGACGGGCGACGAAGCAGTGTCGCCGGCAATGTTGAAACTGACCGCGCCGATCGCCTTGCGCGAGGCGCTGACGTCCCGACTGGCGCTTGCGAAGCCCAGTCGTCGTGCGCTCGAAGTGCTCGCCGCGAAGGCGACCGATCCCGTGGAGCGCGCGAGGCTCGACGGCCTCCTCGCACCTGAGTCGAAGGACGTGTTGACCGATTTTCTGGAACACCGCGAGTTCGTGGACTTGCTCGCCGAATTTCCGGGCGCGCGGCCGACGCCGCAGGACTTCGTCGATCAACTCCGCAAGCTCATGCCGCGGCTCTATTCGGTCGCGTCGTCGGCCAAAGTGTTTCCGAGCGAGGTGCACCTCACACTCGCCGTCGTGCGATACAAGACCAACGGCCGCGATCGCGTCGGCGTGTGCTCGACCTTTCTCGCTGACCGCGCCCCGATCGGGGCCTCGGCGGTGCCGGTGTTTGTATCGGACTCGCATTTTGGGCCGCCGGTCGATGGCGCGAAGGACTGCATCATGATCGGGCCGGGCACGGGCATCGCGCCGTTCCGGGCGTTTGTGCAGGAGCGCGTGGCGACCGGCGCGACGGGGCGCAACTGGCTTTTCTTCGGCGACCAGCGGCGCGGCACGGACTTTCTCTACGAAGAGGAGTGGAAACAATATCTCGAACGCGGCCAGCTCACGCGCCTCGACACGGCGTTCTCGCGGGATCAGTTGCTGAAAGTCTACGTGCAGGATCGGATGCGTGAAAACGCTCAGGAACTCTGGGCGTGGCTCCAAGGCGGCGCGCATTTTTATGTGTGCGGCGACGCGAAGCGCATGGCGAAGGACGTCGACGTGGCGCTGCACGCGATCGTCGCGGAACAGGGGAATTTCACGCCGGCGCAGGCAACGGACTATGTGAAACTGCTCAAGAAGGACGGCCGCTACCAGCGCGACGTTTATTGATTTTTCGATTTTGGATTCTTGATTTTCGATTGCGCAATCGAGCGAAAATCGAAATGCCCAAGCCTCGCTCAAACCTCTCATGCTCACGTTCACCCATCGCACCGCCCTCGTGACCGGCGCCGGCCGCGGCATCGGCAAGGCTATCGCGGAAGCGCTCGCCCGGCACGGCGTCGCCGTCATCTGCGTCTCGAAATCCGCTGATTCGTGCGGCGCCGTTGCCGCCGCGATTAACGCCTCCGGCGGCAAGGCCAAGGCTCTCGCCGTCGATGTCGCTGATGGTGCCGCGATCGCCAAGGCCGTTGAAGAGCTCCAAAAGGAATTTCCCGCCATCGACATCCTCGTGAACAACGCCGGCATCACGCGTGACGGCCTCTTGTTCCGGATGAGCGACGCCGACTGGAACGACGTCATTTCCACCAACCTCACGAGTTGCTTCCATTTCTGCAAACTCGTTGGCCGGCCGATGACGCGTGCCCGCTACGGCCGCATCGTCAACATCGCCTCCGTGAGCGGCATCATGGGCAACGCTGGCCAGGCCAACTACTCCGCCGCGAAGGCCGGCATGATCGGTTTGACCAAGACGCTCGCGCGCGAATTCGCGGGACGCAGCGTGACCGTCAACGCCGTCGCACCGGGCTTCATCAAGACCGACATGACGACAGAATTCGTGAACAACCCGGAGGCCTCGGCGAAGATTCTTGAGGCAGTCCCGCTCAAGCGTTTCGGCGAAGCCGCCGACATCGCCAACATGACTGCGTATCTCTGTTCGGAAGAGGCGGGTTATATCACGGGGCAAGTTTTTACCGTTGACGGCGGCATGGCGATGTGAAGCCTCCGCTTGCACGCTTCCCGACTGAAAAAATTTGCACAATGGCTGACCAAAAAACCATCGAACAACGCGTCAAGGAGATCATCGTCAATCAGCTCAACGTAAACGAAGAGCAGATTACGCCGACCGCCTCATTCCTCGACGATCTCGGCGCCGATTCGCTTGATACCGTCGAGCTCATCATGGCGTTCGAAGAAGAATTCAAAGACGAAATCAAGGGCGAGATCCCCGAGTCCGACGCGGAGAAGCTCCAGACCGTCGGCCAGGTGATCGACTACATCAAGGCCAAGGCTGGCGCTTCCTGATTCGCGGTCCGGCAAAATCTTTGGCGTCCTGCCCGTTTCCTTCGCGGAAATATCTGGCAGGACGCCTTTTTGTTTTCTGAGATCGCGGTTCCCTTTCTCTCTGACCATGGACTCTTCCTCGCCTTCACGCCGCGTCGTGATCACCGGCCTCGGTGTCGTCACCTCGATCGGTCACGACGTGGATAGCTTTTGGGCTAGTCTGCTCGCGGGCCGCGGAGGCATCCATCGGGTCACGCTCTTCGACCCGAGTGAACTGGCCTGTCAGATCGGCGCCGAGGTGCGCGATTGGAACGCCGCGGATCACATGGATCCGAAGGAGGCGCGGCGCAACGATCGCTACACGCATTTTGGCTTCGTCGCGGCCAAGCAGGCGGTCAAGGACGCCGGCCTCGACATGGCCAAGGAAGACGCCGATCGCGTGGGTGTGGTCATTGGCTCGGGCATCGGCGGCATGTGGACCTATGAGTCGCAACTCAAGGTGCTCGCCGAACGCGGCCCGCGGAAAGTTTCGCCCTTCACGATTCCCTCGCTGATCGGCAACATGTGTTCGGGGCTATTCGCGATCGAGATCGGGGCGCGTGGGCCGAATTTCGGCGTCGTCTCTGCGTGCGCGACCGGTACGCATGCGCTCGGCGAGGCTGCGCACATGATCAGGCGTGGCGATGCGGACGTGATGGTTGCTGGCGGGAGTGAGGCGGCGATCACGCCGTTTGCGTACGCAAGTTTCTGCTCGATGAAAGCGATGAGCACTCGCAACGACGCGCCCGAAAAAGCCTGCCGGCCCTTCGACAAGGGCCGCGACGGTTTTATCATGGGCGAGGGAGCGGGCGTGCTCGTGATCGAGTCGCTCGAGCACGCGCAGGCGCGCGGCGCAAAAATCTACTGCGAGCTCGCCGGCTACGCCGCCACGAGCGACGCGTTTCATATCACGCAGCCCGATCCGGAAGGTCGCGGTCTATCGATGGCGATGACGCGCGCGATGAAGAGTGCCGGCCTCGCGCCCGACGCGATCGATTACATCAATGCCCACGGCACAAGCACGCCCTACAACGACAAATTTGAGACGCTGGCGATCAAGAAGGTCTTTGGCGAGCACGCGCGGAAACTCGCCGTTAGTTCGACAAAATCGATGACGGGCCATTTGCTCGGCGCCGCCGGCGGCATCGAGTCCGTCATCTGCGCCAAAACGATCCAGACCGGTCGCATCGCGCCGACGATCAATCTCGAGGATACTGATCCGGACTGCGATCTCGACTATGTGCCGAATGTGGCCCGCGAGGCGAAGGTGCGCACGGTGCTGAGTAACAACCTCGGTTTCGGCGGACAGAACGCCGCCGTCGTGTTTCGGGCGGTATAGTCGAACGTGTCGCTCGGATCGCAGCGACGATTTCACCGAGACGTCCGCCGGTGTGCAGGTGGCGAAGAAATTTCACACCGCCGTCGGTGTAAACGGCACCGACGAACCGAACGGCGGTCGCGAGTCGCTGGGCTTGCGCTTCAGCCATTTGGAGAGGCATGCGCGGAGTTCGTCTTTGTGGACGGGTTTCGCGACGAAATCGTCCATGCCGGCGGCGAGGCACGCCTCGCGATCGCCGGCCATGGCGTTGGCGGTGAGTGCGATGATCGGGAGCGGCCTGCCAGCGAGTTTTTCGCGAATGAGCCGCGTAGCTGCGAAGCCATCCATGCCGGGCATCTGGCAATCCATTAAGACGGCGTCCCACGGTTCGAGCGTGGCGACCTCGACCGCAGAGTTGCCGTCGCCGACAATCACGGAATCGAGTCCGATTTTTTCGAGTAGCAATTCGATTACGCGCTGGTTGACGCGATCGTCTTCGACGACGAGCAGGCGGCCGCGGAGCGGGCGGAAGTGGACGGGGTTTTGGGACGGGCGCAGCGGTGCCTCGCCAAGCGGCATTGTAAGCTCAAACGCGAAGATCGAGCCTTCGCCGGGGTGGCTTTGCACGGTGATGTGGCCGCCCATGCGGTTGACGAGGCGCTGCGAGATCGCGAGGCCGAGGCCGGAGCCGCCGAAGCGGCGGGTCATCGTGCTGTCGCCCTGGGAGAAAACCTGAAAGAGTTTTGCCTGCGTCGCCGTGTTCATGCCAATGCCGGTGTCGCGCACGGCGAAGCGCAGCGTGGCGACCTGAGCGTCGCGGCGCATGAGCGCCACGGAGATTTCGATGCGACCCGTCTCGGTGAACTTGATCGCGTTGCCGGTGAGATTGAGGAGGACTTGCTTGAGTCGAACGGCGTCGCCGACGACGTGGTCGGGCAGATCTGGCGGCAGGCTGAGCGAGAGTTCGAGACGTTTTTCCGCAGCGCGCGCGCGGAGCAGCGCAGCGACTTCGGTGATGGTCGGAGACAATGAGAACGGGATCGATTCAAAGTCCAGTTTGCCGCTCTCGATCTTGGAGAAATCAAGGATGTCGTTTAAAAGCCGCATGAGGGTGTCGGCCGAGCCGGCGGCGATTTCGACCTGCGTGCGCTGATCGAGATTGAGCGGGGAATGTTGGAGCACTTGCAGCATACCCATGATGCCGTTCATTGGCGTGCGGATCTCGTGGCTCATGGTCGCGAGGAATTCGCTTTTGGCATTGCTCGCGGCTTCGGCGCGCTCCCGGGCTTCGCCCGTGGCCACGAGCAACTCCTCGTTTTCAAAAATGAGGCGCCAGAGGCGGCGGAGATCGCCATGGTGGAGGCGGGCGGTGTTAAGGAGAAAGAGGGCGTAGGTGACGGTGATGAGGGCGAGTGTCCACTTTTCCGCATCGTCCAGGATGAGGAAGCGGAGGAGCAGCGGGGAAAGCGTCGCGACCGCGTAGAGGATATAGGCGAGCGGCACGGACGCGAGAGAGCGCGCGGCGCCGGCGTTGAGGCCGGCGAGGATGAACACGAGCAGCAGGCGCGGCAGAAACTGCGTAGTTTGAAAATAGATCCAACCAGCGCTGCCCCAGATGAAGCCGGCGACAATCGCACTGACGAAGAACGCGCGGCGCCATTTCGGCAGCGCATCGGCGGCCGGCTCGATTCGGGCAAACGTCACCCCGAGCGCGACACGTGCCATCGTCACGAGCACGATCGCTCCAAGCCATTTTGCATGGACGCTCCACAGTTGGCTGTTGAGTGATCCAGCCACGAGTATGAGTGCGAGTGCGACGTTGGAAAACAGTCCGAAGCCTGACGCGCGATAGAGCAGCCGCGTCATCTCGGCTTCGACCTTTTGGTCGATGTCGGGACCGGGTGCGACTTCGCCGGTGGATGGGGGGACGGAAGCCATGCCGCTGGAGACGTTGAGTGATGGGTGCGTGGGGCAAAAGTCTAAACGCTTGCGCCGGGTTGGGTGGATGCGGACACGAAAAAACCCGCGACGGTGAGGTCGCGGGTCGAAAGTGATTTAGGTTGGCGCAGTTCAGGCCTTCTGGACGAGGCCGGCCTTGATAGCCTTGACCGAAACCCACAGGCGCTTCGTGCCGCCGTTGGGCAGCTTGACGCGGATGCGCTGGAGATTCGGGCGGAATTTGCGCTTCGTGATGCTGGTCACGTGCGTGCCGATGCCGCCGCTCTTCTTGGACTGACCCTTGCGGTTGATGATCGAGCCCTTGACGGGACGGCGACCGGTGATTGCACAGATTCTGGCCATGGTGGTTTCGAGTTGGTTAAAGGGTCAGAGATAAAAGTCGGGCGGCGGGCGAGGCAAGGGGAATTTTTATCCCGGCGGCTCAGTCGCGCAACGCGTGCAACACCTGGAATTTCTGTCCGAGGTGGGCTGGGTGGAGGAGTTGCATCAGGGCCAGCTTTCGCTTACTGAAACGTGCCGCTTCCGCTGTGCTCGTCGCGGCGATGAAGGCGGCGGCATGCCGGATGAAAAACGCCTCCTGGGACTCGACGATCGGCTGATGGAATCCTTTTCGTCGTAGAGCTGACGCAATCCAATCCCAGCAAACGTGACACGTCAGATCCTGTTCGCCGGGGCGAGCGAGCAGATCGTTGGACTGCGTGTGCCGGTAATAAGCGCGAACGGTCCCGGCCGGCGCGTGCTGCGTCAATTCCGCCAAACTCTTCCCATAGTCAAACGCCACGAAGAGCCCAGTCCACGGCTGCTGCGCGATTGTTTCCGCAAGCGCCGCGGCAGCGACCGGCTGATCGAAGTGATAACCTTCTGTGCTAGGCCCGTTCGAAGGGGTGACTAAATTCTCGTCGAGCTCCGTCTCGACCAGTCGGTCGCCCTCAAGGCGCACGCCGAGTTCGATCCAGTGACCGCCGCGGAAAACCGTCCGCACGCATGGCTGCGCGTCGAACAGTTCGTTCGAAAAGACGATGCACTTTCCGTCGATCACGATCGGCTCGCCGAGCCGGATGGTGCGCGTTGCGCCGAACGGATGGGCGAGGCCTCCGAGCACGCCGACCTCGGTCTCCGCGCCAAGCTCCACAAAGGTGTAGTCGCATGGTTCACGTGCGCCGAGCATTGACGCGCACGCCGCGATAACGAGTTCGCCGAAAATCGGGCCGCTCGTGCTGGCGGTGAAAAAATCCGTCCCCGGCCCGTAGCCGACGCGCGGCCGATTGCGCCGGTAGTAGCCGATCGCCGGATCGTAGAGCGCGAGCTCCATGAATCGGGCAAACGTCAGCGTTCCCGCGGCGTCGGCGTGACGCAGGAAAACAGCGCGAAACTCCGGCGAGATCGGCGGCGGGATTTGATCTGACGAACCCATTTACAAACTCACGCGGATGCACACAGTGGCGCGGATGTTCAAACGGATTCTCACTCTCGCCACCGGAATGGCCCTGGGCATCGCGCTCGTGGTCGCGGGCCGGCGTGTGGCGACGGCATGGAATCTGTTTCCTCCGCGCGACCTCGCGAAGTCGTCCGGCTACGTCCGCGAGATCATGCAGCTCGTGAACGAGAATTACGTCGACGAAAAGTCGTCCTCCTACGATCAGCTCGCAAAAAACGCGATCCATGGCATGGTCGAATCGCTCGATCCTCACTCGGAATTTCTTGAGGCGAAGGACAACAAGGAGTTCGAGGAGGATCTGACCGGTGAGTTTGGCGGCATCGGCATCGAGGTCGAATCGCGCGACGGGCGGGCCATCGTGATCGCGTCGATCGCCGACACGCCTGGCGCGCGCGCGGGCATCCAGCGTGGTGACATGATTACCACGATCGATGGCAAGCCGGTCGACAGCAACTCTGCGGGCGACAGCGTCGTGAGCCAGTTGCGCGGCAAGCCGAAGACCAAGGTCGTCGTCGGTCTTTTCCGGCCAGCCACGCAGAAAAATTTCAACCTCTCGCTCATCCGTGAGGTGATCAAAATCGAGAGCGTGCGCGAGGTGCGCGTGCTCGAGGGCGGGGTGGGTTACGTGCAGCTGACGGAGTTTTCCGAGCACACCGGCGAGCAGTTCGGCGCGGCGCTCGACAAGCTCCTCGATCAGGGCGTCACGAGTCTCGTGCTCGATCTGCGCAACAATCCCGGCGGCTTGCTCGACGCGGCGGTCGATGTCGCCGAGCCGTTTTTCAAGAAGGGCGAACTCATCGTCTATACGCAGGGCCGCAAGCCCGCCGATCGCGAGGAAATGCGCGCCGAGCGCGACGGTGATCCGCTTGCGATGCCGGTCGCCGTGCTCATCAACGCGGGCAGCGCGAGCGCCGCGGAGATCGTTACGGGCGCGCTAAAGGACACGGGCCGCGCCGTCATTGTCGGTGAGCGATCGTTCGGCAAGGGCTCGGTGCAGTCGGTTTTCCCGCTGAAAAACGGCGAGGGCCTGCGGCTCACGACCGCACGTTACTACACGCCGAGCGGTGTGAGCATCCACGAAAAAGGCATCACGCCGCAGGTCGAGGTCATCATGACGCCCGACGAGGATGACAAACTCAGCCGCCAGCACGCACGCCCCGACCTCGCCGATCCCAAGGAATTTAAGGAGCGGTTTGGCTTCGAGCCGATCGAGGATCGGCAACTGCAGGCTGCACTCGACGTGCTGAAGGGCGTGCGGCTGCTCGGCGAGCGCTCCGCCGTCCGCGTTTCGGCGAAATGATTCTCGCCCTCGAAAGCTCGTGCGATGAAACCGCCGTCGCCGTCTTCGACCCGGCGCGCGGACTCGTCGGCGAGTGGATTCACAGCCAGATCGCGCTGCACGAGAAGCACGGGGGCGTCGTGCCTGACCTCGCAACCCGCGAGCACCTGCGGAATTTTGGTCCGCTGCTCGAGCGAGCGAAGAGCGAAATCGGTTTTGAAAATGTCACGAAGATCGCGGTGACCAACGGACCCGGGCTCGCGGCGTGCCTCGCGATCGGCGTGGCGGCGGCGAAGTCGCTCGCGCTCGCTTTGCGCGTGCCGCTCGTGGGCGTGAACCACCTGCGGGGCCACGCGTGGTCGCCATTCATCGCGCTGCACTCGGAGGCGCCGGAAGACTTCGACGCGCGGCTGGGTAAGCTTCTGCCGCATCTCGGCCTCATCGTCTCCGGTGGCAACACACTGCTCTTCACGATCGATGCCGCCCGGAAAATCACCGTGCTCTCGTCGACGCGTGATGACGCCGCCGGCGAGGCGCTCGACAAAGGCGCAAAGCTCCTCGGTCTCGGCTATCCCGGCGGACCGCTCATCGAGAAACTCGCGGCGGGCGGACAGAACGATGCGTTCGATTTTCCCCGCGGTCTCGGCCCGCGCAGCGAGCTTGATTTTTCCTTCTCCGGGCTGAAGACGAGCCTGCGTTACCTGATCGAGAAAATGGCGGCGGAGGAAGTCCGCTCAAAAATACCCGACCTTTGTGCTAGCTACCAGCAGGCTGTGATTGACGCGCTTGCGCGCAAAACGCACTTCGCGCTAGAACGGGAAAATTTCAAGAGCCTCGGCCTTTCCGGTGGCGTGGCGAACAACCGCACGCTCCGCGCCGCTCTCGAAGCCGAAGCGAAGCGCCCGCACATCCCGTTTTTCGCCGCGCAGCCTCAGCACACGGGCGATAACGCCGGGATGATCGCCTTCGCGGCGTGGGCTGACACGACCGGAGTTGACCGCAATCTGGAGATGGCGCTGACCGTCGAACCGAGCATCGCGCTAGCCTGATTCTTATTTGTAATCTCGCCGCAAATTGCTCGGCAAAATGCCGAGTTCCTCGCGGTATTTGGCGACGGTGCGGCGGGCGATCTTGATGCCTTTGTCCTGGAGCTTCGCGACGAGTTCCTGATCGCTGAGCGGGGCGGCCTTGTCCTCGACGGACACGAGGTCGGCGATCATTTCCTTAACGCTGGTGTTGGAGACGGCGGCGCCGCTGTCGGCTTGGTAGCCGGGGGTGAAGAAATATTTGAAGTCGAAGACGCCGTGCGGGGTCTTGATGTATTTGTTGGCGATGGCGCGGCTGACGGTTGTCTCGTGCACGCCGACGACGTCGGCGATTTGCGTCATCGTGAGCGGCTTGAGCGCCGAGACGCCGGTCTCGAAAAATTCCTTCTGCGCGTTGATGATTTCGCGGGTGATCCGCTCGATGGTCCGCTGGCGTTGCTCGATCGAATCGATGAGGAATTTGCCGGAACGCATCCGCTCGCGGAGGTAGTCGCGTTCGTCCTTCGAGAGGGTGCCCTTGGCGATGAGATCGCGGTAGGTGGAGGAGATGCGGAGGCGAGGGATGTAGTCGCTGTTGAGGTGGATTTTCCACTCTTCTCCGTCTTTCTCGACGGTGACGTCGGCGATGACGACGCGGTTGTTGTCTTCGGCGAAACGGCGACCGGGCGCGGGATCGAGTTTGCCGATTTCCTCGATGGCGGACTGCACATCGTCGGCGTCGGCGCCCAGTTTCCGGGAAAGCTCAGGGATGCGGCGGCGTGTGAGCAACTCGAAGTGATCGCGGATCATCCGCGTGGCGAGCGAGTGGCCATGGCCTTTGGCGGCGAGTTGGAGCAGCAGGCACTCGGCGAGATCCTTGGCGCCGATGCCGGGGGGCTCGAAGGTTTTGAGGACTTTCAGCGCTTCCTGCACGGCGTCGAGCGGGAGGGAAGTTTGTAGGGCGACGTCGGCGGGCGTCTGCGTGAGAAAGCCGCGATCGTCGAGACCTCCGACGAGATGGCGCATCGCCGCGAGCGCGGGCTCCGACAACTCGGTCATCTCGGCCTGCTGCATCAGGTGCTCTTGCAGCGAGGTGATGCTGACGAGCGAGTCGAAAAAATGTTGGCGACGCTCGGCGTCCTCGGAGGTGTAGGGCTGCGCGCCGCCGGCGTTGGCCATGTGATCTCGCCAGTCTTCGTCGAGCTTGCCGAGGATTTCGAACTCCTTGGATTTGGAGAAATCCATCTCATCGCTTTTCCTGACATCGGAGGTGTCGGTGGGCGCGGTGGCGTCGGAGGTGTCGACCTCGGACTTATCGCCGCTGTTGTCGGAGTCGCGATCGGTGGGATCGTTTTCGGCGGGCTTGTCGAGCGACTCGCCCTCCATGGGGAGCTCCTCGAGCGTGGGGTTGCTCTGCAACTCCTCCTGGATCACTGAACGCAGGTCGAGTGCAGCGACCTGAAGGATTTTCAGCGAGTGCCGGAGTTGCGGCGCGAGGACGAGGGACTGCGTCTGGCGCTGGCGGAGGTCTTGGCTAAATCCGGGCCCGCTCATAAGCTGGATGAAGGTTGGTGGGGTTCATCTCAGACGGGGGGGCGCGAAGAAAGCGAAGGGATCACGGGATCTTTGACCCCGAAAAGCTCCTTGATGTAGACGCCGAGCTTTTCGTTGGTGGGACCGTAGCCGTCGCTGTAGAGATACATCTCCAAGTCCGTGAGCATGTCGTAGGCGGACTGGTAGCGCTTTTCGCGGTCGCGCTGAAGGGCGCGCTGGATGATCGCTTCGAGTTTCGGGTCGATGTCAGCCCGCAGGGTGGAGAACTGCGGGATCTGCATCGTGAGAATGTTGCGGCGGGATTGCGCGCGGTCGGACGAGCGAAAAATGTTTTTTCCGAGCAACACCTCGGTGAGCACGATGCCGAGCGGGAAAAGATCGGCGCGGGCGTCGGTGATCGCGTAGCTGGCTTGTTCGGGCGAGAGATACTCGTCCTTGCCCGCGATGACCTTGCCTTCCTCGTTATACATCAGGTCGAGGGCCTTCGCTATCCCGAAGTCAGTGAGCTTCACGTCGCCTTCGAGCGCGACGAGGACGTTTTTCGGGCCGATGTCACGGTGGACGATGTTGAGGTGGCGGCCTTCGCGGTCGCATTTCATGTGCGCGTAGGTCAGCCCGCGTGCGACACGCGAGACGACGAAGGCCGCTAGGTCGATCGGAATTTGTTTCCCGAGTTTGCGGTGCTGCTCGATGAATTGCTCGAGGTTAACGCCGCGCACATATTCCATCACCATGAAATACTGCCCGCCGACCTGGCCTAGGTGGTAGGTCTGGACGATATTGGTATGGATGAGGTCAGCCACGAGGCGCGCTTCGCCGATGAAGTTGTTCTGAAATTCCTCGATCGCTGAATACTCCTCGCGAATGAGTTTCACGGCGACGACCTTGCGAAAATTGCCGGCGCCGAGCTGCACCGCTTCGTAGACGAGGCCCATGCCGCCCTCGGCCAGCTTGCGCACCATTTCGTAGTGCAGCTCGTTGAAGATGTGCTTTATGGATGCCACGGAAGCTCAGAAAAGGGCGGGCATGTGCCGCTGGCAAGTGCGCAAAACGAAATTCGGCGCGGAATTTGCTTACGTGTCATTTGACAGCGTATGCGGCGGTCCTACCGTCGCATTGTGATTACGCTGACCTCCCGCGCCGCCCAGCAAGTGCGCACGATGCACGCCGGCCTCAATGCTCCGGAAAAACGCCTGCGCGTCTTCGTCGAGTCGGGCGGCTGCTCGGGCTTTCAATATGGGATGTCGTTCGACGAAAAAAAAGACGGCGACTCGGAACTCGTTAGCGAAGGCGTGCCCCTGCTCGTCGATCCGACCAGCCTCGCCTACCTGGATGGGTCGGCGATCGATTTTGACGACGGTCTGCACGGCAAGGGCTTCGAGATTAAGAATCCCAACGCGCAGAGCACGTGCGGCTGTGGGAAGAGTTTTAGCTGACCGAGGCGGGCCGCGGCGCGGCTTATTTCGCCGCTTCGTGCAAAGCGACAGTGCCGAATGTCATTCCGCTCGCCTCAACTCTCGTAAAGCCGGCTGTGCGAATTTCCAAGGCGAGCGCTTCGCGATCGGGGAATTCGGTGATCGTGTTGTTGAGATAGTCGTAGGCGGCGCGATCGCCGGTAACCATGCCCGCGAACCGCGGCAGGATATTCTTCAGGTAGAAAAAGTAGAGCGGGCGGAACCATGCGGTCGGCTGCGAAAACTCCAACACGAAGAGTCTTCCGCCGGGACGCAGTACCCGGCGCATCTCCTTCAGCCCGCGCGCGCGGTCGGCGAGGTTGCGCAGACCAAACGAGATGGTGATGGCGTCGACACTTTCGTCGGCGAGCGGCAGCGCCAGACCGTCGCCCTGCCGAAAGGTGATGTTGGCAAAGCGCCTGTTGCCCCCCGCGCCTTTCTTGATCTCCGCCTCGTCGAGCATCGGCTGGCAAAAATCCATGCCGGTGATCCGCGCCCCGGCAGTGAGGCCGTGGCTCAGGGCGAAGGCCACATCGCCGCTCCCCGTCGCCAGGTCGAGCACGTCGCGCGGGCTGCTGCGGCGCACGGCCGCGACAAGCCGGTGACGCCACCATACGTCGAGCCCGCCGCTTAGCAGCCGGTTCGCCACGTCGTAACGGCGGGCGATACGCCCAAACATGGAGTTGACGGCGATGGGATCGGGCATGAGGAGGGAAGGAGGTAGTTAAGCTGGTCGCGCATAATGGTTGACGCAACCCCACGCATGTAAATACTTGGCGGCGCTTTAGTTTCACTGCTTCCGACCGATTCAGAGAAAGGATTCCTTATGTCCAACCTGACCAAACGCGAAATCGTGCTGGAAATCTATCGCAAGACTGGTTTCCCGCAAAAACAGATCGTTGATACGGTGCAGCAGACGTTGGACATCATCCAGCGTGCGCTGGCCAACGGCCGCAACGTGGAACTGCGCAACTTCGGCGTGCTTGAGGTGCAAGTGCGCAAGCAGCGCATCGGCCGCAACCCAAACAAGCCCGAAGCCGAGGTGATTATCCCGCAGCGCGCCGTGGTGAAGTTCAAGTCCGGCAAAATCTTGAAGCAGCAGCTCAAGAAGATCGATCTGGCGAAGCTGCAGCCGCCGACGGCCTGAGTCGCGCGGGCAGTCGAGATCGACGCCCTGTGCAAAACCGCGCTTCCTTCGCGAGTGCGGTTTTTTGATTCGCCCTGCTCGCGGGCGCTTTGCAACGTCTCGCCTTCCATGGCCACGTTTCAATCGCTGCCCGGATTCCGCGAATTCTATCCCGAGGATCTCGCCCGCCGGAACCACATCTTCCGCCGCTGGCGCCAGACCGCCGGCACCTTTGGGTTTGCGGAATACGACGCGCCCGTGCTCGAGCCGCTCGAACTCTACAAGACCAAATCCGGCGACGAAATCGAGGCGCAGCTTTTCAGTTTCAAGGACAAGGGTGACCGTGAGGTTTCGCTGCGCCCTGAGATGACGCCCACAGTGTGCCGTTTGGTCGGCGCCAAGGCGAATGCGCTGAAGCGCCCGATCAAGTGGTTCAGCATCGCGGAATTCTACCGCTATGAGCGCGCGCAGAAGGGCAGGCTTCGTGCTTTCTACCAGTTCAACGCCGACATCTTCGGCGAGCCCGGCCCCGAAGCGGAGATCGAACTCATAGCGTTGCTCGTGCAATGCCTCGCAGGATTCGGCCTCACCGCGGAGGATTTCTACGTCCGCCTCAGCGATCGCGATCTGTGGTTTTTCTATCTGGAGGCGCTCGGCTTTGACGACGCCCAGGCGCGCGAACTCCTCGGCGCGATCGATCGGTTTGAGAAGATGGGCGACGATGCCTTCAAGGGCTACGTCGAGAAATTCGGTGGGCTCACCTCGGACAAGAAAGACGCGGTGCTCGCGTTCATGAAAATTCGCAGTCTCGACGCGTTATCGGCGGCGATAGCGCCGTTCGCCGGCGAAAAGCTTTCGGCCCGTCTCGCCGACTGGTGCAAGGTTCTCGATGGCTTGGCCGCGATGGGCCTAGGTGACTTTATCCAAGTCGACCTCAGCGTCGTGCGCGGACTGGCCTACTACACCGGCTTCGTGTTCGAGGCCTTCGATCGCAAGGGCGACTTGCGTGCGCTCGCCGGCGGCGGCCGCTACAACGATTTGATCAAGAAGCTCGGCTATCCTGATTTGCCGGCGGTCGGGTTCGCGATCGGCGACGTTACGACCGGATTGCTGCTCGAACAGCGCGGGCTCATGCCCAACTTCGTGCAAGCCCCGGATGTTTACTGCGTGATCGGAGGTGAAAAGGAGCGCGCGGCGGCGTTCGGCGACATTCACGCGATTCGCGCTGCGGGATTTCGCGTCGACTACCCGCTGAAGGAGGTCGCGTTTGGGAAGCAATTCAAGGCCGCCGCCGAATCGGGTGCGAAGCTGGCGCTGATTTACGGGGCGGACGAAGTTGCGAAAGGCGTCGTCAAAGTCCGCGATCTCACGGAGCGCACGGAGCGTGAAGTGGCGCGGGCGGATGCGGTAGCGACGGTCCGCGATTTTTTCTCCGGCAGCTGAGGCGCGGGCGGGTTACCAAACTTGCGGCTCACTTTCCACGAGCGGCGGTGCGCCAAAGGCCGCTCGAAATTCAGGAAAATTCTGCACCGGCCCGATCACGCGCCAGCGAACCGGGCTGTGCACGTCGCTCTGGATCTGTAGGCGGATTTTTTCCGGACGCTCGTTGGTGCGCCAGCCTTGCGCGAACGCGATGAAGAAGCGCTGGTCGGGGGTGAAGCCGTCGGTCGAGCGAAGCTTTTTGCCCGCGGTCGCGAGCTTGAACGCCTCATAGCTCACGCGCAAGCCGCCGACGTCCGCGATGTTTTCGCCGAGTGTCTGGTGACCGTTGATGTGAAGACCGGGCAGCGGCTCATAAGCGTCGTATTGCCTTGCCACGAGTTCGGCGCGCTCGGTGAAGCGCTTCACATCTTCTTCGTTCCACCACGGCTTGAGGTTGCCTTCCCAATCGTATTGCCGGCCCTGATCATCGAAGCCGTGCGTAAGTTCGTGGCCAATCGTCGAGGCGAGCGCGCCATAGTTAGCCGCGTCGTCCGCTTTCTCGTCGAAGAAGGGCGGCTGGAGAATGCCGGCAGGGAAACACATTTCGTTCAGTGTCGGTTCGTAGTAGGCGTTGTTGGTCGGCGGCGTCATCAGCCACTCGTTGCGATCGACCGGCTTGCCGAGTTTCGCGAGTTGGCGGCGCGCCTCGAAGCGCTCGGCGGCGAAAACGTTGGCCAAGTAGGACGCCCGCGAAATTTCGAGCGCGCGATAGTCGCGCCAGGTGTCGGGGTAGCCGACCTTAGTGCGCATCGTGTCAATTTTCTTGAAGGCAATCCGCTTGGTTTGCTCGCTCATCCACGGGGCGGCGGCGATGCGGTTGTGCATCGCCTGCAGATGAAGCTTCACCATTTCGAGCGCCCGTGCCTTTGCCGTCGGACTGAATGCGCGCTGCACGTAAAGCTGCGCGAGATCCTCGCCGATTAGCCGGTCGACCGTGGCCATCACGCGCTTCCAGCGTGGGCGAAGTTCGGTGGTGCCGGAAAGTTTTTTGCTGTAGAACTCAAAGTTCGCTTCGACGAACGCGCGCGTGAGGTAGGGCGCCGCCTCGTGGAGCAGGTGCCAGCGCAGGTAAACACGCCACGCTGCGATCGGCTCGGAGTGCAGCAGGGCGCCGAGTGCGGTGAAAAATTCCGGCTGGCCTACAAGCACGGTCTTCTCCGCGGACGGGAAACTCTGCTCGGAGAGAAACGCGTTCCAGTCGAATTCGCCCGAGACTTTCGCGAGCGCTGCGCGCTCGAGCTTGTTGTAGTTTTTCTCGGGATCGCGTCGCTCGACGAGCGTGCGGGAGGCATTCGCGAGTTTCTTTTCGAGTGCGAGGATTGTGTCAGCGGAGGCCTTCGCCGCGGCGGGCGTGTCGCCGGCAAGTTCGAGCAGTCGGGCGACATGAGCGACGTAGGCGTTGCGCACGTCGACGGAGGCCGCGTCGTCGCGTGTGTAGTAGTCACGCTCCGGCAGGCCGAGCCCGCCCTGCGCGAAGCTGGCGATCATCGCAGCGGTATTCTTGTCGTCGATCTGCACGCTGAAGTTGAAGGCCGCGTCGAGCCCGGCAGCCTGCAACCGGCCGATCGTTTTGATGAGATCAGCGGGCGTCTTCAGCGCGGCGATCTCGTTGAGCCAGGATTCGAGCGGTGCGAGGCCGGCCGCTTCGATCGCGGCCTCGTCCATGCCCGACGCATAAAAATCGCCGACCCGTTGCGCGACCGAGCCCCTCGGGCCGCCGGTTTCGGCGTAGGTTTCAAGAATGTCTTTCAGGATCGCGAAGTTGCGCTCGTCGATCTCCTGATTGACCCCCCAGGCGGAGTACTCGCCGGGGATCGGCACGGCGTCGAAGCCCCCACAGGCGTAGGCATAAAAATCCTTCGCGGGTGCCGCGGCGAGGTTCACGTAACTCCGATCGACCGCCGTGATCGGATGCACGGGCTCAGCGGCGCGCTCGACCGTGGCGAAAACGAGGCAGGCGGCAAGAATCGCGATTTTCATCTTTGCAAATTTTGCGGGCCGAACGCCGCCGGTAGCAACTGATCGAGCGTTGTCTCAATCCGTTCCGCGGAGTCGCACACGCTGACGATCGCGGCCTGCGGGCCGAACTCATTGATCACCTGGCGGCATGCGCCGCACGGCATGGTGGGAGCAGTCGTCGGAGTAAAAATGACAACGCAGCGAATGCTCCGCTCGCCGCTTGCCGCCGCTTGAAAGATTGCGGTGCGTTCGGCGCAATTCGCGAGGCCGTAGGAGGCGTTCTCCACATTGGCGCCGGTGTAAATTTTCCCCGAGCCACAAAGCACGGCGGCCCCGACGCGAAATTTACTGTAGGGCGAGTAGGACGACTTGGCGGCCGCGCGCGCGGCCTTCTCTAGCCGACGACGGACGGCGGGCGTGATTTTTGGGGGCATGATCAAAGACCTAGTTCGGATTTCACCGTGGCAAACGCGCGGATGGCAAACTGCAAATCCTCCGGCGAGTGTGCAGCGCTGACCTGCGTGCGGATGCGCGCGGCGCCCTGCGGCACGACGGGATAGAAGAACCCGATGACGTAAACGCCTTTTTCCAGCATCCGTGCGGCGAATCTCTGCGCGAGCGCCGCGTCGCCGAGCATCACAGGCACGATTGGATGCGTGCCGGGCCGGATCGTAAGGCCTGCGGCGCCGAGGCTGGCGCGAAAAATTTTCGTATTTGCCTCCAGTCGATCGCGCAGCGCGGTCGAGCGGGACAGCAGATCGAGCGCGGCGAGCGAAGCGGCCGTAATCACGGGCGCCAGCGAATTGGAAAAAAGATAGGGGCGCGAACGTTGCCGGAGGAGTGCGATGATTTCCTTGTGGCCGGAAACATAACCGCCGCTGGCGCCGCCGAGCGCCTTGCCAAGCGTGCCGGTGAGGAGATCGACGCGACCCATCACGCCACAATGCTCGTGCGTGCCGCGGCCGGTCTTGCCCATGAAGCCGACCGCGTGACTGTCGTCGACCATTACGAGCGCACCATACTTCTCGGCGAGATCGCAGATTGCGCGGAGCGGCGCGATGAAACCATCCATCGAAAACACGCCGTCGGTCACGATGAGCTTGAAGCGCGCCTTCGTGGCGTCGGCCTCGCTCAATTTGGCTTCAAGGTCGTTTAGGTCGGAATTTTTGTAGCGGTAGCGCTGTGCTTTGCAGAGCCGGATGCCATCGATGATCGAGGCGTGGTTGAGTTCATCGCTGATCACAGCGTCTTCGGGCCCGAGCAACGTTTCAAACACGCCGCCGTTCGCGTCGAAGCACGACGAATAAAGGATTGTGTCGTCCGTGCCAAGAAACGTGCTGAGTTTTTGCTCAAGCTCCGTGTGTATTTCCTGCGTGCCGCAGATGAAGCGCACCGACGAAAGCCCGTAACCCCAGCGATCGAGCGCGGCGTGTGCGGCGGCAACTAACGCGGGATGATCGGAGAGGCCGAGGTAGTTGTTGGCGCAGAAATTCAGCACGTCGCGTCCGCCCGCGACACCGATGTGAACGCGCTGCGGCGTGGCGAGCACACGTTCACGCTTAGAGAGCCCGGCCGCTTCGATCTCGCCGAGAGCGTTGGTGAGGTGCGCGCGGTAGGCGGGGTTCACGGGTTCGCCTCCCAGTTGAGCACGATTTTGCCGCTCTTGCCGGAGCGCATGAGATCGAAGCCCTGTTGGAATTCCGCCGCGGCTAAGCGGTGCGTGATCACGGGCGATATATCGAGTCCGCTCTGGATGAGCGCGGTCATTTTATACCACGTCTCATACATCTCGCGCCCGTAGATGCCGCGGATTGTGAGCATGTTGAAGACGACCTTGTTCCAATCGATCGCGGCCTTCTCCGGCATGATGCCGAGGATCGCTATGCGGCCGCCGTGACTCATGTTGTCGATTATGTCGGCAAGCGCGCGCGGGTTGCCGGACATTTCGAGGCCGACGTCGAAACCCTCCTTCATGCCGATGTCGTGCTGCACGTCGGGCAGCTTCTCTTTGGAAACATCGACCGTGCGCGTCGCGCCCATCCGCTTGGCAAGCGCAAGCCGGGCGGGATTGACGTCGGTCACGACCACGTGGCGCGCGCCGACCTGTTTAGCGATCGCCGCCGCCATGCAACCGATCGGGCCGGCGCCGGTGATCAGCACGTCTTCACCAATCAGATCAAATTGGAGTGCGGTGTGGACGGCGTTGCCGAGGGGATCGAAGCACGAGAGCACATCGAGGGGTATCGTGGGATCGACGTGCACGGCGTTGGTTGCCGGGATGCACAGATATTCGGCAAACGCACCGTCGCGATTCACACCAACTCCCTTTGTGTCCTTACACAGGTGCCGGCGGCCGGCGAGGCAGTTGCGGCACACGCCGCAGACGATGTGGCCCTCGCCATCGACGAGATCGCCGGGCTTGAAGCCGACGACGTTCGCTCCGACTTGTTCAATCACGCCGACGAATTCATGGCCGATCACCATGGGCGGCTTGATGGTTTTCTCGGCCCACGCGTCCCAGTTGTATATATGAACGTCTGTGCCGCAGATCGAGGTCTGCTTAATTTTAATCAGGACGTCGTTGATGCCGGGCGTGGGCACCGGGACTTCGACGAGATCGAGCCCGGGGCCGGCCCGCAGCTTGGCGATGGCGCGCATTTTTTTCACAGGGCGAAACCTAGCGCACGGTGCGCGTGTGTCGAGTGGCGGGCGCGTCACCCGTAGGGGCGTCGCTCGTCCGCGCCCGCGCCTAGATGCCACGCAGAAAGGCGCGGACGAGCCGCGCCCCTACAACAGGCATGCGCCTTCGGGAGTCAGCAGTTTCACTTTCTTTGTGACGCCACCCCGGCCGGAGATACCGGTCATCTTGCCGTCGGCTCCTGTCACGCGATGGCAGGGAATCAGCAGCGGCCAGCGGTTTGCGCCGAGTGCCGCACCAACGGCGCGACTCGCGTCCGGCGCTTCGCCCATCGCCGCCGCAATTTTTCCGTAGGTCGTAGTGCGACCCGCCTTCACGGCCAGCGTGGCACGCAGGACGCGTTGGTTGAATCCCGGCACAGCGGAAAAATCGTAGGGCACGTCCGCAAAGTCCTGCGGCTCTCCAGCGAGGTGGCGCTGCACGCGCGCAACAATCTCGGCGATCCATGACGGTGGTGGGGCAGTGGTTTCGTCCTGTGCCGCACCAGCCTTCGCTTCCGGCAACCAGAATCCAGTCAGCCAGGTGCCGCACTACGCGATCGTGCACTCGCCAAGCGGGATGGGACGCATCGTGCACGGCATTGCGGGATTGCATCGTGCGTGTGGAGCGGTTCGTGTCGAAATGATTTCCGGAATGACCAACCGTTTCTATACTGCGTTTGACAGCGAGACGCTCGGCCTCGCCCGCAAGACCGATTACCGCAATGCGTTTCAGATCGATCGCGATCGGATTATTCATGCGCATGCGTTTCGGAAGCTGCAGTCGAAGACGCAGGTTTTCCTCTCGGGGGAATACGACTTCTACCGCACGCGGCTCACGCACTCGATGGAGGTCGCGCAAATCGGTCGGTCGATCTGCCACTTCCTGCACACCGAAGGCGGACCGCTGCGCGACGACTTTTTCATCGACAGCGATCTCGTGGAGGCGGTGTGCCTCGCGCACGATCTCGGACATCCGCCGTTCGGCCATTCGGGTGAGCGCACGCTGCAGGAGTTGATGCTGCCGTGGGGCGGCTTCGAGGGTAACGCCCAGACACTGCACCTGCTCACGGAGACGATGTATCAAAACGAGGCCGGCGTGCGCGGGATGGCGCCGACGCGCGCGTTGCTCGACGGCGTGCTGAAATACAAAAAACTTTTTCACGAATTTCCCGCGCCGCCGGCCAACCATTTTCTCTATGATCCGCAGGAGGTGGTTCGTGCGTTCGTCTTCGGCGGCGGGAAGATCGCTGATGAGCTTCACGCGGGTGAAAAACTGAATGCGTTCAAAAGCGTCGAGTGCCAGATCATGGACTGGGCGGATGACTCGGCCTATTCGCTCAACGACATCGTCGACGGCGTGAAGGCGGGCTTCCTCACGATCGAGCGGATCGAGGCGTGGGCGGCGGGCGAGGCGATTGATTCGCCGCGGCAGCAGTTGCTTGACGAGTTATTCGACGCCATCCGCGGCGACAACCTCGAGAAGGTTTTCTCCCAGCGAATCGGAGCGTGCATCAAGGGCTGCCGGCTGCGCGAGCGGGAGAATTTCATGGCCGCGAAGACGAACCGTTATCGCTACGAGCTGGTCGTCTCGTCGTCGGCGGAACGGGCGGTGTTGTTTTTCAAGAAAATGGCCAACGACGTGATCTTCGAAAGCCCGCAGCTCCAGCAGATGGAGCACAAGGCGCGCAAGGTGATGTTTGCGCTTTGGGACTCTTGTTGGACGAACTACGTCGCGAAAGGCAACCGCGTGATCAACATCCTCCCGCCTCGTGTCGGCCGGCTGATCGACGCGGAGAAATCCGAAGCGGGCAAGGCGCGCCAAATCTGCGACTGGCTTGCGGGGTTAACCGACGGGATGATCGTGAGGACCTATCGCCGGCTCTTCGATCCGGAGTTTGGGAGTATTCGCGACCTGAGCTGAGCAAGACTTTATGAGCCTGCCGACGAAGCCCGAAGCGCAAGCTTTGCTCGAAAAATACGTGGGCGATGAGTATCAGCGGCTGCACGCACGGATGGTCGCGACCGCGCTGGACGGCTATGCGCTTCACTTCGGAGCGGATCGGGATCTGTGGTATGTCACCGGGTTGCTGCACGATTTGGATTTTGAGCAATTCCCGGCGCAGCATCCGGCCGAGTCACTGAAGTGGTTTCGCGAGTGGGGCTACCCCGAGGATTTGGTCCATGCCGTGGAGGCGCACGCTTACGGCTATAATGGCTTCGCTACGCTCCCGCAGACGAAGCTTGCCGCGGCGTTACTGGCGACGGACGAGCTGTGCGGGATTTTTTACGCTTATCGAAAGATGAACCCAGTCCGCTACGGCGAGATGAAGGCCAGTTCGATCAGGAAGAAGATCAAGGACACGGCGTTTGCCGCGAAGGTGGACCGCAACACGATCTACGTCGGTTGCGAGCACCTCGGCGTGACGGTCGACGACCACGTCGCCAGCCTGATCCGCTTTCTGGCGGAGTTGCCCTGAGCGGCGGCGAGCTTCAGCGTGGCGGCATGAGCGCGAGCTTCAGCGCCTCGCGATCGGCGATCGTGCCGACGAAAAGTTCCTCGGGGAGGTGACGCTTGCCGAGCATCTCGCCGTAGGCGTTGGCGCCGCGTTGGGAGTCGAGTTGCAGGCCGGCGAGGTATTGGAGGCGGAGATTGCGATCGCGGTTGATCTCGGCGGGCGCGAGCCAGGGGGCGAGATCCTCGGCGCGGCCGGCGTAGGTCGAGAGCAGGCTGGTCATCGTGCCGAGGCCGAAGTCGGCGAGGGAGATTTTGACGGCGGCAAACTCGGGTGCCTCGAGGCGCGCGGCGAGCGCGGTCATATCGATCTTCAGCGGTGCGGTCTGGCCGAGCACGACAGTATCGTAACCGTAGCCCTCGTCGTCGTTACCCCAGACCGTGCCGTGGGGAAACACCACGAAGAACGTGGCGAGCTCGCTCTGCACGACCGCGCGGCTGCTCTCGTAGAACGGCACCCACTGCGTAACGAAGCCGCCGGCGTTGAGATGCTGGCGGCACAGCTCGAAATATTCCTGCGTGTAGAGCACCGCCGAGCCTTTCACCCACGGGTGGATCGGATCGGAGGTGATGATGTCGAATTTCTCGTGCGTGGTGGCGAGGAAATGCCGCGCATCGTCGTAGACGATCTCCACGCGGCGATCGTGGACGACGTTGTAGTTCTCCTTCGCGAAATGCGTTGCGACGACACTCGGAATCAGCGGCTCGATTTCGCAGATAACGATCCGCTTGATCGAGGGATGCCGAGTGAACGACCCAGCGGTCACGCCGGCGCCGCAGCCTACGATCAGCACGGAGCGCGGTTCGGGATGCAGGAGCGCGGGGATGTGGCCGAGCATGCGCTGGAGTCGCATGTCCTTGAAGAGACTCGACGCCTCAGTCTTGCCGCTTACGTGGAAATAGCGAGCGCCGTCCTTCGACTGTGTGACGGCGACGGTGGCGTTGATGCCTTCACCGAGGAAAAGCGTTTTCGCTTCCTTGTCGCCGGTCGCGAGCTGGCGGCCATAGGCGACGAGTTGCCATGGCACGGGTGGCACCGAGGCGGCGAGCAGAGCGGCGAGGGCGGCGCCGGCCCAGCCGAGCGCTCGGTTCGGCCCGAGCGCGAAGATTCCAGCGGCGGCGGCGAGCGCGACGAGCATTTGCTCGGTGGCCTTGGTGCCGAGGTGCGGAAACAGCAGGAGGCTCGTGGCGCACGCGCCGACGATGGCGCCAAGGGTGTTCGCGGCGTAGACGCGGCTCGCAATGCGCGCGGGGCCAGCGAGCGGATCGGCCGCGGCAGCCAGCGCCAGCGGAAAACTTGCGCCCCAGAAAAACGCCGACGGCAAAATCGCGCAGCCGCAGCGCACGAGATCGATTTGAAATTTGATCCAGTGGCTGGTGTCCGCGTTAGACGCGATCGGCCAGAACGGCAGCGCCCGCGACATCAGATGGGCGGCCCAGGTGATCGCGGCGATTTGGAAAAGTTGCACGCACCCCAGCGCGAACCGTGGGCGGCGGGTGTCGCGCGCGAGCATCGATCCGAAGCTGCTGCCGAAGCCAAGGCCGGTGAGGAAAACCGCGAGAATGATCGAAAAGGTGTAAACCGTGGCGCCGAGCATCAGCGAGAGCTGGCGCGTCCAGATTACCTCGGCGCTCAGCGCGCAAAAACCCGAGAGTGCGATCGTGACGAGCACGGCGCGCGAGAGCGGGGCGGTCGGGCGGGTGGAAATGTCCTCGTAATTCGGGCGGCGACCGGAGTGCGAGAACAGCGAGAGCGCGAGTGCGCCGAGCGCGACGGCGACGTTGAGCCCGACGGCGCACCAGGTGGCGAAAGCCAGATCATGCACGCGCAGCAGATAAAACCCGGCAAGCAGGCAGCCGGCGACGGCACCGGCGGTGTTGCCGCCGTAGAAGAAGCCGAGCCATGCGATGCCCCGCGGCGTCGCCGCGACCCAGCGTGCGATCGCGGGGAGGGTCGCCCCCATCAGCAGCGTGGGCGGCAGCAGGCAGATGGCGGCCGCCGCGCCGCGCAGGGAGATTCCCGGTAGCCCGTGGCCGACGACGGTGAGGTAGAGTCGCGCGATGCCCGGCATCGCGAAAAATACGGCGACGCCGAAGACGGCGATTCCGAGTTCAAGCGCGGCGTAGACGCGCAGCGGGTGACGGGCTGCCGAAATGAAGCGCGGAAGCGCGAGACTGCCGAGGCACATTCCGCCCATGAACGTGCCGAGCAGCACGGCGAGGGAAACGGCGGACGATCCGACAACGAGTTGGAGCTGTTGCAGCCAAACGATTTCGTAGATGAGGGCGGCGCAGCCGCTGCCGAAAAACAGGACGATCAGAAGCGGCAATAAACGCTGCGAGGGCGATTCGGCGTCGACAGGTTCGGTCATTTTGCGCTTATCGCGAAGGCGAAGCAGCGCGGAGTCGAGCGACGATTTCCATGGGCACGGCGATGATGGTGCCGTGCTTCATGCGCGTGGGAGTGCCTTCGTCAACGAATGACATTTTGGCGGTCACATCCTCCCATGTCTTGAGGTCGCGCGAACGCATCGCGCAGTAGTGCTTGTCCCGGTAGGCCTCGAAATAGACGAGGTAGTCGTCTCCGATCTTGATTGCGGTCGGGCCCTCGGACCAGAGGCCGGGCGGCGTGAAGGGCGCGGAGAGTTCACCGAACGGCCCGTGTAGATCAGCGGCGGCGGCGAGACGGAGAAATTTCTTCGGCGGGTTGCGCGTCTCGTCCTTAACGATCAGCCAGTGCTTGCCGTCGGCGTGGAGGAACGTGGCGTCGATCACGCTGAAGCCCGGTTCGTAGAAAAGTTGCGTGGGCGTGAACGCGTTGAAGTCCTTCGTGGTCGTCGAGTAGATCCGGTGGTTGTAGTTGTCCTCGGAGGCGCCCGCCGTTTCGCGGAATTTCTCCGGGATGGTCGAGGCCCAGAAAATGACAAACTCGCTGCGCCGTTCGTCGTAGTGGACCTCGGGCGCCCACGTGTTTCGCACGGTCGGCTCATGGGCCATCACGGGAATTTCCTTTTCCGGCGACCACGTGATGAAGTCCTTGGTCGAGGAGTAGCCGATATCGTTTTCGGTCCAGCCGGCGGTCCACACGAGGTGAAACGTGCCGTCAGGGCCGCGCACGACACACGGATCGCGCAAGAGTTTTGAGCGGCCCACGGTAGGCGCGAGGCAGCTCTGGCCGCCATTGAGCTTTTCCCAACGATAGCCGTCAGCGCTCCACGCGAGGTGCAGGCCGTCCTCACCGTTCTTCGTGAAGTAGGTGAAAAGGTAGGCGGTATCAGCGGCGTGGGCAGCGATCGCGAGTGCGAGGAACGAAAGAAGCCAGCGGAGTGTTCTCATTTGGCTGGGGTCGGGACGGGGGCCGTCTCGTCGCCGAGCGGCCGTTGATTGGTAAAGTTCGGGCTCGGCGGCACTGAGAATTTTTCCACCTCGTCTGGATGGGCGGGATCGAAGCCGGGGAAGTCGTCGATGATGAATTTCGCGAGCGGCAGCTTCTGGTCGCGGATCGATTGGACGATCGCCTTGGAAAGCTCGTAGCTTCCATAGTTTTGGTGGTGGGTGTTGTCTTGGCCGGCGAAGGCGTGGCGCGAATATTCCGCCCCGTGCGCCTCTAGTGCCTCGTAGAAGGGAATGCTCAGGGCGTTCAGATCGATGAACGCGACGCCGAGCTCTTTCGCGGCCTGGCGGGAGGCCTCGGCGTAATCGGCGAGCGAGGGCTTGATCTTCGCATGCTCGTCGAAATTCCGCCGCTCCATCGGCGAGACGATGATCGGGGTGCCGTTGTGGGCACGGATGGTGTCGACGTGTTTTTTGATTTCGGCTTTGTAGGTGGTGAACGGCCCCCCGTTGCCCGCAGCGATCTGCTTCTGGTCGTTGTGCCCGAACTGCATGATCATCCAGTCGCCCGGCTTCATCACGCTCAGCATCTTGTCGAGGCGGCGGCGGCCGATTGAATCGCGGTAGGTCTCGCCCGACTCGGCGTGATTCGCGATCGCGATCTCCGGTTTGAACCAGCGCGGGAGCATCTGGCCCCAACTGTTGAACGGCTCCTTCGATTGATCGCAGACGGTGGAGTCGCCGATTAGATACACGGTCGGCACGGTCACGGGTTCGATGGTGATGGAGCGGACGGCGGGATGGGCGCCGTTGAATTCCAGCGTGAGCGCGTCGTCCCAGGCCCAGGCTTCCTGCACGCTTTCGCGAGGCGCTTTGAGTTTTACGACGCCTTCCTTGATGTCGCCGGTCGCGGCGATTTGTGGCGTGCGGGTATTGACGATGAACGTGCGCGTCGCGCTCTGGCCGGCGGGCACCTGGAAGCGTTCGATCATCAATCGGCGCAGTTCAGCCTTCACGGTAACGTCGGCACCACCGGGAAACGTAAGCGTGACGCGGTAGTTTCCCTCGGCGGGAAGTTTTGCCGAAAAGTAAAACGGCCGCTCGCTTGCGACGCCGTCGGCGGTCGCCGTGATGGCAGCGCCCGGCTCGAAACCAAAGCTACGCGCCGCGGAGTAAGTCGTATCCGGCGCGACCAGCGTGGCGCCGGACGCAACCGCGCCGGTGCCAAACGAGAATTTTAGTGGCGCCGCGAGCACGAGCGGTGCGGTGAGCAGGGCGAGCAGTGCTGCGGGGCGAAAAAACAGCGGGGTGATTTTCATGGGGAACGGCTGCGATGCAATACGAGCGACCGGCCAACGCAGCCCGCCGGATGGCGGACGGTCAAATCGATCGAGCGATGTGCGGCGAGGCTAGCAGGCGCGCGGTAAACTCGGGCGTCACCCGATGCTCTCGAGCTTGCCCGAGCTGTCGCCGATGCGCTCGGCATGCACGCCGACGCGGTCGAGCATCGAGAGGTAGAGATTGGTCATCGGCGTTTTTTCAGGAACGCGCACGTGCCGTCCGGAGCTGACTGTGCCACCGCCGCGGCCGGCGAGAATCACCGGCAGGTTTGTGTGAAGGTGTTGGTTGCCGTCGCTGATGCCACTCCCGTAAACGATCATCGAGTGATCGAGGAGCGTGCCTTCGCCTTCCTTGATCGATTTCATCTTCTCGAGGAAGTAGGCAAACTGCGTGGTGTAGAATTTATTGATCTGGGCGATCTTTGCCTTCTTTGCCTCGTCGTTGCGGTGGTGCGAGAGATCGTGGTGGCCGTCGGAGATGCCGAGGAAAGGGAACGGGCGGTTGCTGCCGTCGTGCGCAAGAATGAAGGTCGAGACGCGCGTGCTGTCCGTCTGAAACGCGAGCACCTGCAAGTCGAACATCAGGCGGATATGCTGCTCAAAGCTGTAATCGCCGGTCATGTCGCGCTCCTTGCGACCACCGGGCGGGAGGTTGAGATCGAATTTCGCACTTTGCTCGATGCGGCGCTCAAGCTCGCGGACGGCAGTGAGGTATTCGTCGACCTTGCGTCGGTCGGTCGCGCCGAGGTTCGACTGGAGTCGTTTCGCATCATCGAGGACGAAGTCGAGAATGCTGCGGTTGTAGAAGTCGCGTTTGGTGCGGGCTTCCTTCGTCTCGTTGACGTTTGCGCTGCCGAAGAGGCGGTCGAAGGCGGCGCGGGGATCGACCTCGGGGTTGACGGGCATCGACTCCGATTTCCACGAGAGGTTGAACTGATAGGCGCAGCTGTAGCCGGAGTCGCATGAGCCGGCGCGCTGACCTTTGTCGCAGCTCAATTCGAGCGAAGGAAAACGTGTCTGCTCGCCGACCTTAGCCGCGGCGATCTGGTCGACGGAAACGCCGATCTTGATGTCGGCGCCGGCGGTTTTGCGCGCCTGGCAGCCGGTGAGAAAGGTCGCCGACGCGCGCGCGTGGTCGCCGCCGCCGTCGCCGTTGGCGTTGGCGCGCGTTTGCGCGAGCCCGCTGAGCACCATCATGTCGCTGCGGAATGGTTTTAGCGGCTCAAGAATCAGCGGCAGCTCGTAGTCGGCGCCGAGCGTGGCAGGCGTCCAGTCGGCCATGTTCTGGCCGTTGGGTGTGTAGACGAAGGCTATGCGTTTCGGAAAACCCTTGGGCGTCGTCGGGGCGCCGCCGGTGGTGGCCGCCAGCGCGCCCACGGCCGGCACCATCGACTCGAGCATGGGCAACGCGATCATCGTGCCGAGCCCGCGGAGAAAGGTGCGGCGGGGGATTTGCCAGTTTTTCATGGGACGGGGAGGACGGAGGAAGGTCGGCGCTGAGCAGGGAGGAACGAGTGGCGTCTGAGCAGAGGCTATGCGGCTAGACGCGCGCGGGCGAGCGAGGATTCACGGGTTCGCGGCAGACAGCTTGCCCGGCGGCACGGACAGGGCCGCGGCCGCAGGTGCTGCCGCCGGCGTAACGCTACGATCGCCTTCGCCGCGGCGGTTTTGGAAGGGCAGGCTGTCGACGACGGCGAGGATGAGACTGGAAAACTTGAACCGCGACTGCACGAGCTGTGCGGAGATTTTGTCTGTGGCGGTGCGATCGTAGTATTCGAGACCGCGCCCGAGGGCGTAGGTCAGCATCTTCTCGGAGAGGCAGCGGATAAAGTCGTCGCGCTTGTTCTTCGCGAGGATGTTCGTGAGATCGATCGCGGTTTTGAATTCCTCGCCGCTGTTGAGTTTGCCGGCGGCCTCGATCGGGAGCGCGCCGTCCTTCGTGCGCCACGCGCCGATGCCGTCGAAATTTTCCAGCCCAAATCCGATCGGGTCCATGCGGGCGTGGCAGGCGGCGCAGGCAGGCTTTTCACGATGCATCTCCATTTGGTGACGCAGCGTGCCCTCAAGCGCCTGTCCGTTGTCGGCAACTTTCAGATCGGGAACGTCCGGCGGCGGCGGGGGCGGCGGCGTGCCAAGGAGATTTTCGAGGACCCATTTGCCGCGCTTCACGGGCGAGGTGCGGTTGGGATTCGAGGTGAGCAGAAGCACGCTGGCTTGCGTGACGACGCCGCGGCGGGGCGTGCCCGCGAGCGAGACGCGCCGGAACTGTTCGCCGGTCACGCCCGCGATGCCGTAGTGCTTCGCGAGGCGCTCGTTTACGTAGGTGTAGTCGGCGTTGAGGAAATCAAGCACGCTGAGATCGTCGCGCATCACGTGATCGAAGAACGTTTCGGTTTCCTTGATGATGGCGGAGCGCAGTCGCTCATCGAAATCCGGGAAACGCTCCTTGTCGGGCGTGAGCGACTTCACGCTGCGGAACTGGAGCCACTGGCTCGCAAAATTTTCGACGAGGGCGCGGGACTTGGGTGAGGCGAGCATCCGGCGGACCTGCGCAGTGAGGTTTTTCCGCAACATGCCGCGCGCCGCGAGATCGAACAGTTCCTCGTCTGGCATCGAGCTCCAGAGGAAGTAGGAGAGGCGCGAGGCGAGCGCAAATTCGTTGACCGGGTGAACCGACTGGGGGTTGTCCGGCTCGGGCTGGATTTCGCCGCGAAACAGAAACTGCGGCGAAACCAGTGTGGCCTTGAGCGCGATCTTGAGCGCGACTTCGAACTTCTCACCGCGTTGATCGGCGAGCGCGAAGAGCGCGACGAGCCGGTCGAGTTCGTCGGCGGCCACCGGCCGGCGCCACGCGCGGCGGGCGAATTCGCCCAGCCACGTGCGTGCGACCGCGAGCTTCGTCGTGGCCGTCGGTTCGCCGGAAAAAATCCGGCGGAGCGGCGCTGGCAGGGGCGGCAACGGCACCGTCGCGCCGAGCTCGGCCGTTTCGAGATTTTGCACGATGAGGTTCCGGTCGCGCAGGTTGGGGTTGCTGCTTTTTGGATCGGCGAAGTCGTTGACGAAGGCGGCCGCGAAGTGGTGCGGGCCGGCGGCGAGCCTTACGCGATACTCGTAGACTTCGGGTTGCGCGACGAGAAGGGCGGTCGAGAAAACGTTCTGCCCCTTAAGCGGCTGCATTGCGGCAGGCGCGAGCACGTCGAAGGTTTTCACCGGCTTGCCATCGACTCGGAATTCCATGCGCGCAGGCTCGTTGCCCGCCTGCTGGGCAAACGCCTGCGCGCGCAGGATGAACTCGCCGTCGCGCGCCGCTTTGAGTTCGGTGGAGACTTCGCCGTTGTGCGCGAGCAGACGCGCGCCGTCGGGTGAATTGCGGCCTTCCCCGGTCACGGCGAGCGACGCGGCGTCCCGGCGGATCGTGGCGGCGCGCAGCGGGCCTTCGAGTTCGAGCCATCTAACGAAAAGGATGCCCGACTGCTGGCGGCCTATGCGGCCGTTGAGCATGACGAGCTCGTTGTCGCCGCCGTGCAGCCGCGGCACGACGACGCGAAAGCGATGGTGCCCCGTGGGCACGCCGAGGCGCACTTCGTAGGTGCCCGGATGTGCTTCATCGGCGGTGACGGCGACGCGCTTCACGAACACGTCATCGAGCGCGAAGCCGAGAATCAGCGGCTCGGGCCGCGCTCCTTCGCTGTCGCCGGCGCGCCGCAAAACCCCGCCCGTCGGCTGCGCAAACGCCTGCACGCGGAAAACGTAGTCGCCCGCCGCGAGGATCGATTGCTCGAGAGCGACGTCGTCCTCCTCGAGGCTGATGAGCTGCACCCAGCCGTCGCCGCGATCGCCGGCGGCGTTGAAGCCGATCTGTGCGAGGTTTGCCGCGACGCGCTGCACGCGGCTCTGGACCGGCTCGGTGACAATGGCCTGGTTCAGCAACTTGTCGGCGGCCGTGAGATATTTCTCGAACAGCATCGGCGGCAGCGAGAGCACATCGGCAATGTTGTCGAAGCCGTAGCCGGAGTCGTCCGCCGGAAAATCATCCGCCGGCTGGAAATCCACGCCGACGAGATCGCGGACGGTATTGTTGTATTCGGCGCGGTTGAGCCGCCGAATTGTCACGCGGCCGGGATCGGGGAAACGCGGATCGTAATGATAAAGCTCCTGCTCGATCCAGGTTGCGATGAGATCGCGCTGGGACTGGGAGGGCTGCGGCTCCTCGGCCGGCGGCATGGTGTGTGAGTGGACGTGATGGAGGATGAGTTCCCACTCGGCTTTCGCATGGACGATATCGGCGGGAGTCTTGTAATCGTCGAGCGCAAGATCGGCCCGGTGTTCGCCTTCGCCGTGGCAGTCGTAGCAAAACTTCTTAAGGAGCGGCCGGACATCCTTCTCCAGCGTAAGCGATTTGGGCTTCGCGCCAAATGCACCGCCGAACGCCGAGGACACGGCGACGAGCGTGCCGAACAGGGCGAAGTGGGGGAAACGCAGTCGCATGAGCCGAGGTAGACGCTGGCGGGGTGCAGAAGATTTCTGCGCGATATTTATATTTTCAACATCGCAATCTCACCGGCCCAACCGGCACATCGGTCACGCCAATGCAAGACAGAGAGCTGCGGCCGATCAGGGGAGACGCACGAAGCCATGTCCGCCGCCAGCGCAGACGTGCGATTCGCACTATCGCCCTGCGGCGTAGTCGAATGCCGACGCAACCGCGAGGCAACGTTTCCCCAACACGGGATTCAGCGGCCGGCCGGAATAAACTTCTGGTCGACGAGGAATGCGCGGAAGCTATCGACCCACGCGCCCGGCGGCGACTTGCCGATCTCGCGTGCGCCGAAACCGTGGCCTGCGCCGGCGTAAACGTGAAAATCTGTCGGCACGCCGGCCTGCTTGAAGAGCAGGTAAACCTGCGCGAGGCCTTCGGAAATATCCTGCCGATCCTTGAAGCCGCACGCGAGAAACGCGGGCGGCGAATCCTTCACGGGTTTGATCAAGGCGGATTTACCCGGATAAATCAGGCCTTGGAAATTCAGCTTTGCACTCATGCGATCAAGCGGATCAGCGGCGTCGGGTTTGCCGAGGTCGGGATGCATCATCACTTGGCCGACAATTTCACCGCCGGCGGAAAACCCGATCATGCCGATCGCGTTCGGATTCACGCCCCATTCCGCAGCGCGGCTGCGGACGAGGCGAACGGCGCGCTGGCCATCGGCCGTGCCCTCGACATCAAACTTGTAAGGCTGCGGCTGGCCGGGCGGATTGGCGTCATCGAGACCGAGGCGGTATTTTAAGATGAACGCCGCGATGCCGTGGTCGGCGAGCCACTTCGCGATGTCGAGGCCCTCATTTTTGTAGGAGAGATTTTTGTGCCCACCGCCCGGCGAAACGATCACGGCGCAGCCGGTCGCTTGGTCCTTCTCGGGGAGAAACACCATCAGCGACGGGTGGTGGATGTTGGAGACGCTGTTGCCGACGATCTTTTCGGGTTCGTTCATGCGCGCCTCCGAGCCGGGCGCACCGTTGGACCAGAGCGGAACGATGGGATGGGAATCGGCGGCGGCGAGCCGAAGCGCTGTGGAGGCAGCGAGGGCGAAGAAGAGGCGGGGTAATTTCATTTTGGAGTGGGAAGAGAGTGGACGGTGTCGGAGCGACCCGACTCACCCGGCGAATAGTTTGTCAAGTTTGCCGGTGCTGTCGCCGATCTTCTCGGTGCGCACGCCGACGTTATCGAGCATCGAGCGGTAGAGATTCGTCATGGGCGTCTTTTCGTCGACACGCAAGTGCCGGCCGGTGGCGAGGGTGCCGCCTCCGCCGCCCGCGACGAGGATGGGGAGGTTTTCGGGGCTGTGGGCGTTGCCGTTGCTGAGGGCACTGCCGTATTGGATCGTGCAGTTGTCGAGCAAAGTGCCGTCGCCCTCCTTAATCGATTTCAGACGATCGAGGAAGCGCGCGAACTGCGTGACGTGGTAGCGGTTGATTTGCGCGAGTTTCTTTTTCTTTTCCTCGTCGTCGCGGTGGTGCGAGAGGTCGTGGTGACCGTCGCGGATGCCGATGGTGGGATAGGGGCGGTTGCTGCCGTCGTGCGCGACGATGAAGGTGCCGATGCGCGTTGAGTCCGTCTGAAACGCGAGCGTCATCACGTCATACATGAGCTGCATGTGCTGTTCGTAGGTCTCGAACATCTCCGGCGCGTGCGCGCCGCCGGGCGCTGCGGGCGTGGGAAACTTTGCGGCGCGTTCGATGCGACGCTCAAGATCGCGGACCGCGGTGAGATACTCATCGAGTTTGCGGCGGTCGTCGGTGCCGAGGCGGCCTTCGAGGCGATGCGCGTCGTCGAGCACGTAGTCGAGGATGCTCTTGCGGTGGAGCGCGCGGCGCGCACTGGCTTCGAGAGTGGCGGCGGGATCACCGTTGCCGAAGAGACGCTCGAACGCAGCGCGCGGATTTACCTCGGGAATCATCGGCTGCGTCTCGGATTTCCACGAGAGATTGAATTGGTAAATGCAACTGTAGCCCGAGTCGCACGAGCCGGCGCGCTGACCTCCGTCGCAACTCAACTCCAGCGAAGCCAGCCGCGTCTGATCGCCAATCTGTCCGGCCGCGATTTGATCGCAGGAGACGCCGCCCTTGATGTCGGCGCCGGCGGTTTTACGCGGGTGGACGCCGGTCAGGAAACTCGCCATCCCGCGGGCGTGCGCGCCGCCGCCATCCCCGAGTTCGTCGCCCTGATGGTTCGCAAGACCAGAGACAACGCTGAAGCTGGCTTTGTGTGCCGCCAACGGCTCAAGAATCATCGGCAATGCGAAGTCGCTGCCGGTGGCCGCAGGTGTCCAGTCGGCCATGTTCGCACCATTGGGGACGTAGATCCACGCGACGCGCTTCGGAAATTTTACCGCCGCGCCAGATGCGCCCAACGCCCGCACCGGCAGGACGGAGTCGAGCACCGGCAGCGCGACGATCGTGCCGAGGCCGCGGAGAAACGTGCGGCGCGGGAGGGTGAAGTGGGAGTTCATGGGGTTGGGGCTAGCTAGGGGCGGGGGCGGAGTGACAACGCGGGGAGGCGCAGGACAGTCAGCGCGTTTCGACTGTGACGGCGACGCTCGGCGTGGCCAGGCGGCGATTTTGGAACGGAAAACTTTCCGCGACGGCGAGCACGAGGGACGAGAACGTGTCGTCATTTTTCTCCAGGCGCTCGACGATTTGATCGAGCGCGGGCCGATCGTAATATTCCGTGCCGCGACCGAGGGCGTAGGTGAGCGTCCGGTCGGCGATGCAATGTAGGAATTCCCAACGACGCTTCTGCGCGAGGAGATTGGCGAGTTCGGCGGCGCCGCCGAATTTATCGCCGCTGGCGAGCTGGCCGGCCGGATCGACGGGGGCATCGCCATCCTTGTCGCGCCAGACGCCGATGGCGCTGAAATTCTCCAAGCCGAAACCAATCGGATCCATGCGGGCGTGGCACGAGGCGCAGGTGGGATTCGCCCGATGTTGCTCAAGTTGCTGGCGGAGCGATCCGGTGAGGTGGCGGGATTTGTCGTCGAGTTCCGGCACGTTGGGCGGCGGTGGCGGAGGCGGCGTGCCGAGAATGTTTTCGAGAACCCACTTGCCGCGCTTGACGGGCGAGGTGCGCGTCGGGTTGGAGGTGAGCGTGAGCACGCTCGCTTGCGTGAGGACGCCGCGACGCGGCGTGTCGGCGAGGGAGATTTTCGTGAACTCATCCGCGGGCGCGCTTGCAGGGAACTGCAGCCCGTAGAGCTTGGCGAGCCGGGCATTCACGAACGTGTAGTCGCCCGTGAGAAAATCGAAGACGCTGCGATCTTCGTGGAGCACGTTTTCAAAAAATAATTCAGTCTCCCGCTGCATCGCGCTGCGCAAGATGGGATCGAATTCAGGGAAGAGCTTCTTGTCGGGCGCGAAGGTTTCGAGACTGCGGATTTGCAACCACTGGCCGGCGAAGTTATCGACCAGCGCGCGGGATTTCGGCGAGGCGAGAAGGCGGCGGACTTGCGCCGGGTAATTGGCGCGCAACTGACCGCGGCCTGCGAGATCAAGGAGTTCGTCGTCAGGCATCGAGCTCCAGAGAAAATAAGAGAGGCGCGAGGCGAGGGCAAATTCGTCGAGAAGGACAACTTTGGGCGGAGTGGGATCATTTTTTTGGGCCGCTGGTCGGCGCACGCTGGGGGCGTCGGCCAGCGACGCTCCCGCGCGAGATTCCTCGCCGAGGAAGAGAAAGTGTGGCGAGACAATCGCGGCTTTGAGGGCGAGCTTCACGCCGGCGTCGAAACTCTCGCCGTCGGCGCGCGCGACTGTGTAAAGCTTCATCAGTCGTTCGATTTCAACAGGCTCGACGGGGCGGCGCCACGCGCGGCGGGTGAATCGCGTGACGACGGCACGGGCCTTGGCCGCCTCGCCTTTGGCGGACGCCGCATGCGCGAAAAGTTCGGCAATGGGCGCGGGCTTCTCCGGTGTGACGACGGGTGCGGAGAGGTCGGAAACTTCGAGGCTCTGGATGATCAGGTTACGATCGCGGAGGTTGGGGTTTTCTGCCTTTGGATCGGAAAAGTTGTTCACGAATCCGGCGGAAAACTGGTGCGCGCCGGGCGCGAGCTGGGTGCGAACTTCGTAGACGTAAGGACGCGGGACGAGCAATGAGAGCGAGAAGACGCGCTGCTTCGGAATCGGCTGCATCGTGGCGGGTGCGAGCACGTCGAACGTTTTCAACGGCACGCCATCGACGCGGAATTCCATCCGGGCGGGTTCGTCGCCGGCCTGGTTGGCGTAGCCTTGGGCACGCAGGATCACTTCGGTTTGCTTCGCCGTGGTGAAGGGCAGTGTGACGGTGCCATTGCCGCGGAGCAGGCGCTCGCCCGTCGGGGTGAAGCTGCCTTCGCCGGTCACGGCAAGTTGATCGGCGCGGTAGCGGCGGGTGGCGGCGGGGAGCGGTCCCTCGATCTCAAGCCACTTCACGAAGACGATCCCGGGCTGCTGTTTGCCGAGGCGGCCGTTGAGCATGAATGTTTCGTTTTCGCTGCCGCCCCGCTTGCGGGCTACGCTTGCGCGAAAACGCTGGCGCCCGGCCGGCACGCCGAGCCGGGCCTCGTAGACCTGCGGGTGCGCTTCATCGGTCGCGATTGTGAAATCCTGCACGAACGCGTCGTTGAGCATCAGCGCGAGTTTGGTCGGGCCGGGATCCTCGTTGAACGCAAGCGGGGCTTCGCTGCCCTGGCCTTTCAGGGCGCCGCCGTCGCGCGTTGCGTAGGCGAGCACCCGGAAGTTGTAGTCGCCGGCTGGGAGATTGAGTTCGACCGCGGTGTCGTCCTCCTCGAGGGAAATCAAATGCACCCAGCCGTCCCCGCGATCGCCGATGGCGTTGAATCCGATCTCGGAGAGGCTCGCGGGGATGCGGCGCGTCTCGCTCTTGATCGGGTCGGTGACGATGGCGGTGTCGAAAATCTTGTCGGCGGCCGCGAGATATTTTTCGAGCAGAACGGGCGGGAGCGAGAGCACAGCGCCGATGTTGTCGAAGCCGTAGCCGGAATCGTCGGGCGGAAAATCGTTCGACGGACGAAAATCAATACCCGTGAGATCGTGGATGGTGGCGTTGTATTCGGCGCGATTGAGCCGGCGGAGGACGACGCGGCCGGGATCGGGGTGAGCGGGGTCGAGCTTGAAGAGTTCCTGTTCGACAAATCGGCTGATGGTTTCGCGTTCGGGGTCGCTCGGCAGAACGCCGCCGTCGTCGGGCGGCATCTCATGGCGGCTGACGTTGCGGAGGACCGCTTCCCATTTCGGCCGTGCGGCGTAAACGTCTGCCACGGTTTCGTAGTCGTCGAGCGCGAGGCCCGCCTTGTGCGCGCCGTCGCCGTGGCAGTCGTAGCAATATTTCTGGAGCAGCGGGGTGACTTCCTTTTCGAACGAGACCGGTTTCGTCGGACCGGCGGGCGGGACCGCCGCGACGAGTCGCGTGGCAACAAACGCGGCGGCGATGAGCGTGGCCGGGCGCATCGTCACTTGCGGAGGAAGCCGCGCTCGCCGAGCCACTCAGCGAAACGATAGTGCCACGTGGAGACGGGCAGGTTGGGCCGATCGGTGCGGACGCCGTAGCCGTGGCCGCCACTATTGTAGATGTGGAGCTCCGCGGGGACGCCGGCTTTGCGGAGGGTGACGAAGAAGGCCACCATCTGCTCCGGCATGCGGTCGTCGTAGGCGCAGGAGAGAAATGCGGGCGGCGTGTCCCTTGTCCACGTGAGGTCGGCGCGATTGAAGCCACCGGAATAGATCGGCGCGAAGAAATCAGGGCGGGAGGAAAGCCTTTCGACGGGGTCGGCGGCGGCGGCGTCACCGGCGTCGGCTTTGCCGGCGGTGAGCAGCGCGACTTCGCCACCGGCGGAAAAGCCCATGATACCGACGCGGGCGGGATTCACGCCCCACTCGGCGGCATGGGCGCGGATGAGGCGGACGGCGCGTTTTCCATCGGCGAGTGCGTCGCGATCGACGGTGTAGGGTTGCGGCGCGCCGGTCGGTGTGGAGCCATCGCGCGCGAGGCGGTATTTCAGCACAAACGCCGCAATGCCGCGTTCCGCGAACCATTTTCCGAGATCGTAGCCCTCGCGATCGATCGTGTGCTGCATGTGGCCGCCGCCGGGCGCGATGATGACGGCGCAGCCAGTGGCTTTGTCTTTCGCGGGCAGGTAGGGCGTGAGCGAGGGATTGTGGATGTTGGAAATGACAGGAAAAACAATGTCCGGCTCCTGCCGCCAACTGATCGATTCAGGTTCGTCCTTGCGCGCTTCCGAGCCGGGCGCGCCCTTCGCCCAGAGGGGAATCGAAGCGGGATGCGCGGATTCGACCGGCGCCGCGGCAGGAATCGGCGGGCCTTTCGGATCGACGTTCACGGGGCGGGTGGGCGAGGGCTGGGCGGCGGGGAGTTCGGCGCGGGCGGACACGGCCACGGCAAGTAGAACGAATAACAGGGATTTCATCGGGGAACGAAACGTGGGGGCGATGCGGGGGCGTGCAGAGTCGGGCGGGCATGCCAGCGACCTGTCAACAAGGCGTCCGTTGGACGGTCAGGCACGAACGAGAAAACGCGGCGCTACTTCGCCTTCGCGAGCTCGACGGCGTAGGTGTGGACGGCGCCGCTGAGGTTCGAGCGAAATACGATCCATTTCATGTCGGGGGTAAAGGAGACATTCGGCTCGAGCGTGTAGTTGTGCTTCGTCAGGTTGACGAGCCGCTCCGAGTCAAAGCGGCCGGTGCCGATGAGTGATTCGGAGTTTGGGTTTTTCACGCCGGCTACGTCCGGGATGCGCTCGGGGCGGAAGAGGTAAATCCATTTTCCGTTTTTCGCGTGCGCAACCATTTCCTCGTCCCCTCCGTCGCCACAGAAAAATTTCCCGTCGGGCGAGACGTTGAAGTGCACCGACCATTCGTCGCGCTGCAAATGCCACCACATGCGGTGCCCAGTGGCGAGTTCGTAGCCGCCGAGCCAGAAGTCCTCGCCGCGCGGCGTCTGCAAGTCATACCACGCGGTCGTGCCGTCGGCGTTGAAAAATTCGTGGCCGGCGATTTCCATGTTCATGGTGCGCGTGTGGACTTTTGTGAGGCCGGTGCCGTCGGTGCGCACGAGCCACACACGATCGACCTCGTGCCACGTGCCCTCGTGGCAAAACATGATCTGGTTCGGATCGGTCGGGGAGAATTGCAGGTGGCCGAGCCACTCGTGCTCCTTGAGCACCTCTTTGATTTCGCCGGTCTGGATATTCACGGTGAACATCACCTGCGGCGGACCCTGGCGGATCGCCATGAGGCGGTTGTGGAGCGAAAGATCCTTCGCTTCGGCAAACGTCATGGGCGTGCCGTCGGGAAACGTGGCGCGGTAGTTCGCCTGAAACGTGGCGTTGGCACCGCCGGTGTTCGGCTGGCTCGCGGCGGTGTTGCTCATTGCGGGCTGGCCCGGCGCAGGCGGTGGGGCGTCGGCGGCGGGGTTGCCGCCGCGGCGTCCGCCGAAGCCGTTGCCGGTCTGGCCCTCGGTGTAGCTGCCGAGCATCAGCGTCTCGTCGGCGTTGATCGAGGCGACGCCGCCGCGGGGAAGCTTCGCGATTTCGCGCGTGGCCTTCGTCGCGATCGTGGTGGCGTAAACGAAGGTGTCGGCGCCGTTGCGCTTCGTGTAGTAGATGTCGCCAGTCTTGTGTCCGGCCATGATCACGCGGACTTCGCCCGCGACGATTTGCTCGATCGCGCGCGTGGCGAGATCGATCGTGGAGATGCCGCCGGGCGTCGTGACGATCAGTTTTTTGCCGTCGGGCGTGTAGGCGTTTTGGTTGAAGTAGAGGCTCGCGGTGCCGGGTTCGCGGGAGAGTCGGACGACGCGGTGGCCGGTGTCTGGATCGATCCATTCGGTGGGGGGCTCATTCGCGGCGCGGAGAATCGGCAGAAGCGAAAAAAGCGTGAGCAGGGCAAGCAGGCGGGTGGGGTGGCGCATTGAAGAGGGAACTGCGCGCTAGACGGCGCGGAGGCCACGGGGATGCGCGGCGCGCGGCGGACAGTCCGAGCGCTACGAGGCGTGTGGCGTGGGCGCAAGGTGCCCGGCCTCGACGGCTTCGCGGAGCATGCGCTCGATTTCCTCCCACAAGATCGTCGAACCGTCGGCGACGGGGGCGGCGCGTTTTTGCGCCTTGTCGCGGGTGATGCCGTGCGCGCGCCAACTGCCGCCCTCGGTGCGAGCGTTGAGCAGCATCGGCTGGAAACGATCGCAGGCGTGGGCGAACTTCGCCTCGATCGTGGTGCGCGCCTCAAACTCATCCCAGAGCGCGCGAAACTCCTTCGCCTGATCGGCGGGCAGCAGACCGAAGATCCGATCGGCGGCGCGCGCTTCGCGGTCGTGCTGGTTGACGACGGCCGCGGTGTCGTAGGCGAAGGTGTCGCCGGCGTCGATTTCCACGAGGTCGTGGATGATGGCCATCTTGAGGACGCGCAGCACATCGATCGGCGCGTTAGCGTGCTCGGCGAGGACCAGGACGCAGAGGCAGAACGCCCACGAATGCTCAGCGTCGTTTTCGGCGCGGCGGCTATGCGAGTTGATCGTCTGGCGGAAGATTTCCTTCAGCTTGTCACACTCGGCGATGAATGCGATCTGGCGGCGAAGACGATCGGCGCCAACGCTGGCAGTCTGATTCATGGCTTGAGCAACGGGCGGAGCAGCGGGGTCCAGAGCGCGTAACCGGCGGGATTCATGTGCAGCATGTCGGTGACGAAGAGTTCGGTGCGGGGTTCGCCTTTAGCGTCGAGCATGGTTCGCCACACATCAAGAAAGGCGCTGCGCTTGTCCTTCGCACAATAGGCGGCGATGAGCGCGTTGGTCTGCTGCATCCGGTCGCGGATTTTCCAGCGCGACGGGCTTGGCTTGATGCTGATGAAAACGATCTTGGTGGCCGGCAGAGCGGCGTGAATTTTCGTGCAGAACGCCTCGAAGTCGGCGGCGACGGTCTCGGGGGACTTGCCGGCGCTCAGATCGTTGTCGCCGGCGTAGACGACGATGATGCGCGGGCCGTAGGGAATCGCGATGCGATCGAGGTAGAAGACGCTGTCGGCGAGCTCGGAGCCGCCGAAACCGCGATTGATCGTCTGTACGCTGGGAAAATCCTGAGCGAGGGTTTTCCACTTCACGATCGTTGAGCTGCCGAGGAAGAGCACGGCGTTTTGCGGGGGTGGTCGGCCGAGGTCGGCGGTGGTGAAGGTGTCGATGTCCTTCGCCCATTTGTCAGGGGTGGCGAAGGCGCTGGCGGCCAGGGCGAGGGCGAGGAGGAGTTTCTTCACGGTGGGAGAATTCAAGGGTCGAAGTTTTGCCGGGGCAATCCGCGAACGCGCGGCGAACTTGAATCGGGCGCATTTCACTTTCTTGCCTGGCTCCGACGGAGGGGCGCTTTACCAAGCGCCCGCCAGGCCTGTCGGCGGTTGGAAACCGCCGCTCCTCCCATGCGGGCAAGAGACTGAGATGCGCCCGGTGCGCGCCGCGCTGGCGCTGGGGCGGCGACCAGTGAAATCGTCGCGCCCGGCCAAGGTTATTTCGCAGATTGCGCTGCGGCCGCGGCTTCGGCCTCGGCCTCGATCTCGGCGACGGGCTTCGGGGTGAGGTATTTCGTGAAGCGCTCCATGTAGAGGTAGACGACTGGCGTGATGTAGAGCGTCAGCGCCTGCGAAACGATCAGGCCGCCGACGACGGCGAGGCCGAGCGTGCGGCGGGATTCGGCGCCGGCGCCCCAGCCGAGCGCGATCGGGAGCGTGCCGGCGAGCGCGGCAAGGGTGGTCATCATGATCGGGCGGAAACGCACGACGCAGGCCTCGTAGATGGCGGCCTCGGCGCTCTTGTGGTGGGTGCGGCGGGCATCAAGGGCGAAGTCGATCATCATGATGGCGTTTTTCTTCACGATGCCGATGAGCATGATGAGGCCGACGTAGCCGTAGATGTTCAGCTCCTGGCCGAAGATGAGCAGGGTCACGAGCGCGCCGAAGGTGGCCGCCGGGAGGCCGGAGAGAATGGTGAGCGGGTGGAGGAAGTCTTCGTAAAGCACGCCGAGCACGAGGTAGATCGTGAGCACCGCGATGATGAGCATGAGGCCGAGGCCTTGCAGGGAACTGGTGAAGGCGGCGGCGGTGCCCTGGAAGGTGCCGCTGACGGTGGCGGGGAGTTCGCGACGCGAGAGTTCGTCGATCGCGGTGGTGACGTCGCTGAGCGACACGCCGGGCGCGAGATTGAAGCTGATGGTGACGGCAGGAACCTGGCCGAGGTGGGAGACAGTGAGCGGGCCGACGGTCGGCTTGGAGGTCGTGATCGCGTCGAGCGGGATCAGTTTGTCGTCCTTGTTGCGGAGGTAGAGCAGCGAGAGCGAACGTGAGTCGCGTTGATACTTGTCCTCGAGTTCGAGGATCACGAAATACTGGTTGGTCGGCGTATAGATGGTGGAGACTTGGCGCGCGCCGAAGCCGCTGTAGAGGACGTTTTCGATTTGCTGCGCGCTGATGCCGAGGGAGGAGGCCTTGTCGCGATCGATGCCGATGATGAGTTGGGGGCTGGTGATCAGGAGATCGGTGGAGATGTCGATCAGGCCGGGAATGTCCTTCACCTTTTCCGTGAACACAGGGGCGACGCGGTAAAGTTCCAGCAGGTCGGCGCCATAGAGCGTGTATTGGTAGACCGAGGAGGAGCCGCGGCCACCGATGCGAATGCTGGGCGGCACGGACGGGAAGACCTTCACACCGGGAATGCCGCTGAGGTCACGGCGAACCTGTTGCACGACGACGTCGGCGCTGGGCCGGTGTTTGCGATCGACGAGGCTGACAAACATCCGGGAGGTGTTGTTGGCACCACCGCCACCGTTGCCGCCGCCGGCCGAGGCGGAGAAGGCGTCGATGTAGGGATTCTTGGAGAGAATCTCCGCGACCGTGCGCTGGTAGCGCGCGCTGGCGTCGAACGACACGTCCTGCGCCATCTCGGTCGAGACGCTGATGCGGCCCGTGTCCTCGGACGGAATAAACCCTTTCGGTACGATGAGAATCAGCCAGGCGGTGAGCCCGACCATGAGCACGGCGGTCACGAGAGTGGTGAACCGAAAATGAAGCGAGAGCTTCAGCGTGCGTTCGTAGGCGGAAAGGCCGAACTGAAATATTTTTTCCGTTGCGCGGTAGAAGCCGCCCTGGTCGTGGCCGTGTTTTACGGGCTTGAGAAAGCGGCTGCACAGCATCGGGGTCAGCGTCAGCGAGATAAAACCCGAGACGAGAATCGCCGCGCTGATGGTGACGGCAAACTCGTGGAGTAGCCGGCCCAGCACGCCGCCCATGAACAACACGGGAATAAACACCGCCACGAGGGAGATGGTCATCGAGATGATCGTGAAGCCGATTTCGCGCGAGCCGCGGAGCGAGGCGGCCATGACGGGCTCGCCTTTTTCGATGTGCCGGACGATATTTTCGAGCATCACGATCGCGTCGTCGACGACGAACCCGACGGAGAGCGTGAGCGCGAGCAGCGAGAGATTGTCGATGCTGAAGCCGAAGAAGAACATCACCGCAAACGTGCCGATGACGGCGATCGGCATCGCGATGCTGGGAATGATGGTGGCCGAGAGTGAGCGCAGGAAGAGGAAGATGACCAGCACCACCAGGATGATCGCGAGGATGAGCGTGAATCTCACGTCGGCTACCGATTCGCGGATGGCGAGCGAGCGGTCGAGCAGGATGTCGAGGTTGATCGCGGCGGGAATCTGGGCACGGAAGGTCGGTAGCAGTTCCTTGATGCCGTCGACGACCTTGATCGTGTTGGTGCCCGGCTGCCGTTGAATGAAGAGCGTGATCGAGCGCGTGACCTGGCCGTCGTGGCCGAGCCAGCTCGCCGTCTTGTCGTTTTGCACGCTGTCGATGACGGTGGAAACGTCGCCGAGGCGGACAGGCGCGCCGTTGCGATAGGTGACGATCAAGTTGCGAAACTCGGTGGCGCCATTCAACTGACCGGTGGCGCGCAGGGTGACGGACTTGGAGTCGCCGTCAAGCACGCCGGCGGGGAGATTGACGTTGTTGGAACTGAGTGCGGTCTGCACGTCGTCGATTCCGATGCCGCGCGCCGCGAGGGCCTGTGGGTTGACTTGGACGCGCACGGCGTATTTCTGCGCGCCCATCACCTGCACCTGAGCGACGCCGTCGACGGTCGAGATGCGCTGGGCAAGGAGCGTCTCGGCATACTCGTCGACCTCGGACATCGGCAGCGTGGCCGAGTTGAGCGCGAGCAGCATGATCGGGTCGTCCGCAGGGTTGTTCTTTCGGAAGGAGGGCGGGCTGGGCATGTCCTGCGGCAGGCGGCGGGCGACGGCGGCGATGGCGGACTGCACGTCTTGGGCGGCGCCGTCGAGGTTGCGATCGAGATTGAACTGCAGGGTGATCTGAGTGTTGCCTAGCGAGCTGGTCGACACCATCGAGTCGATGCCGGCAATCGTGGAGAGCTGCTGTTCGAGCGGCGTGGCCACGGACGAGGCCATGGTTTCAGGGCTCGCGCCGGGCAGGCTGGCGGAAACGGAGATCGATGGGATGTCGACGTTGGGCAAATCGCTTACGGGGAGCGATCGGTAGGCCATGATGCCGAAGATCGTGATGGCAGCCGTGACGAGCGAGGTCATCACGGGGCGGCGGATGAACAGTTCGGGGATGTTCATGTGTCTTGTTTCTTGGCCTTGCCTTTACCCTGGCCCGTGCCCTTTTCCGCATCCGTAGCGATCGGGGTTTCGGAGGATTTGATCTCGACCAATTTGCCGGGGATAACGCGGAGTTGGCCGTCAGTAACAACGATTTCGCCCTCGGCGAGCCCCTTGGAGACGACGGAATCGGCGTCGAGGGTGCGTTCGATCACGACCTCACGCCGTTCGGCGATGTTGTCGGATTTCACGACGAACACGTGCTGGCCGGTCTGCGAGGTCTGGACGGCGCTGCTGGCGACCACGAGGACCTCGGGCGCGGCGAGCGTGACGCTCACGGTGGCGAATTGCGCGGGCCAGAGGCGGTGCTGTTTGTTTTCAAATGTTGCTTTCAGTTTCAGCGTGCCGGTGGTCGGATCGATCGTGTTATCCATGAACGTGAGCTCGCCTTTCTCCGGCGCCTCGTCGAAGCCGGGCGGGACGACCTTGACCGTGAGCATGGCGTCGGAGCGGTAACGGGTGAGCGTGGCGAGATGCTGTTGGGGCACGCCGAACGTAACATAGATCGGGCTGAGTTGGTTGATGGTGACCATCGCGCCGACGTCGTTGGCCCGAACGAGATCGCCTTCGTGGACGTTGAGGTTGCCGGTGCGACCGGTGATCGGGGCGCGGATGCCGCAGTATTCGAGCTGGAGTTTCGCATTCGCGACGGCGGCGTCGCTTGATTCGGCCTGGGCGGAGAGAGCTCGCTCGTTGTCTTGAATCTGCTGAAACTGTTCCTTCGAAACCATCGACTCGGCGCTGAGGTTGCGATAGCGCGTGACTTGGTTGCGCGCGTTCTCCAGCTGCACCCGAATTTTTTCGCGATCAGCTAGGGCGGATGCGAGGGTGTTTTGGAGCGGGCGCGGATCGATTTCGAAGAGGAGGTCGCCTTCCTTCACGTCTTGCCCCTCTTTGATGTCGATCTTTAACAGCACGCCGGTGATCTGTGAGCGGATCGTGGCGGAACGGATTGGCTCCACGGCGCCGATGGCATCAATCAGAATGGGCACGATCTTTTTGTGGGCCTTTCCGACCACCACTGGGGCGGCTCCGCCGCCGCGACCGCCTTTGCCACCTCCCGGAGGTCCGCCGGCGGAAGCGGCGCTCTTGTCACCGCAACCGGCCGTCCCGGCGAGCACGGCGAGCGCAAGGGCGGGAGCGAACCAGCGGTTGAGGCGGAAGGACGAGGACGAAGCGAAGCACATGGAATGAAAGGGAGTGGGCGGTGTTCGCCGCGGGTGGGAGCAGGACGGATTGGCGTGGGGGAGGTTGCGACGAATGCCCGGCGCGGAGTGCGAATAGCGTCGCCAACTTCATCCGAGGATCAAGAGGGAACGATTCGGGCGGTTGGCGGGCAGTCATAGGCAAAGCTTTTCCTTGCTAGCGGCGCGCGCGGGGATTTCCCTCGGAGGAATTTTCTCCATGAAAGTCCTCGTCGCCGACAAGATCTCACCCAAAGGAGTCGCCTACCTGCGCGCGCAGCCGGGCATTGAAGTCGTTGAGGCTTACGGATCCTCTCCGGAAAAGGTGTTGGAACTCGTGAAGGACGTCCACGCGATCGCTGTGCGTTCGGAGACGAAGATCACCGCGGCGGTCTTCGCCGCGGCGCCGCTCCTCAAGGTTGTCGGCCGTGCCGGCGTCGGTGTGGACAACGTCGATGTCGAGGCCGCCACCGAGCGCGGGGTCGTCGTGATGAACACCCCCGCAGGCAACACGATCGCGACGGCCGAGCTCACCTTCACTCACATTCTCTGCGGTGCGCGTCCCGTGCCGCAGGCCGCCGCCTCGATGAAGCGCGGCGAGTGGGATCGGAAGAGTTTTTCGGGCATCGAGCTCTTTAAGAAGACGCTCGGTATTGTCGGCCTCGGCCGCATCGGCGGCGAAGTTGCCAAGCGCGCCCAGGCTTTCGGCATGCGTGTGCTGGCCTACGATCCGTATCTCGCGCCGAGCCGCGCGAAAGCCATGCAGGTCGAGGGCGTCACGCTCGACGAACTCCTCAAACAGTCGGACTACATTACGGTTCACATGCCGCTGACCGACGACACAAAATACATGATCGACGAGGCGGCGTTCGAAAAGTGCAAGAAGGGCCTCCGCATTTTCAACTGCGCTCGCGGCGGCATCATTAAGGAAGCCGCGCTCATCGCCGCGCTGAAGTCCGGCAAGGTCGCCGCCGCCGGCCTCGACGTCTACGAGGACGAGCCGCTCGCGAAGGACAGCGAACTCCGCGCGCTGCCGAACGTCACCCTCACGCCGCACCTCGGCGCCTCGACGGCCGAAGCACAGGAATCCGTCGGCATCGAAATCGCCGAGCAGATCGCCGATGTGCTTAACGGCGGCGTAATCCGCAACGCTGTCAACGTCCCCTCGATTGACGCCGCCGCCCTCAAGGTCGTTGGCCCTTACCTCGATCTCGGCGCGAAGCTCGGCACACTCGTTCAGCAGATCGCGCCCGCGCAAGTCGCGTCGCTCCGCATCACCTATTGGGGCAAGATCATCGACCTCGACGTCAATTCTGTCACGCGCTCAATCCAGCGCGGATTCCTGCGCCGTATTAGCGGCGAATCCGTCAACTTCGTGAATGCTCCGTCGCTACTTGAGCGCCTCGGCGTCCGCGCCGAAGTTGTGAAATCGACCGACGATTCCGGCTACACCGACCTGATCAAGGTCGACGCCACGGCGGCGGACGGCACGGTTTACTCGGCTTCCGGCACGCTGATCGGCAAGGGCAACCAAGCGCGCATCGTCGAGATCAACGGCCGCGAGGTCGAGGTCGTCGCCGATGGTAAATTGCTCGTCCTCGAGAACCTCGATCAACCTGGTATGGTCGGCCAGATCGGCACCATCCTCGGTCAGGACAAGGTAAATATCGCCGACATGTCTCTGTCGCGCCTCACGCCCGGCGGCACCGCCTACATGGTTGTGCGCGTCGATACCGAGCCGAGCGATGCCGCGCGCAAAATCATCAAGGGGCACGCCGCGATCAAACTTGCGAAGTTTGTGCAACTGTAACCCGCCTCGTGTTCACGCCGCTCTTCATCGCTGCAATAGTCGGATATCTGTTGGGCTCTCTGCCCTTCGGCTATCTCGTCGCGCGCGCGAAGGGCGTGAACATTTTCGAGGTCGGTTCGAAGAATCCCGGCGCGACCAATGTCCGCCGCGTGCTCGGCAATGGGCCCGGTAATCTCGTGCTGCTGCTCGACGCCGCCAAAGGGGCGGTGGCGGTGTTCGCCCCGTGGGGCTACCGGCTCGCGACGAAGAATGGCGCGGCGACCGCCGATGTGTCGGCGCTCAATGCCACCGACTACGGCTATCTCGCGATCGCCGGCCTGATTGGCGCGCTGCTGGGTCACAGTTTCTCGTGCTTCACAAAGTTTCGCGGCGGGAAGGGCGTGGCCACGGGCGCGGGCGGATTTGCCGTCCTGTTTCCACTCGGCGCGGGAATCGCGCTGGTCGTCTTCGCGACGGCGCTCGCGATCACGCGCTACGTTTCACTCGCCTCAATGCTCGCAGCGGTGGCACTGGCGTGCGCGGCGTTTGTCTTTACGCACTCACCCGTGCTCACCATCGCCGCGGCCGCGGTGGCAGTATTTGTGATCATTCGCCATCGCGCGAACATTTCTCGCCTGCTCGCCGGCACGGAAAGCAAGGTCGGGCAGAAGCCGCCCGCCCCCAAATCATGAGCGCTCCCACGACCATCAACATCGGACTCTGCGGCTTCGGCACCGTCGGCCAGGGCGTCTGGAAACACCTTTTCGCGAACCGCACCGAACTCGAGGCGCGCCTCGGCGTGAAGCTCAACCTCGCCCGCGCCGCCGTCCGCGATCTCAAGAAGGCGCGCACGGTCAAAATTCCTGCGAGCAAGATCACGAGCGATCCGCTCGCGATCGCGACCGATCCTGCGATTCACATCGTGTGCGAGTTGATGGGCGGCACGACGCTCGCACGCAAAGTCACGCTTGCCGCGCTGCGCGCCGGCAAGATCGTCGTCTCCGCGAACAAGGCCCTCATCTGCGAGCACGGCGCAGAAATCTTCGCCACGGCGCAGAAGCACGGCGGACACTTTTTCTTCGAGGCGTCCGTCGCCGGTGGCATTCCGATCATCAAGGCGGTGCGCGAGGGGCTCGTCGCGAATCGCTTTCCGCGCATCTACGGCATCCTGAACGGCACGTGCAATTACATCCTCACGCAGATGGAGGAAAACGACGCGCCCTACGCCACCGTGCTGGCCGAAGCGAAGCGGCTCGGTTACGCCGAGGCCGACGAATCGCTCGACGTCGACGGCTGGGACACTGCGCACAAGGCCAGCGTTCTCGCTTGGCTCGCGCACGGCGTCTGGGTGAAAACCGACCAGATGATCGTCGAGGGCATCTCGCGCATCACGCCCGCCGATTTTAAGAACGCTTCGGTCCTCGGCTTTGGCATCAAGTTGCTCGCGGTCATCACGCGTGACTTCGCGAAGAACGAACTTTCCGTGCGCGTGCACCCGACGCTGCTCCCTGCGGGCAACGTCGTCGCGAATGTGAGCGGCGTCTTCAACGCGATCTCCGTCAAAGGTGATGTCGTCGGCACCACGTTTTACAGCGGACGCGGCGCCGGGCAGGACGCCACGGCGAGCGCTGTCATCAGCGACCTCGCGGACGCGGCCGCGTTGCTACGGTTTGGTAAGGGCGCGCATCTCAACAGCGAAGTCACCACCGATGCGTGTAGGGGCTGCCGGCTCGCGCCGCCCGAGAGCATCCGCTCGCGTTATTATCTCCGGCTCACCGTCAAGGATCAGCCCGGCGTGCTCGCGCGCGTCGCGTCGATCATGGCGAAGCACCACGTGAGCATCGCGAGCGTAATTCAAAATCCTGCCGAGCGCGCCGGCGCCGCGTCGCTCGTGCTCACGACCCACGAAAGCAACGAGCGCGAGATGGGCGCGACGCTCAAGCAACTCACCGCGCTGGCGAGCACCCTCGACGAGCCGGTGCTGCTCCGCATCGGCGATTTCAACGACTGATATTTCCAATCCCTGACATGGCCAGAATCGTCCAAAAATATGGCGGCACCTCCGTCGGTGACGTCGATCGCATCAAGAACGTCGCCAACCGCATTAAGGCGTTCCGCGACGCCGGCAATGAACTCGTTGTCGTCGTCTCGGCTCGTGCTGGCGTGACGAATGAACTCATCGCGCGGGCCAAGGCGGTGAACCCGAATCCGAGCGAGCGCGAAATGGATCAGCTGCTCTCGATCGGCGAGCAGGAGACGATCGCGCTGACGGCGATGGCGCTTCACGGCGTGGGCGTTCCCGCCGTCAGTTACACCGGCGCGCAAGCCGGCATCTTCACCGATAAGGTTCACACCAAGGCCAAGATCAAAACTATCAACGCCAAGCCGCTCGAAAAGGATCTCAAGGCGGGCAACGTGATTATCGTCGCGGGCTTTCAGGGCATCGACGAGGCCGGCCAAATTACGACGCTCGGCCGCGGCGGCTCTGATCTCACGGCCATCGCGCTAGCGGCTGCCATCAAGGCCGATAAGTGCGAGATCTACACCGACGTGGATGGCGTTTACACTGCCGATCCGCGCGTCGTGAAAGATGCGAAGAAGCTCCAAGAAATTTCCTACGACGAGATGCTCGAACTCGCGTCGCTCGGCTCAAAGGTCATGCAGACTCGCTCGGTCGAGTTTGCCGCGAAATACGGCGTCGTTTTCGAAGTCCGCTCCTCTTTCAACAACAACCCAGGAACCATCGTGAAATCAGAAGTCGCCTACATGGAAAAGGTCGTCGTCCGCGGCGTCGCCGTCGACAAGGATCAAGCGAAAGTCGTCGTGAGCAGCATTGCCGACAAGCCCGGCACTGCGGCGAAAGTTTTCCGCGCGCTCGCCGATGCGAACATCAACGTCGACATGATCGTGCAGAATGTCGGCCGCGGCGGCGTGGCTAATCTCACGTTCACCGTCCCGCAGACCGAGACGTCCAAGGCGCAGAAAGCGCTTGCCGCCGTCCTCAAGGAAGTCGGCGGTGAAGTGACGGTCGACGAAAAGATCGCGAAGCTCTCGGTCGTCGGCGTCGGCATGCGCACGCACAGTGGCGTTGCCGCGACCCTCTTCGACGCGCTCGCCAAAGCGAGCGTCAATCTGGAACTCATCAGCACCTCCGAAATCAAAATCTCCGTGGTGATCGCGAAGGACAAGGCCGACGAGGCCGCGCGCGTCGCACATGCGGCGTTTGGATTGGAGAATCTCTAAGCGGGTGGGGCCGGCTCTCCGAGCCGGCTTGGGTGG
>CAITWF010000010.1 GCA_903896015.1 uncultured Opitutia bacterium | reverse complement strand
GTCCTCGGCGCCGGCCAAGGCATCTCTTCCGCCTTTGTCTCTCGTTCTACCACCTCCAAAAACCGTGTCGAAATCTAGTTGGCGCCATGCCGGTTTCTAATTGGCGCTGGACAGTTCGGTGTGCCGCGTGCTGGCACGATTCAAACACGGCGACGTCCCAGCGACCAGTTGAACACCGCGACGGCGTCTTGACTGCGATCACGCAGGAGCGGACCATCGCAGTCAGGATTGCCATCGCCATCCGTTTTCAAAATAAATGGGGTTGCTGCGTCGTCCCATGTATCGTTTGCTCCGTCGAGTCCAAACGGGGTCAGATCAGAATCCGCTCAATCTCATCGAGTGTCAGTTCGTCCTTGGTTCGGTCGTAAAGTTTGGTGGTGCGGGGCGACTCATGCCCGGCAATCGCCTGGGCATTTTCAATGGTGCCGCCGTTGGCCAAGTAAGCTGTAATCCCGGTCGCGCGAAATGTGTGGCAACTGGTGGATTTGGCCAGTTCCGCCGCCTTTGACCGTCGCTTGATCATCCGAAGAACATCGGTGCGGCCGATGGCGCGGTCGGTGAGTCGGCCGGATCTTCCGTCGGCAGATCGAAACAAGGCCCCCTTGCGATCATCAGCGATGCCGGCCGACGTCACGTAAGCGTCGAGATAAAGCTCAGCATTGTGATGAGCGGGCACCTCATGAAATTTCCCACCCTTCTCCAAAAGCCGAATCCAACCGCGTTTTCCGTTTTGGTAGTAATCACCAACCTTCATGCCGACGACCGCGGAAACCCGGGCGAAAGAATAAACCATGACTCCGATGAGCGCCCGATCGCGAAGCCCGACAACACCGTTAACCGGGATGCTGTCCAAGAGCGTGCGGGCGTCGACGGCGCTGAGCACCGGCGTCTTGCCTCTTTTCACGACATGCTTGGGTCCACGCACGGAGGCCGCCGGATTCATCGGGATCACTTGGCCAAGCACCAGCCAGTCGAACAGCATGCGAATCGCCGCCAGGTGCTGTTTAACGCTGGGCGGCGCCAACACTTTTCCGAGTTCCTCAACGTAGGCGGCGATGATGACCGGATTCAGTCGCTCGAGGACAAAATCGCGCGCTTCGGCCCATGCGCAAAACCGACTGACCGCCGTCGCGTAGGCGGCCCGGGTGTTTGCGTTGCGGATGTTGGCGGTGAAATACTCGACAAACCGCCGGGCGGCCTTGCCTCCGGCCCGGGCAATCAGCGCAGGGAAGGGTCGGCCCGCGAAACCGAGGCCATTCGCTGACGATAAAATGAGACTGTTCGACGGCACCTCCCTGTTATTTTCGGAGAGGGTGGAGGCGGTCAAGCATCATGCATCATAACGTCCTTTATGAGTCATAATGGCCGCGGCGCACTTTGGGTCCGATACTCCACATTACTTTATCGCTTTCTTTCGCGCTTTGTAAGGCCGTATCGCCTTGCCTTTTTTTACGCGTGGCATGCGGAAGAATAGGCCAGCATTGTTCAAGTGACGTTGCAGCGTCCTAGCCGGGATTCCGAGTTCTTTGGAAATAACGGCAATGGAGTGCCCACGCCGGATCGCCCGCCGAAGCAACCGTCGGTGTTTTGCGACGACCGCAGCCGCGGCGCTCAGACGCTTTTTTGGCTTTTTGCCGATGAGGCGTGTGAGCACGACCGCAGCGTTTGCGACAGTATTCATGTGATACGCACAAGTGATTAAAGTTATAGCCGCCCTCGACTGAGGTGGCGCTTATTATGGCACCTTGCAAGGCTGGCAGTTGGCATTCCGGCTAGCAATAGTAAAAGGCCTTCCGGATGCCCTATAGATGATATCGGATGAGCTGTTGGTGTATCGTGTAACACAGGCCGTAGGGCTGGCGTTAACGTTGGCGTGTCATGCCATTCCAGACGGGTTTTGCTGCGTCTTCAGTCCGTGCGCGGCAGATTGAAGGACGGCGCGAGGAGCGACGCTCACCTTGGGACTAAGGCTGTGCCGGTGAACCTGAAATTCGTGTAGGCTGTTCCGTAGCTTGCTACCGTAAAGGTAATTACAAATGCTACCGTGCTTTAAGTTCCGTTTCGTGTGATGACCCCTACGGCGTCGGCGGGGCCGCGTTTCAGGCCCTCAAGGGTATCGACCTCTCGATTCAGCGCGGCGAGTTCGTCGCCATCATGGGCCCGAGCGGCTCGGGGAAATCCACGCTCATGAATATCCTCGGCTGTCTCGATATCGCGACGACCGGCACGTATCTCTACGAGGGCATCGCCGTCGAAAAACTCGACGCCGATCGGCGTTCGCTGCTGCGCCGCTATGCGCTCGGTTTCATCTTCCAGGGCTTCAACCTGCTCGCGCGCACGAGTGCGCAGGACAACGTCGAGTTGCCCTTGCTCTACCGCGGCCTCTCGCGCAAGGATCGCCACGAAAAGGCACTCGCCGCGCTGACCTCCGTCGGCCTCGGCGACAAGCTGCGCAGTTCGCCCGCCGAGCTTTCCGGCGGCCAGCAGCAGCGCGTCGCCATCGCCCGCGCGATCGTGACGGAGCCAAGCACCCTCTTTGCCGACGAACCGACGGGCAACCTCGACTCGGTCACGACCCGCGACGTCATGGAACTGCTCACGCGCCTCAACGTCGATCGTGGCATCACCGTGCTCATCGTCACGCACGCGGACGACGTCGCCGCCTGCGCGAAGCGCACGGTGCTGATCAAGGACGGCCTCATAGAGTCTGACGTCGCCAAGACCTGATTCTCCTCCTCCGATGATCTGGAACGCCTTCGCCATCGCCCTGCAGGAAATCAGCCGCAACCTCACACGCGCGTTCCTCACCGTACTCGGCGTTTTCATCGGCGTCGCCGCGATCATCACGATGGTCACGCTCGGTCAGGGCGCCACGCTCGCCGTGAAGGCGCAGATTTCCAATCTCGGCAGCAACCTCCTCGCGCTGCGCCCCGGCGCCGGGTTTGGTGCCCGCGCGGTGGGCGTGCCGAATTTCACCGAGAAGGATGCGGAAATCATCGGCGAACAGGTCGCCGGCATCGCCGCGCTTGCCCCGGTGCGGGTCGCGTCACTCAGCACGATCTATCTTCACGAAGCGCGCACGTCCGCCGTCACCGGAACTACCCCGGTCTATTTTCAAATCAACAAGTGGACGGTGGCCGAAGGCCGCTTCTTCAACGACACGGATCTGCGCTCGGGCGGCGCCGTGTGCGTCATCGGCAACACCGTCCGCACGGAGCTATTCGGCGCCGAAGATCCTCTCGGCAAGAAGATGCGCATCGGCAAGGCGTCCTGCGAGGTCATCGGGCTGCTCAAGACCAAAGGCCAGGCGGGCATGGGCGATCAGGACGACACGATCATCGTGCCGCTCTCAACCCTACAGCGCCGGCTGATCGGCAAGACCTCGTCGCACGACATCAGCCAAATCGCGATCTCAGCGGAAGACGGCACGAATGCCGCTGCCATCATCTCCGACATCACGTCCCTCATGCGTCAACGCCGCAACCTCCAGAAAAATCAGGACAACAATTTCTCCGTCTTCGACACGCGCCAGATCGCCGAGGCGCTCGGTTCAACGACGCAGTTGATGACGATGCTCCTCGCCGCGGTGGCCGGAGTTTCTCTTCTCGTTGGCGGTATCGGCATCATGAACATCATGCTCGTGTCCGTAACCGAGCGCACCCGCGAGATCGGTATCCGCCTCGCCATCGGCGCGCTAGCAGGCGAAGTCCTGCTCCAATTTCTCGTCGAAGCCGTCACGCTCTCCTGCATCGGCGGACTGCTGGGCATCCTGCTCGCGCTCGGCCTGTGCGTGGGCCTGGCGCAAATCATCCAGGTGCCGTTTAACTTCAATCTTCAGATCAACATCATCGCCTTCCTGTTCTCCGCCGCCGTCGGCATCTTGTTCGGCTACACTCCCGCCCGCCGCGCCGCCCGACTCAACCCGATCGACGCCCTGCGTCACGAATAGTCGCGGGTTACCGCTGACAGAGGATGGTGCGAGCGCTGGGAATCGAACCCAGATCCATAGCTTCGGAGGCTACTACACTATCCATTGTGCTACGCTCGCAGTGCAGGCGGGCATGAAGCGGCCCGACCCGTGCCGCGTCAAGCCCACGCCAAGCGCCAACTGCGTCGTTGCCTCTCGCCGCCGCGTCCCGCAACGTGGCGGCTTATGTCCGTTGAGCCCACTGACTCGAACGCTCCCGCCACTGCCGCTTCCAGCGACTTTATTCGCGACATCGTCGCGCAACACGTCGCCGAGCAGCGCTATGCCAAGATCGTCACGCGCTTTCCACCCGAACCCAACGGGTACCTTCATATCGGCCACGCCAAATCGATCTGCCTGAACTTCGGCATCGCCCGAGAAAACGGCGGCCAGTGCAACCTCCGTTTCGATGACACCAATCCCGTCAAGGAAGACGTCGAATACGTCGACTCGATCACCGCCGACGTCCAGTGGCTCATCGCCGGCTGGGCCGATCAGTGCATCGGCTTTAAGCCCAAGGGCGCCCATCCCGCGCTCATCACGAGCAACGGCAAACCCGATCTCTTCCTCGGACCGGTTCCGCCCACCGCACCGAACAGCGAACCGTTTTTCGCCTCCGACTATTTCGACGCGCTCCATGGCTACGCGCTCGAACTCATCAAGCGCGGCAAAGCCTACGTCTGCGATCTCACGCCGAAGGAAACCGAGGAATACCGCGGCGCCCCCGACAAACCCGGCCGCGACTCGCCCTTCCGCCACCGCACGATCGCCGAAAACCTCGATCTGTTCCAGCGGATGACGGCCGGCGAATTCCCCGACGGCGCCCGCACGCTCCGCGCGAAGATCAACATGGCGTCGCCCAACGTCTGGCTGCGCGATCCGCTCCTCTACCGCATCCGCCACGTCGCGCATCACCACGCCGGCAGCAAGTGGTGCCTCTACCCGCTTTACGACTACGCGCACTGCCTGAGCGACTACCTCGAAGGCGTCACGCACAGCATCTGTACCCTCGAATTCGTCGATCATCGGGCGCTCTACGAATGGATCCTCGAGGCGCTCGAACTCCCGCGCGCGCTGCCGCACCAATACGAATTCGCGAAACTCCACCTCGGCTACACGCTCGTCTCGAAGCGCAAGCTCCTCACACTCGTCACCGAAAAGATTGTCACCGGCTGGGACGATCCGCGCATGCCCACGCTCTCCGGCCTGCGCCGCCGCGGCATTCCCGCGAGTGCGCTGCGGACGTTTGTCACGAGCGTCGGCGTGACGAAGTTTGACTCGGTCACCGAGGTCGCCGTTTTCGAAAACGCCGTTCGCAACGAACTCAACACCCTCGCCGTTCGCCGCCTCGCCGTTCTCAAGCCGATCAAGATCGTTCTCACCAACATTCCGGCTGGTGAAACGATCCCATGCGAGGCCACCAACGATCCGCAGAGTGAAACGCCCACGGCTCGCACGATCACGCTCACGCGCGAGGTGTTCATCGACTCGGACGATTTCGCCGAAGTCCCGCCGCCAAAATATTTCCGCCTCAAGCCGGGCGGTGAGGTTCGGCTGAAATACGCCTGCATCATCAAGCTCGACGAAATCGTGAAGGACGCCGCCGGCCAGATCTCCGAGCTCCGCTGCACCGCCGATCTCACGACGCGCGCCGGGCAGCCGAACTCCGACAAAAAGGTGAAGGGCACAATCCACTGGGTCAGCGCCACGCAGTGCCTCGACGCCGAAGTTCGCCTCTACGATCGCCTCTTCAACGTCGCCGAGCCCGGCTCCGAGGAGGACTTTCTGAAGGTTGTGAATCCACACTCGCTCGAAGTTGTCACTGCGAAACTCGAGCCCTCGCTCGCGGCGGCCGCACTTGCGGATCGTTTTCAGTTCGAGCGAATCGGCTACTTCGCCCTCGATCCCAGGGACAGTGCACCCGGCAAGCTCGTGTTCAACCGCACGATTTCGCTCAAGGATGCCTGGACCGCGAAGAAGTAACGATGGCCGACGCTCCACTCGTGCTCTCCGCCACCGAGGTCCGCGTCCTCGGCGCCCTCGTCGAGAAATCGATCGCGACGCCCGAGTATTATCCGCTCTCCCTCAATGCGCTCACCAATGCCTGCAACCAGCTCACCAACCGCGATCCAGTGATGGCGCTGGAGGAGGCGGAAGTCACCCGCGCACTCGAAACGTTGCGCGTGCATCGGCTCGCCTCCGTTTACCACGGCTCCGAAAGCCGCGTGCCAAAATACAAGCACTCGCTCACTGACGCGATCCTCCTCACGCCGGCCGAGGTCGCACTGCTCTGCGTGCTGATGCTGCGCGGTCCGCAGACCGTCGGCGAACTGCGCACGCGCACCGAACGGCTCTTCGCCTTCGACGCGCTGCCTGAGGTTGAAGAGGTGCTCAACACGCTCGCCACCCGCACTCCTGATCCGCTCGTCGCAAAGCTTCTGCGCCAGCCCGGCACCAAGGAGTCGCGCTACACGCACCTACTCTGCGGCCCGGTCGAAACGCCTGCGACGCCGAGCGTCACTGAAAGTTCGCCCGCGCCCGCTGTCCCACCGACGGTGCCGTTGGACGCAGAGGCACGGATTGCGCGGCTCGAGGCCGAGGTCGCCGCGTTGCAGGAGCAATTCGCGCAATTCAAAAAACAGTTCGAGTGAATGCGATTTTGTCGTTGCGAGCCGCGCGCCGCGCCGAGGCAATAAGTAAGTGAAGCAAAGCATCGTCACCTTGGACATGGAGGGTGTTCTCACCCCTGAGATTTGGATCGCGGTCGCGGAGCGCACGGGCATTCCCGAACTCCGCCGCACGACGCGCGACGAGCCTGACTACGACAAGCTCATGCACTACCGTCTCGAAATCCTCGATCGGCACGGCATCACGCTTTCAAAAATCCAGGAAGTCATCGGCACGCTTGCCCCGCTTCCCGGCGCGATCGATTTCCTTAACGCGCTGCGTGGCACGGTGCAGTTCGTGATTCTCTCCGATACCTTTGAGCAATTCGCCCAGCCGCTCGTCCGCCAGATGGGCTGGCCCGCGATTTTTTGTCACCGCCTGATCATCGCAAACGATCGCATCACGGGCTATCAGCTTCGCATGCCGGACCAAAAGAAGCAGGCGGTCGCGGCGTTCCAATCACTCCGTTACAATGTCATCGCCGCCGGCGATTCCTTCAATGACACCACGATGCTTGCGCAGGCCGAGCACGGCATCCTGTTCCACGCGCCCGACAATATCGTGAAGCAGTTCCCGCAGTTCCCTGCGGTTAACGATTACGGTGCGTTGATCGATCTGATTCGCGTGCGGCTGTGAGTGCGGGCGCACGGCGCCGCTCGTTCAACGATATCAGCAAAATGTCCGTGTCCAGCGCGCACCTTCGCGCTGCGCGATGCGTTTAGCCCGTTGTCTATGCTCAAACCCCTGCTCGTCTTCGTATCCCTAATCGCTTTTTCCTGCGCGCTTTCCGCCCAAAGCCAGCCCGATTACAAATCGATGGTGGCCGACGTCGGGAATACGCCCCGCGCTCACCCCTATCTGCTCTTCAGCGCTGAGGAAAAGCCGGCGATGCTCCAACGCATCAAAGAGGATCGCCACTCCGCCGAGGTCTTCGAGAAGTTTCTCCTCGAAGGCCGCCGGCTGCTCAACGCGACCGTCGAAATTGATACGCCGCCTCCCCGTGAAATGCACACGCGCTACGTCGGTGCCGACGACTACCGCCGCTGGCTCACATCGCACCTCAACGCCGCGTTCACCCTCGCGTTTATTTACCAGATGACCGGCGACGACCGCTACGTCGCGAAGGCCTTCTATCACGCCAACCTCGTCTGTGCGCAGGAAAACTGGATGCAGACGCCGCACCAGTTCGACGTGATTTATTCGCGGGTGTGGCCTTACGGCGCGAAGGATGACGAGGTCGCGTTCACCTTCGACATCACTGCCAGCGCGACGACGCAGCAGATGGCGTTCATCTATGACTGGCTCTACACCGCGCTGCCGAAAGCACAGCGCGATCGCCTCCGCGGCGCGCTGCTCGAAAAGGCAATCATGCGAGTCCGCGGCAACTACGAGTATCTCTGGTGGGCGACGGCCTACAAATGCAACTGGTCCGGAATCTGCCACACCGGCCTCGGCCTCGCCGCCCTCGCGCTCTTGGACGATGATCCTCAACTCACCGATGTCGTCGCGCGCTCGTGCGAAGGCATCTGGAACATGATCGAGCACATCGGCCCCGACGGTGGCTGGCAGGAAGGCCGCGGTTACTGGGCCTATGGCCTCGGCGAAAGCGTGCGCTTCATGGAAGCCGTTAAACGCGTCACTGGCGGCAAAGTCGATTTCTTCAAGCACCGCAGTCTCTCGCCTCACCCGGAGGATTTCGGGCTCTACGGCATGACCGCCGGCTTTGGCGACGGCTCGGGCAACGCCGTCGGCGACTCCTTTGTCATGAACAAACTTGCCCAAGAGACTGGCGATCCCCGTGCCGCCTGGTATGCGAAAAATTTCGTCCACGGCGGCGAAGCAATCTTCGATCTCATTTGGCCCGCTACCACCGTGACGGCCGAAAAACCCGCCGAGACTTCAAAGTTTTTCCCGAGCATCGATTGGGCAGTCATGCGCAAGGATTTCGGCGCCGACTTCATGACCGTCGCCACGAAGGCCGGCATGAACGATGACCCGCATCACGGTCACCTCGACTGCGGCACGTTCAGCCTCAACTGGCAGGGCCAGCTCTTCGTGGGCGAAGTTCCGCGCACGCCCTACGACGAAAAATATTTTGGCGCCATGCGCTGGGACTATCTCGAAGCGCGCACCAACGGCCACAACTGCGTCATGGTAAATGGCGAGGAACAGATCGAGGCCAAGCTCAAGGACCAGCCGTGGCGCGAAGGCATCGGCGGCCACATCACGTTCTATGACTCACAACCAAGCTGGGCCGGCGTCGCCATGGATCCGACCAACGCTTATCCGGGGAAAGAACTCAAAGGTTGGAACCGCTGGATCGTTTTGGACAAGGACACCAACATCGTCGTCGTGCTCGACAAGGTCACCTGCGCCGTCGGCGCCGAGATCGAGGTGCGTTTTCATCCGGGCGTGGAGGCGGCCCTCGCCAACGATCACGTCTCGCTGCATGCCGGCAGCGAGGAGGTGACCGTCGGTCGTGGGGGTCGTGCTGGCAATGCCGGCGCACGTGCGACACCGGCACGCAAAGACGGCGAGCATCGCTACGCCGAGGGCGACACTCCACCCGCGCGCCTTCGCCGCGCCGCGCTTGAGATGATTCCCGTCTACAACGGCGCCTTCACTCTCGTGCAAGGCCGCCAGCCAGATCTCCCAATCATGGCGGAATCGCAACTGACGTGGGCGCCCTACTTCAGCACAGTAGTCAAGGCGCCGGCCGCGGAAAATATTATCGCGTCCGTCTTCTGCCCCAGCGATCTGCGCAAGGGCGAGGGATCGATCACCTGTCAGCTCGACTCGAGCGGCGCGACGCCCGCGCTGAGCTACACCCTCCGCGGCAAAACCACCAAGTTCGTTTTAGCCGCTGACAAAATTACGCGCGCCGACCACTGACGGATTTTTCCAGCTTGCTGCGGCTCCGCAGTTCGGTCCGCCCTCCCACCGCCTTCATTTATTTGGCTGGCGTAATCTTCAGCGTGCGAACCAACCACGTCACGACGTCTTGCTTGTAGGTAGGCGCCACTGCATCCCAGCTGATCATGCCATGGACGCCGTCCCTGATCGTGATGAGATCGCAAGTCAGCCCTAGCGCGCGCGAACGTTTTTGCCATTCGACTGACTGTTCATAGGGCACGCTTTGATCGGCCGTGCCATGCACCAGAAGCACGGGCGGCAGGCCGGGTTTTAAATGCAGGAGCGGCGACGCTGCGATCATGATTTTTTGGGCGGTCTCGTCGTAGGTCTTGCGGCCGAAAAGCTGGATGTAATTCACCCGCAACTCCGCGTCCGGTTTTAGATCGCCGATGAGTTCGCAGCGTCCGTAAAACGGCACGATCGCCGCCATCCGGGTCGATTCGTCCGCGCGGACCGCCGCGAGTTGCACGAGATGTCCGCCCGCCGATTCGCCCGACAGCGCGATCCGCTTGGGGTCGAGGTGATATTCCGCTGCGTGGGCCTTCACCCAGCGAATCGCCGTTTCGACGTCTTCGATGCACGCGGGATAGGGATGCTTCGGCGCCAAGCGATAGTTGATCGAAAACCAAGCAAAGCCCGCCTTTGCGAGCGGCTCGTGCATTGGCGCCATGTAACCCTTCTTCGGTCCGCCGGACTTGTCGCCCGCGTTCCAGCCGCCGCCATGCACGAGAATGACCGCAGGGAACGGTCCTGCTCCGTCCGGCACGTAGGCATCGAGCTTCAGGCTCTCGCCGCCGGCTTGGCCATATTCGACGTCGATCTTAAGGTCTGCGCGCGCCGCGTCGGTGAATCCCGCCAACAGCAGGAGCAACAGGAGTATTTTCATAGGGGAACGAAAGCGGTGCGAAGCTGCCGCCCAGAGACTCGCCGCGCAATTCAATCCACGGAAGACAGTCAACTCGCCGCTTTCCCCAAAAAAGACCTCAGCCTCGCCTTCGCCGCTCTAATCCAAAAAAATGCCCGTGCCATGGAAAGCACGGGCACTTACGGGAACGAGTCAGCCAGTTACTTCGCGTGCTTCTTGTGAGCCTTTTTGCTCTTCTGGTGCTTCGCACTGCGCTTGGCCTTCTTCGCTGATTTTCTAGCCTTCGCGTGATGCTGCGGCGCACTTGAGGTCGGAGTCGCGGGAGTCACTTGGGCAAAGGCCACTGAAGTGCCGAGAGCGAGCGAGATGATGATGAGGCGGAGGAGGGTTTTCATTGGGATTACTGTATGACGATTGTCGCGGGGAAGGGTTACGAGCGGACGACCGCAAAGCGCGCGCCTCACGCCAGTCCGGCAAGAAAATTTTTCAGCCGCGTCTGCACGCGGTCGCGCCCTAGCACCCGGATCATGCCGGTGATGCTGGGTCCAACATTTGTGCCGGACAACGCCAGACGCGCGACCGCCTGATAATCGCCAAACCCAAGCCCGCCTTTTGCGGCGAGCGTCTTGATTCCCTCCTCAATAATAGCGTCTGTCGGAAGGTTCGCCCCCTCGATCCAAGCGATCAACTCCGCCAGCCGCGCCTTCGGATCGCCCTTGGCCAACACCTTCTCGCGCACCTTCGCATCGATCGGAAAATTGTCCGAGAAGAAATAGCCCGAATAGACCCCGAGTTCATCGATCGATTTGATTTTCGGCTGGCTGAGCAGCATCACTTCTCGGAAATAATCTTCCGGCGCCGACGCAACCGCTGAGTTTTTTTCGGCCGCGAAATGCGCTCGCGCGAGCGCCACGAACCGATCCGCTGGCTGCTCCAGCAGGTAGGTCATGTTCATGTTCGCGAGCTTTTTCCCATCAAACTTCGCGTTCGATTGGTTAACTCCTGGCAGATCGAACAGCTTCACGATCTCCGCAATCGGCATTTTCTCGCGATCGTCGCCCGCATTCCAACCGAGCAGCGCGAGATAGTTCACGAGCGCCTCGGGCAGGAAGTAACGCTTCTGGTATTCCTCGATCAACGCGCCCTTGTCGCGTTTGCTCATCTTGCCCTGACCCATCTCGGGTGATTTCAAAATCAGCGGGATATGCGCGAACGCCGGCGGCTTCACGCCGAAGCCTTCGTAGAGCAGCACGTGTTTGCTCGTGTTCGAAAGATGATCTTCGCCGCGAATGATGTGCGTCACCTCCATCGCAATGTCGTCGATTACGTTGACAAGGTGAAACACCGGGTTGCCGTCGGAGCGCACGATCACAAAGTCCTCGTCCTCGAGCCGCTCCACGCGCCCGCGGATCTGATCCTCGATCACGACCGGCGCGATTTTCACCTTCTCGACTTCTTTCTTCCGGTGCTCGTCAAAAATCTTGTAGCGCTCGCCGAGCAGCTTGAACCAGATCGCGCCGTCCTTCTCGTAGGCGCGGCCGCTGGCGAGGAGCTTGCCGATGTAGTCCTGGTAGATCGCTCCGCGCTCGCTCTGGCGATAGGGCCCGAAGTCGCCGCCGCCGCTCGGGCCGACCTTGGGACCTTCGTCCCAATTCAAGCCGAGCCAGTTGAGCGATTCGTAGATGAGATTGAGAAACGCCTCGCTGTTGCGCTCCTTGTCGGTGTCCTCGATTCGCAAGATGAAAACGCCGCCCGTGTGGCGCGCGTAAAGCCAGTTGAACAACGCCGTGCGGGCGCTGCCGATGTGGAAGAAGCCGGTGGGGCTGGGAGCGAAACGAACGCGAACTTGCGACATGATTTTGAGAGACAGGATTAACAGGATGAACAGGATTCCAACCAACTTAATTCAGCCGCCGCCGTGAATCCTGTAAATCCTGTTAATCCTGTCTCCGTCAACCCGGCTGAACTCGCCGCGCGGTTTCGATCATCCGGGCTCGCCGCGGGATTCCGCGTCGAGTCCTTTGGCGAGGTCGCAGGCTGCCCGCTGGTCACACTGACGAAGCGCGTGCCAGGTCCGCGTCTGCGCATTTATCTTTCGTCCGGTATTCACGGCGACGAGCCCGCCCCACCCTTCTCGCTCCTTGAGATGATCGAGGCGGGAGTGTTCGACCATCGCGCCACGTGGTTTCTCTGCCCGTTGCTAAACCCCGCCGGCTTCGCGCGCGGCGCTCGCGAAAACGCGGACGGGCTCGATCTCAACCGCGACTACAAGGATCAGCGCTCGGTCGAAATCGCCGCACACGCTGCCTGGCTGAGGCGCCAGCCCAACTTCGATCTCACGTTTTGCCTCCACGAGGACTGGGAATCAAAGGGCTTTTACCTCTACGAACTCAATCCGCTCACCCGCCCGACGCTCGCCGAGGCGATGATCGCCGCCGTCACCCCGCTTTGCCCGATCGATGAAGCGACGGAGATCGATGGGCGCCCGGTCGACCAGCGGGGCATCATCCGCCCCGTGAGCGATCCGCTGATGCGCGAAAACTGGCCCGAAGCGATTTACCTTCGCGCATACCACACGACGCTCAGCTATACACTGGAAACGCCTTCAGCCCTTCCCCTCTCGCAGCGCATCGCTGCCATGCGCGCCGCGGTGGAGACCGCACTGCGACTCGCGACGCGTTGATCGGCGCCCTACCCTCGCGAAATCATGATCGCGAGCATCACGGCAAAACCCGCGAGCAGCGGAATCGCCGTGTGCTTGATGAGCGCGATCGTCTTCGCGTTACCGAAGGTCGCACAGAAAATCACCACGGCGGCGACCGGTGACATCGTGCGACCGAACGTCGCCGCGATCGCCGCGAGCGCGCCGAGATCGAGCGCACCGGCGAGATTGGTGTCGCGCAGCGCGGGCAGCACCGCCTTGGAAAACGCCACGCTCGGTCCGATACCCGTGCCGGCGATGATCGCGAGAAAGCCGGTGATCGCGCCAGCGGCGAGCTTGGCAGTCCACCCCACGCCGGCGACGAGTTTCACGAAACGCTCCGTCAGGCCAACCTCGGTCAGTCCAGCGATGAAACAGCTCGCCGTCACGATCAGTGTGATGATGTTCGCATAGGCGTAGCCAAGGCCTTCGCAGAATTTTTTGGCCAACGCTGATACATCACCGCGACAGAGCACCAGCACTACAATCGTCGCCGCGATCATTGCGTGCGCGACCGGCAGTCCCTTTTCAAACGGAGCTGGGAGCGCCGGAAAAAACACCCCCGGCATCATCAGAAAAATCGCGATGACCGGCAGCGGCGGGAGCAAAGCCTTCCACCATGGCTGCGCGATCTCGTTGGCCTCGCTATCTTCCGTCGGCACCGCCGCGCGACCGCCGCGATTTTCGATCAGCATGAAAACGATCACGGCCGTGACAAAGCCCGCGAGGAGTGGGACGAACATCGCGTCGAGCGCCAGTTTCATCGGTGCCTTGCTCGCCTCGTGGATAGCCACGAGATCGGCGTCGCCGGGATTGTAGAGGCTGCCGCCGCCAGAGCAGCCGAGGAGCAAAGTCGCTGCCGCCACGACCGGCGAATAGCCGGCCGCGAGCATGAGCGGCACGAGGATCGGGCCGACCGCTGCTGCGACCGCCGTCTGGCTCGTGATCGCTATATTGGTGATGAAACCTACCGCGCAACCGCCGGGAATTAGCAGCCAGCGCACGCGTTTCACCGGCGCCAGCAGCAGCCGCACCATCGCACGATCGCAGCCTGTCGCACGCAGCACGTAAGCGTAGCCCATCGCCGTGCAGATCGGGCCGATGGTTTTGCCGTTGCCCATCTCGCTCAGGAAAACGTCAAATGCCACGAGGGGTTTCAGTTTGAGCAACGTCAGCGCAAGTCCGGCACCGAACAGAACGAGCCGCACGTCCCACTCGCGGATCAGCAGCCACATCGTAAGCGCAATGATGACAAACGTGGCGGCGAGTTGCATGAGTCGGGGTAAACAGCAGTGGACGCGCCAACGTTGTCGCGACTCGCTCCACAGGCGTCAACTCCTCCGCAAATGTGTCAGCAATTCAAACCGTGGGAGGTGCAAAACTCCCGCATATCCGCCGGCAGCTCTGCGCGAAACACATCCGGCAGCCCCGCCGGCCGCAAATCGATTTCGGCACAGTGGAGCGCCTGGTGCGGCAGGAGCAATTTTGCCGCGAGCGCGGGAGTCCAGCCGTGGTCGATGAAGTCGAGGTAGAGCCGCGCATCGGGGCCGTAGATTTTGTCGCCGACGAGCGAGTGTCCAAGCCACTGCGCATGCGCGCGGATTTGGTGCTTGCGGCCCGTCTCGGTCACAACCCGCGCGAGCGTGAAACCACTGCTGCTCGCGAGCGGCGTAAAGTGCGACACCGCCTTTTGCCCGCCTTCGCACACGGCAGACTTCACAAATACCGGACTGCCCACGTCGTCGCCGAGCGGCTGGTCCACCGTCACGGGGTCGCGCAGTTCTCCGGTCATCACGGCGAGATAAGCTTTCGACACTCGGCGCTGCTGAACGGCGCGTTGCAACCGACTCGCCATCTTCGCCTCCTTCGCGAACACCACGAGGCCACTCGTCTCGCGGTCGAGGCGAAAGATGAGGTGGGCGGACGCGAGCTTCGCAAACTCCCGCACCGCGCCGGACAGGCTCGACCACGGTCCGGCCTTCGACGGATGGCAGACCACGTCGCCGGGTTTGTTCACCACGAACAACCGCTCGTCGTCGTGCACGACCCAAGCGGCCATCTCCGCCGGCGTGATCATGCGCACCGGACCTTGCTTCGTGCGGCGCGGCCACGGGCAGGCGCGGCCGCCGAGCTCAAAATAATCCGCCGGCGCCGATAGCGGCGCGGCCGCAGATTCTTCTGCGCTCACGAGGATTGAAGCTTGCGGTAGGTGGCGAGCACCGCTCCCGCCACGCGCGTGGCCAGCGACTTCGGCACCGGCGAGGACGCAAATGCGGACAATTTGTTCTTCCATCCTGTCACGACCTGACTGCATCCCGCCCCCAGCGCGCGCAAAGAGGCGAGCACGACGTCGTCCGTCGTCATCGCAAACGTATCAGCGCGGTTGCCCGCCTTCAACCCGGCCGTCTTGAAAAATTCCGTGCGCGTCGTTCCCGGGCACACGGCGATCGCGCGAACGCCGCTGCCCCGCAGCTCATAGTTCAACGCGTGGCTCCAATGCAGCACGAACGCCTTTGTCGCCCCGTAAGTCGCCATGGTCGGGGTGGGCTGAAACGCTGCCGTCGAAGCGATGTTCATGATTGCCCCGCCGCGCGCACGCAACAGGGGCAACATGAGGCCTGTTAGCTGCACGACGGCCCGCACGTTTAGATCAATCATTTCGAGCTGCCGCGAAAGTTCGGGCTCAGGAAATGCCCCCATCGTGCCGAAGCCACTGTTGTTGATGAGCAATATCTGTCCCGCCGGACTCGCACGCTGGAGGAAATCCCCCACGCTACGGGCGGCTCGCTCGACCTCCGCCGGCCGAGACAAATCGCATGCGAAATGGTTCAATCTTTCCGGCGAAATTTTTATGTCAGGATCGCGGCGAGAGAGGTTGCAAAAGACCAGATCGGGTTTCAGTTTCCCCATCAGCTCAATGAACGATTTTCCAATACCGGAAGATCCCCCCGTAATAATAACGGAGGTGAATGGTTGGAGCGCTTCGCTTGGCGAGGGCACGACGATGAGCTTCGGAATTTCCTCGGGCGCGACCGACCGGCCGTGCCCGTTTCAAACCAAACCATAAGCAGTAACATGAACAACCACGAACTCATCGTCTCTGGCATTCACCTCGAACTGACACCGTCCCTCAAGACGTTCGTCCGCGAGAAAGCCGAGCGATTGTTCCGACACGAGGAGCGCATCGTGCGCATTCGCGTCGAACTTGAGTGTGACTCGAAAGAGGCCGTGTCTTCGCGCTTCAAGGCGAAAGGACACGTGGTCATCCAGGGCCCCGAAATGAACGCCATCGTCCAAGCCGACGAGTGTCACAAAGCCGTCTCCCTGCTCGTTGATAAACTCGACCGCATGCTCCAGCGCCGCCACCAACTCCATCGTGTGAAACGAAACCACCCTCACCCGATCGAGCTCACTGACGCGCTGCCCAAGGCCAGTTAAGCTTTCCCGCCGCCAAAATTTTTCTATCAGCCCGCCGTGCAAACGGCGGGCTTTTTGTTTGCGCCCCCTCGGCCGGCGCGCGTCAGTCTTACGGCCGTCGCACTCCCATGCCTCACACCCCCGACTCCACCCGCTACGACAACTCCGCCCTCTACCGCCGTTGCGGCCGCAGTGGCCTCCAACTCCCGGCCCTCTCCCTCGGTCTCTGGCATAATTTCGGCGACATCGATCCCGCCGAGAATCGCCGCGCGCTCATCCTCCGAGCCTTCGATCTCGGCATCACCCACTTCGATCTCGCGAACAACTACGGACCGCCGCCCGGCTCCGCCGAAACAAATTTCGGCTCCGTGCTCCGCTCCGAGCTTGCCGCCTATCGCGACGAATTGATCATTTCGACGAAGGCCGGCTACACGATGTGGGACGGGCCTTATGGCGACTGGGGCTCCCGCAAATATCTCCTCTCCTCGCTCGATCAGTCGCTGCGCCGCATGCAGCTCGACTACGTCGACATCTTCTACTCGCACCGCCCTGATCCAATGACGCCGCTCGAAGAGACCATGGGCGCGCTCGCCCACGCCGTCCGCTCCGGCAAGGCGCTTTACGTGGGACTCTCGAACTACGACGCACCTACCACCGCACGCGCCGCGAAGCTCCTCCGCGATCTCGGCACACCCTGTCTCATCCACCAGCCGAAATACCACATGTTCGAACGCTGGATCGAACGCGGCCTCACCCGCGTGCTGGTCGAAGAGGGCATCGGCGGCATCGCGTTCTGCCCGCTGGCGCAAGGCTTGCTCACCAACCGTTACCTTGGCGGCATTCCCGCTGACGCCCGCGCCGCGCGCGATCCGCGCTTCCTCAAACCCGAACACATCACCGAGGAAAAACTCGCCAAGCTCCGTCAACTCGACGCGATCGCCAAGGCGCGCGGCCAGTCGCTCGCTCAATTGTCACTCGCGTGGGTGTTGCGCGAACCAGCGATCACGAGCGCGCTCATCGGTGCAAGCAAGGTTTCTCAGCTAGAGGAAAACGTAGCGACGCTGCGGGCTCCCGCCCTGAACCGAACCGAAATCGCCGCGATCGAAACAATCATGACGTGACGGACGGCCACGACGGCCATCCCGTCACTTGGCGCCTCATTTGATGAGACTCGCGGGAGAAATTTCCAACGCCTCGGCCAGCCGGGCCACGGTCTTGAGCGTCACGTTCGCATTCCCGTTTTCAATCCACGAGAGGTAGGCCTTCTTCATCTCCGCGCGCTCCGAGACATCGGTCAGGCTTAGGCCAAGCGAATGGCGTTGGGCTCGCACCGCGACGGCAAATTTCAGCTGCAATTCGTCGTGGAGATGAGTTTTCGCGGATTCGGCAAGGAGGGGCATAGGGAAGTGGGACGCCTCAGCTTCGCAGAACGGCGCAGCCCACCCAAGTCAGCACAACGCCGATTCTGACGCAGGGAGTTCCCCTACAGCAACCCCCCCGGGGCCATTTCAACGTCCGCCAATCGCTTCAAGACCGGCATTCGAGACAAGGTAGACGGCAAACGTCGCCAGCCAATGCTCACCCTCATAGTTGCCGCTGAAAACGTGGCGGAGCCCCGCCGCCTCATGAACCTTTGACGCCGCCTCGATCGCCGCCCGCCGCGGATCATCCGGCGCAAGCGCTGAGGCCACGCCCCGCAGGGTCCACGCCCGGCTCAAGTTGAGCCCGACCAAGTGCACGATCCGCGCATCTGTCAGATCACTCACCTCGGCGGCTTTGGCCCAATTGCCGAGATCGCCCGCGCGCAGTCCGGGCAGAAAGCCGTCCAGCCAGCGCGAGAACTCGTCGCGCGACAGCACGCGCCGCAGCAGATCGGCCTCGTTCAGGCCCGGCGAGAAAAAGTCCTCGCCCGACGGCTCGTAGCTCGTCGGGTAATTCTTGTCGGCGAGGTAATACTCCCGCGCCCGCGCCGCGGCGATTTTTTCAAGATCGGCGTCGCCCGTTGCGCGCGCGTAGTCGATGATTTGGCCGAGTGCGAACGCCGTGTCCGGATGCACGCCGGTGCGCACCGGGTAAGTCAGCCTCGGCAAAAACTCCTTCGTGAGCGCGACGATCTTCCTTTCGAGCGGCGCGATGTTTGCGGCCCACGCACGGCCATCGGGGTCATCCCACGCTTTCAACTCGGCGGCGAGCCGCAGCGTCCATGCCCAGCCATACATCCGCTCGAAACTCTTGTTGTCCTTCGGCTCGAAGTAAGCCGCTTCGATCGCGAGGTTCGCAGCGGTGAGATGCCGCCCAATCACCGCGCGCGTCTCGGCGGCGTTCGGCAAATCCGGCACGATCCGCAGCAGCCGGACGACGAGCCAGTGGCCGTGCACGCAGGAGTGCCAGTCGAAGTTGCCGTAAAAGGCCGGGTGCATCGCGCTCGGGTTCATGATGTCCTTCGCATCGCGCAACGTCTCGCCGGGTTTGTTCGGGTATTCGCGATCGATGCCCTTCAACGCGAGCCGCACAAACGCCGCCGCGCGGTCCTTGTCGATCGGTTGTGCCGACATCACCACCGAGCCCGCCGTCGCCGCGATCAGGATTATTCGCCAGAATTTCATGCCGCGAGGAGGTCTGATTTTCGCAGATTCGTCGAGCTGTCACTCTCCGCTGACAGTGGTGCCCGGGGTGGGGGTCGAACCCACAAGACTTTCGTCGGTAGATTTTGAGTCTACTGCGTCTGCCAATTCCGCCACCCGGGCCTCACAAAAAACTTGGCGTGTCGTTGGTGCGACGAGCTTCAAAGCCCACGTGTCCCAGCGACAAACCTTCATCACTCTCCAAACTGTCAGCGGACGTTTCAAGAGTTTTCCCCACTGCGCCGGCGCGGTTGAGCAACGTCGTTACGGTCCACCCGCGCAGGACCCTATTCTTCACCCGAAGGGCTCATGGTTATCCTGGATCAGATGGCGATGGTTCGAATCAAAAGCCGCCGGAAACGGAATCCTCGGTTTATTAATGGGAGGACGCCGGGAAATGTCGTCACTGTGTCGTCACTGACGGCTCAAAAAATGGTGCACCTGAAGGGAGTCGAACCCCTAACCTCCAGATTCGTAGTCTGGCGCTCTATCCAGTTGAGCTACAGGTGCGCGAAAGAGCGCGAGAACAAGCAAAGATTCGCGCGCGAGCGCAAGTGCGAATTTCGTGAAAACTCGCCGCGCCACCGCACCTGCCGTAAACGCCCGCGAAACGTCCCCGCCTCCGGCTCAAACCGTCTCGCCACTCGCGCCAATTTCTGAATCTTTCGCGCGCCGATGTCCGCTCCCGCACCCGCCGTTACCTCGCACGATCCTTACGCGGCGTTGCGCGTGGCCAATCTCCGCGCCTATGTCGCCGGTAACACGCTCGCACTCGTCGGCCGCCAGGCCGTCATCGCCGTCGCGATCTGGCAGGTTTATGCGTGGACGCACTCGTCCGCGATGCTCGGGCTCGTCGGACTGGTCAACGTGCTCCCGCTGCTCGTGTTCATCCTGCCCGCCGGCGCACTCGCCGATCGCTACGATCGCAAAACCGTGATCGCGGGCGGCACGGCGGCGCTCGCGGTGATCAATCTCGGACTTGCTGCGCTCTCCTACTGGCACTCAGCGGTGCCGGCCCTCGATCCGTTGCGCTGGACCAACGCCCTGCTGCGCCACGTCGCCATGATCTTCGAGCGCCACACCGATCCCGCTACGCTGCACTTCGACAACCCGGCGCTGCCCCTCGTGTTTCTCCTCCTTTCGGCCCACGCCACGGTGCGCGTCCTGATCTGGCCGGCGCGTGGCAGCATTTTGCCGCTGCTCGTGCCGGTCGAAGTCCTCGGCAACGCCATCACGTGGAACTCCTCCGCCTTCGAACTCGCCACAATCACCGGTCCGGCGATCGGCGGAATGCTCGTCGACCGCGTGGGCTTTGTCGCCGTCTACGCCGGTGGCGCTGCATGCGAACTCGTCTTCCTCGGACTGTTGCGGCCGGTTAAGTATCTGGTCGCGCCGGTGCGCGCGACGGCGAAGCGCTCGTGGGGCGAGGTGCTGGCCGGTGCGCAATTCATCTGGCGGCAAAAGGCGATGCTCGGCGCGAGCAGTCTCGATTTGTTTGCCGTGTTGCTCGGCGGCACGACGGCGCTGCTGCCCGTTTACGCCGATCAGGTTTTGCACGTCGGCCCGGCCGGCTTTGGCTGGCTGCGCGCCGCGCCGTCGCTCGGCGCGATCACGATGACCTTCTGGGTCGCGCATCGCGCACCGCTCGCGCGGCCGGGGCGCACGCTCCTCTGGGCGGTCGCGGGATTCGGTGCCGCCACGATCGTGTTCGGGCTGTCACACTGGTTCTGGCTTTCGTTCGCCGCGCTCTTTCTGACGGGCGCGCTCGATAACATCAGCGTCGTCGTCCGCCAGTCGCTCCTGCAACTGCTCACGCCCGACCCGCTGCGCGGTCGCGTCACCGCCGTGAACCAAATCTTCGTCGGCTCCTCCAACGAGATTGGCGCGCTCCGTGCCGGCCTCGCCTCGGCGATCGCCGGACCGGTCGCCGCCGTCGTCTGGGGCGGCCTCGGCACGATCGCCGTCGCCGGCGTGATCGCCCGCTCCGTGCCGGCGCTCCGGCGGCTCGCACCGCTCCACACGCTCAAGCCCGCGGCGTAGTCCCCGCAGCGGCGTCGAGTTTTTTCGTTAGACTTCGCCCGCGGGCCTCTGCATTGCTTGAAGCCGCTTCAACCCATGGCTGACAACTCCAAGCGCAAGACGTTCTTCATTCTCACGCTCGCGTTCAGCCTGATGGCAGCCCTCATCGCGATCGTCATCCGCGTGATGAACGACGACGAGCTGCGCGATCGGCTGGGCAACGAGTATTACATTCTCATGCTCGCGATGATCGGCTGCGTGCTGCTCGTGCTCGCCGGCTACGTCTGGGATCGCACGCTGATGCAGAAACTCCGCACCCTGCGCAGTGCGGCGGGCTCCAGTTCCGAAGCCGAGTCGAACGAGAGCGGCGAACCCGATCACGACGAGATCATCGGCCTCGCCCGCAACATCGAGCGCATGGCGCAGGCCCTTCAAAAGACCGAGGCCAGCTACCGGGGCATCGTCGAAGATCAGGTCGACTTAATCTGCCGCTACCGCCTCGACGGCAAACTCACGTTCGTCAACAGCGCCTACGCCCAAGCCTTCGGCCGCAAGCGCACCGAGCTCGTCAGCCAACCCTTTCCCCTCTTTGTGCACGGCGCCGCGATTGGCGACGAGCCGTACACCTTTGAGCGCGAGCTCACCCTCGCCGACAACCAGCGCCGCTGGTTCATGTGGACGCAGCGCGCCATCCGCGACGACAGCGGCACGACGCTTGAGTATCAGGGCGTCGGTCACGACATCACGCTCCGCAAAGAGGCCGAGGCCGCGCTTCTCCACGCGAAGGAAGCCGCCGAAGCCGCCGACCGCGCCAAGAGCGAATTCCTCGCGATCGTCAGCCACGAAATCCGCACGCCGATCAACGGCGTCATCGGCTTCGCCCAAATCCTCGCCGATTCGCCACTCTCCCCCGAGCAGCGCGAGCAGGTCGGCATCATCAAGTCCAGCGGCCAGGCCCTGGAGAAACTCATCGCCGACATCCTCGACCTCTCGAAGATCGAGGCGGGCAAGATCGAGATCGAGTCGTCGCCGTTCGGCCTGCACAAGTGCGTCGAGGAGGTCATGGCGTTCTTCCAGCTCAAGGCCCGCTCCGCCTCGCTCGCCCTCTCCGCCAAGATCGAGCTCGACGTCCCCGCGATCGTCAACAGCGACGAGGCGCGCCTCCGCCAGATCCTCACCAATCTCGTCAACAACGCGCTCAAGTTCACCGAAAAGGGTGGCGTTACCGTACACGTTTCCTGCATGCGCGGCGAACCCGTCAGCATGGGAGACACGCGCCGCGCTCTGCGTCTCTTCTTCGCGGTCACCGACACCGGCATTGGCATCCCGCCGGACAAAATCTCGAAACTCTTCAAGCCGTTCAGCCAAGTGGACAGCTCCTCCGAACGTCGCCGCAGTGGCACCGGCCTCGGCCTCATCATTTCGAAACGCCTCTGCGAACTCATGGGCGGCTCCATCTCAGTCGACAGCAAGCCCGGCGAAGGCACCACCTTCCGCTTCTCGATCCTCACCGATTACGAGAAGGGCGACACGCAGGCGCCGTTCCCGATGCGCGTCGCGCAGTCCTCGGGCCGCTGAGCGGCTCCCGTCTCCCGTAGGGCGTCAGTCTTGCTGACGCCATCGTCAGCCACGAGATCGAGCCCGCGTCTTCCCGGCAATCTCCTTTCCCGTACCTTAAGACCTCTGGGTGAGGCCAATCTCCCTTCCGATTTTTCGCGCCTTTTGCGCTTCTTTGCGGCTCAGCCTTCCGGGCCATTCGATCGCGGCTCGACGGCGTCAGCAAGACTAACGCCCCGCTACTGAATCCGACCTAACAAAAAGGCCGCCCCAGCGGGTGGCCTTTGCAATTCGAAAACCCTTTCGCTCAGTAGCGGTAGTGCTCGGGTTTGTAGGGGCCTTCGACGGGCACGCCGAGATACTCGGCCTGAGCCTTCGAGAGCTTCGTCAGTTTCGCGCCAATCTTTTCGAGGTGAAGTCTTGCTACTTCCTCGTCGAGGTGCTTCGGGAGGCGGTAGACGCCAACCTGGTAGGTCGCGCGATTCTTCCAGAGGTCGAGCTGCGCGAGCGTCTGGTTGGTGAAGCTGTTAGACATCACGAACGACGGGTGGCCCGTCGCGCAGCCGAGGTTCACGAGCCGGCCTTCCGCCAGCAGGTAGATGCTGTTACCCTTCGGAAAGGTATACAGGTCGTATTGCGGCTTGATGTTGGTGCGCTTGGCGTCGGAGGTGTTGAGACGATCGACTTGGATTTCGTTGTCGAAGTGGCCGATGTTACACACGATCGCTTGGTCTTTCATCTTCCGCATGTGCTCCAGCGTGATGATGTCCTTGTTGCCGGTCGTGGTGACGTAGATATCGGCGGTGCCGAGCGTGGATTCGATCGTGTTGACCTCGAAGCCTTCCATCGCGGCCTGCAGGGCGTTGATCGGATCGATTTCGGTGACGATCACGCGGGCGCCAAAACCCTTGAGCGAAAACGCGGAGCCCTTGCCCACGTCGCCGTAGCCGCAGACGCACGCGACCTTGCCAGCGATCATGACGTCGGTGGCGCGCTTGAGGCCGTCGGCGAGCGATTCGCGGCAGCCGTAGAGATTGTCGAACTTCGACTTCGTGACGGAGTCGTTCACGTTGATCGCGGGCACGCGCAGTTTGCCCTTCTCGAGCATCTGGTAGAGGCGGTGCACGCCGGTCGTCGTCTCCTCGGAAACGCCGCGCCATTCCTTCGCGATCGTGGTCCACTTGAGCGGGTCTTCTTTGTGCACCTTCTTGAGGAGGTTCTTGATCACCTGCTCCTCGTGGGAACCGGAGGGCGTGTTGACCCAATCGGAACCCTCTTCGAGTTCGCAACCCTTGTGGATGAGGAGGGTGACATCGCCGCCGTCATCGACGACGAGCTGCGGGCCCTTGCCGCCGGGGAACGTGATCGCGCGGAGCGTGAGGTCCCAATATTCCTCAAGCGTCTCGCCCTTCCAAGCAAACACCGGCGTGCCGCTCTTGGCGATCGCCGACGCGGCGTGGTCCTGCGTCGAGAAAATGTTGCACGAGGCCCACCGCACGTCGGCGCCAAGCTCCTTGAGCGTCTCGATCAAGACCGCGGTCTGGATCGTCATGTGCAGCGAGCCGGTGATGCGGACGCCCTTGAGCGGCTTTGACGGGCCGAATTTTTTGCGGACCGAAACAAGGCCGGGCATTTCATGCTCAGCGACCGAGATTTCTTTGCGGCCCCAGTCGGCGAGCGTGATGTCTTTGACGTGAAAATCCGCAGCGGATTTCTTGGAAGATTTGGTGGCGGTGGCCATGGAATGTTGGATTTTAGAGTTTCGATGCGCGGATCACTTGATCGCGGCCTTGAGGGCGGCGGCCTTGGCGGTGGATTCCCACGGGAGACCGTGTTTGCCGAAGTGGCCGTAGTTGGTCGTCTGGCGGTAAATCGGGCGCAGCAGATCGAGCTGCGCGACGATGTCGGCAGGCTTGAAGCTGAACACTTTTTGCACGGCGTCCGTGATTTGCTCATCGGAAATGCCGAGCTTGGCGGTACCGAACGTCTCGACGCGCACCGAGACCGGCTGCGGGTGACCGATGGCGTAGGCGAACTGGATTTCGGCGTGCGTGGCGAGGCCGGCGGCGACGATATTCTTCGCGACCCAGCGGCCCATGTAGGCGGCCGAGCGATCGACCTTCGACGGGTCCTTGCCGGAGAACGCACCGCCACCGTGGCGGCCCCAGCCGCCGTAGGTATCGACGATGATCTTGCGGCCGGTGAGACCGGAGTCGCCCTGCGGCCCGCCGACGACGAAGCGGCCGGTCGGGTTGATGAGATACTCAGTATTCTTCGTGAGCAGATTGGCCGGAATGACTTTTTTGATAACGTGCTCGATCAGGTACTTCTCGATCGTGGCGTGTTCGACGTCGGCGGTGTGCTGCGTGGAGATGACGACGTTAACGACCTCAACCGGCGTGTCGTTCTGGTAGCGGATCGACACCTGCGATTTCGCGTCGGGGCGGAGCCAGTCGACCTTGCCGCTCTTGCGCACCTTGGTGAGCTCGCGGCCGAGGCGGTGGGCAAAAATGATCGGCGTGGGCATGAGTTCGGGCGTCTCGTTGCACGCGTAGCCGAACATGATGCCCTGATCGCCGGCCCCCTGCTCGGCGGTCTTCTTGCCCTTGGCCTTCTTGGCATCGACTCCCTGCGCGATGTCGGGCGACTGCGTCGTCAGGTAGTTGTTGATGAAGACCTGATCGGCGTGGAAGACGTCGTCCTTGTTGACGTAGCCGATGTCGCGAATGGCATCGCGGACGATCTTGCCGACGTTGATGACCTCGTCGATCGGTTTCTGGCCAATCTTCGGGATCGTGATCTCGCCGGCGAGAATGACGACGTTGGACTTCACCATCGTTTCGCACGCTACCCGGCTCGACTTGTCGACGGTGAGGCAGGCATCAAGCACGCTGTCGGAGATCAAATCCGCGACTTTATCCGGGTGACCTTCGCCGACCGACTCGGAGGAGAAAACAAATGAATTGGCCATAAGAGAAACGCGCACGAAACAACTCGCCGCACTCACTGGCAAGACGATTATCAACGTATATCGATTATCTGATGCGTCCATTTTTAGCCCTCAAGCGTAGGCCAAATGTTCCGATGAAACTGATGCCTTGATCGTTGCAGACGGAAAACCGAGTCTCACTCGCTTGCCTCCGCTGCGATCCACACCCGATGGAATCCACCGTCACTTCACTCCCCATCGCTCTTTCCGGACGAAAAATCCTCGTCGTTGATGACGATCGCCTGAATCTGCGCATCCTCGCCGGCATTCTTCGCGGCGAAGGCTACCAACTCACCGAAGGCGATTCCGGGGAACGCGCGCTCGAGCTGTATGCCGAGTTTAGCCCCGATCTCGTCCTGCTCGACGTGATGATGCCCGGCATCGACGGTTTCGAAACCTGCCGCCGCCTCAAAAAAATTTACGGCACGAAATGCGCACCGGTGATTTTCATCACCGCGAAAAGCGAATCCGACGATGTCGTCGAAGGCCTCGGTGCGGGCGGGGTCGACTACCTGCCCAAGCCGTTCAAGCCGAAGGAAGTCCTCGCGCGCATACGTTCGCATCTGCAAAATCAGGCGCTCGTCGAGCAGCAGAAATTGCTCAACCAGCAGTTGAGCGACGCCAACGCCGCGAAAAACAAATTCCTCGGCATGGCCGCACACGACCTGCGCAATCCCCTCGCCTCGATCCGCGGCCTCACGGAATTTCTGCGCGACGGAGCCCTCGGCCCGCTCAACCAAGATCAAAAGGACATCGTCGCCACCATCCATGACGCGAGCCAGTCGATGCTCGATCTCGTCAATGAACTGCTGGACGTGGCCACGATCGAAGCCGGCGAACTCAAGCTGCACCTTGAGGCCCAGGACCTCGCCGCGCTGATCGGGAAATCCGTCGTCCTCACCAATATGGAAGCCGCGAAAAAGACGACCGTCGTCAACTTCGCCCCTGCCGCCTCCGGCCCGATGCTGGTGCTGGTCCGACACCATCAACGTTGCCTACGTCGATCCCTTCGCCTCCGTCATCACCGATGAGGCGATCGAACGCATTCCGCCCGAGATCGCAAAAAAGGTTAAGGCCATCGGCCTCTACGTGCTCAACGACGTCCTCACTGCCGCCACCACCGAACCCGACGATCCCGCGCTCATCAAGCGCCTCAGCCAGATCGCGCAGATTCCTGTCAGCGCCGTCTTCGCCCTCCCCCGCGAGATCGAAGACGCGATCTCGATTCATTACTGCACTGAGAAGGGCCTTGAGGAGAGCCTCAGCGAACTTGAGCGCTCCAGCCTCTTCGACAAGCCCGAGGTCGCCGCCGACAAACTTGCCGCGCTCGTCGAGAACAACGCCCTCATCCAAATCCTCGACGAGGTAATCTACTTCGCGATGCGCGAACGCGCGAGCGACGTCCACATAGAGGCGCAGGAGACGCAGTGCCGCATCCGCTTCCGCATCGACGGTAACCTCCGCGAAATCCTCACCTACTCCCGCAAGCTCCACCGCGCGCTCATCTCCCGCATCAAGATTCTCTGCGGCCTCAACATCTCCGAAGTCCGCTTCCCGCAGGACGGCCGCTTCGCGATGCCCATCGGTTCGCAGACCGCGAACTTCCGCGTCTCCACCATCCCGTCCGCCTACGGCGAGAAAGCCGTCATCCGCATCCTCGCGATGACCGGCAAGAAGACGATGCTCACGCTGGACAAGATGATGATCTCACAGACGATCCTCACGCCGTTCAAGCGCCTCATTCAGAATCCCAACGGCATCATCTTCGTCACCGGTCCGACCGGTTCCGGCAAGACCACCACGCTCTACGCCGCGCTCCACGAGATCAATTCCCCCGGCGTCAACATCTCCACGATCGAGGATCCGATCGAAATCCAACTCGCGGGCGTCAACCAGAGCCAGGTCAACTCTCACATCGATCTGAAATTCGCCACGATCCTCCGCGCGCTGATGCGCCAGGACCCCGACGTCATCCTCGTTGGCGAAATCCGCGATCTCGAAACAGCCAAGATCGCCACCGAGGCCGCGCTCACCGGCCATATCGTCTTCGCCACGCTGCACACCAACACCGCTCCACAGGCGATCGTCCGCCTGATCGAAATCGGCGTGGAGCCCTACATGGTTGCGCCCTCGGTCATCGGCGTGCTCGCCCAACGCCTCGCGGCGCGGATCTGCGAGAACTGCAAGGAGGCGTATTATCCGACCCGCGAAACGCTGCTGAAATATTTTCAGGAGGAAGGCCTGACCGACGTGCCGTTCTACCGCGGTCGCGGCTGTCCGGCCTGCCGCTACACCGGCTACAAGGGCCGCGTGGCGTTTCACGAACTCGTCCTGATCACCGAAGAAGTCCGCTCGCTCATCAGCGAGGGCCGCAGCGTGCAGGAAATCACCCGCGCCGCCGCCAAAGTCGGCTACAAGCCGCTGCGCTACGACGGCCTGAAAAAAGTCCTCCTCGGCCTCACCACGATCGACGAGATCGAGCAGAACACCTCCTTCGAGTGGGCGAGCTGAGCACGTATATCTGGATTGCCGCGACGCTCCTTTTTCCAACACTGCCGCTCAATCTCCATGGCCGACACGCCCATCATCGACACCCAGGCGATCGAAAATCTCCGCGCCCTCAACCCCGGCGACGGCGACGAATTTCTGCGCGAAATCATCGGAATTTTTCTCGAAGACACGCCCCAGCGCATCGCCGAACTCAGCCAGAGTCTGGCCGCAATGGACGCCGGTAAATTCACCCGTGCGGCCCACAGCATCAAGGGCAGCTCCGCCAATCTGGGGGCCTCCGCGCTGCGTGCCGCCGCCGAAAAACTTGAGCACCTGGCGCGCACGGAAGGCCTCGTCCATGTCGCGCCGCTGGTCGGCGCAGTGAGGGCCGAGTTCGCTCGCGCCGAAGTCGAGCTGAGGAAATTTCTCCCTGCTAGCTGAGTGCGGCGTGTTTCCCGCTCAGCGATAGAGCGCTGTCGTCGGCGCGGTGGTGAGCACGTTGTATTGGCGCATCGCCAGCCGCCACCACTCGGCAAGCGCATCGGCCGGCACGCTCCACAATTCGCGGTGCAGCCAGATCATCGAGTCGGCATCTAGGAGCAGCGCCATTTTCTCCTTCGGAGTGAATTTCGCCGGCCCGTCGCGCAGCAACCGCTCGCGCAACTGCACCAGCCACTCCTGGGCCTCCTCGCTCCTGCGCCGCTGCCGCAGCAGCGCGACATGCATCGCGTTTACATACGGATCGAGCACGGCTTGCAGCAGGCCGTAGTCCGCGCGAAGCGGCTTGAGCGGTGCGAGGTGGCGGTAGCACTCTGCGAGGTTTTGCTCGAGCCGCTTCAACTCATAGGGCGGGTGCGTTTCCTCCGGCGTGAGAAACAATCCAATCTGCCGCGCGCGGCGGCCGACGCGCGCTTTGCTCAACAAAATCGAGAGTGGCACCGACAGCACCAGTCCCGCGATCACCGGCGAGAGCCACCAGAAAAAGCTCGGTAGTAAAATCCACGACGACACGCCCCACACGAGCCCGAAAAAGGTCTGCCCGCCGTGCGTGATGATCGCTTCACGCCAGTCGGTGCCGTCGTCATCCGCCCCGCGTTTTTGCGTGACCCACGACACGCCCTGCCCGAGCAACGTCACGAGCACGAATTTCGAGTTGAACGCCATGTTGATCGGCGCGAGCAGAGTCGAGAGCAACGTCTCGAGCAGTGCACTCACCACGAGCCGGCGCTTGCCGCCGAATTTCTCCGCCTCCACCGTGTTGCCCAGCGTTACGACCACGCTCACAATCTTCGGCACGAAGATCACGAGCATCGTGAGCGCAAAGAGCGTCAGCGCCTCGGGAACCTTGATCATGTAGCCGAAGAGCGACGTCACGTCTTCAAACTTTTCAGCGCCGTTCAGCAAGACGGGCGACGTCACGAGCGAGAATACCTGAATCGTGCTGAGTAGCATGAACAGCAGCCACAGCGGTGAAGAAAGGTAACCCATCACACCCATCAGCAAATGAAATCGGCTGGCTGCGCGAAACCCGCGGGTCGTGAGCAACCACGCATGCTGCATATTGCCCTGACACCACCGGCGGTCGCGTTTCGCCGAATCGATCAGCGTCGGCGGGCCCTCCTCGTAAGTGCCCTCAATGTCGCCCGCGAGCCACACCGCCCAGCCCGCCTTGCGCATCAGCGCCGCCTCGACGAAATCGTGCGAGAGTATCCGCCCGCCAAACGGCTCGCGGCCCGGCAACTCTGGTAGCGAGCAGTGATCCATGAACGGCTGGATGCGCACGACGGCGTTGTGGCCCCAGAAATTTCCCTCGTGCTGCTGCCAGTAGTTGAGTCCGGCGAGAAACAGCGGGCTGTAGAGCCGGCTCGCGAAACTCTGCACGCGCGCGAATAGCGTCTCGCCGTTCACTATGCGCGGCGCCGTCTGGATCAAACCGACCTGCGGATTTTTCTCCATCAGCGCCACCAACTCGACCATAGCGCGGCCCGTCATGATCGAATCCGCATCGAGCACGATCATGTAGCGGTAGCTTTTGCCCCACCGCCGCAGGAAGTCCGCCACGTTTCCGGCCTTTTTATTGATCGCGTGACGGCGCTTCCGATAGAAGATTTTCCCGAAGCCGCCCACTTGTTTGCAAAGCTCGAGCCATGCGACCTCCTCTTGAATCCACTGGTTCGGTTGGTTTGAGTCGCTGAGCACGAAGAAATCAAAGTGCTCCAGCTTCTTTGTCTCTTGCACCGAGCGGTAGACCACACGCAGCCCTTCGAAGACGCGCGACACATCCTCATTGAACGCCGGCATTATCACCGCCGTCGAGGCCAGCGGCCAGTCCTCGCCTGGCGGCAGCGTGGCCGTAATGCGCGAGCTGTCGCCACCGCGATTGATCACATAAAAACCGACGAGGGCCGTGCAAAACCCCGTCGCAATGTGCGCGAACAAAATCACGAACAGGATCAGAAGCGCGATCTCGAGGCCGGTGATGCCGTCGCGCCACAGCAAGTCCGCCATGAACCACGTCGCCAGACTCGTCAGCCCGAAGATACCCGAGAAAAAGAGAAATCGCCGCCGATCGAGCCGGCGCGAATCCATTTTTTCCGCGAGACGAATCTGCATGGCGGATCAGCGCGTCGCGTAAAAGATGCCGCCGAGCACCGCGGCAAACAGCAGCCACAGCAACAGCGCGCGCACGATCGGCCAGCGCTCGATCTGTTCGAGCGTTTCGCCGGCTGCCTCCGTGATCAAACCGAGGTCGATCGGACGCGGCACCATGCTCGACACCGTCATGTCAGGGCCCGCTTCGATCACCCCGGTCCGCATCGCCTTCGCAAAATCTTCCGGGATTTGTTTCTCGTCGAGAAACGCATACGGCCACTTCTGCGGGCCGTCGCACAGCAGCAGCGCCACCCGCCCATCGATCGCGATGCGCTCGTGCGGTTGATCGCGCACGCCCAACACCTCCGCAAACCAGAGATCGATCATCGCCTCCGTCTCCTCGGCCGCGAGCGTCGTCGGCTCGCGCGACGGATCGGCCTCGTGGCGGCGCGCGGCGCGCTCCAGGATTTGTTGAATGAGCCGGCTCTGATGCAGGCGGTTGTGAATGCGGTGCGCCCGCAGGTAGTCCTCGACGCGCACGTAAGCGGCGTTCCACGCCTCCATCGTGCCGGTTTTGGGCCGAAAGGCTCCGGTCAATTTGGGTGGTGGCAGATCCGTCATCGTGCGCCGCCGTAAATCACGGCTGCCAGAGATAAGACCACGTTTCCGTCAGCACGTGCGGCGGTTTCCGCAAAAAACACCGCAGCTCAATTGGCCGCCCCGTGCCATCGGGCCGGATCGAAAACGCGACGCGCCACGTGCCGTTGAACGGATTCTTTTGCACTGCCGCATACGTGAGCTTCGCGCCCTCGCCCACCGTCACGACCGGCTCGATCGCCGGATCCGCGCTTTGCTTGCTGAGATAATTTCCGTCAAAATCGATTACGAAGCGCTCGAGGTCGGGCTCGTGCGTCTTTGATCGGCCGAGGCGCGTGGCGATCGCGCGGCCGGCCGGCGGCTGGATCTGATCGAGGAACCAGTGCAGCCGATACTCAAATTCCACCGGCTCGCCGGGCGGCGGCAATTTCTCGGGCGCCCAGAAGACCACGATGTTATCGTTCGTCTCGTCCGGCGTCGGCAGTTCCACGAGTCGCACGCTGCCCCGGCCCCACTGCCCGATCGGCTCGACCCACGCGCTCGGCCGCTGGTGATACGCCGCCTCGAGATCCTGGTAGCTGTCGAATTTTCGATCGCGCTGCACGAGGCCGAAGGCGCGCGGGTTCTCATCGCCAAACGCCGTGACGCGCATCGCGCGCGGGTTCGTAAGCGGCCGCCACAGCCATTCGCCCGCGCCCGTAAACATCATCAGGCCGTCCGAGTCATGTACCTCGGGGCGAAAGTCATCGGTCGGCGCGTTCGAGTTTTCGCCGTGCCAAAACATGCTCGTGAGCGGCGCGATGCCGAACGTCTTCACGCCCTGCCGGCCGTAAACTGCCGCGCGCACCTGCGCCACCGTGTCAGCACCCGGCGTGATCGTAAATCGATACGCCCCCGCCACGCTCGGGCTGTCGAGCAGCGCATAGATCACGATCGTCCTCGCGCCGACGGCCGGCCGCTCGATCCAGAAATCGGTGAAGACTGGAAACTCTTCTCCGCCCGGCTCGGCGGTGTTGAGCGCGAGTCCGCGCGCCGAGAGGCCGTAGACCGCCTTCTGGCAGAGGAGCCGGAAATAACTCGCGCCGAGGAACGCGCCGAGTTCGTCGTTCGGCTGATTGAGGGGATACATCAGCTTGAAGCCCGCGTAGCCCATCGTCGCCGGCAGTTCGCCGACTTTCAGCTTTTGATCGTAGCGAAAAAGATGCGGATCAAACGCGATCGGCTCGACGCGCTTTTCGACCAGTTCCGAGAGCTGCACGGTGCGGTTGAACAGGAATCCCGGATGGAAAAATTCGAGTTGGAAATTCCGCTTCTCGCCGCGCCACACCGCGCGCGCGTCCTCGAAGTTGATAAAACGGTGCTGATCGTAGCTCAGCTTGAGCAGCCACTCGGGCACGCGCGGCTTCGGCACCGCGTAGGGTTTCGCCGCGAGCAGCTTCGCGCGGTAGCGGAGCGTCTCAAAGTCGAACATTTCATCCGCCGCGCGCGCGCGAACGATCGGCGCGAGTGCGAACAACACCGCGAAAAAACAAAGGTAAAAAAGGCGCGCCCGCGGGTTAAGCATTTTCATTTGTCCAAAAAGAATCCCCGCTGCTTGTCCGAGATCGGCAGCGCCGCCCGCTCCATCACCTGCAAAAGGTCCTCCCAGATCATCCGCTTCGAGCGGTTCGACTGGTTGCGCAAAATGTAGCTGGGATGGTAGGTGATCATGAGTGGCTTGCCGGCAAACTCGCGCCAGCGCCCGCGGACCTCGCCGAGCGCCTTGAACGTGCCAAACCCGAGCAGCCCCTGTGCCGCCGTCGATCCAAGGGCGACGAGCAGGTCTGGCGCGACCACCTCGATCTGCGCGCGCAAAAACGGCAGGCAGTAGCGCATCTCCTCCTCGGTCGGCGGGCGGTTACCGAATTGCTCGCCGCCGCCACTCACCGGCAGCTCCGGTCGCCAGTTCATGATGTTGCCAATATAGACCTCGCTCCGCTTCAGCCCCATCGCCTGAATCATTTTGGTGAGCAACTGACCTGCCGGTCCGACAAACGGTTCGCCCTGCAATTCTTCCTCCGCGCCCGGTGCTTCGCCGACAAACATAATCTTCGCGTCGAGGTTACCGACCCCGAGCACGACTTTTTTTCCCGGCCGCAGGTGCTGTTTGCACACCGAATCGTTTTGCACGAGGGCGACGAGCGCATCCCACTTCGTCTGTTTGTCACCCGCCGGCAACGCCACCGCAGGCGGCGCGGGGATCAGCGCCGCACTCGACGCCTTCACCACTGCGGCCGTCGCACGGACCGAGGGCGGCGGCTGGTAGGGTATGAAGGCCGCGACCTCCGCGGCCGCGCGCTCGATGTTCGCCGGCCGGCTTTCCGCGCGCGATACTGGCCTCACGGAAAACGTCGGGCTCGTCGTCGTCGTCGCGACAGGAGAAACGCCCGCCGTCGCTCGCTGCCCCGTCCGCGCCGCGATCACCCGCCTCAGAACCGCGACCGACTCTTCCGACACGGCAACAGTCTTCACGCCCGCCGACTTGAGGCGGCGAAGTTCATCGGTCAATGCGTTGAGTGCAGCTCGCATGCAGGGACTTGATGCATCCATCGTCTGTCAGGCCCTGCCAGAGACGAGTAAAAAACAGTGGACTCGCCGCAGGGCACTTGCCTGGCAGAAGCCGCCCCAACACGCTCAAACCACAGCGTCTGCTCACACCGCGAACGCGCAATATTCCGCCCCCGCGATCTCCGCGCTTCGGTGTGAGCCAAAGATTCAGGTTGCCCGCGACGCCAAACCCCGTCCGCCTTGCGGCATGGGCGCAAAATATCTGCCAACGATCAAAGACCAGAAGCTCGGCCGGCGTTTTCAGCGGAATCAGCTTACCCAATCGAAGTTCATCAAGCCCGCGCTCACGGCCAAGCATGCAAAGAAAGCCAGCGAAGCGAAGGCGGCCCCGAAGTCAGAGTGAATCGTGCCGCGTCTCGCGTCGTTCGCGCCCGGTCGTTTTTCTGGTTCTTCGCTTAGTCCGAGCTGAGTTCTTCTATTGCTCGTCCCGATCGCATGGCCTTCACGGTCCCCGACTATTTCCGTGTTAAAGAGGTAACCGGTTTCGCCGAGCTCGCCGCCCGCCCGTTTGCCGACGGCATCAACGCCCTCTGCTGGCCCCGCACCCTTTCCGGCGACTTCGCCTCAGTCGTGCAACTCCTCGATCGGCAACGTCGGGCGCCAGACTTGCTGATGCCGGGTTTGGATGCTCTCCGGCCGGGCTCGCTCGACCAGAATCCGTCCGAAAACGAAGGCCTGACGAGCATCGAACCCACCGCGCTCGAATGCCTCCTCAACCTTCCGCCCTCATCCTTCGTCCTTAAGCCCGCCACCCGCGCCGCGATCAACGTTCTCCTCGAAGATCTGCGTCTCCTCCGCGACCTCAACCGCGATCCCGTGCTCAACCTTATCCACGGCTACTCGCGCGACGACACCGACAGCCCGGTGCGGACCGACGTGTTTTCGTTTCACGCCGACAGCGCCCCGATCGCCGCAGACACCTGGCTCTGCACTTACCACGGCCCGCCGAGCGAGGGCCTGCGCAACGACGACGCCGTCCGCAAAATCGACGTCCCTGAAATCCGCGCCGAACTTCTCACACTCCACGGTGGCGACGACGACGAGGCATTCCGCGAGTTTCTGCAGGAAAATCATTTCGATCTGCACTATGCTGCAATCGCAGGCGCGCCGCCCTACTCCTTCGGCCACTTCAATTTTTGGCGCATCGCCTGCGATTATCCCGGCGCTCCGGTTCCTCCGTGCATTCATCGCGCGCCCTCCCCGTCACAAGACGATCCGCCCCGGCTGCTCCTGATCAGCTGATCGAATCGCAGGCCGGGACGGCTCGACCGTCCGCGCTCAGCGCTTCAGGAGTTTTTCGACGTATTTTCCGAGGAGATCGAACTCGAGGTTGACGGATTCGCCGACCTTACGGGTGCCGAGATTGGTGACCGACAGGGTCGTCGGAATCAACCACACGGCAAAGGCGTCTCCCTCGACTTCCGCGACCGTGAGCGAAACGCCATCGATCGCGATGCTGCCTTTGTGAATCAGATAACGGCCGCTGCCGGCGGGCGCGCGGACGCGAAGATAGGAGTCGGCGCCACGGCGCTCTAGGACTTCGATCGTGCCGAGGCCGTCGATGTGGCCGGTGACGAAATGGCCGCCGACCTTGCCGTCGAAACGCAGACTGCGCTCAAGGTTCACGGGGGCGCCTGGGGCGAGCGCAGAGAAGTTGGTGAGGCGACGCGTTTCCTCGAGCACGTCGAAATAAAAATTCTCCGCATCGTATTGCGCGATGGTGAGGCAGCAGCCGTTGACAGCGATGCTGTCGCCAAGCGCGGCGCCGCCCGGCGTGGCGAACGCGGCAATCTGCAGGCGCCAAGCGGCCGCCTCCTGAATGAATCCGACGACTTTGCCCGTTTCCTCGACGATGCCAGTGAACATAAGCGCGATTAAAAGAAACTTACCCCGCAAATCACGCGAATAGACGCGAATCGCCCAAACCGGCTTTGTTGCAAAATCCCAAGTTGAACCCGGAGCGGTTTAGGCCGCGACGGGGAACGCCTGGGGGATAAGGGTCGCGGAAGCGACCCGCTGGAGGCCGGGCAGGAGCCCTTCCTTGGCCAGCGCAACTTTCGTATTCATCCATGCTCTGTGGGAGGCCAAGCGGGAATGCCTGGTCCCGGCGACCGGGCTTGCGTGCCGGTCGACTCCATTCACAGGGACTTTCCGGGGTGCGAGCCTTGCACCCGTAGAAGCTCCGAGTCGCCGGCGGAAACCCGCCAGCCACTCGTCACCTCCTACTTTTCGAGCGAGGCCGATGCAGCCATTCACGTCCGCCTGCAGGACACACCCCACGCTGGAACGAAAGCACCCGCGCGTGGTGCGTGATCCCAGCCAGCGGTAATCCGCGGCCTTCGGTCCCATCGCCTCTTGGGCAAGATGGTCCGTCTTGGACGTATACGACTCCTCCGTCTCGATAAATTCGATGCCGGCACGCTGGCACTTCGTGCGCAGCGCCTCGATCAGCTTCCCGTGCGGGAGGAACGTGAACAGCTGGTTCTGCCGCTTCCCCAGATCCACGCCCTGCTTCCAGTCCACGTTGCGGCCGACAACCATCCGTGCGAGCTGGTGAGTTTGCGCGTAAGCCAGGCCGCTCGAGTATCCGGACGAGCGTGATCACGCTCGGGCTGGTGCTCCAGCAGGTCTATCGGCTGCCGTTGCGCCAGACCGTCGGCTTGCTCCGCTCGGTCCTCGATCTCGCGGGGTTGAAGGCCTTGCCCGTGCCGG
>CAITWF010000009.1 GCA_903896015.1 uncultured Opitutia bacterium | reverse complement strand
TTATATCGAGACGTTTTACAACCCGACGAGACGCCACAGCTCGCTCGGTCAGATCTCACCTGTGGCCTACGAAATACAACAACAACCGAAAGACATCAAAGCCGCCTGAATTGGTGTCCATTCTTTCGAGGCAAGCCCAGTATCGCGGGTCGCGAGGGCGAGGCGCTGGCGCGCCTAAAGCCCGAAATCCCCGAGGTGCGGAACAACCTCAGATCGTTCACCTCGAGGCGGCGGTGCGCAGCAAGCCCGACTACGCGGAGGAATACAACAATCTCGGACTCGTACTTGTGCGCCAGACGGGGCGGGCGATGCGCTGGAGGACTTCGAGACGGCAATCCGGATCAACCCTAACTTTGCCACCGCGCATTTTAACTCGGCATGACGCTGCGCCAGATACCGGGGCGACAGGAAGAGGCAGCTGCGCACTTAGCTACCGCCCTGAAAATTATTCCCAACTTTGAGGCGGCACGCATTCAGCTCCAGCAGTTGACTCGCTGAGCGCGAAGCGCGTGCCCGAACTGATTACCCCGGATTTCCCAGATTGGCATGAGGATTGGCAACAATGTGTATTCCTAACAAGCGGATATAGAACGGTATAAAGACTCCTAAAACCTTGAGAAAAAGAAATCCAAGGGGTGCGACCAAAACCGATGGTTTAAAGCTGAGTTTTGACCGGCGCCTGACGTTGGAATTTCACGGCGCCAATATTTCGTCCGACGCGGGGCTGCTTGCTTATATGGAGATGGACGAGGTGCTCGGACTGACAACGATGAGCGGTCAACTGCTGAGCGACTGGCGGACAGGCAAGAACACGCAGCATTCTATATGGGCCCTGATTCGCCAGTCTATATAAAGTCGGCTTGCAGGCTACGAAGACACCAATGATGCGGAACGGCTCGCGGTCGATCCGGTCATGAGGCAAGTGGTCGGGGGATGAGCGACTGAGCATTCGGCAGCGTCGACAAGCCAGATGGCACGTTTGGAGACCGAGGTGCTGACACAGCCCCGCAATCTGGCCGCTCTTGCGAAGGCCTCCGGTGAATGGATCGATCAATTGCGGTAGTTCGGTATGCTGACTTTTCCTACCAGGCCCAGAGCTGGAACCGCTCCAGGCGGGTGGTTGTCCAAGGTTGAATGGCACAAAGGCGAGTAGTTTTCCAGAGTTGGGTTCATCGTGACGAACCTCACGCGTCCGGCCAAACGCGTCGTCCGCTTCTACAACCAGCGGGGAACGGCAGAACAATGGATCAAGGAAGGCAGGAATGCGGTAAAGTGGACGCGTTTGTCGTGCCATGATTTCGTCGACAACCAGGTGCGGCTACACCACTTCGTGTTGGCGTTCAACCTCGGAAACTTCCTCCGGCAGCTGGTACTCCCGCGGGAAGTCAGGCGCTGGACCTTGACGACGACTCCGGAAAAACTGATCAAGATCGGGGCCAAGGTCGTTCGCCACGCCCGCCAGGTCACCTTCCAGTTGGCGGAGGCGGCGGTCTCCCGGAGGTTGTTCCAGGCCATCTTGTGTGCGATCCCCGCCTGAGAATGCCGATGCCGACTCCCGGATGATCGATTTCCTTCAACCTCAGTATACAGCGCCGGACACCGTGGGAGTAGTGTATCCTTGGGCCGACGACCTCGTTGCATTTTGGTCCCGCGTCGGGCAAGAACGACGAAATCTGGGTGACAACGGCGCTCCGAGGCACCAGGATCTCGATTCTCGAACGAGGACCGAGCAGATTTCCACTCGTTCACCCCGACTGACCCCAAAAACATCCCGAATCATCAAGCCAAATGGGAAATCCCGGTCAACACCTGGCCGAAACCCGCGTTTTCTATGTTCGAGCCCATCAAGCGTGTTCTTCGGCCATTGAAACAGGCGCTTTTTTCCACCCGACACCCGCACACCCGCGGCTGGCGGCCGCAATGGCTGCCCCGTGATTTGCCGCTCATCCCCGAAAACGTGGCGCATCCGCACAGTCCGGAGGAGCAGGCGGAAAAATTTCTGGCGGTCGATGCGGGATCAACTGAGGTCGAAACGCTGAACTGGCTCTATGCCACCATTTGCCTGACCAAGCCGAACGCGGTGCTGGAAACCGGTGCGTTCAACGGGCTCGGCACGATCGCACTTGCCGCTGCCTGCCAGGCGAACGGTTTCGGCAAAGTCCACTCCATCGAAATAGCCCCGGCCATGTGCGACCGGCTGCGCGCCAAGTTAGGACGCTACGAGCTCGGCGCATGGGCGGAGGTTCACTGCAACGACTCGCTTAAATTTCTGGAAACGACGGAGCTATTCTTCGACTTCGCTTTCTTCGACAGCCTATGCCAGATCCGGGCGGACGAATATGAAATCGTTGCCCGACGCGGTCTGCTTTCGGGAATGGCGACGTTTCACGATACTTCTCCCTATCGCACGCGCACACTTTCGAATGACCCAACCGAAGCCGAACACAATGAATACCGTCGACGCCTGCTCACCCTCGGTTCGGTGCAGCCCAACCGCTCCTACTTTGAATTCAAGCTGTCACGAGGGCTGTTCGTGATTTTCCCTCCGCACGCGCCCGCAGCCACGCCTTGATCCTTCAGTCGGCGAAGGCGTGAGTCCTCAATCATTTGAGGATTGCGCCATAATTTGGGGCGTTCGCGCGGGGGCGGGGGTCGTGGCCCATTCCTTCAAGGCCGGCTCAGAAGGAAGGATCAGAGGAATGTTGCGTCGGCTCCTTGCTCGTGCGGCAAATCGCGCGATGGAGAAAAGATGAACCTGAACCTCTTTTCCTTTCGGGGCCTTCCGTGAGGAAGGAACCGACGCATTACGAATTACACGCCGGCCTCGACGCGCTCGTGGCTGCGGTTGCGCCAGCGATCGAGGACACGGCGATACATGTCGGCGGCGGTGAGGCCGCAACTCGCGCGTAAGATTTCGACGCTGCTGCCATGTTCGACAAACTTGTCCGGCCAACCGATGCGCTCGACGGCGACGGGGCAGTCAGCCTCTTGCAACGCCTCGAGCACCGCGCTGCCGAAACCACCTGCGAGCACGTTATCCTCCATCGTTACGAGCAGAGGGATGCAAGCGGCGTGGCTGAGCAATAGCGCGCGATCGAGGGGTTTCACGAAGCGGGCATTGACGACGCCGACCGAGAGGTGTTCTTCCTCGGCGAGGCGGGCGGCGAGCTTGAGCGCGTCCTGCACCATGCTGCCGAGGGCCCAGATCATGATGTTGGAGCCTTCGCGCAAAACCTCCGCATGGCCGATCGCGACGGTGGTGGGCGTCGCTTTGATTTTGACGCCAGTGCCCGCGCCGCGCGGGTAGCGGATAAAGGCCGGCCCGGGGTGGTGCAGACTGGTATGCAACATATCGACGAGTTCGTCCTCGTCCTTCGGCTGCATCACAATGACGTTCGGCACACAGCGCAGATAGGAAAGATCGAAGAGGCCGTGATGGGTGGGACCGTCGTTGGGCGAGAGGCCGGCGCGATCCATGCAAAAGGTGACGGGCAGATTTTGCAGCGCGACGTCGTGGATGACCTGATCGTAGGCGCGTTGTAGAAAGGTCGAGTAGATCGCGCAGACGGGGCGGAAACCTTTTGTTGCAAGGCCGGCTGCGAAAAGGACGGCGTGTTCCTCCGCGATGCCAACATCGAAGAACTGCTTCGGCACGGCGGCGGCCAGGTGAGAAAGACCGGTGCCGCTCGGCATTGCGCCGGTGATGCCGACGATGTTTGGGTCAGCCTTGGCGAAACGCGCGAGGGCCAGGCCGAAGACGTCTTGGTAGTTCGGTGGCACGCCGGGCGTTGGCTTCGTGCTCTCGCCGGTGACCGGATCGAAGGGCCCGGAGCCATGGAATTTTTCCGGATGCTCGATCGCGGCTTCGAGGCCTTTGCCCTTTTTTGTTAGCACATGCACGAGCACCGGCACGTCGCAGTGGGCGGCGAATTCGAGGTTCTTGACGAGCGCGTCGAGGTTGTGCCCGTCGACGGGCCCGAGGTAACGCAGTCCGAATTTTTCGAAGAGGGACGACTCGACGAAGAAGTCTTTCGTCTCGCGCTTCCATTTCATGTAGACGCGGTTCATCTCCACGCCGGTGGGGAAGCTCTTGAAGAACGCCTCCACGTCGTGGTGGAGTTTGTTGTAGGTCTTGCTCGTGCTGATGCGGTTCAGGTAGTGGGAAATCGCGCCGACGTTTTTGGCGATCGACCATTCGTTGTCATTGAGGATGACGATCAGGCGCTTGGTCGATGAGACGACGTTGTTGAGCGCTTCAAGAGTGACGCCGCAGGTAAAAGCGGCGTCACCACACACGGCGACGACGTGTTCCGACGTGCCCCGCAGATCGCGGGCGGTCGCCATGCCGAGCGCGGCAGAGAGGGCGGTGCCGGCGTGGCCGGCGCCGAACGAATCGTGCTCGCTCTCGCTGCGGTAGAGGAAGCCACTCGCACCACCGGTCTGACGGAGCTTGCGGAAAAATTCGCCGCCACGGCCCGTGAGGAGCTTGTGGACATAGCCTTGGTGCGCGACGTCGAAGACAAACTGATCCTGCGGCGTGGAGAATACGCGGTGCAGCGCGATCGTCAGCTCCACGACGCCGAGGTTCGGGCCGATATGGCCACCACTTTTCGAGGTGACCGCGATCAGTTCATCGCGAATCTCTTGGGCGAGTTGCGGGAGTTGCGCGGCCGAGAGGGACTTGACGTCAGCGGGGCTGCGAATACCGGGCAAGATCGGGGCGGAAGGAGTGGGTGTGGCGTTGGGCATTGCAGTCAATTCACTCATCGCGCGCGGTCTCGAATTTCTCTAAGGCCGGCTTGCCGTCCTTCAGTCTTTTGAGCTGTTCGATTTTTAACTCGGCGTCCTTCAGACGGGCTTCGCATATTTTGAGGAGCTTGCTGCCTTCCTCGAATTTGGCGAGCAGTTCGGCCAGCGGCACGTCGCCCGATTCCATCGACTCGACGATGGTCTCAAGTTTGCCGAGGGCGGTCTCGAAGGATAGTTTGCTTTCTTTGGCTTCCACGTCCGCAACGTTGCGGTGGGGGGCGGGCATTTCAAACAATCTTTGGGCTGGCGGCGGAGACGGATTCGCATGGATTGGGAGAATGGGAATCGTCCTTGGAATCACCGCGGCGCTGATGGTGCTACGGCTGGCAGGTGAATTGATCTTGTCCGCGCTCAACCGCGCTGAAGTTCGCCGTCACGCGCAGGCCGCGCCGGCGGCCGCCGCGGCGATTATGGACGAGGCCACTTATGCGAAGTCGGTCGCCTATACCCTCGAGAAATCGCGCTTCGCGGTGATCACGGAGATTTTCGACACGCTCGTGCTAGCACTGGTGGTTTTCGGTGGCGTGCTGCCACTGTTGTTCGCCCACGTTGCGGTTTGGGGCGCACCGGGCGCAGTGTGGAGCCACGCGCTGTTCCTGCTGATCACGGGTGCGCTGCTGTCGGTGCCGTCGCTGCCGTTCGAGTGGTGGGAACAGTTCCGCCTTGAGGAGAAATTTGGTTTCAACAAGAGCACCGCCAGTCTGTGGATCGCGGACAAGTTTAAGGGGCTAGCGTTGATGTTCGCGATCGGCTTTCCGCTGCTGTGGGCGCTGCTGGCATTGGTGAAGTGGGCGGGGGCCACGTGGTGGCTGTGGGGCTTCGCGCTGATGTTTGGGTTTCAGTTACTGATGCTCGTGCTCTATCCGAAGCTCATTCTGCCGCTGTTCAACAAACTCACGCCGCTGCCCGAAGGCGAACTGCGAACACGCCTGCTCGCGCTCGGCGATCGCACGGGCTTCCGCGCCTCCACGATCGAAGTGATCGATGGGTCGAAACGCTCGGGGCACTCGAACGCTTACTTCACAGGCTTCGGCCGTTTCCGAAGGATTGTCCTTTTCGACACGCTCATCGCCCAGCTTACACCGGAGGAACTTGAAGCCGTGCTTGCCCATGAAATCGGCCACTACCGCTGTGGTCACATTCCCAAAATGATCGCGCTGTCGGCCGCAATGCTGCTCGGCGGGTTCGGAGTGATCGCGTGGCTGTCGGGCAGCGCTTGGTTCAACGAGGCCTTCGGATTCCCGGCCAATGAGGTCGCTCCGTCCTTTTTGCTCTTCGGACTGTTGAGCGGATTGGTGACGTTTTGGTTTTCGCCGCTGGGCAATCTGCTTTCACGCAAGCACGAGTATGAGGCTGACGCTTTTGCGCGCAACGCGATCGGCGGCGCTATCCCGATGATTGGTGCGCTGCGCAAGCTGGCGCAGAAAAATCTCAGCAACCTCACGCCGCATCCGTGGTTCAGCGCGTTTTTCTACTCGCACCCGACGCTCGTCGAGCGTGAGGCGGCGCTGGCTCAATCCATTTGAGCGCGGATTAATGGTTTGACGCGGATATTCGATCGCGAGTGCGAGCGCGCCGCGAGCGACTACCGAACGGTCATCGTTACGCTCGATCTTCAGAAAAAAGGCGGGCGTCGCGGCCTGCCTTGCAGGAAGTTAACTTGCCTAGCTTCGCGCTCGGGCGTGGACTATTTTCCACTAACTGTGACGGGCACGGAAATCTCACCTGCGCCGAAGCCTTTTAGGAAGAGTGCTCCGCTGCCGGGCTTGCCGCCTTCGACCGTAACGGTCACGCCAGTCTGGCCCTGCGGCACGATCACTTCGGGCATGATTACGCTCTCGGGAACGTCGGTCGCGATGTCGAGCAGCGTGCCGCCCGGGGGCGCCGGATTGGCGATCGAGAAGGTTAGCGTCTGCTTCGCGCCGGGACGGAGTGTGAGCGAAGTCGGAGAGACCGTAATGTTACTCGGATCGATGTGGAAATCGCCGATCTGCATGAGCCCGGGCGTGCCGTTGAACGCCACTTTGTAGTTCTTGCCGGCCTCAAGTGGCGGGACGAAAAAGCTGATCGCGTTAGGGGACTCGCAAACCGTCCGGGCGGCAACCCCACTAAAGTAAACGACATCCTGCGGCGTGAAGCCACGGCCGAGCACGCTGACGCGCGCGCCGACGGGACCTCGGTTGACCTCAAGGGAGAGCACGTAACGGCGAGCGAGCTTCGTGTGCGAGACCTCGGTGTAGGCCTCGGCGGGCGTGGCGACGTTGTTGCCCTCGACGTTGTAGTTTACGAGGTAGTAGTAGGCGACCTCATCACGGCCGGCCGGCAGTTGGTATTCGAACTCGTAAAGTCCCTCGCCGAGCGGACTGCGCTTCATCTCAAAGCTCTGGCCGTCGACCACGAGGTGGGTGAGGATGCTCGACTGCGGAATTGAATTGGTGCGGGGTGTGACACGCAGCGTGAACGTGTAAATCTGTGATGGATTCTCCGGCATCGACGCGGGCGTCAGGTTGGTCAGGGTGACGGATTCGCAGCCGGCGAGCAGCGCGAGCGTCAGCGCGGCGCCGAGGCTGAGGAGGATTTTTCTCGCGAGAGAAATTCGGTTCGTGTGCATTGGTTGCTAGAGTGAAAGCCTGCCGAGTTAAAACGCGTTAGTAATGAGTGGCCTCGCAACAGCGCAAGCCAAAGCTGCTTCGGTGTCCCCGTTGGGACTCTATGTGCATGTGCCGTTTTGCGCCTCGACCTGCGATTTCTGTGCGTTCTATCAAACCCAGCCGACCGCGGATGGGGTGCACCGGTTCCTCGCCGGCATCGCCGACGAGGCGGCGCTGGTCCCTTGGACGCAGCCGGTCTCGACCGTGTTTTGGGGCGGCGGCACGCCGGGGCTGCTTTCGCCGGGCGATCTGGAGAAACTTGCGGCGATCGTCCGGGCGCGCTGCGGCAGTGCACCGGAAGAGTGGACGGTCGAACTCGCGCCCGCTTCCGTGACGGAGGCTCGGCTTGCGGCGTTAAAGGCCGCCGGCGTCACGCGCGTCTCGCTCGGCGTGCAAAGTTTCCAGCCCGCGTTGCTCGACGCCCTCGGTCGCGCGCACTCACTGGCGCAAATTCACCGCGCCTATGATCGCATCCGCGCGGTCGGGTTCGCGAGCGTTAACCTCGATTTGATGTTCGCGTTGCCGGGTCAGACCGAAACCGAGTGGGCGGAAGACATCCGCACGGCCGTCGCGCTCGCGCCCGACCATCTCTCGACCTACTGCCTCACCTTTGAGGAGGACACGAAACTTTGGGTGAAACTTTCGCAGGGCCGCGTGAAGCTCGACCCCGAGCACGAAGCGCGCCTCTACGAGTCCACTTGGGCGCTACTCGAAGCTGCCGGCTACGCCCAATACGAGGTCTCCAATTTCGCGCGCCCCGGCCACGCTTGCCGCCACAATCTCAACACGTGGCGCATGCACGAATGGATCGGTCTTGGCCCGTCCGCCGCCTCGCAACAAGCGGGGCTCCGGGGAGCCAACATATCCGATCTCGATCGATGGCTCGATCATATCGCGTGCGGCGAACGCGTGACTGAGGACCGGGTGACGCTCACGCCGGCGCTGCTTGCGGAGGATGCGCTGATTTTCGGCCTGCGGGTGAACGGTGGCGTCGATCTCGCTCCGTGGCGCGGGCGGGCGCCCGAGGCGCCGTGGCCGCAGATCGAGGATACGCTGTCGACCTTGGCCGCTGGGGAACTTCTCGTGCGCACGGGCGACGTAGTCCGGCTGAGCAATCGCGGGCGGCTGATTGCGGACACGATCGGCACCGAAATCATGGCGGCATTTGAGCCAATCACGGAGACCGCATGAGAAAAATCGTTTCGTTCCTTCTGCTGTTTGCCGCCTCTATCTCCTTTCTCCGCGCCGAGGATCATGCACTCGTGCTCCAGACCGACTTCGGACTGAAAGACGGCGCGGTGGCCGCGATGCGGGGTGTCGCGGTCGGCGTGAGTCCGCAGCTTCGCCTCTTTGATCTCAGCCACGAGAACACGCCCTTCGACATCTGGGAGGCGGCCTACCGGCTAAAGCAGGCCGCCCCTTTTTGGCCGGCCGGCACCGTGTTCGTCTCCGTGATCGATCCGGGCGTAGGCACCGAACGAAAATCGATCGTCCTGAAAACGAAGAGCGGACATTTCTTTGTGAGCCCGGACAACGGCACGCTCACGCTCGTCGCGGAGGAACTTGGCATTGATGCGGTGCGGGAGATCGACGAAACGAAAAATCGCCGGCGCGGCTCGGAGCGCTCCTACACGTTTCACGGCCGCGATGTCTACGTGTTCGTCGGGGCGAGGCTCGCGGCGGGCGTGATTCCGTTTGAGGACGTGGGGCCGGCGCTGCCTCCGAAAGTTGTGTCGATTCCTTACGAGCACGCGCGCGAGGAGCGCGGCGGAATCGTCGGCACGATTCCCTTTCTGGATTTTCAGTATGGCAACGTTTGGACCAATCTCGACGAGTCACTCTTCGCGAAACTCGGCGCCCACGTTGGCGAGCCGCTTCGCGTCGTCATCAAGCATGGCCGCGAGACGGTCTTCACCGGCGTGTTGCCTTATGCGCGGACGTTTGGCGAGGTGCCCGAGGGTGCGCCGCTGCTCTATCTGAACAGCCTGATGAATGTCTCGTTCGCCCTCAACCAAGGCGACTTCGCCAAAGCCCACCGCGTCTCGTGCGGCGCCGCGTGGAGTGTGCGCGTCGAAAAAATCACCCCATGAACCGCCGCCTGACTGTCCTCGTGCTCGGCCTGATGTTCTCCGCCGCCGCGGGCTGCAAATCGATCGGTGAACCGAAGCGCGATTTCACGCTGACGGTGGCGCGGCTTTTCCTCGAGACCAACGATCGCAGTTCCGCCTCGGTCGAGTTGCCGGTCAGCGGCGTGCGCGTATCGATCGGGGCGAAGCCGGTGATCACTGAAGGCGACATCGTCGCCGTCGATCTCGTGCAGGTGGATTTGGGAAAGTGTTTGTTGTTTCACCTCACGCCTTCTGCGGCGCGGGACCTTTACCGGTTGTCGGGTGCGAACCAAGGCCGGCGACTTGTGCTGCTGCTGAACCAAGTGGCCGTCGGCGCGCGGCGGATCGATGCGCCTTTGTCCGAGGGGCGCATCTTTATGTTCGTCGAGGTTGCGGAGAAGGATTTGCCCACGCTTGCGGCCAACCTGCAGAAATCGGTGGCCGAGCTTCAGGCGGCTATTGCGAAAAAGAAATGAGCGGGACGCAATCGTTGAGAATTTTATTTTGCCTGGCGCTTGCCGTCAGCGGGGCCGCGCGCGCCGCCGATCGCGTGGAAATCATTTGGCCGACCCCGAATCCCGCGTGGGCCGAGGGCCGGCCGCTGGCCGACTACGTGCAGCACGCCGGGTCGGGCGAGCCCGAGTCGGGCACGTTTGGCGGGGTGCGCAGCGGCGGCACGCGTTTCCACGAGGGTATCGACATGAAATGCCTCGCGCGCGACCGGCGCGGCGAGCCGGCCGACAGCGTCTTTGCGGCGATGAACGGCATCGTCCGCCACATCAATTCCAGCGCGGGCGACAGCAACTACGGGCGCTACATCGTGCTCGAGCACCCGGAGCAGACGCCCGCGGTCTACACCCTTTACGCGCACCTCGCGCGCATCGCCCCCGGCCTGCGCGAGGGTGCGGTTGTAAAACGCGGCGACGTTCTCGGTCTAATGGGCCACAGTTCGGGCGGCTACATGATCCCGGTTGATCGCGCACACCTGCATTTCGAGATCGGGCTCATGATCACCCGTGATTTTGAAACTTGGTATGCGCGAAAGAAATTCGGCAGCCGGAACGATCACGGCGCCTGGAATGGCATGAACCTTATGGGTATCGACCCGCTCGATTTTCTCAACGCCTGGCGCGCGCGGCGCGTGGACACGTTTCAGGATTATTTTTCCAAGATGACGACCGCGGTGCGCATCCGAATTGCGACGCATCGTGTGCCGGATTTCGCGGCGCGCTACCCGTCGTTGCTCACCAAGCCGATTCCACTCGGCGGCGTGGCCGGCTGGGAAATTCGCTGTAATTGGACTGGTGTGCCGTTCTCTTGGACGCCGCTCACCGCGTTGGAGGTGCTCGGCGCTCAGCCCGACCAGCCGCAATTCGTCGAGGTCAACGCCGACCTGCTGAAGCGCGAGCACAGCAAATCCATCGCCGTGTCGCGTCGCGGCACGTGGACCGCCGGCAAGGATCTAGAAATCGTGCTCCAGCAGCTGTTCGGGCTGAAGTGACCCTGCGGTCAACTCTGCGGCTTCAGTTGGGCGAGCAGCGTGACGAACTCGGGGTGTTTTTTCAGTTCGTCGAGATCGGGATCTTGGAGCATCCAGTCGTAGTCGCGGTAGCCGAGCGTGATTGCCTGTTGGAGTGAACGGAGGGCGTCGCGTTTGCGGCGGACGAGGGCAAGGCTGCACGCGAGGTTGTAGTGCGCGGTAGCGTTGTCCGGCTGCAGTTTGACGAGGCGGCGATCCATTTTCAGGCCGTCGGCGATGCGGCCTTGCTTCGTGTAGAGCCCGCCGAGCAGTTCGATCACATCGCTGTAGCTGGCATCGCGGCGGAGGACGGACTCGTAAAAGGCGATTTCGAATTCCGGATCGGACTTGGGCGCGCGGGACATTGGCTTTCTGAAAATGCGTTGACGCAGCGCGTGTCAATCGTGCGCTGCGACGGCTACTCGCTTGCCACGTGCGTCCGCGCCCGCCGTGATCGCGGGAATGATCGTTGGCGTCCATCCGCTCGCCGGCTTCGACAAGCTGCTGCATTACCGCGTGCCCGACACGATGCGCGACGGCGTGCGCGTGGGCTCGCTCGTGCGGGTGCCGATCATGCATACGCTGCATCTGGGCATCGTGGGCGAGATCGGCGCGCCGAAGGACTTTCCGGTCGATCGATTGAAGACGGTCACGCAGCTCGTGCATCCGTTTCCTGCGCTCACGGCGGATCTACTCGGGCTCGCCCGCTGGATGGCGGGTTACTACGCGTGCGGACTCGACAGCATCATCGAAACGATGATTCCCGCGGCGGTGCGGCGCGGTGCGGGGTTGAAGCAGGAGAAATCGCTGGCGGTGGCGCAACCGCTGACGGCGGAGGAGTTGACTGCATTGGAAAAGCGCGCGCCACAGCAGGCTCGGCTTTACCGGCTCCTCGCGCAGCAATTTCGCCCACAGAAGAAATCGCTCGTGCTCTCCCGGCTCGGGATCACGGCTGCGGTCGTGGCGGCGCTCGTGAAACGTGGTGCGGTGCGCGAGGAGACGGCCCGCATCGAGCGCATCGCCTACGCCGACGATCATTCAACGGGCGAGCTGGTCGCAGCGCAGCCGCATGTGCTCAACAGCGAGCAGGCCACGGCGGTGTCGGCACTGGCGGCAACGATCGCGCAGGGAAAATTCAACGTGACCCTGCTGCATGGCGTTACGGGATCGGGCAAGACCGAGGTCTACCTGCGTGCGATCGACGCGGTGCTGCGCGCGGGCGGCGGCGTCGTCTTTCTCGTTCCGGAGGTTGCCCTCACACCGCAGACCGTCGCACGGCTGCGTTCGCGGCTGGAGGCCATCGCGCCGGGGCACCGGTGCGTCGTCTGGCACAGTCATCTCAGCGAAGGTGAGCGACTCGACGGCTGGCTGGCGCTGGCGACGGGCGAGGCGCGAGTCGTAGTGGGAGCACGCTCGGCGATTTTTGCGCCGGTGCAGAATCTCGGGCTCATCGTCGTAGATGAGGAACACGAGCCCGCCTACAAGCAGGATGAAACTCCCCGCTACCATGGCCGCGACGTGGCGGTCATGCGGGCGAAGCTCGCCGGCGCGGTGGCGTTGCTCGGCTCGGCGACGCCTTCGCTCGAAAGTTACGCAAACGCGCAGGCGGGGAAATATTCGTTGCTGGAATTGAAGCAGCGCGTCGATGCGCGCCAGCTCCCGCACATCGACATCGTCGATCTGCGGATCGAGGCGGCGAAGCAGCGCGCGTTGCCGTCGTTGTCGGGAAAACTGGTCCGCGCGATGCAGGACCGGTTTGAGAAACGCGAGCAGACGATACTCTTCATCAACCGCCGCGGTTACTCGTCGTCGATGCAGTGCACGAAGTGCGGGCACGTGGAGGAGTGCCGGCATTGCAGCATCGCGATGACTTACCATCGCACGGATGAGACGCTGCGCTGCCACCTCTGCGGCGATCAGCGCGCGGCGCCGGTGCGCTGCCCGCAATGCGCCGCGCCCGAAATTCGCTGGAAAGGCCTGGGCACGCAACGCGTCGAGGAGGCGGTCAAACGCGTGCTGCCGCGGGCGCATGTCGAGCGCATGGACACCGACACGATGTCGAAGAAGAACCGCTTCCGCGAAGTGCTCGCGCAGTTCCGTGCCGGCAAGATCGATGTGCTCGTCGGCACGCAGATGATCGGCAAGGGGCTCGACTTTCCGAACGTCACACTGGTCGGTCTCGTCGATGCGGACATTTCGATGCACGTGCCGGATTTTCGGGCGAACGAGCGGACGTTTCAACTGCTCGTGCAGGTCGCGGGCCGTGCCGGTCGCGGCGATCGCGCAGGCGAAGTGATCGTGCAGACCTTTACACCGCAGGCGGAGGCGATTCAGTTTTCGCGGCATGCGGACTACGCGGGTTTCGCCGCGGCCGAGATGAAGATTCGCCGGGACTTTCACTATCCGCCGACCCGCCATTTGATCCATCACCTCTTTCGCGGGCCGAATCCGGAGAAGTTGAAGTTTTTCGCGGAGCAGTGGGCGAAACTTGTCGAAAAAACGCTCGGCGCGCGCGTCGATCTGCGTGGTCCATCGCCCTCGCCGATCGAAAAGATTAAGGACGAGTATCGCTGGCAGCTTTGGTATTTCACCAACGCAGTAACGAAGGTCGTACCGGAACTTGCGAAGCTGCGCGCCGACTTCGCGTGGCCCGATGACATCACGCAGGTGATAGACGTTGATCCGATGAGCCTAAGCTAACCCGTGGGCTAAAAAATCTACTCGGCCCCGAGACGGGGGAGCAGCGGCAGTTGTTAGCGCAGGGTCTCCGCGTCGGTGACCGTGGCGCCACTGATGGCTACGTTGTGTCGAAACCGATGACGTTTTCATGGTGGTAGGCGTTGAACGGATCGAGAAACGTGCGCAGATCTCCGCACTCGAGCGTGAAGCGGCCGTGACGCGCGCATCAAAACTCAGCGCCTCAATCTGTCCGCAGCGCTTCGACGACCGGGAGCAACGAGGCGCGAATCGCGGGGTAGAGTCCGGCCAGCACCCCGACGACACTGCTGCAAATAATGCCGATGAACATCGCTGCGGGCGAAAGCTCCGGCCGGTTGGACTCGACGACAACTTTTTGGAGAAGCAGGATCAATCCCACGCTGGCGATCATGCCGAAAATCCCTCCGCCGACGGCGAGGGTCAGTGATTCGGCCAGGATTTGGATCAGGATGTCGCGGCGCTTTGCGCCGAGGGCACGACGCACGCCGATCTCGCGGACGCGCTCACTGATCGAGGCGAGCATGACGTTCATGATGCCGATGCCGCCCACGATGAGCCCGATGACCGCCACGCCCCCCAGAGAATAGACATAACTGTTGCGCGTCTCCTCGAATTGCTGGAGCAGCGCCTCCCGCGTTTGGAGCCGCACGTCCTGCACGCCGCGATGCGTGTGCGTGAGCACGTTAGTGATCTGCTGCAGCGCGGCCGGCATGTCCTCGATAGCGTTGAGTTGCACGCTCAGCACGTCGAGTTTCTCGTCGGCCTTGAACAAGGTCTGCGCGGTCGTGAGCGGGATAAAGACGGAGTAGTTGCGTTCGCTGACGGAATCGTTGTCACCGCCGCGCGACGCGTATTCCGGCAGCACGCCAATGACGGTGAACGGCAGGCCGTTGAGCGTTAGCACCCGGGACATCGGATCAAGGCCGCGCTGGAACAACTGGCGCGCGATGCTGCTGCCGAGAATAATGACCTGCGTTTGCTGCTCGAGGTCGTAGTCGCCGATGAGCCGTCCGTCGGCGACCGTGATACGATCCATCGCGAACGTGGCGGGCAGCACACCGCGTGGCTGCGACCAGGCGTTGCGACCCTGGAAGAAAAGCCGGCCTCCGTTCTGCAGGTTGACCTCGGCGGTAACGCGCTTCGCGAGCGGTACGGCGGCGAGGATGGCGCGAACATCGTTGAGCGTTCGACCGGGCGAAATCGGCGCGATCTCGCGCTGGCTGTCCGGCGGCGGCTTGTTGCCGATGTCGATGCGCTCGATGCCGCCCGACTGGTAGATCATCGTTTCCCAGCCGCTCAAGAGGCCTTTCACAACGCCGAGCATGCCGACGAGCGACGCGGCGCCGAGCACGATGCCAAACAAAGTGAGGAATGATCGGAGCTTATGCGCCAGCACCTCGCCGATGCCGCTGGTAAAGCCGAGCCAGATCGAACGCATGGGAAACGCTCAGCGCGAGGTGCCGGCGGACCGGTTGCTGGAGTTGCCGGCGGGGCTGCTCCCAACGGCAGGCAACTCTCCGTCGAACGTGAGCGGCCGCGTCAATGCGACTTCGTCACCGACTTCCAGACCAGCGAGCACCTGGATGCGGCGCGTGTCGGCGATGCCGGTTTCGATGACGCGCGCCTCATAGTTTTCGCCTTTCTTGACGAAGACGTAGCGAACGGAATCGGCATTGGAGAAGACTGAGGTCAACGGCAGTGCCGGCGTATTTTCTGCGCGCGCCAGAGTAAAGGTGACCGTCGCCGACATCCCGGGGCGCAGACGGGCGTCGCTGGCGTCGAGCACCACATCAATCGGAAATAGTCGGGTGCGATCCACCTGGCTTTCGGTGGCGCTAGTGGCGATGCGCCGCACGATGCCATTGAGTGTGAGTCCGCGCAGCGGGTCGATGCGCACGTGCGCGGCGTCCCCGACCTTTAGGCGTGCGACGTCGATTTCGTTGATATTCGTGCGGACCATGAGCGCCGAAAGATCGGCGACCTCTCCGAGGAGCGTGCCGCCGTTTTGCGACGCAGCGCTCGTGATGACCTGACCTTCGGTAAGATCCTTGAAAAGCAGGGTGCCGCCGTGCGGGGCGGTGATGATGGTCTTGGCTAGTTTGTCGCGGAGGTTGGCCGCCCGTGCCTCACAAATCGCCGAATTGTTATCAGCGAGTGCGAAACTAATGCGCGCTTCCTCAAAGTCCTTGTCCGTAATCAGTGCCCGTCGTTTGAGATCAGACTGGCGGTCGAAGTCGCGCTGGGCGCGTTCCGCCTGCAGTTTGGCCACGATGATGTTGTGATCGGCTTCCATCAGTTGCGTCAGCCAGTCGGTCTGGTCGAGCTTCAGGATTTCCTGGTCCTTCTTTACCTGCTGCCCGTCGGTCGCGATGAGCTTGGTGATGCGGCCATTGATTTCGGCGCGCAACTCGGTCGAAAACACGGCGCGGATGCGCCCGACACTCACGATTTCTTCCGCGATCGTCGCCGGCTTCACCTTGGCTGTAGTGACTTTCTCCTCGCGCTTGTTGCCGAAGAGACCCGGGCTAATCTGTTTCCACACCCAATGTCCGCCCCAGCCGAGTGCGGCCAGTACGCCGAGCGTGAGGACAGTTCGGCGGAAAGTATTCAGTGAACGGGAGGGCGGGGTAGAGGCGGACATGCGGGGGCTGAGACGGCGCCACCAGAGATAGGGAACTCCCCGACAACGAAAACAGAAAAATTGGCCGAGCGACCAAGCGATTGGTCCCGCTGCATTCGACCGACGCGTGCTCAGCGGCCTTTTCTTCCGCGGGCTGCACCGTGTCTCAGTAGCCTCCGCGTCACGGCCCAATCCCGTTGCGCTTGGCTCTCCGAAGCGACCACCGAGCCGAGCAATTCCTGTCCGAAACCGGTGCTGCGCTTACGGAGAAACCTCGCGCCAGTTGGCGACTGCGAACGGCGTGTCGATTCCGGAGAAGGCGACGTTGCGCAGGTTCGTGTCGTAGTGGAAGGTCGGCGAACTCGTGGCGCCAAAGGTAACAGCCTGGGCGACGAGCGCACCATAGTAGGTCGGGTTGTTGGTGAAAACCAAGCGGGCTTGGGGCAGGTACATCACTCCGTAAAACGGGACTGTCGTCCAGAACTCCATGTCGTTGGTATTGTTCGTTTGACCGAGAATCGCGACGTTCTTGGGCAACTTAGTATCATTGGTGATCCCGCCCCCATCGATGCGCATGTCACCAGCGAGGAAAATTGTCAGCGATCCTGTCGAAGTTACGTGAATTAGACCACCGCTATTATTGGAACCTGCGCCATCGACCCAAAGGTAGCCCGAAATTACGATTACGACGGGGCCGTTGACGGTGAGGGTCTGTCCGGTGGTGAGCTTGTAGTTACCGGCATAGTAGTAATAAGTCGGCGTCGAAGCGCCGGCCGTGCCAATGGTCTGCGAGCCATTGTTGAGCGGAGTCGGAGCGGACGGGGTGACCACTCCGAACTGTGCTTGGTACGGACTGGTCGTCACACGACTCGTATCGATCTTCGGCATCAAAGGGGAGGAGGGGCCGTAGAGTGTGGCGCTCGTGCTGTAGGAAGGACCGGCACTGAGGGTCGCCACGTAGCCCTTGATGTTCACGTTGTTCATCTGAACTGTGTTTGACGACGTGACGTTGGACGTGGAGGCAACAACCGCTGAAAATCCAGGGGAGGAGGCGTTGATGTCGATCGAAGAATCGTAGCTGTCGATCGTGCCTGCGGCGCCAAAGCTCACGACACCGTTGTAGGTCGACGTCGTATTGCCGACGGCTGCGATGGCGTTGGTGAAAAGCGGGGCCTGCGTAGCGGTCGAGGTCAGGGTGCGGCTTTGTGTTTCCGTCGAACCATCTGCCTTTGTGAACGAGGTCGTGCCCGTGACCGTAATTGAGCGCGTGGCCACCACGCCGTCGTAATTGGCGATTGAGAGAGTGGCGTTGCCCGTGGTGTTGGAGTCGAACGTGAACCCGGAGATGGTCTTCGTGGCCGTGCGATTGCTGATGCTCCAGCCAGTCCAGTCATTGTTGTGCAGAGCCCAGAGCGCTTCCTCCATGCCAGTCTCCGCGAGTTCGACGCTGTGGCCGCTGTTCGCGTTGCGTGAACTCATCTTGAGGCTCTGGTAGCACATCGAGATGTAGCTACTCAAAACGATTGCCAGAACCAGCGCGAAACAGAGCGCCGCGAGCATCGCCGCACCACGCTCGCCCGCACGCATCCCCATCGCGCTGCGGGTGGCAGCGGAGAATGGGCGGGACTTGTGCGGGAGAGTCATCGGGTGAGGCGCAGGTATCTGATGCGCGAAAGCATTTGATATGCGCATATTTTGGCGAGTCATTTTTGCGCGGAATACGCTAAGGGTGTCTACGTAGAGTTGCGTAGCAGCCAATTCGCAGTAGTTCGCGTGATTATTTGCTTGCACCGTCGTTTTGCCGAGGGGCGTTCGTCCAGTAAAACAGTTTGTGACAAGTGCAGATTTTGAGTTTTGAGGGGTTTTCAGGTGCGTGGACTCGACTTTGAGTGCGCTCCATGTGTCAGACTGGCCTCAATTCCGACGATGAAGATCTATTTTATGGGCATCTGTGGGACGGCGATGGGCAACGCGGCCTTACTGGCGCGCGCCGCCGGTCACGAAGTGCTCGGCGCCGACAGCGGCGTCTATCCGCCGATGAGTACGGTGCTCGCTGCGGCCAAAATTTCGCTGTTTGAAGGCTACGATCCGGTGCGACTGGGAAAACTCGCACCCGATCTCGTCGTGGTCGGCAACGCCATGTCGCGTGGCAATGTCGAGGTCGAGTGGCTGCTTGAGTCGCGCGCGATCAGGTTTACGTCGCTGCCGGCGATGCTGCACGATCTCGTGCTCGCGAAACGCAAGAATCTCGTGGTGTGCGGCACGCACGGCAAGACGACGACGACTTCGCTCGCGGCATATTTGCTGCGCGCAAATGCGCGCGATCCTGGATTCTTGATCGGTGGCGTGCCGCAAGATCCGCCGGTCGGCGCGCACCTTGGGACAACCAGTGATCCGTTTGTGATCGAGGGCGACGAATACGACAGCGCGTTTTTCGACAAGCGCAGCAAGTTCATCCACTATGCGCCGCACCTCGCCGTGCTCAATAACCTTGAGTTCGATCACGCTGACATCTTCCGCGATCTTGCGGATGTGCAGCGTACTTTTCAGCATCTCGCGCGCATTGTGCCGCGAAACGGCGCCCTAATTGTTAACGGCGACGACGACAATCTCCGCGCGCTCGGTCCCGCGAGTTGGACGCGGACGGTGCGCGTCGGCGTCGGGGAAAATTGCGACACACGCATCGTGGATTTCACGGAGGCGGAAACGGGCGCGAGCTTCAAAATTCTCTGGCGCGGCGAGCCGTGGGCAAATGTCAGGTGGTCGCTGCCGGGCCTCTTCAATGCGCGCAATGCGGCGATGGCCGCGACTGTGGCGGGGCTTGCTCTCGATCCCGCGCTGCCGACCGCGCTTTCCCTCTCGGCGCTCGCGGATTTTCGCGGCGTGAAGCGTCGGCAGGAAACGCTGTTTATCAGTGCCGCGCTCACGGTGATTGAGGATTTTGGCCACCATCCGACGGCGCTCGCGGAGACCCTGCGATCGTTTCGAGCGCGATTTCAGGGTGCGACACTGACCGCGGTGTTCGAGCCGCGCTCAAATACATCGATGCGGCGTACGATGCAGGATGCTTTCATGCGCGCGCTCTCGCAGGCCGACGAGGTTTACATCGGCGCGCTCAACCGCCCCGAGAAATACCACCCGTCCGATCGTTTCGATCCGGAGGCGGTGGCGCAGCAGCTTGAGACGCAAGGTGTCGAGGCTCATTTCGCGGTGACGAATGGGTCGCTGTTCGATCAACTCGCCGCGCACACGCTGCCGCCAACGGGCAAGCCGCGAGTCGTCGCCTTCTTCACGAACGGATCGTTCGACGGAATCATCGGCCGCTACGTCGCGGCGGCGCGCGGCGCGTGAGGCTCATTGCGCCTGGCGCGCGACTTTCCATTCGGTCGGCTTCGCGCCCACGGGCAGGGCGAGCAGATCGTAGTCCTGGTAGCCGGTGATCTTCACCTCGGCGAATTCGCCGACAGGAAGTTCGCGCGGCACGTAAACGCGGCCGTCGATGTCGGGCGCATCGGCTTCACCGCGCGCCACGCCCGGTTCTTCGACAATCACGCGTAGCGTGCGGCCGACGAAGCGTTGGCTGACCTCGGCGGCGATTTCTTTTTGCAACGCCATCGTTCGGTGCCACCGGGCCTCCTTGATTTTTTGCGGCAGTTGCTCGTCGAGCTTTGCGGCGCGGGTGGCTTCTTCCTGCGAGTAGCGAAACACGCCGAGGCGTTCGAATTTCGTTTCGCGGATGAATTCGCAGAGTTCGTCGACGTCCGCGTCGGTTTCACCGGGAAAGCCCACGATAAATGTCGTCCGCACCGCGATGCCGGGAATCCCCGCGCGAATCCGGCGGATGAGGTTGCGGATATACTCGCCCGTTGTCTCGCGCTGCATCTTGCCGAGCATCCGGTCGCTGATGTGCTGAAGCGGAATGTCGATGTAGCGCGCCACCTTCGGGCACTCGGCGATCGTGCGAATGAGTTCGTCGCTCCAGTGCGCGGGGTGCGTGTAGAGGAGGCGGATCCAGAAATCACCGGGGATCGCGTTGAGTTCGCGGAGCAGGGTGGTGAGCGCGGTGCCGCGGGCGGAGTCGACCGGCGAGCGGGGATTGGGGCGCTCGTCCCACGTGTCCATGCCGAAGAACGTCGTGTCCTGCGAAATCAGATTCAGCTCCTTCACGCCTTCGGCGATGAGTTGCTTGGCCTCGGTTACCACGCTCGCGACGGTGCGGCTGCGGTGACGGCCGCGGATCTGCGGGATGATGCAGAACGTGCACGGGTGGTTGCAGCCTTCCGCGATTTTTACGTAGGCGAAATGCTTCGGCGTGAGCCGGAAGCGCGGCGTGTCGTAGTCGGGGATGTAAGTGGACTTGCCCTCGATAAACGAGACTGGAGCGGAGTTTTTCTCCCGCTCCTTTGCATAAAGTCCTTCGATGATAGGCGCGACCTTCGTGACCTGATCGAGGCCGATGAACGCGTCGACTTCATCGTGCAGCGAAGTCGAAAGATCCTTCGAGAAGCGCTGCGACATGCAGCCGGCCACGATGAGCTTCTGTTCCTTGCGGCGCTTCGTCATGCCGCGATTCTGATGCACCTCGAGAATGTGGCCGATCGATTCTTCTTTCGACGAGTCGATGAACGAACAGGTGTTGACGATCACGACATCGGCCTTCTCCGCCTCGGGGATGACCTGCATGCCGGCCTGGTGCAGATGGCCGACCATGATCTCGGAATCGACGAGATTCTTGGCGCACCCGAGGGAGATGAGGCTGACTTTGATCATCGGAAAATAAAAACGGCGGTCAAAGACCGCCGCTCGCGAAACGCGTATTGCGAGAGCGAAATTACTTCTTCTTCGCAGCGAGGGCGACCTTGGCCTTGGCTTTCTTGCGTTTCAGGTAGGCAGCGCGGCGTTTGCGTTTGATGTGCTTGTTCAGTTGTTGGCCCATGATGTTATGAAGATGAACAGTTTTTGTTTCATAGCGCCGGAGCCGAGTCAAGCGCCGCGCTTGCACCGTGGCGACGCAGCTCCCGATCTCACGAGCGAGGAGCGTAAGGCAGCCCGCACAGTCAGCAAGTTCAACGGAAAGGGGTGAAAAAAAATTGCGTCACACCCACGCGGCCGCATCGCGCTGCAGGAGTAAGGCTACGTCGTGAGCTTCCGCTCGATCAAGTTTCACGAGTTGAAGTGACGAGCGGCTCGCCGCCCGTGAGCTTGTCGCCATCGCGTTGCCAGCGATAGACGAGTGGGGCCTTGGTGCGCTCGAGTTGCTTGAAGAGCGATGGATCGGCGCGCTTGGGCAACTCCAGTTCTGCGAGGCCGGACGCGTCGCAACTCAGCACGCGCGCGTAAGGCTTGAAATGCTCTGGCCGGCCGATCACGCGCGAGAGATCCAAGGGAGTGGGTAGGTTCGCGCGTCGATCGAGTGCGAGAAAACAATAGGGAAGGCTCCGCAGATCGATGCCGGCGCGCTGGCCGAACTTCACCCAGTTCGAGTCGGCGAAGATTTCCGGGGGCGGCGGTGCGAAGTGGTGGCACCAATGCCGCTCGTTGCCCGGCGCGAGGATCGGGCAGGCATTCGAATGCGTGCAAGGGGCGACGACACGAAAGGTAGCGTGCAACTCTTCGCGGAGCGCACCGAGTTGGCGGCTGACGTCGCGCGTGCCGGGCTCGACCCAGATGATTTCCGTCGCGCGTGCGGCGAGCTCACGAAGTTCAGCGAGCGCAACTGGCGGAAGTTCGTTCAGCACGTGGCTGACGAGCAAGAGGCCGATGGGTGCGTCGCTGTCGAGTAAACCGCGCGTGGCCTGGGCGACTTCCAGCGAGGGGAATTTTGCCTGCGCCGCTTCGGCTGCAAAATCACACGCCGTGGGCGAATGATCCCAGACGGTGAGCAAGTCGAAAGTTTCGGGACCGAACGCCGCGATGGCCCGCCGCGCCGCGATGCCGCTGCCGCAACCCCAGTCGAGGACCGCGCGCGACTCGGGACGCCAGCCGCGCAGTTTCAGCTCGCGGAGGACATGATCCCATTTCCAGCCGATCCGCTCGCCATGCGTGAAGTCGTAGCTCGCGAGGTCGGCCCGTGATTGCCAGTAGGGCTCACCGTCGGTACGGCCGGACAGAAAACGCGCGCGCAATCGATCGAGCGCGGTCCAGTCGATTTCCTCCCACGTCATGGGGCGAAGGCGAAACCGAGGTGCGCAGCGAGTTTCTGGCGGCGGATGCCGTAGAAGTGTGCAAGATCGCGGGCGCGCTGCGCGATCGCGGCGTCACCGGGTGGATGGGCTTTGATCGCGGCAATCATCAGATTTTTGGCGGTGTGTTCGGTGGAGATGAATTCGAAGACTTTGGTTTTGTAACCGGCCCACTCCAGAAGCTGCGCACGCAGGGCGTCAGTTACGAACTCTGCACTGCGTTCCTGAAAAATCCCATGGCGCAGCGCGGCCGCGAGCACGGGCGGGGCGGTGAGTTGCGGGCGCAGTTCCTTCTGGCAGCAGGGGGCAACGACGATGAGTTTCGCACCCGCAGCGACCCCTTTGGCGAGCGCGTCGTCGGTCGCGGTGTCGCAGGCGTGGAGTGCGATGAGCACATCGGCGGCTGGCAGCGAAGCATCCGCAATGTGGCCGGCGGAAAATTTCAAATTGGAGAGCTTGTTTTCCTGCGCGAGGCGATTGCAGAGTGCCACCAATTCAGGCCGTGCCTCGATGCCTTCGACGGTGGCACGGTTACCGAGAATATCCGCGATGGCGAAGGTGAGGTAACCTTTGCCCGCACCCATATCGACGACATGAAGCGCCCGATCTGAGGGAAGGTCTGCCTCGTTGAGCAGGTGCGAGAGCAGCTCGGCGAATTTCTGGATCTGGCTGAATTTGTCCGCCATGCCTTGACGCGGACGGCCGCGATCGTTCGTCACGCCGAGTGCGCGAAGCCACGAGGCATCGGCGGAGACAAGATGGTGTTTCGCGCGATCGTGGGCGGCCGGGCGCGGGGAGGGTGTCGTTTCTCCGCGGATCGCCTTTGTGAGATGAAGCCGCGCCCTGCCGGCGTGCTTCAGCTCCAGCTGCGCGGTTTGCCCCGTCGTGAAAAGATGCGCGTCGAGAAAATCGTCGCCAAGCCGGCGATCGATTTCGGCGATCGTTTCCTCGGGCGAAAAATTTTTCGTGAGGTCGCGGGTCGCGTGGCGTGAGACAAACGCAAAGTGTGGGCCGGCCTTGAGCGCGATGGGGCGCACAAAGATATTCTGCAAGGTCGCATCGGCACCGCACGGTTTTCCGAGCGTGAGTTTGACGAGCGTGGCGTCGCTCACGGCGGCGCGAAGCAAGTCAAAGAAACGCGCTCGGGGATCGATGTTTTCACTCATGCGGGCAAAACCTCAAGGGAGGAAATCGGTCGAAATCGCGGCGGCGACATTGATTTTCCCCTTGGAGAGAATGCCGAGATCCTCGAGTTGCGCGATCTGTGTGGTGTAGCGCGCGGGGTCGAGGCGGCAGATGTTGGCGGGACCGCCGGTGGCGTCGCGGCCAATGACGAGCTTCGCCTCGATGATTTGCGCGCGGGAGAAATTCATGAACGCGTCGGTGTTACTCTTGTTCGCGACCTTCAGGGCCGTGTGCGCGGGCGCGGGATCTCCCTCAAGGTAGTCGCTCCAGCCGCGCGCGGTCGCGCGCACGAAGGCGCGCAGCTCGGCCGGATGTTCGCGCGCGAATTTCCTGCTCGTGACGAGCACGGCGTAGGCCCGGAAACCGGCGTCCCACGTCGAGAGGAAGCGTGGCATTTTTCCGCCCGCCTGTGTGATGTGATAAGGCTCGGCGATGAAGTAGCCCTGCTGGAGCGCCTCCCGGTTGCCGAGAAACGCGGCGACGGAAAAATTCTGCGGGACGGTGTTGAACGTGATTTTGTATTTCTTACGGAGAAATTTCAGGAACGCCCACTCGGGCCGGGCGATGACCGTCCGGCCGTTGAGGTCGGCGAAGTCGTGGACAGCGCTGTCGGCATGGACGAGGATGCCCGAGGGATCGTCTTGGAAGACGGCGGCGAATTGGACGAACGGCAGGCCTTCGGCTTGTTGCAGCAGGGTGTTGGTGCTGTCAGCTTGGATGACGTCGACGCGGCCGGTGAGCAGATCTTCCTTCACGTGGGCGCCGGGGCCACCGGGACGGATTTCGACGTCCAGTCCTTCCTCGCGAAAGTAGCCGCGGGCGAGAGCCTGATAGAGGCCGCCGTGCTCGGGCTCCGGAATCCAGTCGAGCTGGACGGAGAGTTTGGTGAGCGGTTTTCCCGCCGCGACGAGAGACGTGGCCGCGAGGAGCGCGAGAGCGAGGAGGCGTTTCATCGGGAGTGGGAGGAGCGATTAGCGGTCGGCGCGTTCATACGAATCGTGCCAGCGGTGCAAAGCGAGCCAGCTCAATGCGACGACGGCACCGGTGAAAATGAAGCCGAGCGCGCACGTCACAGCAGCGGTCGCGAAGAGTGCGGGGTATTTCGCCTGGCTCGAATAAATGATCGCCTGGAAGCCGAGGCCGCCGCCGTTGCCGTCTGAGTTGCCGGCCGTGTAGTCGCCGACCAGCGCACCGATCGGGGCGAGGGTGGCGGCGATGCGCAGTCCGGTGAAAAAATAGGGCAGCGCCGAGGGTATGCGCAGGTGGACGAGCTGCTGCCATCGTCCGGTGCGCCACATCGCGAAGAGTTCGACGAGGTTGCGATCGGTTGAGATGAGGCCCTGCGTGGTGTTCACGACGAGCGGGAAAAAGCAGATGAGAAACGTGATGATCGCGACGCTCTTCAAGCCGGCGCCGACCCAGAGCACGAGGATGGGCGCGATGATAATGATGGGCGTCATCTGCAAAATCATCAGGTAGGGGTAGAGGCTCGCGCGCACGAGCGAGGAAAGCGAAAGCACGACGGCGAAGAGGAAACCGACCAGCGCGGCGCCGCCGAAGCCGAGCAGCGCGCCTTCGGCGGTGTTGAGGGCGGCGCGTCCGAGCGATTCGCCGTTGTCGCGAAACGCACCGAGGATTTGCACGGGCGTCGGCAGCAGAAAACGCATTTCGGTGTCGAGCCACAGGTGGACGCCATACCAGGCGGTAACCATGAGCGTGCCGAGCAGAGCAGGGGCGAGCAGACGAAGAAGGCGCGTCGACATGACTCAGGCGGCAGTGGATTCGACCGAGCGGAGAAGTTGGGAAACATCCGCAACGAGGTCGAGATAGGCGCGCGAGGCGCGGGTTGCGTTGGTGCGTTCGCGGGGAAGATCCACTGCAATCACGCTGTGAATGCGGCCGGGATTCGCGGCCATGACAACGATGCGCGTGGAAAGAAAAACGGCTTCGGCGACGGAGTGCGTCACGAAAAACCCTGTCCACTTGGCCTCGGCGTGGATCGCAAGCAGTTCCTCGTTGAGGTGCTCGCGCGTCATTTCGTCGAGTGCACCGAACGGCTCGTCGAGCAGAAGAATCTTTGGCTCGAGCGCGAGGGCGCGGGCGAGCGAGACGCGCATTTTCTGCCCGCCGGAAAGCTGGCGCGGGTAGGCGTCGGCGCGGTTGCCGAGGCGCACGAGATCGAGGACGCGTTGGCGGGTCGCGGCGCGATCCATGGCGGAAATGCCGCGGAGGCGAGGGGCAAGTTCGATGTTTCTTCCGACGGTGAGCCACGGCAGCAGCGTCGGTTCTTGAAACACGAAGGCCAGTTCGGCCGCGGCGGCATCGGGTGTGACGCCGTCGACGCGCAGCGTGCCCGCTGTGACGGGACTGAGGCCGGCGATCAGGCGTAGGAGAGTGGATTTTCCACAGCCGCTCGGCCCGATTAGACTGATGAATTCGCCCGGTTGCGCGGCGAGGCTGAGGCGATCGAGCACGAGCGGTCCGTCACCGAAACGTTTGGTGACTTCACGCAGTTCGACGATGGGCGGGACGGCCATGCGCGGCCAACGTGGAGGGAAATTCGTGCGGAGCAAGTGACGAGTCGTCACTGAAGCCGCGCGCGCTCACCGCAATTTCGCGAGCGCGTCGGTCGCCTGCCGGTTTGTCGGATCGAGTTGGATCGCGGTGGCGTAGGCGGAGCGGGCTTCGGCCGGGTGGCCGAGCTTGATCTCAAGATCGCCGAGCCGGTTCCAAACGTTGGTGGGCTTGGGCGCGGCCGGGCCGGGAGGCGTGAGCGTGAGGCATTTTTTCAGGCATTCGCGCCCGCGGACGAGCCGGTCGCCGCTGAGGGCTGCGGTGCGGCCGTATTGGTAGAGGGCGATGTAGTCGTCGGGATTTTTGGCGAGCACGGCATCGCAAATCCGAAACGCGCCGGCATAGTCCTTCGCGTCGGTCTTCATTCGCACGCTGAGGGCAATCGCGCGGATCGGATCGTGTTTGCGGATTTCGGAGAGTTGCGCGGCGGCCTTGTCGCTGCTGCCGAGCGGCCACGGCGCCTGCTCGTAGAACTCAAACAACCCCTGGCGTGCGTCGAGGTTCGCGGGATCGAGGTGGACGGCTTTTTCCATGGCCTCGCGGCCCTTGTTGGCGGCGACGACAGAGGTGTTCTTCTGCGCGAGCTGCATCGAGGCGCCGCCGAACTCGGCGAGATAGGTAGCGTTGTTTGGCTCGAGCTGCGTGGCCTTTTCGAGCCACGGCACGGCTTCGTCGAGCGCGTGGGCGTCGCCGCGGCGCTCCAACGTGCGGCCCAGGTAAAAACAGGCAGCGGCATTGCGGGGTTCCGTTTTGACGATGATTTCGAGGGCTTCGCGGGCGGCGGGAAAGTTTTTCGCCTGAAAGAGATCGATCGCCTCTTCGAGGCTCGGGACTTTATCGAACGCCGGCGGCGCGCCGTGCGCAATCGCGCACAGCGTGAGCAGGGAGAAAATCAGGCGGGCGTTCATGCCAAAGGGAAACACGCAATCGCGGGAATTGTTTCCCGCGAGACAAAAGCACCCGCGCAAATAAGCGCAAAGGGCGCGGCCTAGGGCGGCGGATATCTTATTCGTAGCGCAGCGCCTCGATCGGGTCGAGCTGGGCGGCCTTGCGTGCCGGATAGTAGCCGAAGAATACGCCCACCGCCGCGCTGAAGCCGACCGCGCCGATCATCGCGGGCACGGATGGTTCGACGGGCATGTTCATGTAGCCGCCCAGCGCGATGGAGCCGCCGATGCCGAGGGCCACGCCCATCAGGCCGCCGAGCGAGCTGAGCACGATCGCTTCGATCAGAAATTGCGTGAGCACGTCGCTGCCGTGCGCGCCGAGCGCGAGGCGGATGCCGATCTCGCGCGTGCGCTCGGTGACAGAGACGAGCATGATGTTCATGATGCCGATGCCGCCGACGAGCAGCGAGACGCCGGCGATGGCGCCGAGCAGATAGATCATGGCGGTGGTCGAGGCAGTGCGCGCAGCGGTGATGTCAGCCTGATCCTGCACGGTGAAATCCACGTTGCCGTTGTGGCGCTGCGTGAGGAGATCGGTGACATCGGCCTTCACTTTCACGACCGAGTCCTCGTCCTTTGCCTGCACGTAGATCTGGCTGAGAAACGTGCGGCGCGAGATGCGCTTCATGTGGCTTGTGTAGGGAATGTAGATCACGTCGTCCTGGTCCTGATTGCCGATGAACCCCTTCGAGGCCATCACGCCGACGATTTTGAAAGGCGTGCCGCCGGCGACCCCCTGTCCAAAAATGCGGATGCTCTGGCCGACGACATTAGCGGGATCGAGGTCGGGAAAAAGATTATCGATGATCGTTTTGCCCACGACCGCGACCTTGGTGGCGCCGCTGACATCGGGGTCCTCGAAGAAGACGCCGTTGGCAACGCGCCAGCTGCGGATAACGGGGAAATCCGGCGAGACGCCGTAAATTTGCGTGCCCCAGTTCAGGCCGTTGGCGAGCACCTGGCCGCGGGCGGAGACGTAAGGGCTAATGGCTGCGACACTGTTGTCGGCGCCGCTGGCGGCGCGTTGGAAACTCGACACGATCGCCTCGGCGTCAGTCGGGAGGAGCGTGGTCGCGCCGCCGAAGCCGCTGCGCACGCCACCGCCCTGGCCCTGGTTGCCGGGGAAGACGAGGACGAGGTTGTCGCCAAGGCTGGCGATCGCGGCCTGCACCTGCGTCTTGGCGCCGTTGCCGAGGGAGACGAGGGTGATCACGGCGAAGACGCCGATGATGATGCCGAGCGCGGTGAGGATGGACCGCATGGTGTTGCGGCGCAGCGCACGGAGCGCCATCCGGAGAGTGATGAGAAAACGCATGGCGGAAGGGCGGCGTTGATCAGCGGGCCGGCGAGCCGGCGGCGAGGAGTTTGGCGGCGGTCTCGGCGTCGCGGAGTTTGCCGAGCTCGGTGTCCGCGATGCTGCGATCCTTGATGAGTTCGTCGCGGACGACGACGCCGTCACGGAGGATGAGGTTGCGCTTGCAGTAGCGGGCGACGTCGAGTTCGTGCGTGACCATCACGATGGTGATGCCCTGCTCGTTGAGCTTTTGAAACACGCCCATGACCTCGATCGAGGTTTTACTGTCGAGGTTGCCTGTGGGTTCGTCGGCGAGCAGCACCTGCGGCTCGTTGACGAGGGCGCGGGCGATCGCGACGCGCTGCTGCTGGCCGCCGGAAAGTTGGTTGGGCATGTGGTCCGCGCGATTGGCGAGGCCGACGATCTCGAGGCAATACATGGCGCGCTCGCGCATTTTTTTCGAGGACATGCGCCTCACGCCGTAGAGGCAGGGGAGCTCGACGTTCTCAAGCGCGGTGGTGCGGGAGAGGAGATTGAAGCCTTGGAAAACGAAGCCGAGCTTCTGGTTTCGGATGTCGGCGAGTTCGTTTTTGTCGAGTTGGGAAACGTCGGTGCCGTCGAGCAGGTAACGGCCGCGCGTGGGGCGGTCGAGGCAGCCAAGCATGTTCATCAAGGTCGACTTACCGGAGCCGCTGGCGCCCATGAGCGCGACGAATTCGCCGCGATGGATGTCGAGCGATACGCCGCGGACGGCGTGCACCGGCACGTCGCCTGAGTCGTAGATTTTGTGAAGCTCCTCGATTGTAACGACAGCAGCCATGGAGGGATGTTAGGGGAAGTCGAAGTTGGCGCCGGAGGGCGATTAGAAACCACGGCCGCCGCCAAAACCGCCACCGCCGCCACCGCCCATGCCACCGCGCTGGCCCTGCTGGAAGGGATTGTTGTTCCCACCTGGCGCGCCGGTCATGATCGGAGCCGCGCCGGGCATCGTCACATACGTGACGAGCGTGTCTCCGTCGGCGACCCCATCGAGGATTTGCGTGAACGTGCCGTCGGAAATTCCAAGGTGAATCGAGACAGGCTCAATCGTTTTCTTGCCGGTAGCGTCGGTGACGAGTTTGTAAACCGTGCGCGGTTGGCTGCTGACGTTCATCCCGGCGCCGCCGCGATTGCCACCGGCGCCACCTGGGCCACCGCCACCATTGCCGCCGCGGCCGCCGCCACCACCCTGACCGCGACTGGCGAAGCGATTTAACATTTGCGTGATGGCCTCGGGATCGAGGCCTTTGCTCGTGGCGAGTTTCTTAGCCTTGTCGATAATTTCAGGCGTGGGTGGCGTGCCGGGCTGCAGGCCGAGGCTACCCATAATCTCGCGCATGGCGGCACGGCGTTCGTCATCAGTCATGACTTTGGTGGCGGGCGCGGCGCCCGCGACCGGGTTGGCGGCCGGCGTCCTGGGCAACAACTCAGCGGGGATGCGCACGCGCAGGGCATTGTTGGCGACGACCAACACATCGGGCCGCTCGGCGATGATGATGTTGGCGGTCGCGGTCATGCCGGGCTTGAGCATGAGATTGGAATTATCGACGTCGATGATCACGGAGAATGTCACGACGCCGCTGCTGTTCTTGGCGAAATTGCGCACTTGGGTGACGAGGCCCTGAAACGGGCGGTTCAGGTAGGCGTCGACTGTGAAACGCACCGCCTGGCCCTCCTGAACGCTGCCGATGTCGGCCTCGGAAACGTCGGCGCTGATTTGGAGCTTGGTGAGATCGTTGATGAGCGTGTAGAGGGCGACCGCGGTCTGGTTGACGTTGACGGTCGCGCCGACGTCGATCGTGCGATTGAGCACGACGCCGTCGATCGGCGAGTAGATCACGCAGCGATCGAGATCGGTCTGGGCGTTTTCGGCGGCGGCCCGGCGACTCACGAGCGTGGACTCGGCCTGCGCTAGTGTTGCGACCGCGGTGTCGTAGTCGGATTGAGAAATGAGTTTTTTGTCGAAGAGCTCCTTGTTTCGCGCCGTGTCGCCCCTCGCTTTGACGGTCGTGGCATCGGCCGAGGCGAGGTCGGCCTGCGCCTGCGTGAGCTTCTGAATGTAAGTCGAGGGATCGATCTTCAGGAGCCACTGGCCTTTTTTCACTGTGTCATTGAAGTCCGCATTGATCGCCATGACGTTGCCGGAAACTTGGGAGCTGATGGTGACCTGCGAGGTGGTCTGTAGGCTGCCGGTGGCGCTGATGGTCTGCACAATGTTGCCGCGGGCGATCTTGACCGTGGAGAACTCGGGCTGCTTGTCGCCCCGGCCGTAGAAGTAATACCACGTGCCGCCTGCGGCTGCGAGGACGGCGAGGATCAGGATAATCAGACCGGCGGGGGATTTCGATTTGGCCATGTGAGGTTGAAATGCGGGAGGGAAAGGGAACGGATTAGCTCGCAGAAGCGGACGCACCGTGGAGAGGCACATACTTGCTGGCGTGCGGAACGCAAAGACGCGGGGGTGGCCAAAAGGTGACGCGGAAATCGCAACTTGCCGCAACGGCAAAATCGGATTGCCAGCGAAGCGGGCGCGCCGTTGCCTCCGCGAGTCGCGGCTCGCGCGATTCATTCCCATGGCTTTCTCCTCCGTTCGGATGGCAACTTCCCGCGCTGGCCTTGAGCTGGCGCGTTTTGTTTTTGGATCAATGCTGGCTCTGGCGGCGGCTTCGCTGGCCGCCCAAGTGTCCTCAACCCCAATCGAGGGCCTGCGCGACGCGAGCCCCCGAGTGCACGCCATCACTGGCGCACGGATAGTAACATCTCCGGGCGCGGTCATTGAAAAGGGCACGCTTGTGATACGCGACGGAATCGTCGCCGCCGTGGGTGCCGAGGCGGACGTGAAGATTCCCGCCGATGCGCGTATCTGGTCCGCCGACGGAAAAACTATCTACGCCGGACTCATCGAGCCGCTGGCCGACGTGTCGCTGCCGGGCGCTTTGAAGACCGAGGCCCTTACGGCGGGAGGTGGTCGTGGGGGTGGAGGTCGTGGCGGCGTGCTCGCTGCCGCCGTGCCCGCCGAGACGATCGCGCCGGCTGCGGTCGCACGTTCATGGAATCCGCGTGTCACGCCCGAGCGCGATGTTGCCAAAGTGCTGGCCGTCGACGAACGCGGTGCCACGGCGTTGCGTGAACTCGGCTTCACCTCCGCCGCGGTCACGCCCGGTCGCGGGATTTTTCGCGGCGAGAGCGCGCTCGTGAATCTCTCGGGCCGCGCGCCCAATGCCGCCCTCGTCCGCGCGCACCTTGCCCAACACGTGGCGTTCGAGTTGAGCAATTTTCGCGAGAACGCTTACCCGGATTCCCTCATGGGCTGCATCGCCCTCATCCGCCAGACGCTGCTTGACGCGCAGTGGCTGCAGTCGGCACGCGATGCCTGGCAGAAAAATCCCGGCACCCAGCGCCCGGAGGAAAACGCCTCGCTCAGCGCGCTCGCCGACTACGTCGCCGCCCGAAAGCCCGTCGTGATCGAGGCGCAGGATGAACTCGACGTGCTGCGTGCGCAGAAAATCGCGGACGAGTTCAAGTTGAAGCTCGTCCTCCGCACGCGCGGCACCGATTACCGTGTTGCCAACGCGATCGCCGCCGCCAAGGCGCCCGTGATCGTGCCGCTGAATTTTCCGGCGGCTCCGGAAGTCGAGACCCCGGACAAGGCCGCTGATGTCTCACTCGCGACGCTCCAACACTGGGAACTCGCCCCGTCCAACGCCGCGCGTCTCACGGCGAAAGGCGTGCCCGTGGCCTTCACGACCGCCGGCCTTGCGACGCCTGCCACGCAATTCTGGACCAACGTCCGGCTCGCCGTGAAGCGCGGACTCGCGCCCGACGCCGCGCTCGCCGCCGTCACCACCGCGCCGGCAAAAATGCTCGGCGTCGACGATCTCGTTGGCGCAATCGCTCCCGGAAAACTCGGCAACGTGATTATCGCGACTGGCGACCTCTTCGCGACCGACAGCACCGCCGAAATCACCGACGTGTGGATCGATGGCGATCATTTTGAAACGCCCGCCGCGGAAAAAGTCGACGTGCGCGGCACATGGAAAATGGCCTGGCGCGGCGCGACGGCGCCGGATGAGTTGAAGATCGAGACTCGCTCCGGTCCGTCCGGCGGAGGCGCGGCGGGCGCGGGTGCTGGCGGAGGCGGACGCCCCAGCGCACGGCTCGGCGACAAAGTCCTCACGATGGTGCAGTCACGCGATCAGCTCACGCTCCTCGCGCCCGCCGAGGTTTTCCTCGGCAAGGACGCGAAAGGCACCGTTCGGCTCGCCGGCACCGTGAAGGGGAATTCGGCGGAAGGCTCGGGACTCTTGCCCGACGGCACCGAGTTTCGCTGGAGCGCCGAGCGCACGTCAACTCCTGAAAAGCCCGCCGGTCCCGCAGCGCGCGAGGAAAAGTCTCTGGCCAACGCCGACAACTGGCCCGCCGGCGCCTACGGCCGCAAAGGCATCCCCGCGCAGCCCGAGTGGCTGCTCGTGAAGAACGCCACGATTTGGACGAGCGGCTCCGCCGGCCGCATCGTGGGGGGTGATTTGCTCGTGCACGCCGGAAAAACCGAGCAGGTCGGAAAAAATCTTTCCGCGCCCGCAGGCGCGACCGTGATTGATGCGGCGGGTAAGCATGTTTCCGCTGGTTTGATCGATTGTCACTCGCACACGGCGATTTCGCGGGGCGTGAACGAGGCGACGAGCGCTGTCACTGTCGAGGTGCGCGTGGGTGATGTCGTCGACGCGACCGATGTCGGCATCTACCGCGAACTCGCCGGTGGCCTGACCGTGGCGAACCTTTTGCACGGCTCCGCCAACCCGATGGGCGGCCAGAACCAAGTTATCAAACTCCGTTGGGGTGCGATGCCGGAAGAGTTGAAATTCGCTGGCGCGAAACCCGGCGTGAAGTTTGCGCTCGGTGAAAATGTGAAGCAGTCCAACCGCACGATCACGCCCGGCGTCGCGGCGCGCTATCCGCAGACGCGCATGGGCGTCGAACAGATCATGGCCGACACGTTCGCCCGTGCCCGCGACTACGAGCGCGACTGGTCTGATTGGAGTTCAGGTAAGTCGCCACTCCCTCCGCGCCGCGACCTCCGTCTCGAAGCCGCGCTCGAAATCCTCCATGGCGATCGCATCGTGCACATTCACTCCTACCGGCAGGATGAGGTGCTGACCTTCATCCGGCTCGCGCAGCGCGAAAAGCTCACCGTCGGCACGTTCCAGCACATTCTCGAAGGCTACAAAGTCGCCGACGAGATTGCGAAGCTCGGTGCCGGAGGCTCGTGCTTCACCGACTGGTGGGCTTACAAAAATGAAGTGGTCGACGCGATCCCCTACGACGGCGCGATGATGCGCGCGGCGGGCGTGGTGGTTTCGTTCAACTCCGACGACAACGAACTCGCCCGCCGTCTCAACTCCGAGGCCGCGAAAGCCGTGAAGTACGGCGGCGTGCCCGAGGACGAGGCGCTGAAATTCGTCACGCTCAATCCTGCCAAGCAGCTCCGCATCGACGATCGCGTGGGCTCACTTGAGCCGGGCAAAGACGCCGACTTTGTGATCTGGAGCGCAAGTCCGCTCTCCACCTACGCTCGCGCCGAGCAGACCTGGATCGACGGACGCTGCTATTTCTCGCTCGCGGACGATGCCGCGATGCGCGCTGCCGCGACCAGCGAACGCGAAGCTCTCGCGCAGAAGGCGCTCACTGAACGCATGCGCGCCCTCGCCGCGGGCGGCGGTGCGGCCGCGGGTGGGGGGCGCGGTGGCGCTGGCTCCGCCGCGCCGGCCGAACCGCCTTCCGTGATTCGCGCCCTTCAGGCCATGGAGGAAATCCGCGCCCACGAATTTCAATCCATCTACCACGACGGCGCCGACACCATCAACTGCTCCACCCATGCGCTCCAGTAAACTTCTCCTCGCACTCGTGCTCGCGGCCGTCGTTGCCCGCGCTTCAGATTCTATCCCCGCCGTGCGTCCCGCCGGTCCCGTGCTCCTGCGCGGTGCGACCGTTCACACGGTGAGCGGTGCTGATCTCGCCGCGACCGACGTTCTGCTCCGCGATGGAAAGGTCTCCGCGATCGGCCAAAAGCTCGCCGCACCGAAAGGCACCACAGTTGTCGATGTCGCCGGAAAGCACCTTTATCCGGGCCTCATTTCGGCCTTCAGCGGCATGGGCCTCAGTGAGACTGCCTCCGTTCGCGGTAGCGTCGATCTCTCCGAGACTGGCGGCCTTAATCCGAACGCCCGCGCCCAACCCGCGATCAATCCCGACAGCGAACATATCCCGGTCTCCCGCGCCAACGGCATCCTCACTGCGCTCACCGTTCCGCAGACCACTGGTCTCATCGCGGGCGTCTCCACGCTCATTCGTATGGACGGCTGGACCTACGAGGACCTGACAATCCGGCCCGCCGTCGCGCTGCATCTCCGCTGGCCCAACCTCACGATCAACCGCGATCCCAGTTTCCCGCGTCCCGTCGCCGACCAGCAGCGCGCGATCGACGACAACCTGAAAAAAATCCGCGATGCCTTCGCCACCGCGCGCGCCTACCTCAAAGCAAAGGAAGGTGCCGGCAAACCGATCGACACCGATCTCCGCTGGGAGGCGATGATTCCCGCGCTGCGCGGCGAGATGCCCGTTTTCGTCTACGCCAACGAAGCCCGCGAAATCGAATCCGCGATCGAGTGGGCAAAAACCGAGAAACTGAAAATTACCATCCTTGGTGGACTCGAAGCGTGGAAAGTCGCCGACCTCCTCAAGCAAAACGACGTGCCCGTCATTGTCGGCCCGGTGCTTACGCTTCCGCTCCATCGCGAAGATCCGTTCGATGCGACCTACGCGAACCCCGGCAAACTTTTTGCTGCCGGCGTCCGCTTCTGCATCGCCAACGACGGCGACAACGCCGAACTCGGCAACCAGGCCGATCGCAACCTGCCTTACCAAGCCGGCAAGGCCGCCGCCTACGGCTTGCCGCCCTCCGAAGCATTGAAGGCGATCACGCTCTATCCCGCGCAACTCCTCGGTGTCGCAAACGAACTTGGCTCGATCGAGGTGGGTAAACGCGCCACGCTGATCGTGACCGACGGCGATCCGATCGAAATGCCGACACACGTCGAGCGAGCCTACATCGACGGTGCAAGCATCGATCTCTCGAATCACCACACGCGTCTTTACGAAAAATACCAAAAGAAATACGAACAACTGAAAGCCAACAAAACATGACCTCGCATCGATCCCTGATTCACGTTCTCGCCCTAGCCCTCACGCTCCCTGTCACGTTCGCTCTCGCGCAAGAAGGCCGTGGCCGTGGTGGTCGCGGCGCTGCCACCGCTGCCGCGGAAACCGCCAGTCCGGCTGCCGCGGGCGAGAAGAAGGACGCCCCGGCCAAGGAAGAAAAGGAGCCGGTTCTATCAGTGACCGAGCACGAAATCACGCTCGGCGGCAAAGTGATCAAATATAAAGCGACTGCCGGCTACATGGCGATGAAGGACGCGAAGGGTGAGAAAACGAAGGCCAACCTTTTCTTCATCGCCTACACGAAGCTCGCGAGCGCCGACGAGAAAATCGATCTCGCGAAGCGCCCGATCACCGTCTCGTTCAACGGTGGCCCAGGTTCCGCGTCGATTTGGCTGCACATGGGCGCGCTCGGCCCGAAGCGGATCGCGATGACGGAGAAGGGCGAATCACTCCCGCCGCCCTACAAAATGATCGACAATGATCTTTGCTGGCTAGACCAAACCGACCTCGTGTTCGTCGATCCCGTTTCGACCGGCTTCAGCCGCGCGGCGGCGGGCGAGGACCCGCACCAGTTTCACGGTTTCAACGAAGACGTCGCTTCGGTCGGGGATTTCATCCGGCTCTACATCACGCGCAACGCCCGCTGGCCCTCCCCGAAATTTCTGATCGGCGAGAGCTACGGCACGACTCGCGCCTCTGCGCTCAGCGATTACCTCCAGGATCGCTACGGGCTTTATCTCAACGGCATCACGCTCGTCTCCTCGATCATGAACTTCGAGACGGCGCGCTTCACGCCCGGCAACGATCTCCCTTACACGCTGTTTCTTCCGACCTACGCGGCGGGCGCGTGGTATCACAAGAAGCTCGGCGCCGCCTACGCGAAGGCCGACCTGCCGACGGTCCTCGCGGCAGCGGAAAAATTTGTGCAGGAAAAATACGCGCCCGCGCTGATGAAAGGCGATGCGTTGTCGGCGGCCGAGAAGGCCGCGCTCGCGAAGGAGGAGGCTGCGCTGATCGGTTTACCGGAGGCGTTCGTGCTCCAGCGCAACCTGCGGATCGATATCTTCACCTTTACCACCAAGCTGCTTGAAGCCGAGGATCGCTCGGTGGGCCGTTACGACAACCGGCTTGCGGGTATCCGTTACGCACCGGGCACCGCCGGCCGCCAGGAATTCGATCCGAGCTACGAGGCGGTTTACGGCGCCTATGTCGCCTGCTTCAACGACTACGTCCGCCGCGAGCTGAAGTATGAAAGCGATCTGCCTTACAACGCGCTGACGGGCGACGTGCAGCCGTGGAATTACAACAACGTGCAGAACCAATATCTCAACACGGCCGAGATGCTGCACCAGGCGATGAGCCGCAACACGAACCTTAAGGTCTGGATCGCCAACGGCCACTTTGATCTCGCGACGCCTTACTTCGCGACGGAATACACCGTGCGCCAGATGGGCCTCGATCCGGCGGTGCGCGGCAACATCAGCCTCACGTTCTACGAGGCGGGGCACATGATGTATATGGTCCCGAGCGAACTCGCGAAACTCAAGGCCGACTCGGCTAAATTCTACGAATCGACACTGAAGTCGGCGGGTGTGAACTGAGCGTCCGAAGGCTGCAACTCACGCCTTGAATTTTTTTCTTAGCGCGGCGGCGACGTTAGCCGGCACAAATTTCCGGACGTCGCCGCCCAGCTTCGCGATCTGTTTCACGAGCGTGGAACTCGTGTAGCTGAACTGCTCGTTCGGCATCAGGAAGATCGTTTCGACCCGGTCGTCGAGGTGGCGGTTCATCAGCGCCATGTTGAATTCGAACTCGAAGTCGGAAAACGCGCGCAGCCCGCGGATGATCGCGGCGGCCTTTTGCTGAGTGGCGAAATTAACGAGCAGGCCGCTGAAGGTGACGACGCGAACGCTGGGCAGCTTTTTCAGATTCGCCCCGATCATCGCGGCGCGCTCGTCGGCGGAGAAGAGCGGCGCCTTGGTGGTGTCGAGTGCGATCGCGACGGTGACCGTGTCGAAGAGCTTGGTCGCCCGCGCGAGCACATCGAGGTGGCCGTAGGTGATCGGATCGAAGGTGCCGGGATAGATGCAGTGGCGCATGGCGGGCAGGGGAGACGCCAACCAGAGACGAAAGACCGGGGACTAAGTCGAGCCTTCATCGGCCGGAAGAGCAGTGCAGGTCTTTCTGAACGCTTGCCAACGCGCAACCCGAGTGTGTTTGCTCGCGTCTTTCGCGCCGATGAATCTCCCGAACATCCTCACGATCTCCCGTGTGCCCCTGATGTTTTTCATCGTGGCGCTGATGATGGTCGAGTTGCCCTGGGCGGCGACGACCGCCTTTTGGTTGTTTATCGTGGCGGCGCTGACCGACTGGCTCGACGGGGAACTCGCGCGCCGCTGGAAGGCCGTCTCGGCATTCGGGCGTTTCATGGACGCGGTAATCGACAAGGTGCTGGTCATCGGGATGATGATCGCGCTCGTCTCCGATCCGGTGAATTTTCTGGGCCACGACGTGATCGCGACGATGCTGCTGCTCTGCATCCTTTGCCGCGAGTTTGCGATTTCGGGTTTGCGGATGGCGGTCGCGGTAAAAGGCGAGGAAGTCCCGGCAGACATGGGCGGCAAGGTCAAAACCTTCGTCCAGCTCAACGCGATTGGTTGGCTGATGGGAGCGCGGATGCTGGCGCTCGATCACGCGGAGAAATTCGGTGGCGATGATCGCGGACTGCTCACGGCGGTGCGGCTGCTCGGAATTTCTCTCTACGTGCTGTCCGCGATCCTCACGATCACCTCGGGGATCGCGTATTTTCGGCGGCACGGCGGCGTCTTGTTCGCCAAGTGAACGTGCGCGGTTGGCAGCAACCTCTCTGGACGCGTCGCTGGCCGACGTGGCTCGTGCTGGCGATCGCACGGCTGGAGCCGCTGGGAAATTTGCCCGCGCCCGGCACCTGGGGATCGGCGGCAGGGCTGGCGTGGGTCGTGGGGGCGTTTTGGTGGCCGCAACTCGGGCCGGGCTGCTCAGTCGCGCTGATTCTCGCGAGTAATTATTTTTCCGTGGCGGTATGCGGCGAAGCGGAAATCCGCCTCGGCAAAACCGATCCGGGCGAGGTGAATCTTGATGAGTTCATGGCGATGCCGGTGTGTTTTCTCGGGGCCTCGCGGTTGCTGGCGATCGCTCCGGCGTGGGCCGTGTTGCTGGCGGGGTTCGCCGTGTTTCGCTTTTTTGACATCGCGAAGCCCCTGGGAATTTCACGATTGCAGGCGCTGCCGGGCGGCTGGGGCGTGGTGATCGACGATCTCGCGGCGGCAGTTGCGACGTGCGCGACGCTGCACGGGGCGGTCTGGCTGTGGTCGCTGCGGTGAGCGAAAATTATTTCGCGCCGGGCTTGACCTGAAACTCGACGCGGACGCTGCCGCTCACGCCAAATTCGTTGCCGTCGGGGCCGTGGATGGCGCGACCGCCGAGGGTGAACAACACTTGGGTCTTGGAGCCCGTGCGAGATTTCCAAGGCACGACGATCTCGGGCCGAAGCGCGTAGACCTGCTGGTGTTCGTTGGTGATCAGGCTCGACGTTGTGACGGTCGCGGTCAGCGATCCATGAAAGCGCGTCCACTCCCTGGCCACGCCCGCGCCGAAAGTGAGCGAATCGGAGTGGAGTTGATTCCGGCCGAAATGAGGGGGCATCGCCGTGTGTTCAAGCAGGTCGGCGCCGAGGCCCGCATAACCGAGGACGCGCCACGCCGGAACAAGCGGGTGTGTCAGTGCGGCGTACGGCTGAAAATGGCGGAAGCCGTCCGTGAGATCGATCGGCGGTCGGCTGAGCGGGGTTTGAAAGTTGAGGCCAACGCTGATGCCACTATCGCCAAAGCTTGGGAGCACACGCTCGCGTTTTACGCCGACCTTGAAGTTGGAGAGGCCGTAACCCGCGCTGTCATGCAGTCCGTCGGTGAAGTAGCTTTCGAGTTCGGCGTTAAACTCGACGTTCTCGCTGATTTTATCACGGATGCCGACCGGCACGCGGACATAGTCGCGGTGAACGAAGTCGCCGAAGTGCGGGCGCACGTAGATGCGGAGCGCCCCGGCGGGCTCAAAGCCTGGCAGTCGATCCGCGAGAAAGTCGGGGAGCCGATCGATGAAGTCGGGCAAATTCCAGCCGGATGACGTCGCCGTTGCCGTGACCGCGGGCAGCGTCGTCGGAGCCGGCTCGGCGGCACGCAGCGCGGAGCCAAGGCACGCAAACGCCAGTGCGCCTGCACACGCACGAAAAATGAGGGTGGTGAAATGTCTTGGCCTCACACCAGTTTGGTCAGGGCAGGGCTTGGAGTTGTTCCGCCGGCATTTTCACGTGCAGTCCTTGCCGGAGGACATCGACCGAAAGCACGATGCCATGAGGGTTTGTCGGATCGTCGACGAACCCTTCGAGGCCATGCAGCGGGCCGCCGAGGATTTTCACGCGCCGGCCCTTCGTTAGCAAAGGCATGACACTCAACTCAAGGCCGGACGCGACGATCGCCTTTACGTCGGCGAGCTGGCGGAGGAATTTTGCCTCGTCTTCGACGATGATCGCGCGGGCGAGCAAATCCTGCTGGTAGATGCGCGCTTTCTTTTCAGTGGGGACGTTGGCGAACACGTAGCCGGGAAACAGCGGCTTGGTAAAACGCTTCGTCTGTTGGGCGTAGCGTCGCACGCTCTCGACCAGCGCAAGGTAATGCTCGAACTTTTCCGCCGCCATGAGCGCGGCGAATTTTTTTTCGCACCGCGGCTTGGTGTGACAGACCAGCCAGTAATGATCGCTCATCCGCTCAGCCCTTGAGGAGAAAACGCACGGCGGCGTGGTAGCCCTCTAGTCCGAGGCCGGTGATGACGGCGACGCACGCCGGGGCCGTCAGCGACTCGTGGCGAAATGACTCACGCTTGTAGATGTTTGAAATATGCACCTCGACCGTCGGCAAATGCGCCCCCAGCAGCGCATCGCGCAGCGCGACGCTCGTGTGGGTGAAGGCCCCGCCATTGATCACCAGCCCGTCGAACTTGCGGTCGGCAAGCGAGGCGATCTTGTCGATTAGCGCGCCTTCGTGATTGGACTGGAAAAACTCAAGCGACGCGGTCTCGGCGAATTCCTTGCTTAGCGCCGCTTCAAGGTCGACCAGCGTGGCGCGCCCGTAGATCTCCGGCTCGCGCTTGCCGAGACGATCGAGGTTGGGGCCGTTGAGAATGGCGATCTTTTTCATCGAGGTGGTATTAATTCAGAAGCTACGAAACCACGAAAGCGAAAACTCAAACCGATCCGGGACTTCACGTCTTGGGAATTCAAAAGGGATTTTCCGTGGCGATGAATTCCCAGGGCAGCTTGAATTTTTTTGCGAGCTCGGCGGCGAGCGCCTGCACGCCGTGTACTTCCGTCGCGTAGTGGCCGCAGAGGTAGAGGTTGAGCTTCTCCTCCTGTGCGCGGTTGAAGCAGTCCTCGCGCAACTCGCCGGTAACCAGTGTATCGACTCCCGCGTTGAGCAGCTCTGGCACGGCGCTGTAGCCACTGCCGCTGCAAAAGGCGATTTCGCGCGGCGCGGCCGAGCCGCATTCGATCGCGATCACGCGTGGGTAAAGGGACTCGAGTTTTTTGCGGAGCGCAGCGCGGGGGAGTTTCGCCTTCGCGATGCAGCCGATCGCTTCGCCGTCGCGGACGAGAAACGGTCGCGAGGGTTTGAGGCTGAGTTGCTTCGCGAGCAGCGCATTGTTGCCGATCGCAGGGTGGCCGTCGAGGGGCAGGTGGTTCGAGTAGAGCGCGCAGTTGCCGAGGACGAGTGTCGCGACGCGCTCGTAGGCCGGGCCGGTGAGCGGGCGCGGCATGTCCCAATACATCCCGTGGTGCACGATCAGAAAATCAATTCCGGCGGCGACGGCCCTTTTAAACGGCACGACCCCCGCGTCGACGGCAGCGCCGATTTTGGTGACGCGGCCGTCGTTGGCGAGTTGTAGGCCGTTCAAGGCACCGGGCGCATCCTTGAACGCGCTGCGGCGTGTGCGGGTGTCGCAATACGTGACGAGTTCGGAAAGCGTGGGCATAGGCTACAGGCCGAGCCTGCAGCTATGTGCGCTAAAGCCTGCGCCGAAACTCACGAGCCAAAAATCGCCGGCGGCGGACGGTGCGGTCTCGCTGAGCGTCACTTCGAGCGCAAACAACACGGACGGACTGCTCATGTTGCCGTGCGTCCGGAGCACGCGGGCGCTGGCGTCGAGGGTGTGCGGCGCGACGACGGGCGCGAGGGCGTTGAGCACATCGCGTCCGCCAGTGTGCGTGACCACGCGGGCGATTGGGCGCGGGCCGCGGGCGGACCAGAGCTTTTCCGCGGCACTGGCGGCGAGCGACGGCACCGAGGGATCGAGGAGATTGCGGAGTTTTCCGTCACGCTGTTCGAAGCGGAGTTTGTCCCGATCGGCAGGGAGGTGGAGCGTGTTGAAATCAAATGCGCGCAATCCGCTCGGGCCCGGTGTGGCCCGCCAAATCGTGGCGGCTGCGCCGTCGCCAAACAGGCACGCGCTGATCAACACGCCGGGGTCGTCGTCGAGGTAAAACGCGGCCGAGCAGACTTCGACGGCGATACACGCGACCGTAGCGGCGGGATTGGCGGCGAGCACGTGGCTCGCGGCGCGGAGTGCGGGAATCGCTGCACCGCAGCCGAGTCCGACTAGATCCTGGAGAAACGCATCGGTGCGCACGCCAAGTTGCTCCGCGACGTAGCTCGTCAGTCCGGGGCAAAGATAGCCCGTGCAAGTGCAGATGATGAGCGCGTCGAGATCGGCCGCGCGGAGATTTGCGCGATCGAGGGCGAGCGCGAGAGCGCGGCCGGCGAGCGCGGGCCCTTCGGTGCGGAAGGTGGCGTTGAGTTCGTCCGACGTGCGATCAAAGACGCGCTCGATGTCCGGCATGGCGAAATGGCGCGTCGCGATGCCGTGATCGTGGGTGAGGATGCTGTGAAGGATAAGACGCGAGCGCTTCGAGAGCCGGGCCCGGGCCGGGGACCGTTGGAGAATTTCCCAGCAATCCGACTGGGCGAATCGCATGGCTGGGACGGCGGTGGCGAGAGCGTGGAGATGCATCAAGAAAGTGCAACCGCCGGGCCGCGGCGCACCGCGATCAGGCGGTAGGCGCCGAGGAAAGTTTCGCTGCACTCGATTGACCAGACCGCAGGGTCGAGGCCGAGATGCCGCGGGAGTTCCTCGCCACGAAAGCCGGCGGCGATGCTAACGTGCGCGTCATGCAGGGTTACATGGCTTGCCCCCAGCGCGCGCCCAGCGAAGGCGATTAGTCGCTGCGAGCGCGGGCTGCGCGTGGGCTCGCTCGCGACGATCACGCGCACGGCGCGCGACAGGCGCGCTCCAAACTGGGCAAGCTCGCCATCATCGAGATGATGAAAGATGAGGTTTCCGATCACCGCGTCGTAGCGAGCGAAGCCGGTGAAGGTGCGCAGATCGTGCTGATGCCACGCGCGGGTGGCCGGCCAGGGAAGCGGTGCGGGCGCGCGATCGAGGCCGTCGATCGCAACGCCGCGGGCGTTGAGTTTGGCGACGAGTTCACCGGTGCCCGCGCCCAGTTCGAGGGCGCGTTCGCCTTGCCGAAGCAGCCGCGGCAGGGTGCGCGCGAACCAGCGGTGGTTGCCCATCGCCGCATTGATCCAGCGCAGATCTCGGCGGCTATGGAGGGCGGCGGGATCGTCGGCCGGCAGTGAGTCGAGCAGCTCGGGAGTGAGGTTGCGGGTCATCAAGCGAGACGAAGGTTGCCCGCGACGGTGGCGCTGTCCAGAGTCGCGCGCAGATTTGTTATGCCGAAAACCGTTTCACCCGTCGATCTGATCGCGCAGGCCGCGAAAAAATTCCCGCACCGTCCGTCGTGGGACGAGTATTTCATGGCGACCGCCGTGCTCATGTCGACGCGTTCGAACTGCGAGCGGCTGCACGTCGGCTGCGTGATCGTGACGGGCGGAGCGCGGAAGAACCGCCTCGTCGCCGCGGGCTACAACGGCTACCTGCCGGGCACGCCGCACGTGTCGCGTCAGCGCGATGGTCACGAGCAGGCGACGGTGCACGCCGAGCAAAACGCCGTGGCTGATGCCGCGCGCCGCGGCAGCTCGGTCGAGGGCTGCGTGGCCTACGTGACGCATTATCCGTGCATCAACTGCGCGAAGATTCTCGCCGCCGCCGGCATCGCCGAAGTGCGCTACCGCGCCGACTACCACAACGACCCGCTCGTCGCGCCGCTGCTTGCGGAGGCGGGAGTGCAGGTGTTGAAGCTCTGAGCGCGCTGGCTTCCGGCGACGTTATTGCTATTTGTTTCTCATGCGCGAACGCCGCACCAACACAAAGGAAACACTCGCCGGTTCGCTGTTGCTCGCGCACCCGTCGATGCGCGATCCGAATTTTCGGCGCAGCGTCATTCTGATGTCGGCGCACAACGCGGAAGGCGCGATGGGCGTCGTGCTCAACCGCCCGCTCGGCAAACGCTTGGGCGAGCTCAACGGCGAGTTTGCGCTCGGCCCGCTGGCGGGGGTAGCGCTGTTCCAAGGCGGCCCGGTGCAGACCGAGCAGTTGCTGCTCGCCGCGTGGCAACCGCAGCCTGATGGCTTCCGGCTGCACTTCGGCATTGAACCTGACAAGGCGATGCAACTGCTCGCCGACGAGGGCACGCACCTCCGCGCGTTTCTCGGCTACTCCGGCTGGTCGGCGGGCCAGCTCGAAAACGAAATGAAACACGGCACGTGGGTCGTGGCCGATGTGCCGGAGGATTTGCTGCAGCAGGACGCCAACGAAACTCTCTGGCGCACCGTCCTCGGCCGCGAAGGCGCCGAATGGCGGCTGCTCGCCGACGAGCCGGAGCATCCGGAGCAGAACTGAGTTGAGGCAGATTGAGAAGTAGGAGCGGCGTTGGTGGGACATTTCAGTTGACAGAGCCGAGCGCGCGCTCTGTTTTCACCCGTTTTATGAAAGTCGTTTCCTCCATCAAATCGGCCAAGAAGCGTCACCCGGCCTGTCAGGTCGTGCGTCGCAAGGGCAAGATCTACGTCATTAACAAAGTCGAGCCGCGCTACAAGGCGCGCCAAGGCTAATTTAACCTCTTTTCCCGATGAAAGCCGAAGGCCATCCCGTCCTCAACAACGTCTGCTTCCTCGATATCGGAACCGGCCGTCGTTTCCTTACGAAGTCCACCATGAAATCCGCCCGCAAGGAGCAGATCGATGGTCAGGAATACTTCGTCGTCGCTCGCGACGTGACCATGGATTCGCATCCCGCCTACACCGGCGAGAAGCGCCTGGTCGATACCGCCGGCCGCGTCGAGAAGTTCACCTCGAAGTTCAAGCGCGGCGCCGCAAAGAAGTAACGCGCGATTCGAACTCCTGTATTTCGAAGCCCTCCGAGAATTCGGGGGGCTTTTTGTTTACCACGAAGTTCACGTAGACTGGAAAATTAGCTAGCCAGACCTTCATGTCCCTCGTGTCCTTCGTGGTTCAAATCTGTCATTCATGAGAATCCACGCCTTTCAAGGACTCGTCCCGCCGCCTGCACTCGCGCCCGAAGTGGCCTGCGTGCCCTACGACGTCGTCAACGCCACCGAGGCCGCTGCGCTCGCCGCCGGCAAGCCCCGCACGCTGCTCCGCGTCGATCGGGCCGAGATCGATTTACCGAAGGAAACGAATCCCTATTCCGACGCGGTTTACGCGAAGGCGCTCGAAACATTTTCGAAAATGCAGCGTGAGGGCACGCTGAATCGCGAAGCCGGGCCATCGCTCTACGTTTACGAACAGCAGATGGGTGTGCATCGCCAACGCGGGATCGTCGCGGTCTGCCACGTAGACGACTATGACGCGAATCTGATCAAGAAACATGAGAAGACGCGCCCCGACAAAGAAGACGATCGCACGCGGCTGATCGACACGCTGAGCGCGAACACCGGGCCGGTTTTCCTGACGTATCGCGACGACGCGGCCATCACGGCGCTCGTGAATACGAAGACGACTGAGACGCCCGTGCATGATTTCACGGCGCCCGATGGTATCCGGCACGCGGCGTGGCGCGTGCCCGGCGGCACCGAGTGGGTGAAGGCTTTCGAGCGCGTGCGGTGTCTCTACATCGCCGACGGCCACCACCGCGCAGCCAGCGCGGCGCGCGTGGCGCGGCTGCGGCGCTCGCGCAATCCGCAGCACACGGGCAACGAGGACTACAACTGGTTCCTCTGCGTGCTCTTCCCAGCGAGCGAGCTGAAAATCCTCCCCTACAACCGGCTCGTCGTCGATCTCAATGGTCTCGCGCCCGTGGATTTTCTGGCCAAGGTAAAAGAGACGTTTGGCCTCGAAGAAAACGCCGCGCCTTCGCCCGCCGCCGTCGGACACGTGAGCATGTATCTCGGGAAAAAATGGTATGGCCTGCGCATGAAGCCCGCGCCCGACGCCGATCCGGTGTCACGCCTTGATGTGCAGGTGTTGCAGGACAAGCTGCTCGCGCCCGTGCTCGGCATCGCCGACGTGCGCACGAGCAAGCGCATTGATTTTGTCGGTGGCATTCGCGGCCCGGGTGAACTCGTGAAGCGTGTCGACGCCGACGGCGGCGTGGCGTTCTCGATGTTCCCGGTGACGCTCAATCAGCTCATGGATATCTCCGACGCGGGCCAAATCATGCCGCCGAAGAGCACCTGGTTTGAGCCGAAACTGCGGTCGGGGCTTTTCGTTCACACATTCTGAACCGCAGGTAGGAGACGCATCTCCGAGGCGTCCCTAGCACGGGTTTTGCGTTTGCACGGTTCGTGCTGACGACTGAAAAACACCCATGAGTCCGACCGCCACTTCTGTGACCATCGACCAAGCCCGCCTGAGCGCCGAGATCGAGGCGCTCGCGCAGATTTCCGACACGCCCTATCCGTCCGTCACCCGCGTGCTCTTCACGGAGGCGGACATGAAGGCGCGGGCGTGGCTTAAGCTCCGCTACGCAGAAGCCGGGCTCGCCGTCCGCGAAGATTCGATCGGCAACACCTACGTGCGTTGGGCCGGCACCGACCTGAGCGCCGCGCCGGTCGGGACGGGCTCGCATACTGATGCGATTCCGAATGCGGGCCGCTTCGACGGCGTCGTTGGCGTGCTTGGCGGTCTCGAAGCGATCCGGGCGCTGCAACGCGCCGGCTTCAAGCCGCGCCGCTCGATCGAGTTGGTGATGTTTACCGCAGAAGAGCCGACGCGCTTCGGGCCTGGCTGCGTCGGCAGCCGGATCATGGCGGGCACGATGTCGCCGGAAAAAATCATGGCGTTGCGCGACAAAGACGGGCTTTCGCTCGATCAGGCGCGCGCGGCAGCGGGCTACTCGGGCAGCGTCGCCAGTGCGCAGTTGCCGAAGAACTATTACAGCGCGTTCGTCGAGTTGCACATCGAGCAGGGATATCGGCTCGAACGCGCAGGCCTGCCGATCGGGGTGGTGACCGCGATCGCGGCGCCGGCGACGCTGCGCGTGCAACTGACAGGCGAGGGTGGTCACGCCGGCGCAGTGCTCATGCCCGACCGCCACGATCCGGTGCTGGCAGCGTCGGAGATCATGCTGGCCGTCGATCGCACTGCGCGCGGTACGGGCAATGTGAACAGCGTGGCGACCTGCGGCCTCGTGCAGGTGTTGCCGGGCGCCGTAAACAGCATCCCGCGCGACGTGACGCTGACCATCGATGTGCGCGACATCGAGCTGGCGCGGCGCGACGGGATGCTCGCCGAGATTCGCCAGACCGCGCGCGCGTCTGCGGAAAAATTCGGAGTCGGGTTTAGCGACGAAGTGCTCAATGCCGACGCTCCGGCGACGTGTGCGCCGGAAATCCTAGCGGCGATCCACGCGGCGTGCGACGAACTCGGCTTGCGGTATCAGGACATGACGAGCCGGGCGTATCACGACTCGCTGTTCATGGCGTTGATTTGCCCGACAAGCATGATCTTCGTGCCGTCGAAAGGCGGATTCAGCCACCGGCCGGACGAATTCACGAAGTCCGAGGAGATCGTGGACGGGGTGCGCGTGTTGTCGGCGACGCTCGCGCGACTGGCGGGTTGAGCCTCAGGCGCTCGGGCTCTTCGCGGCGGGTGGGGCTGGATCGATGGCGATGCCGAGTTTCTTTTTTGCCTCATCGGGCACATCAAATTTCGTCACCCCGACGCTTTTGATTTCGGTCATTGCGGTCTGGTGAATATCGATTTCGTGGCGATCGCCGTTGGTGACCACAGCGATTCGTCCCTCGAGTTTCACCTCGTATTTCACAAGCGCGCCGTCTTTCACCCAGAAGCGAAATGTCCCACTGGCCTTGAGCGGAGTGATTTCCTTTTGGCCGGCGTGCACGAGGAGAAGTTTTGCCGCCGTTTCGGAAAGAGTGCCGCCCATTACGTCACCGTCCTCGACCTTCAGATCGCTGGCACCGGCGACGATGATGCCGACCTCCTCGTGCGGGCGGCTCAGGGTTTTCTGGAGATTGCTGTAGTGGGGCGGCTGACGGCCGTCACCGTTTTGATCGCCATTCGGAGCGGTGCCCGAATCGTCGGGTGGAGGGAATCCACGACCCATACCGCCCATCATGCCCCGCCTTCCCCGGCGCATGCCGCCCCATCCCCCGGGGTAGCCACCATAGGGAGTGTTGGCGTTCGCGGGCGACATCGCGGCAATCTCGCCGGCGTTTTTCCAGCCCTTGTCAGTCTGTATTGCGTAAACCTCATCGCCTTTAAACGCGACCGTGGCGAGGTCGACGGAACTGCTTGGAGCAGAACTCACGCGCCGACGCAGGGCGGCGACGACAGGCATATTGACGAGAGAAAGGTCGCTGGCGCGATCGGTCTGGCCGTCAACGGCATAGGTTCGGGCGTCGTCATCAATCGTAGTCGACCAGGTGTAGTTCGCCGCGTCGGGAAGTTTCATCACCGCGACAATCGCCAGATCAGTCGAGACTGCGCCGGCAGCCGCAGACGCTGAAGCCGCTGACAAGATCAGTGCGAGGGTGAGGGTGGGTAGGGACACGGTGGGGGTGACGGGCGATTCGCGAGCAAGACCAAAACCAATAGCCAATCGTTCCGCAATATTTGTGCCGGATACGCCCGCTAGCGCCCGAGCTTCGCTTTGGCTTCGTCCGGTACGTCGAGCTTGGCGCGGCCGACCTCCTTGAGTTCGGTGATCAGCACCCGGCGTTGAGGGGGAGATTCTTTTTCCTCGCCAGGTGGACCGACCAAGACGGTGCCGGAAAGGTCGAGGGCGTAGCTGGTCAGCACACCATTGGCGATGCCGAGGATAAACGTGCCCGTTGCGGTCACTGCGGGCGCCTTGACCGAGCCGAGCAACTGCCGGGCGCCATCCTCGCTCAACGTGCCCGCGACACCACCCTTCACCTCATGCAGTTCGCTGTAGCTGCCGACGATGATCTCAAGTTCCTCCGCTGGTGATTGCAGCGCAATCCAGTAGTCGGAGCCGCCGGTGGCGCCCCGGCGACGCGGACCGAGCGGTGGCAACTCGGCGCCGTTCTTCCAGCCATCGGACGTCTGGAAGACAAAGTTCTCCGAGCCGCGAAAAACGGCCATGACTACGCCGTCGTTCAGGCGGGAAATCTGGCGCAACATCGGCGACTGCGGATCGATGAAGGTGACGAGCGTGTAGCCGTTCTTTTCCGATTTTCCCTCGCGCACCGGCAACGCGCGCCCCGCCGACGGCACGTAGGTCGACCACGTGTAGTTCGGCGCTTCGACGATCTTCATCGTCGCGACGATCGCCTGGTCGGTGGGCGCGGCCGCTGCGAAGACGGCCGCGACGGCAAAAGCGAAGAGTGGGATTAGAGATCGCGTCATGCGCGAATGCCTTGGGCGAGTTTCGTCTTACGGGAATAGTCCGCGCGCAGCCTTGGCATCCGCCACGCGCTGGATGCCGAGCGTGAGCGCGGCGAGGCGGCGACTGAAGCCGAATTTCTTTTTCTGCACGTCGACGGAATCCTTCGCCTTGTCGAGGATGCCGAAAAGCTTCTGCATCACTTCGTCGCGGCTCCAGTAGAAGCTGGAGAGATTTTGCAGCCACTCAAAGTAGGAGACCACGACGCCGCCGGAGTTGCAGAGGACGTCGGGGATGAGTTCGATGTCACCGCGTTCCTCGATGATTTTATCCGCGGCGTTAGTGGTCGGGCCGTTCGCCGCTTCGGCGAGCACCCGGCATTTCAGCTTTTTGGCGTTTTTGTCGGTGATGACCCGCTCCAGCGCGGCGGGCGCAAGGACGGTGCATTTCAACTCGAGCAGCTGCTCGTTTGCAATCGGCTCGCCGCCGTCAAAATCCTTTAGCGTCTTTTGCGTACGGATGTAGTTGAGCGCCTTTTTCAGGTCGATCCCCTTGGCGTTGTAGATGCCGCCGGTGTAATCGGAGATCGCGATGATTTTCGCACCATAGGCGGCGAGGGCGATAGCGGTTTCGCTGCCAACGTTGCCGAAACCCTGAATCGCGACGGTGGTTTTGTTCAGCGGAATCTTCAGATCCTCGAGGTATTTTTTCGTGAGGTAGGCGACGCCAGCACCCGTGGCTTCGCGCCGGCCGAGCGAGCCACCGAGGGAAATCGGCTTGCCGGTGACGACGGCGGGCGAGAGGTGGCCGACGTGATTGGAATAGGTGTCCATCATCCAGCCCATGATCCTTTCGTTGGTGCCGACGTCGGGCGCGGGCACATCGGTGTGCGGGCCGAAGAAGTTTACCATCTCCTGCATGTAGCGACGCGAGAGATGTTCGAGCTCCGTGGGCGTAAGCAGAGTCGGATCGACAATCACTCCGCCCTTTGCGCCGCCGTAGGGGAGGCCGACGAGCGAGGTTTTCCAACTCATCCACATCGCGAGCGCGGCGACTTCTCCGAGCGTGACGTGCTGGTGAAAACGGATGCCACCCTTCGACGGGCCGGTCGAAACGTTATGCTGGACCCGGTATCCTTCGAAGACGGTTACGCTGCCGTCCATGCGGCGCACGGGGAGCGAGACGGCGAGGCAGCGGCGCGGATATTTCGTTCGATCGCGAAGATCCTCGGGCAGGTTGATCGCATCAGCGGCCTTGTCGAACTGGCGGCACGCCATCTTGAAAACGTCGGAGTCGTAGAGGGAGGAAACGATTGCTTTGGACATAGGAACAACGGTTGTTGGGCCGAGGGGTTCGGCGTTTGATGATGGCGGACTGTGGGGAGACGGCGGTGGATTAGCAATTTGCTTCCGGCGTGGCGGCACGTTGAATGACGGGCGCTTATTCCGCGGAAACGCGGCGTGATAAATATGTTCAACGTCGTCGGCCGCTTCCTTCGCTGGATTTTCGGCAAATTTGCCACCGCCTCGCTAATCGTGACGCTCGCGCTTGCGGCGGGCGGGCTGTGGCTGTTTCTGAAGGACAACGTCGACTTCGACCTCTGGCGCCAGGAACTCGTCCGGACGCTCAACGGCGAGCGCGCGAAAACGCAGGCCGCGCTAGGGGATGTCCAGCAGCGCCTACTGAAAATTTCAGTTGAGCTCGCCAGCGAACAAGAGCGGGCGAGACAGACCGACAAGGTCATCGCGCAGTTGCACGACTTGGAGAGCACATGGGAAAGGCTCGTCGGCAACCGCGAGCAGCAGAAGGCGAACGCCGAGCAACTCGATCGGATGACAGCCGTGCGCGCCGCGTCGGAAAAAAAGCTGCAGGCGTTGCAGCAGGAATTCACCCACACCACGTGGGAACGTGACGGCCTTGAAATCGCCATCGGCAAGGTCGAGACGCGGCTCAAGGCGGCGGAGGAGAACCAGTCGAAGGTGCTGCACTATCTGGAGCGGCTGTGGAATTACCCGGTCGGCCGGGGCCTGCTCCGGCTGCCGGTGAAAATATGGATCTATCTTTTCGTCGGCGGCTATTTTCTCGGACCGACCGTGGGAAAAGTCGCCATGTATTTTGCCATCGCCCCATGGATCGCGCGGGGGCGGCCGGTGCGAATCGAGGAGGAAATGGGCGAGTGGCCGAGCGTGGCGGCGAGCGCGGTATCGGCGGAAATCGTGTTGCGGACAGGCGAAAAAATGTGGGTGAAGGAGAAATTTTTGCAGGCCTCCGACGAGGCGCTGCACAAACAAACGCGCACCGTGCTCGACTGGCGCATTCCGTTCACGTGTCTCGCCACCGGCTTGATCGAATTGATCGAGTTGCGGCACGGCGGCGGGGAGGGTGAGCAAAGGCTCACCCTGTCGAACCGCACGGATCCTTACAGCGAACTTTCAGTTGTGACACTGTCGAAAGGAGCGGCGCTCGTGTTGCGCCCAAGCTTTCTTGCCGGCGTCGTGATCGCGGACGCCGCGGCGCTGAAGCTGCGCAGGCGCTGGCAGCTGTTCCGCTGGCAAGCGTGGGTCACGCTGCAATTTCGCTTTTTCGAATTCATCGGTCCGTGTCAGCTGATCATTGCGGGCAGCCGCGGCGTTCGCGTGGAAAAACTTGGCGCGGGCGACGGCCAATCCGCCGCGCGTCGGGCCCACCAGGATGCCACGATCGGTTTCACGCCCAATCTCGACTATCGGCCGGCGCGTGTGGAGACGTTTTGGAGCTACTATCGCGGCGCCAGCCCGCTGTTCGACGACGTATTCGCCGGTCGCGGCCTGTTTCTTTGCCAGCAGATTTCGACGCCTGGCGACGCACGCAAGGCTCGCCGATTTTGGGCCAGCTTGTGGGGTGGCGTGATGAAGATTTTCGGGCTGTAATCACGACGGCGGTTGCGAAATTCCGCGCCATGGCTTTCGGTCGCGCGATGCTGTTCAAGCTCGCATCCGACTATCAACCGACCGGCGACCAACCGCAGGCGATCGAGAAGCTCGTGGCCTCGGTCAACGCGGGCAACAAGCACCAGACCCTCCTCGGCGTGACGGGCTCCGGGAAGACGTTCACGATGGCGAACGTGATCGCGCGCACGGACCGACCGACGCTCATCATTTCGCACAACAAGACCCTCGCGGCGCAGCTCTACTCGGAGTTCAAAAACTTTTTTCCGGAAAACGCGGTTGAATACTTCGTCAGCTACTACGACTACTACCAGCCCGAGGCTTACATTCCGTCGAGCGACACCTTCATCGAGAAGGACTCGTCGATTAACGAGGAGATCGAGCGACTGCGGATTGCGGCAACGAGTTCGCTCGTGTCGCGGCGCGATGTGATCGTCGTGGCGAGCGTGTCGTGCATCTACGGCTTGGGTTCGCCGGAAGAATTCTCTGCAATGATGATCCCGCTGCGACGCGGCGCGCCGTTCGGCCGCAACCGGTTTCTTGAACGGCTCATCGACAACATTTACGAGCGAAACGACTACGAGCTAAAACCCGGACGCTTCCGAGTGCGCGGCGATACCGTCGACGTGATGCCCGCCTACATGGAACACGGGCTGCGCGTGGAGTTTTTCGGTGACGATGTGGAGGCGCTCAGCGAATTCGATCCGCTGACGGGTGAGGTCATCCGCACGCTTGATCAATTCGATCTCTACCCGGCGAACCAATACGTGACGAGCCGCGGCAAACTCGAACCGGCGATCAAGGCGATCAAGGCGGAACTCGACGAGCGCGTCGCCTTCTTTGAGAAGAACGGTCAATACCTCGAAGCGCAGCGCATCCGGATGCGGACCAACTACGATCTGGAGATGCTGCAGGAGATGGGATTTTGCAGCGGCATCGAGAACTACTCGCGGCACCTCACGGGCAGAAAAGCGGGCGATCGGCCGTTCTGCCTGATCGATTTTTTTCCGAAGGATTTCCTGCTGATGATCGACGAAAGTCACGCGACCGTCTCGCAGATCGGCGGGATGTATAACGGCGATCTGGCGCGGAAGACCACGCTCGTGAATTTCGGCTTTCGGCTGCCGTCGGCGCTCGACAACCGGCCGCAGAGCTTCGCGGAATTTTTGCAGGTGACCGGCCAGACGCTCTACGTTTCCGCAACGCCCGCGGACTATGAGCTCAAAAACTCGACCGTAATTGCCGAGCAACTGATCCGTCCGACGGGCCTGCTCGATCCGGAGATCACGGTGCATTCGACGAAGGGCCAGGTTGAGCATCTGATCGGCGAGATCAAGCAGGCGGCGGCGGCGGGTGAACGCGTGCTCGTGACGACGCTGACGAAACGACTGTCCGAGGATCTGACGAGCTATCTGCGCGAGGCGAAAATCCGGGTTGAGTATCTGCATTCGGACATCGACGCGATCGAGCGCGTGGAGATTTTGCGGAACCTGCGGCTGGGAAATTTCGATGTGCTCGTCGGAATCAATTTGCTCCGCGAAGGTCTCGACTTGCCCGAGGTCGCGCTCGTGGCGATTCTCGACGCGGACAAGGAAGGGTTTTTGCGCAGCGAAACCTCGCTCATTCAGACGGCGGGCCGCGCGGCGCGGCACGAAAAAGGCCGGGTGATTTTCTACGCCGACAAACTCACCGAATCGATCAAGAAGACGATGGCGACGGTCACGTATCGGCGTGCGAAGCAGATTGCCTACAATGAGGCGCACGGCATCACGCCGCGGAGCGTGAAACGCTCAGCACAGGCGAGCCTGCATGTCTACGACGGCTCGGGCGAGCGCGAGACCGAGGCGATCGCGGCGGAGAGCGGCGACGATGTCGCGGCGGTGATCGCGGAGCTTGAGGAAGAAATGCAGGAGGCGGCAGGCCGGCTTGAGTTCGAGCGCGCGGCGCTGCTGCGCGATCAGGTGAACGCACTCCGGAGCGGTGATTACAAGAAGGCGGCGAAGGCGGGCGCGACGCGGACGACGAATTACCCGACGCGCAAAACGAAGGTTGCGACTGTGAAGCGACGGTGACCTTGCCGCTCAGACCTTTTGCTTCGCCGGCTTGAGTACACCGATCTCGTGGAGGTTGCGGTAGCGCTCGGCAAAATCTAGTCCGTAGCCAACGACGAATTTGTCCGGGATTTCGAAGCCGACGAGATCGGCCTCGAAGGGGACTTGGCGGCGGCCCTTTTTGTCGAGCAACACGCAGACACGGAGGCTCGCCGGCCTCATACCGCGAATCATGCTGGAGATGAGCGAGAGCGTTTTGCCGGTGTCGAGGATGTCGTCGACGATCAGCACGTGGCGGCCGGTGACGTCGAGCGTGAGGCCGTGGATCAGTTTGGGCGTCCCGAGCGATTCCGTGGACGCGCCGTAACTGGTGGTGCGCACGCAGTCGAGCCGCACGGGATTGTCGACGCTGCGCAGAAGATCGGCGGTGAAGAGGAGCGCGCCGTTCATGATGGCGACGACGGTAATCTCCTCGTCGCGATAATGGCGTTTGAGTTCGGCTCCGAGCTGCTTCACGCGGCGCTGGATTTGCGCGTGGGTGAGCAGGACGCTCTCGAGGTCGGGATGCAGGGCGGGAGTTTTTTTGGCGGGCATCAGAGCGACGAGCGAAAACGGCCTGCGGCCCGCTGGCAACTCGTTAGCGCGGGCGTCCGGCGGCAATTCGCTTTGACTAAACCGGAGGCGAAACGTTGCCTCGCTCGCCGTTCCAAGGGCGCATGATTTCCATTCGCGTTCAGCACCTCACCAAGCGCTTCGGTGCCGTCACCGCGCTGCACGACCTCGATCTGGCGATTGCGCCGGGGGAGTTGTTTTTCCTGCTCGGGCCGAGCGGGTGTGGCAAGACCACGCTGCTGCGCAGCCTCGCAGGTTTCTACGTGCCGGAGGAGGGAACTATCTTTTTTGACGACGAAGACGTGACGCGGCTCGCGCCGCACAAGCGCAACACGGGCATGATGTTTCAGAGCTACGCGCTGTGGCCGCACATGACTGTCGCGGAGAACGTGGCGTTTGGGCTGGAAGAGCGGAGAATTGCACGGCCAGAAATCACGCGGCGCGTCGCCGAGGCGCTGGAGTCGGTGCAGATGGGCGCGTATGCGGCGCGTCGCCCGAACGAGCTCTCCGGTGGCCAGCAGCAGCGGGTGGCGCTCGCGCGCGCGCTGGTGATCCGGCCGAGCTGCCTCCTGCTCGACGAGCCGCTCTCGAATCTCGACGCGAAGCTGCGCCTCGAGATGCGCGCGGAAATCCGCCGCGTGTGCAAGGAGTTCAAACTGACGACCGTCTACGTCACGCACGATCAAAAGGAGGCGCTGTCGATTGCCGATCGGATGGCGATTATGGACGCCGGCCGGATTCGGCAGGTCGGCACCCCGCGGGAGGTTTATCGCCGGCCGGCGTGCAAGCTCGTGGCCAATTTCATCGGCGAAACGGATTTCATTCCCGGCACGATCGTCTCGGCGGCGGAAGGCCGAGTCTTCGTTGAGACCGCCTGCGGAAAGTTTGAAGGCGTGCCCGGTGATCCGGCGGTGGTGCTCGCGGCCGGCACGAAGGTGACGCTCTCGGTGCGGCCGGAGTGCTGGACGCTCAGCCGCGAAGCACCGGGGCGCAACGCGGTGCGCGGGACAATCGGCGCAGCGATTTATCTCGGCGAAGTGGCGCAATACGAGTTCCTCGCGAGCGGACACGCGCTGAAGATTCTGGAGCTGAATCCGCGGTTCGATCTGGCGGCTGCGGCGGGCGAGGTATTCGCCAGCGCGCAGCCGGAGGACGTGGTCGTGCTGCGGGACTGACGCGGCCATGGGGAAACGCGCGCTGATTATTTTTACGCTGATCGCGACGGTGGCCCTGCCGTTTGCGTTGCGTTCGAAGAAGCCGGCGTTGGCTCCCGCCGACGACACGGTGGTGATTATCACTCCGCACAACGAGGCGATCCGGACGGAATTTGCCCGCGGCTTTCAGGCATGGTATCGCGCACGGACGGGTCGGTCGGTCGCGGTGGACTGGCGGGTCGTCGGTGGCACGAGCGACATCACGCGATTCCTCGAGTCGGAATACATTGCAGCGTTTCGGAATTTTTGGACGGGCCGGCTGCACCGGGAATGGAGCGGGGAGATCCAGACCGGTTTCGCGGATCCCGGTCTGCCGGCAGTGGCGCCGGCGGCAGTGCGCGAGGCGCGCGCGGTGTTTCTCGCCTCAGACGTGAGCTGCGGCCACGATCTTTTTTTCGGAGGCGGAAGTTATGATTTTGTGCGACAGGCTCAGGCCGGACGGATCGTTCCGGCGCGCGTGCGGCGGATTCATCCGGAGTGGTTTGTCGACGCAGTGATTCCGCTGCGGTTCACCGGCGAGCAATACTGGGACGAGGGGGAGTGCTGGTTTGGCAACGTGATCAGCAGCTACGGGATTTTGTATAATGTCGATGCGCTCGCGCGGCTCGGCCTCGCGCCGCCGCAAGAGTGGCGCGACCTGACCGATGCGCGTTACGCGGGCGCGCTCGCGCTCTCTGATCCGACGAAGAGCAGTTCGATGGCGAAGGCGTTTGAGAACATCATTCAGCAGCAAATGCAGCAGCGGCTTGCGAGCCTCGGTGGCGCGAACGAACCGCCGGCGGTGCGCGAAGGCTGGGTGGCAGGGATGAAACTGATCCAACTGCTCGCGGCCAACGCGCGCTATTTCACGGACTCGTCGCAGAAGCCGCCGATCGATGTGGCGCAGGGCGACTGTGCGGCGGGCATCTGCATCGACTTCTACGGCCGCGCTCAGGCCGACGCGGTGGAGCGGCGGGGCGCGAACCGGCTGCGCTTCGTCACACCGCGTGGCGGCACGGTGAACTCGGTCGACCCGATTGCGATTCTGCGAGGTGCGCCGCACCGCGAGGTCGCCGAGCTTTTTCTGGAATACACGCTGACGATGGACGCGCAGAAGCTTTGGAATTTTAAGCCGGGGACGGACGGCGGACCGGCGCGGTTCGCGCTCCGCCGGCTGCCGGCGCGTCGCGATTTTTATGCGCATAGCGAGTGGAAGCCGCTGCGGAGCGATCCGGACGCGAACCCGTTCGCCGATCCTGATCCTCTGGTCTACCGGCCGGAGTGGACGTCGCATCTGTTTCGCGAGCTGGCGTTCGTGGCGCGCGTGATGTGCCTTGACGCGCACACTGAACTGGCGAGCGCATGGCGTGCGATTAACGCGGCGCCGGTTGACCGGCGCGCGCGGGCGATGGCGGTGCTGCAGGAGATTCAGGCCGTCGACTACGTGGCCGTGAATGGAAGGATTCGCGCGACGCTCGCGTCGAAGGACAAAGTAGACGAAGTGCGGCTTGCGAGCGAACTGGGAGCCAAGTTTCGCGCGCAGTATCGCGACGCCGAGGCGATCGCACGCGGCGAAAAATAATCAGCGCGGCGGAGCAGGGCGACGATATGCCTCGGGATCGCGTTTTTCCATGTGGCGCTCCGGCTGGGCGACCGGCATGAAGCCGAACTGTGCGTAGAGACCATGGGCGTCCTGCGTGACGAGGTGCTGGCGCCGGAGATTTTGGAGGCGCGGGTGCGTGGCATAGGCACGCATCGTGGCTTTCGAAAGACCAAGTCCGCGGTGCGCTTCGAGGACGTAAACATCACAGAGATAGGCGAACGTCGTGTAGTCGGAGATAACGCGGACCAAGCCGACCTGTGCGCCGTCGGCTGCGTAGATGCCGAGGCAAAGCGAGTTCGCGACCGACCGGGCAACGACTTCGCGCGGGATGTCCTTGGCCCAGTAACTTTGCGCGAGAAACGCGTGAATCGCATCCACGTCGATCCGGGCTGGATCGTCGGAGATGAGGTAGTCGCCTTGACGAAGCTCGTGCGGCATCAGACGAGCTTTGCGAAGTCGGCGACGAACTTCGTGCGATCGACCGCGCGGAAGAATGAAGTGCCAGCGACGAAGGTGTCGGCGCCGGCGGCGCGGCACTCGGCGGCTGTGGCAAGATCGATGCCGCCGTCGACTTCGAGGCGAAAGTTCAGTTCGCGCGCGGCGCGCCAGTCGCGGAATTGGGAAATCTTGGGGAGCATGTCGCGGCGGAAGCTCTGGCCGCCGAAGCCGGGTTGCACGGTCATCACGAGCACGAGGTCGACGAGCGGGAGCAGTTTTTCGACCGCGCGGGCGGGTGTACCGGGATTGAGTACGATGCCACATTGGCAGCCGAGATCGCGGATGCGCGCGAGCGTGGTGGCGTGATCATAGTCAGGCTCGATGTGGATGCTGATCAGGTTGGCCCCGGCTTTGGCGAACGGCTCGACGTAGCGTTGCGGTTCGCTGAGCATCAAGTGGGTGTCGAAGAAAAGTTTCGAGCCGGCGCGGCGGAGCGCGGCGAGCGTTTCGGGACCAAACGAGAGGTTTGGCACGAAGTGTCCGTCCATGATGTCGCAGTGCAGCCAGGGGAGGCGCAACTCCTCGACCACGCTGGCGCTGGCGGCAAGGTGGGCGTGATCGCCGGCGAGGAGAGACGGATTGAGGAGCGGTGCGCGCAGTGCGGACATGACGAATCCAAGCAGAAGCGCAGGAACAGAAACCTCAACAACGGACTGCGGCTCGCCGGATTGACACCCGCGCACGGCGATAATCGACCGAAGGCCATGGCCGGCGAACCGGTTGGCCGAGCGGCGGCACGGATCGGCGTTAGGCGTGGCTATCGCGCGGACGCGTTCCTAGAATGTTGAGTCAGCCACCCTACCATGAAAACAAAAACGCCCAGCTTCATTCCGGCAGTCGCGCTCGTCTCGCTTTCGACCTTCCTGACATGAGGGACGATTACCTCGCCGCAGCGCTTCTGGTGATCGACGATCCGAATATTTTGGTGAACGTCGTTTCGCGCCGAGTGAAACAGCTCAAGCGCGGCAATCGCGCGCTGGTCACCTCGCTCGAAAAGCTGCTGCCGGAGGATATCGCACTCCGCGAAATCATCGAGGGCAAGATTAGCTACGAGCTGGCGACACCGCAGGAGTTGGCGGACAATCCTGGTCGGCGTTGAGCCTGACGAGGAACTCGATCGAGCGATGCAGCTTGCTATTGCCTGATCTTGCCCGAGAGTGCGCTCACGTAATCTGCGTTAGATGACAGTGGCTGGTGAGTCTTCGAGTGAGCTTTGAGTTCGTGAGATGATTCGAAACCCGATTTCCGGGAACGGACTGACAGCGAGCAAAGCCTACGAAACTCATACCATGAACTCCAAACTTTACGTTGGAAATATGTCCTTTAACACGACCGAAGACGCGCTCCGCACGGCCTTCGGCCAGTTCGGCACCGTGACTGATGTCTACATCGCCAACGATCGCGAGACGGGCCGCCCGCGCGGTTTCGCGTTCGTCACGCTCGGCACCGAGCAGGAAAGCAAGCTCGCCATCGAAAAGATGAACGGCGCCGATCTCGATGGTCGCGCGTTGACCGTGAACGAAGCCCGCCCGAAGACTGAAGGCGGCGGCCGCAGCTTTGGCGGTGGTGGTGGCGGCGGCGGCGGCTTCAGCGATCGCGGCAAGAGCCGCTACTAATCTTTCCGTCGGCTAACGCCGTCGAATGATCCAGGCGATGTGCTCCGGCGCATCGCCTTTTTTGTGTGCGCCAGGAGCGAGTCAAAAATGAGCCTGCCGGCCGGCTTAAGGATTCTTTCCGCCGCGCTCACACCGAAGTGATCGGGTGCGGCGGAGGATCGGTTTGCACGGTCCGGCGGTTATCGAGCCGGCGGCTGAAGTCGAGCGGGTCGCCGACGCCCACTTGGCCGCGCGGCACCTGATACGCCCAGACTTGAAAATAACTCAGCGTCGCACCGCCGAAGATCGTCGAGAAGGCGCCGTCGACCGCGTCCTGCCCGTGCGAGATTTTGATCCGGCCGATGCGCGGCACGTGGAAGCGGGCGTCGGTCGTGAACCACTGATCGCCGACGTAGACTTCCGCGTAGGCGTGAAAATCCATGTGGTTGTCCGGATCGGGAAAGCCGATGTCGGGCAGATGTCCGGTCACGTAACGCGCGGGGAGATTGAAGGTGCGATTGAGCGCGATCGCGAGATGGGCAAAGTCGCGGCAGACACCGTGGCCGCGTTGGAGTATATCCCACGCGGAGAAGTCGGCGCGACCGGAGAGGTAGCGATACTCGATGTTGTCGTGGAGCCACTGGCTGATGGCGTTGACGCGCGGGAGGCCGTGCTCGATCTGGCCGAATTTCTCCCACGCAAAATTCGTGAGCTTGTCGGAGTCGCAATAACGGCTTGGCAAAGTGTAGCGCAGCACGGCCGACGGAAGGCGATCGGGCGGCAGCGGAACCGCGGGAGGCTGGCCGGCATTGTCGGGCTGCGAGGACACAGCGAGGATCGCATCGTGGCGGAAATAGTTCGCGCCGGGAGCGAGCGTCACGCGCCAGACGTGATTGCCATGGCTGTCGACAAACGCCTCGGCGGGCAGATTCGCGCCGAGCGTGAGCGCCTGAAAGAGCACGGCGTGGTGCTGCCCCGCTTGCGGCTGGACGTTGAGCAGCACGGACGCGGTGCCCGTGACTTCATACGCGAGGCTGCATCCGACGCGCAGAGTGAGGTCGAGCGGGGACGGAATCATGGAAGTAGAGAAACGCAGCACAGATCGACGGCGGCTTACGGGCCGAAGGGCATGCACCGGAGCAGCGCCGGGGCGTGGCCGGGAGCGACCTGTTTGTCGCGCGAGGCGCGGCGTTTGGACTTCGTGCTTTTTGCGGAGAGCAGATGCCGGAAGCCCGGCGTGCGGCGCATCAATTTTCCGGTGGCGGTGATCTTGAAACGCTTGGTGACGGACTTTTTGGTTTTTTGCATAAAGGTGGGCACGTACGATTCCGCAACCAAGGTGCGCTCAGGTTTTGATCGGAACCGGGTGACGCCAAAGGATGGCTTGGTCGCGCATGAGGGTGCGGCAACGCTGGCGGGTCGTGCCGGCCGCGGGGGCGCGCAGCGCGCAGTCGCGAAAGACGGTGGCCGAGGTGAGCGCCTTGGCGCGAATCTCCGCGGGGCTGGCGCCGGGAAAGTTGGCCGGGGAGGAGTGGTGCATGAGGCGAAGAGCTGAACCGCTGTGGGCGGGTCTCCACCGGCTGGCAAACGTCGCGCTGCACGCCCGTCCAATCGTTGGTTGACCCCCGCAGAATAAGCACGCCGCGCGCTCGACACGACACAATACGCAGCGGCTGCGTCGCGCACGGCCAAGTCACTCACGGGCCATCCGCTTCGGGCGGAGATTCCTTTTCTCACTGTCGATCGTATTGGCTCCGTTCGTGACGAACACCCACCGCGAGTGCGTTGATTTATCGGCGTGCCGGGCTCCCGGTGGAGCGTGGCAGCACGAAAAAGGCCTGCGAAATATTATCTCGCTGTGCGGCTACCAGACGTCGAGCACGGCGTGCGTGGTCTTCTGGGCGAGCGTTTCGGCGAGAAGGGGGAGCGTCTGGTATTCGCTCTGGAGCTGGCCGCTGTCCGTGAAGGCTTCGCGGACGGCGCTCAGCGGCCGGTGGACGAAAAGATCGCGGCCGGCGCGGTTGTCTCGGAGGGTCGCGGTGGCGTCGAGCGTGAGGTTGAATTTGCGCGCGAGGCCGGTGTCGCCTTCGCGGACAGTGGCGACATCGCGGCGGAAGTTCGTGAGGACGACGGTGAGCGTAGCATCGGCGGACTCGGGCGAATCGGCGAGGGTGACGCGGGCATCGCGCGCGAAGGCTTCGCGGAGCTGGGTGCTGATGAGCTCGCGGGCCTGCGGGAGGTGCGTTTGGTTTTCGACGGGGGCGAGGTAGAGCGTGCGAAACGCGAGATTGCCCGCGGCGCCGGTGCCGAGTTGGTAGTGGGAGCAGCCGGCGAAAAGCAGGCCGAGCGCGAAAACCGAAAGAAATTTAATCGCGGATTTCACGGCTGGGCGCGGATGAACGAACGGCGAAACCACGGAAGCGGTGCCCATTGGACAGAAGGCAACGGAGGGAACGCAACCCGACAGCCCGAGCACGAGAGGGAGTCGCTCATCGCAAGTGAAGGGAGGAAACGGCGTGGTGAGTTCATGGCACGAGGGGATTCTTCGCTTCGCTCAGAATAACAAAAAGGGAGCGCGGGCGGAAGCACCGCGCTGCGGTCGTCAGAAGATCCCAAGGAATTTCTTGCGCTGCGGGGAGTCGCCCTGCGCCTTGCCCTCGGGGGCGATGGGCTTGCCGGAGGCCTTGGCCTCGACGTCGGCGAGACGGAGCTTGGCGCGGCTGGCGACGGCGGACTCGGGGTAGGCCGTAATCGCTTCGTTGTAGAAGACTTTCGCGGCGGTGAAATTACTGCGTTTGTAAAAATAGAAGTCGCCAATCTTCATTTTGCTTTCGGCGAGCATGGTTTTCATGCCGTCAAGGCCTCGCTCCGCGGCGGCGACGTTGGGATCGCTCGGGAAGAGAAGCATGAAGTCGGTGAAGTAGGTGATGGATTCCTTGGTCGAGGCTTGGTCGTAGTAGGGGCCGTCGACGAGGCTGGCATGGGCTTGAGCGAGCTTAAGGTAGGCGTCTGGCGCGAGGAGGTTTTGCGGGTAATTGTTGATCATGCGATCGAGGGCATCCATGGCGTCCTCGGGCTGCTTTAGCTTGGTGTGGCCGCGAGCGATGTTCATCAGCGAGAGCGGCGCGTAGTCGCTGTAGGGCGCATTGGCCAAGATGGTCTCGAAATACTCGAGGGATTTTTCGCGGCTGACGAAGCCAGGGAGCAGGCCGTAGAAAATGCGGCCGCGCGCGCCGTCGAGGAGGGCGCTGGCGATGCGGTATTGCTCGCCGATGATTTCATTGAAGCGCTTGGTGTTGGGGTAACGGCTGACGACCTGCTGGTAGTCCTCGAAGGCCTTGGTGTATTCCTTCCGGATGAGGTGGAGCTTGGCGGAGCGGTAGAAGGCTTCGGGGGCGTAGATGGAGTTGGGGTATTTCTTCGCAACGGAGGCGTAGGCCTTGATCGCGGAGCGGTTGTTGCCTTTGTCCTCGTCGGTGCGGGCCTCGTTCATGAGGTCGAGGGCCTTACGACCCTCGGGGCCGGCTAGGCCGGAGAGGGCACCGCCTTCGACGCGCCAGCCGGTTTCGCGGCTCCACACGAGGTCGGCGCGGCTGATCGACGCGAGCAGGCCGAACGAGAACAACAGGAGAAAGTGGAAGCGCAGCGCGCGGGCGGAGAGGAGTCGCATCGAGAAAATCGTTTACCAGCGAATCAGCGCGCTTCCGTAGGTCAAGCCCGCCCCAAACGCGACGAGGAGCGTGAGATCGCCGGTTTTGATCCGGCCGGAGCGGCGGGCCTCGTCGAGCGCGATCGGGATGGAGGCGGCGGAGGTGTTGCCGTAGCGATCGACGTTGACGAAGAAGCGCTCCATCGGGAGCTCGAGGTATTCGGAGATCGCCTCGATGATGCGGAGATTGGCCTGGTGGGGAATCACGAGCGAAATCTGATCCGCACGCACGTGGTGTTGTTCCAAAATATCCCGTGCGGCCTCGTCCATGACACGGACGGCAAGTTTGAAGACTTCCTTGCCTTTCATCTTTACGCAGTGGCGGCGGGCGGCAATCGACGCGGCGGTGGCGGGCTCGTTGCTGCCGCCGGCAGGGACGTAGAGCAACTCCGCGCTTTCACCGAACGCGCCCAATTTGGTCCCGAGCAGGCCGACACCGGGCTGTTCAGTGGTGCCGAGGACAACCGCGCCGGCGCCATCGCCAAAGAGCACGCAGGTCGTGCGATCCTGCCAGTCGACGATCGAGGAAAATTTTTCCGCGCCAATGACGAGCGCACGCCGGTAGCGGCCGGACGTGAGCATCGCGCAGGCGGTGTCGAGCGCGTAAACGAAGCCGGAGCAGGCGGCATTGAGATCGAAACAGGCGGCGGTGCTCGGGACGCCCAGCTTGGTCTGAATGAGGCAAGCGGCCGCAGGCATCACGAGATCGGGCGTGACGGTCGCGACGACGAGCAGATCGATGTCGGCGGCGGTGAGGCCGGCGGCTTCGAGCGCGCGGCGCGCGGCGGCCGCACCCATGTCGGAGGTCGTTTCGCCGGGGCCGGCGATCCGGCGTTCACGGATGCCGCTGCGCGTGTGGATCCACTCGTCAGATGTATCGACCGTTTTGGAGAGTTCTTCGTTCGTGACGACGCGCTCCGGGGCGTAAGAGCCGGTGCCGAGGATGACGGTGGAGCGCTGGGTCATGCAGGTGCGGAGCGGGTGAAGATTAGGCGGCTTCGGGGCCGGCGAGTGCTTCGTTGGCGCGGGCGATGTCGGCGATGATGCGCTGGTTCATATCGGCCTTCAGGATGAGGCTGGCAGCGTGGATGGCGCTCTTGATGGCGTGGCGGTTGGAGGAGCCGTGGGCCTTGAGGATGTTGCCGTTTAGGCCAAGGAGGGGGGCGCCGCCGTAGCGCTCGGGGTTGATGCGTTCCTTGAGGGCATTGAACGCGCCCTTTGACAGCAGCGCTCCAGTCGCGCGCATGGGATTGGACTGGAGCTCCTCGCGGAGCATGTTCGAGAAAAACTTCACGAGCGACTCCCAACTCTTGAGCATGATGTTGCCGACGAAGCCGTCGCAGACGACGACGTCGACATGCTCCGCGAACACATGGAAACCTTCGATCGGGCCGGCGTAGTTGATGATGCCGTCGACGCGGCGCAGCATGAGGTTGGTCTCAGTGATGAGGGCGTTCCCCTTGCCGTCCTCGGTGCCGATGGTCATCAGTCCGACGCGGGGCGACTTCACGCCAAGCATGACGCGGCAATAATGGCTGCCGAGAATCGCGTTATGAACGAGGTGCTCGGGCTTCGCCTCGGGATTGGCCCCGGCATCGATAAGGACAAAGTGGCCGCCTTCGCGCGGGCATATGGCCGCGAGGGCGGGGCGAGCAATGCCTTCCATCGGGCGGAGGCGAAGCGTGCCGCCAGCCATGAGCGCGCCGGTGTTACCGCAGCTCACGACGACGCCGGCATCACCGTTTTTCACAAGCTCGATGGCCCGGACCATCGAGGAATCTTTCTTCCGCTTCAAGGCGTTGAGCGGCTTGTCCTCCATCGTGATCACCTCGGAGGTGTGAAACACGGCGAGGCGTTCGTTGTGCTCAAGGCCGGCCTGCGCGATTAGCGGGCGCAAGATCGCCTCGTCGCCGACGAGCGTGATCGGGTTGAGCGCGGAATAATGGTGGAGCGCCAGCTTGACGGCGGCGACCACCTCGGACGGACCAAGGTCGCCGCCCATGGCGTCGACAGCGATGCGCCCGACGGCGCCGGAATGTGTGACCATCGCGGGGATGGCGGAGTGCAGAAAGCGCGCGGACTCAGACCTCTACGTTGAGGACCTGGCGGCCGCGATACATGCCGTTCTTGGGGTTCACGCGGTGGGGACGGAACGCGCTGCCATCGGTCGGATCCTTCGCGAACTCGGGAGCGATATAAGCGTTGCCGGCGCGGCGGTTGGCGCTGCGGCGTTTGGACGTTTTGCGTTTCGGATTGGCCATGGGAGTGCGTGTTTGAGAGAGTGCGGTCGACGGTTGCCCGAGGCCCGCGGAATGAGTGAAAGGGTCGGAGTAAAGGGCGGCGGAATGGCGCGTCAAGCGTCATAATCGCCGCGCGCGTTTCAGAGGTAAAATGCGATCGCCAGCACGATCGCCATCGCGATCCGATACCAGGCAAAGGCGGCCAGACCGTGCCGCGTCAGCCAGCCCACGAGCCAGCGCACGCACAGGGCGGCCACGATTGCCGCCACCCCACAGCCTAGCAGCACGTGCGACCAGCCGAAAACCTGGATCATCGCCGCGCCGTGCGTCACGCTTTTCAGACCGGTCGCGGCTGTCAGCGTGAGAAACCCTAGCAGGAAGGAAAACTCCGCCGCGCGCTTCGGCTCGAGACCGCAAAAGTAGCCGCCGACGATCGTCGTCATGGAGCGGCTCATGCCGGGCCACAACGCGAGCACCTGCAGCGTGCCGATGCCGGCTGCGTGATGCGGCGGCATGTGCTCGAGCCCGTCGTCGGAGGCGCGCACCTTGAAGTTCCGGCGTCGCCAGCTCTCGGCAAACAACATCAGCCCCGCGCCGGCCAACTGCGCCACGATGACGGGTCCGACGCCAAACAGCTTCGCGTCGATCCAGTTTTTCAGCGCGAGACCAATCACCGCCGCCGGGATGAACGCGATGATCAGATTGATGAGCAGCCGCCGCCCCGCGGGATCGCGGCCGAGCAGGCCCATGAGCAGGGAGACGAGTTGCGGCCAATAGAGCAACGCGACTGCGGCAATCGCGCCGAATTGGATGACGACGTTAAAGGTGTCGGCGGCGAGCTTGAGCGTGAGAGGCTCACCAGCGGGGTATTTCTCCGAAGGCTTATGATACCAGAGGGGCTGGCCGTCGCGGCCGACGAGGGGCTTCTCCGACTCGAGCCCGAGCGCGCGCGACGCGATAATGAGATGCCCGGTCGAAGAAACCGGCAGAAACTCCGTCACGCCTTCGACCACCCCGAGCACGATCGCGTCGCCGATGCTCAACTCGGCGGCGGGCGCGGGGGTGTTTGTCGCAGGGCGCTGTATTCCCGGCTGGCCGGATGCCAGCGGCGTGAGCAGCAGGAGAAAAATCAGCGGGAGAAAAAAATTGCGCACGCGTCTTGGTTTCAGCTTCGTCACCGCGGAGCAAATTTATTTGCGGCGAATCCAGCGTCCGCCTCACTCCCTTCAACTCCGCGCATGAACCTGCTCGCCGATCTTACCGCCCGACTTGCGGCCCGCCACCCGCTCACGGCGGTTGAGGTGGAGGCAGTGGCGCAGGTTCTTGCTGGCCCAGCTGACAGCGATGAGGCGAAGGGCGCTTTCCTTTCGGCGCTCGCCGCCAAGGGCGAAACCGCGGCCGAGATTGCGGCGTTTGCCGTGGCTTTTCGCACCCGGGCCGTCGACCCCGGCGTGCAGGCGTGGGCGGCGCGGGCGATCGACATTGTCGGCACGGGTGGTGATCACGCGGGCGGGTTCAACATTTCCTCGCTCGTCGTGCTCACGCTCGCGAGCGCGGGCGTCACGGTGATGAAGCACGGCAACCGCGGCATCACTTCAAAATGTGGCAGCGCGGATTTGCTCGCGGGCCTCGGCGTGAATCTCGATGCGCCACCGGAGAAACTTCGCCGCGCGCTTGACGAGCTCGGCTACGTTTTCTTTTTCGCGCCGTCCTATCATCCCGCCTTCAAACATATCGCCCCCGTCCGCAAAGCCCTCGCGGCGCGCGGCCAGCGCACGATCTTCAACATTCTCGGCCCTCTGATTAATCCGGGTCGGCCGGCGCACGTGGTGTTGGGGGTGTTTGCGGACGCATGGGTGGGGAAACTCGCGTCGGCGATGGACACGTTGGGCGTGCCGGCCGGGCTCGCGGCGCACGGAATCATCAGCGCCGATCGCGGCATCGACGAATTGACGACCGCGACGGTGAACCGGGTGCGCGGCTTCGGCCGCCTGCGCGATCTCGATGCCGAGTGGCGTGCGGCCGATTTCGGTCTGGGCGTTGCGCCCTTCGACGATCTCGTCGGCGGTGATTTGGCGACGAATCTTGCGATGGTCGACGCGGTGTTGGCGGGACGCGGGCCGGCCGGACTCGTTGACACAATTGTGCTGAACACTGCGGTCGCGCTCTGGATTGTGGGCAGAACTTCGACCGTGAAGGACGGCTTGCCGATCGCGCGCGAGCTCCTGCTTGGCGGAGCGGTAAAAAAGAAGATCGCGGCGACGCGGGAATTTTACCGCGCATGACCCGCAAATTTTTCGGCACCGATGGCGTGCGCGGACCTTACGGCGGCCCCGTGGTGAATGAGCATTTCGCGGCCAAGCTCGGATTCGCCGCTGTGCAGTGGCTGCGCAACGGAACCGCGCGCGGCGCGGCGGGTGGCATTGGCCGCGTCTTGATCGGGCGCGACACGCGCGGCTCGGGGGCGGCGTTGGAACCGGCGATCGCGGGTGGCCTGCGGGCGGCGGGCGCCGAGCCGGTTTCGCTCGGGGTGTTGCCGACGCCGGCCGTCGCGCGCGCAGTGAAGGTCGATGGCGCGGCGCTCGGCGTGATGATAACGGCCTCGCACAATCCGGCCGCGGACAACGGTATCAAGTTCTTCGGCCCTGATGGCAGTAAGCTGACCGATGATGACGAGGCCGCGATCGAAAATTTTCTCAAGGAGGCGGTGGTGCCGAGCCAATCGTCCGCCCTGCCCATCCGCGCCGGAGCGATCGAGGAATATCGAGCGGTGGCGCGGGCGGTGTTGCCGTTCCATTCGCTCGCGGGATGGCGCGTGGCGCTGGATACCGCGAACGGCGCGACCTGCGCCACGAGCCCAGCCGTATTGCGCGAGCTCGGTGCGGAGGTGATCGGGATTGGAGATGCGCCGGACGGAAACAACATCAACGCGGGCGTCGGCAGCGAGCATCCCGCTGGCCTCGCAGCACTCGTGCGCGAGCGTGGCATGCGGCTGGGCATCGCGCACGACGGCGACGGCGATCGCTGCGTGTTGTGCGATGAACTCGGCGGCGTGCTCGATGGCGACGAGATACTCACGATTCTGGCGACGCACGCGCTCGCGCGCGGAGCGCTCGGAAAAAATACCCTCGTCGTCACGGTGCAGAGCAACCTCGGCGTCGATGCCGCGGTCGCCGCGGCGGGCGGGCGCACCCTGCGCACATCCGTCGGCGACCGCTATGTGATTGAGCGGATGCGCGTGGAAGGTGCGACGCTCGGCGGCGAATCGAGCGGCCACGTGATTTGCTCGGACGTTTCGCCGACGGGCGACGGGCTCGTGGCCGCCCTCAAAGTGATCGAGGTGATGCGGGCGACGGGCCGGCCGCTCTCGGAGTTGCGCCGCGTGCTGCGGCGATTCCCGCAGCAAACGGCCGCGCTGAACGTCCGCGAAAAAATTCCCGTCGACTCGCTCCCAAAACTTACCGCGATGATCCGCACCCTCGAAGCCGAGCTTGGCGAGCGCGGCCGCGTGCTCGTGCGCTACTCGGGCACGGAGGCGAAACTGCGGCTGCTCGTGGAGGGGCCGAGCGCCGCGATCGTCGGCGAGGGAATCGCGCGGCTGAGCGGGGCGGCGCGGGCGGAGCTCGACGTGCTGGCGTGAGCGGGCAGGTCGGATTGCGCTGCGCTGAAACTTTTCATTTCGGGGCGCGTCGCCGGCGCGACCGAGTCTGGCGTTGACCGCCGTGGGCCCGCCGACTTCGCTGCACCACCGTATGCCCGAAGTTCCCGTCGCCTCCCTCGATCCCCGGCACCAAAAACTGATTGAGAACGCGCGTATTGCCCTCGAACGCGGCAATCTCGACTACGCGCTCGAAGTCACAGCGCAGGTGCTCAAGGTGCAGCCCGGCTGCCTGCCGGTGCGCAAACTTCAGCGCGTCGCGCAACTGCGTCAGGCGAAGGGCAAGGGCGGTTTTATGGCGCGCATGTCAGGCGGACTTTCGGCGGCGCCGTTCATGTTCGGCGGGAAAAAGGATCCGGCGAAACTGCTTGAGTCGGCGGAAGCGCTGCTCGCGAAAGACCCCGCCAATGTCGCTGCTCTCAAGCTGCTCGCCGAGGCGGCGCAGGGGCTGGGATTGCTGGAGACCGTAGCGTTTGCGCTCGACGCGATCCGTGAAATCGAGCCGGGCAACCGCGCCAATCTGCTCGCTCTGGGCGAAGCGTGGCTGGCGGCCGGCAAGGCCACCGAGGCGCTGAAGATCGCCGACGAGATGCTGGCCGCGCGACCGGTCGATGCAGAGGCGCAGGCGCTGATGCGCAAGGCGTCCGTCGCGCAGACCGTCAACACGAGCAAGTGGGACGCGCAGACCAGTTATCGCGACAAGCTCCGCGACGAAGCTCAGTCTGTCTCATTGGAGCAGGCGGCGAAGGTGGTCACGACCGACGCGATGACGCAGCGCCTGCTGGACGAGGCGCACGCCCGCGTGGTGAAGGAGCCGGCGAATCTGAATCACTACCGCGAGCTCGCGAAACTCTACCGCCAGGTCGGCGATCTGGAGCAGGCGCTCGCGTGGATAAAGAAGGCGCGGCATCTGCCCGCGGGTGGCGCCGATGCGGCGCTGGAAAAACAGGAGTCCGAACTCACAGCCGCCGTGATTGCGAAGCGCGTCGAGGTAGCCGAAACTGCGCTCGCCGCCGCGCCTGCAGATGCGACGGCCCAGGGCAAACTTGCGGCCGCGCGCGCGGAACTCACCGACTTTAAATTGCGCGATGCGCGGCACTACACGGAGCGTTACCCGAACGATCATGAGGCGCGTTACGCGCTCGCGAGTCTCCTGCTCGAAAGCAATCAGACGGACGCCGCAATCGCGCAATTTCAACAGGCCCAAAAGGGCCCGAAGGTCCGCGTGGCCTCGCTCATCGGCCTCGCGCGCTGCTTCAAAGCGAAGAAACTTTTCGACCTCGCCGTCGCGCAGCTCAACACCGCGAAGTCCGAACTCGCGACGATGGATGACACGAAGAAGGACGTGATTTACGAACTTGGCTCGTGCCTCGAACACATGGGCAAGGCCGATCTCGCGATCGTCGAGTTCAAGATCATCTACAGCGAAGATATCGGTTTCCGTGACGTGGCCGACAAGATCAACGCGTTCTACGCGAAGGCCTGACGCGCCGCGGGCCGGCCGCGGGCTCCGGCATACCCCTTACCCCATGAAAAACTACCTGCGCCTCGGATTAGGTTTATGGCTCGCGTCCGCGTATCTCGCCCGTGCCGATCAGAAAACGAGGACGCTCGACGTCGTCTGGATCGATTCGGAAGGCGGTGGCTCGACGCTCATCGTCACACCGGCCGGCGAGTCCGTGCTGATCGATTCCGGCAATCCCGGGGGCCGCGACCCCGCGCGGATCGTGCGCGCGGTGAAGGAAGCGGGCCTTGCGCGGATCGATTATTTTCTGCTGACGCACTATCATGTCGATCACTTCGGCGGCATCGCGGAGGTCGCCGAGCAGATCCCGATCGGGACGATTTACCAGCGAGCGATCCCGGCCGGCGATCCGGATGGGAAGACGCCGACGACCTTTCCAACGCAGATCAAACCGTTCCGCGAGATTGCGGCAAACCGAGTGGCACTAGCCGCGGGCGTAGTGATTCCGATGAAGAATGCGCCGGGCACGCCCGCGCTGTCATTGCGTTGCCTCGCGGCCGATCAGAAATTTGTGACGCCCACGGCCGAGCAGGCAAAGACGAAAAATCTGCTCGCCGGCGCGGCAAAGGAAATCGCACCAAGCGACAACGACAACAGCGCGGTCTTCGTGCTGGCGTTTGGCGGCTTCAGGCTTTTCGACGGCGGCGATCTCACATGGAATTTCGAGGCGCGGCTCGTTTCACCGTTCAATCTTGTCGGTGCAGTCGACGTTTACCAAACGGACCACCACGGCCTCGACGTGAGCAATAATCCGCTGCTCATCCAGAGCCTCGCGCCGACCGTCACGCTCATGAACAACGGCCCGAAAAAGGGCGGCACGCCGACGGCGTTTTCCGCGATCAAGTCGGTGCGATCAGTGCAGGCGAGCTATCAGATCCACAAGAGTTTTAACGCGCCGGCCGAGCAGAACGTCACGGACGAGTATATCGCGAATCGTGACAATCTCACCGGCGCCGACGCCGCTAAGTGCCCGGCGAATGTCATCGAGCTGTCGGTCGCGGCGGATGGGAAGAGCTACACGATTTCGATCCCGGCAAACGGGCACGCTCGCACTTACGCGACGACACCGAAGTAGGTCGGTTATTTTTTCTCGGCGATCCACACACCGGCCACCATGAGCGCTCCGCTGGCGAGGAGGCGCGGCAGATTCGCCGACTCGTGGAAAAACACCAGCGAGCACGCCACCCCGAGTGGCACCTTGGCGTTGTTGAAGACGGCGAGCGTGCCGGCGTTGACCCGCGTCGCGCCGAGATTCCACCAGAAGAAGCACGCGCCGGACGAGATCGCGCCGAGATAGATCAGCGCGATCGTTTGATCGGAGCTGACGTGCACGGCGCTCCAGGGAGTGATGACGAGCGAGACGGCGGCGCAGATCGCGAGCGCACCGGCGTAGGGCAGGGCAAAGAGCGATGCGTCGGTTGTACCGCTCGGAAAGTGTGGGCGCAGACGGCGCCAGGCGATTTGACCGGCGGCGAAACAGAGGTTCGACACCTGCATGAGCAGAAAGCCAATGAGTAGATCGCCGTGCAGCGTGCCGTTGAGCACGACGATTGCAGCGCCGGCCAGAGCGAGCAGCGCGGCGAGGGCGTAGCGGACGTGGAGGCGGCGCGCGACGAACGCGTCGGCGAGGGTGATGTAGAGTGGCATCGTGAGCGTGAAGAGCACGACCGCGTAGGAGGGCAGATAGAGAAACGATCGCTGGTAGAGCAGATACATCACGCCGAATTGCGCGGCCCCGAGGGCGGCGAGCTGCAGCGCCAGACGTAGCTTTAGACGACGCGGCCGGAAGAATGGAAGAAATACGAGTAAGGCCAGCGCGAGCCGGAGCGTGGCCACCGCGGTCGAGTCGATCCCGGCGAGCCGGTTTTTAATCAGGCCGTAGGAGAACGCCCAGATGAAGGAGACGAGCAGGAGCAACGCCATTGCAGCGATGCGCGCAGAACGCACGGGGCGTGGCAAAACAAAGTTTCGGGCTCAGAGTTTCGGCGACCCAAACGCAAACGTCTGGGTCTCCAGCGCGATCGTTTCGTGGCCCGCCGCGCGCGGCGGGGTAAACGTCCACTGCTCGACGGCTGCGAGTGTGGCGAGACCGAGTTCGGGCGCCGAACATTCAAGAATGATCGGCACGCGGACTTTGCCGGTTTCATCGAGGAAGAATTTCACGGTTACCGTGCCGCCTTGGGCGGCTTCGGCGAGCCGGCCGGTGAAGCGCGGCATCGGATGGTTGATCGGCACGGGCGGTGAATCGAGATCGGCGAATGAGGGAAGGATGACGGGAGCGTTTTCATTCACGTCGCGATCCTTCGAGGCAAGGCTGCCAGTCAGCGCGGAGACGATGGCGATCCCTTTTGACGTGAACAAAAATCGCACGATCGGCACGACTTCGTGGCCGACCGGCGCGGGGTTGGCGGGGATTTTGAATTTCCATTGCCGGACGGCGTTGGTCGTTGTTTGCGTGAGGCGCGGGTGCGTGGAGTCGAGCACGAGGACATCAGTGACGCGACCTTCGGCGTCGCGGCCGATCGCGACCGTGACGACGCCCTTGTGATTGCCGCTCGCGCGCACGTAGTCGGGAAATTCCGGCAGCACGAATATATCGAGCCGCAATTTTGCGACGGAGGTGTCGTTGGCGGGTTCGTCAGCGAGGACGGCCGGGAGCAGTGCGATCCCGGCACAGCAGAGCAGCAGGCGAAGAGTGGTCATGAAGAAACGCTCGAATTAAAGCGTGGATGGAATTGAGCGCGGCGCAAGGCGGTCTCAGGCCGGGATATCATGCGCCGGCGGCGAAGCGTTCGTGCGCTGCGTCGGCCGCAGTGACTTCAGACGCGAAACACCGCGCCGAGTTTTTTCCCGAGGAGCAGACTCAGTCCCGCGATCGTCACACCGAGGAAAACCATCGCCCACACGCCGAGGGCACTGGCAAGGAACTTGCCGTCGCCGAGGAGTTGGAAGAGTTCCATGATCGCCTTGGTGATCGGGTAGTAGAGCTGTTTTTGCGCGAGGACGAGCGAGTCGCTGACCTCGAGCATCGCGAAGGCAAAGGCGAGCAGGCCGCCAGCGATGAGGTTGGCGGCGATCAGTGGGAGGGTGATGCGCACCACGGCGCGCAGCGGCGGCGCGCCGAGATTTTGCGCGGCCTCCTCAAGCGTCACGCTCGTCTGCTCGAAGCCTGCGGCAGCCGAGCGCACGACGTAAGGCAGTCGGCGCACCGAATAGGCGATCACGAGGAGGAGGGTGGGGTTTTTGACTGGGTTGAGAAACGCGAAGGCTTTCCCTTCCTGCGCCATCGCGAGATAGCCGAACGCGAGGACCAGTCCCGGCACCGCGAGCGGAAGCATCGCGAGAAAGTCGAGCACGCCGCGACCGGCGATCTTCGTGCGCACGATCACATAGGCGAGGGCGACGCCGAGCACGAGATCGACGAGGGTTGCGAGGCTCGCGAACTTGAGGCTGTTGGCGATCGCGGGCACGGTGAGATCGTGGCCGAGGGCGAGGCGGAAGTTCTCGAGCGAATAGGACTGCGGCAGCACGGTCGCATACCAGTCGCGCGAGAACGCCACGAGCACGACGCCGAGGTGCGGCAGAACCGCGACGAACGTCACGCCCGCAAACAGCGCGGTGCAAAGCCAGGCGCGCGCCCGCGGCAGCAAGCGCGCTCCGCCGGTGCTAGTCGCTTTCGCCATCATGGCATAGCCGGCGCGACCGAACAGGCCTTTGCCCAGCGCGTAGAGGGCGACCGAAGCGGCGAGCATGATGGCGACGAGCGCATAGGGGAACGGGTTGCCGCCGATGTCGCGCAGGCCGTAGTAAATCTGCACGCTCGTCACGCGATCATAGTCGAAAATGAGCGGCGTGCCGAGTTCGGTGAACGCCCAAATGAACACGATCGTGCCACCGGCGAAGAGTCCCGGTCGGATGAGCGGCAGGGTAATGCGAGAAAACCGACGGAGCCCGGTGCAGCCGAGATTTTGCGCGGCTTCTTCCATCGCCGGATCGATGTTGGCGAGCGCAGCAAGAGCGTTGAGGTAAATGATCGGGTAGAGCGACAGCGCCTCCACGATTGCGATGCCCCAGAATTGGTTCGCGGCAAACCAGTCAATGGTCGCGGCGGGGGCGAGCAGTCCGGCGTGGTGGAGCAGGGCGTTGAACGCGCCGTATTGCCCGAAGATTTGCTTGATGCCGATCGCGCCGACAAACGGCGGCAGAATCATGGGCAGCAGCACGAGCGAACTGAAAAGTGTCTTGCCCGGAAAAAGGTAGCGATCGCCCGCGACGGCGAGCGGGAGCGCGATGAGCACGGCGAGCAGCGTTGCGGCGCACGCGAGGAGCAGCGAGTTGCCGAGCGCGCCGACGTAGAGCGGGTCGCGCAGGAGTGCGCCAAGATAGGCGAGGGTAAACCGGCCGTCGGCGTCGACAAAACCGCCTTTGAGAATCTGCCACACGGGCCACGCGAAGAACGCCGCGAAAAACACCGCGGTCACGACCCAGACGACGCGTGCGAAGGACTGCGACATCGGGCGAAGTGTGGCGGCGCGCGGCGCGCGGCGGCAAGTGCGTTGTCACGTCGCGTCACTTTTTGGCTGGCCGCGCTCCGGCCGATCGCCGGAAGCTCGGCCATGTTCAAAACGATCGCGCTGCTGCTGGCGTTGACCGCCAGCGCGCTCCATGCGCAAGTCACCGAGACTCCCCAGACGATCGAGCCAGGGAAGTTTTTTCTGCGCATGGACGCGGTGAGCGTTGGCATCAACCGCGATACACTCGAGCCGGCAAAATACACCGCGCTTGGGCTGGCTTCGTCGATTCTTTCGGTGGGCGTGACGCGCGATGTTGACGTCCAGTTTGGCGCTCAGTTTTTCGTGCGCGAGACCTACCAGTATCAGGGTGATCGCTCCACGCGCAGCGGCTGGGGCGACACCTCGGTCCGCGCGAAGTGGACGTTCTGGCGCGATGTGCCCGGCGAGGCGGCCGCGGCGGTGATTCCGTTCGTGAAGATTCCCTCGCGGGCGACCGGCGTCGGCAACAACCACTTCGAAGGCGGCGTGATTGTGCCGTGGGCGAAATCACTCGGGCCCGGCTCTGAAGCGGGCGCGATGGCTGAATGGGACTTGGTGCGCAACGACGCGAACGACGGTTATGACTCGCGGTGGTTCGTCAGCGGCTTTGCGCGCCAGCATATCATCGGCGGGATCGGTGCCTATGCTGAAGCGACGCTGTCGATTTCGTCGGCAACCGCTTCGACGTTTGCGGGCACGCTGGGCGGAGGCGTGACCTTCGATTTCTCGAAAGCCTTTCAACTCGACTACGGTCTGAGTCGGGGGCTGGGCGGACGCGCGACCGACTGGTTGAGCGTGTTGCGACTGCGCTGGCTGTTTTGAGCGCGGCGCGTCACTTCGCGGGCAACCGCTTCTCCAATTCCTCATCGAGAGCGGCGCCGCGCAGATTCTTCGCTATCACGCGGCCTTCGCCGTCGAGCAGAAACGTGGCCGGGATGCTGTGGATGCCATAGCGGGTGGAGAGTTTGTTCTCCCAATATTTCCCATCATAAAACTGCGGCCAGGGCATCTCGCGGTTTTTGGTAAACTCGACGAGCTTCTCCCGGGCATTTTCGCGATCGAGCGAAATGCCGATGATTTCAAAACCGCGGTCGTGGTATTTCTTGTAGGCGGCGACGACATTTGGAAGCTCCGCTAGGCACGGTCCGCACCACGTCGCCCAAAAATCGAGCAGCACCACCTTGCCTTTGTAGTTCGAGATCGAGAGCGGCTTGCCGTTCAGATCCTGCTCGGCGAAATCGGGAAAAACTTTTCCGGTTGCATACGCGCGTTGCGCCTCAAGCGAATCGATCATGGTGTCGACGCCGTTGGCGATCTTGGAATTGGGGAAATCGGCCTTCAGTTGCTTCAGCAATACGAGGCCCTTTTCCTCGTTGCCGAGGATTTGGGTGTAGAGCGTCGCCTTGAGCAGGGCGATGCGCGCGACCCCGTCGCTCGTGTCGCCTTTGTGCGCGGCGAGCAAGGTGTCGAACTGCGCGAGTTCGGGCGCGAGTGCCGCCTCGGTGCGCTGACCGGCCTTGATCTTGGCCATGATCTGCGCGACGAGCGCGTCCGCCTCTGTCCGCGGATCGCCAGCGAAGAGGGCAAGGGGTAGAAGCAACGCGAGCCAGAGCGCGCGCGGGCGGCGGGAGAGGGCTAAGTTCATCCGCGCACCGATAACTGATCAGCGCGCCGGCGCAACGAGGATGTTGCCCGCCGCTGCCAAACTGAGTGCCACCGTGCGGCCGGAGGTTTTCTTCAGCGTGATTAATCCGGCCGCGAGATCGCGTTCCGCGACGCGCACACGGGCGCCGGGGCGCAGCCCATTGCGCTCGGCGAACTGGAGAAACTCGCCCGATTGCTCCGTCACCCGCACGATCCGCAGCGGCTGCGCGACCACGCAGGTCGCGAGCGTCGCGTAGACCTGTGCGTCTATCTTGCCGAGCCGTGTCGGAATCGGATCGCCGTGGGGATCGGCCGCAGGGTGGCCGAGCAGGGCGTCGAGACGGTCGAGCACGGCGTCGGAGATGGCATGCTCCAGCAGCTCAGCCTCGGCGTGCACCTCCGTCCAGTCCATCTTCAGCACCTCCACCAGAAATGTTTCGATTAAGCGGTGGCGGCGCAGGACGCCGAGGGCCACGCGCCGGCCGGCCGCGGTCAGCCGCACGCCGTGCCGCAGGTGGTGATCGACGAGGCCGTCGGAGGCGAGCGACTTGACCATCGTGGTGGCGGTGCCGGGCACGACCGCGAGTGCGGCTGCAAGATCGCCCATTGAAACCAGGGCGTCGTCGCCGGCGGAAAGCAGGAGGATTTGCTTGAGGTAATTTTCAACGGTGCTCGTGGCCACGGGGTGAGCGTGGATGATTATTTGAACAGGACAAGATAAGAATTTGACTAATCAAAATAAAGCCGTTCTCGTTCCACTATGTCCGCCGATCCGATCGCCTCCACGCCGCCGCCCACTGCGCGCTGGCGGCGTGAGGGCGGGGGACCGAGCCTGCCGGAGGTCCACCGGTCGATCGCGGTGCCGGCGGGGGCGGGGTTTTGGCGGAAGTGCCTGGCATTTGCCGGGCCCGGTTTTCTTGTCGCCGTCGGCTACATGGATCCGGGCAACTGGGCGACCGACCTCGCGGGCGGCGCGAAGTTCGGCTACACGCTGCTGAGCGTCATCATGATTTCCAACCTGATGGCGATCCTGCTCCAGCACCTCAGTGTGAAGCTCGGCATCGCCACGGGCCGTGATCTCGCGCAGGCGTGCCGCGATCATTACTCGCGGCCGACGGTATGGTTTCTCTGGATCATCTGTGAATTCGCCATCGCGGCGTGCGATCTCGCGGAGGTCGTTGGCTCGGCGATTGCGCTGCAGTTGTTGTTTCACATTCCGCTCGTGTGGGGCTGCGTCATTACGGCGGCCGACGTGATGATCGTGCTGCTGCTGCAGCATCGCGGCTTTCGCTACCTTGAGGCCGTGGTTATCACGCTCATTGCGACGATCGGGACCTGTTTCGCGGTGGAACTCTTCATTGCAAAGCCGGCCGCGGGGGCGGTGCTCGCGGGGTTCGTGCCGAGCATGGAAATCCTGCGCAACCCTTCGATGCTCTATGTCGCGATCGGCATTCTCGGAGCGACGGTGATGCCCCACAACCTCTACCTGCACTCGTCGATCGTGCAGACGCGAAAATACGAGCAGACGGCCGGCGGCAAACGCGACGCGATCGCGTTTGCGACCCTCGACTCGACGTTCGCGCTGATGTTCGCGCTGTTTATCAACGGCGCAATTCTCGTGCTCGCGGCGGCGGCGTTTCACGGCAGCGGCCACCAGGAAGTGGCGGAGATTCAGGATGCGTTTCACCTGCTCGACGGCCTGATGGGCGTTGGCTTCGCGAGCGTTCTGTTCGCCGTTGCGCTGCTGGCGTCGGGGCAAAACTCCACGCTCACCGGCACACTCGCCGGTCAAATTGTGATGGAGGGATTTCTGGACATCCGGCTGCGGCCGTGGGTGCGACGGCTCATCACGCGCGCGATTGCGATCGTGCCGGCGGTGGTGGTCATCGGAATTTTTGGCGAGAGCAAATCGACCGAGTTGCTCGTCGCGAGCCAGGTGTGCCTCTCGATGCAGCTGGGGTTCGCGTGCTGGCCGTTGATGCGGTTTACCGGCGAAAAGGCAAAGATGGGCGAGTTCGTGAACCCGCTGTGGATTAAAATCCTCGGGTGGACGACGACCTTGGTCATTATCGGTCTCAACGTGAAGCTCCTGCTCGACATTGCCGGCGTGACTAGCGGAAACTCCTGAAACCCCGAGCGCGCCATGTATAAAAAAATCCTCGTCGCCCTTGAGAACAGCCGCGCCGACGATACGCTCGTGCCGCACATCGCGGAGTTTGCGCGGCGAATGGGCTCGACGCTGCTCTTGCTGCATGTGGCAGACGGCTTCGCGGCGCGGCACCAGGAAACACTGCAACTTGCCGAGTCCGACGAAATGCGCGCTGACCGCGCCTACCTCGACGGTGTCGCGGCGAAGCTTCGCGCGAACGGACTGACGGTCGAAACCGAACTCGCCCTCGGCAATCCGCCGACCGAAATTCTTAAAACCGCCGGCGCGCATGCCTGCGACTTGATCGCGATGACCTCGCACGGGCACAAACTCATCGGCGACTTCTTCCTTGGCAGCACGATCGACAAGGTGCGGCACAATACGGCGATCCCGATCCTCGTGGTGCGTGCGGGAAGCGGCGGGACCACGGCTCCTTTTGCAACCTAGTCGCTAGGTCGACTACGGAAACACCAATCCGAAGGCTCGCTGCCCATAGCCGTAGGAGACGGGCTGAACAGCGTTTAGCTGGGCGAGCGCGTCGCGGGCATTTTCGCCGCCGTATTTTTTCTCGAACGCGGCGACGCGCGCCTCGTAGTCGGCGAGGAGTTTGGCTTTCACGTCGAGCTGCACGAAGGAGAACGCGAGGGAGTTGCGGCCAAGTTCAACGACTTCTGCCCAGGAGAGGTTGAAGGTCTTCACGGCGGTGAAATATTCGTCGGTGAGATTGGAATCCCACATGCCGCGATCGTCGGTGTTGAGGCAGACGGGCACGCCGGTGCGCAGATACTCGGGAAACGGGTGTTTCGTGAGGTCGGGGGTGTATTCGAGGAGACGGTTGGAGACGAGGTTGACCTCGACGAGTACGCGGCGGGTTTGCTGGAGCAGGATTAGCGTTTCGGGATCTTTGATGAGGTTGACGCCGTGACCGATGCGGCTGGCACCGAGGAGCAGCGTGTCGCGGATGTGCGAGTCAGGGCCGTCCATCTCGCCCGCGTGGATCGAGAGCGCGAGCGTGGGGTAGCGGGCGCGCATGGCGCGAAATGTGTCGAGGAACCGGCGCGGGTGGCCGAAGCCGTTCTCCTCGATGCCGGCGAGGTTGAGCCCGACCCAGAGATCGCGGTGGGCGTCGACGAATGCGTAGGCGGCGGTGAGCCGGGCCTCGGCGTCCGGGGCGAAACGCAGGATGGTTTTTTGGAAACGCACGGTCATGCCGGTGGCGGCGACGTCAGGCTGCGTGAGCCGGCGGCGGATGAAGGCGACCGCGTCGTCCGCCGGGATCGGTTCGCCCGTGTTGGAAACGAAATTGTCGGCACCGAACTGCATCTCGGCGTAGACGAGGTGCTCGGCGCCGAAGGCCTTGAGGTTTTCGACGACCATCTCGGTGCTGAGTGGGAGGCTACTTTCGAGCTGGCCGCGCCGGGGCCAGAGCACCTTGAAAAACTCGTCGCGGCCCTCACTGGGGGCGTCGAGGCGGAGACTGTTGCACCAGGCTGCGCGCTCATCGGCGGTAAGTTGATCGAGGCGGACGTATTCGGCACGGGCGGCGGCGGAGAGCCGGTCGTAGCCGTTCTGGCGGAGATTGTGAAAACGCGCGCCGGGCGCGACGGCGTCGGGTGCGGCGTTAAAGTGTGCACGAGTGTAAAACGTGTCGCCTCCGTTGCGCGCAGGATCGGTAGCGACGGCGTAAATCCACTCGGGCCGATCGGCGCCGCCGGCGTGGTGATGCAGATCTCCGCCCTTCGGCAGATCGTAGAGCAGAGCGTAGAGCTGCGCGGGCGTGGCGGCGGTCTTCAGGGCCTCGAAGCGGGCGGAGAAGTCGGCGGCGCGGCTGGCAGTGGTGACGAGCAGGGCGGCGGTCAGAAATGCGGCGGGAAAGCGCATGGGCAATGTCAGCCTGCCGAATGTAAGGGTGCAAGTGCGCAAGAAGCGCGCGAGCGCTTGAGAAATCGCGCGAGCACGTATTACTCTTTGGTCCGGCACGCGTCTGGCTTGGAGCGTGCGTTTCCCCGATGAGCAACCCGCCGCCCTTTTCTCGCGCATGAAGCCGCGTTGGACGGGTCTTTCGCGCCTTGTCACCAAGGGAACGACCATGCTCGCTTGGACGGCGTCGCTGATCGCGCTCGGGCTGACCTCGCGCGCGAGGGCCGCCGAGCCGGACGCAGCTGACTCGCAGCGGGAGCTGCTCGCAGGAAACTATGCTTTCGTGATCGACCATGGCGCGAAGGGGCTGCGTGACAACCCGACTGGCGTGGACTGGGCGTTACTGGTGGCGCAAGCGCAACTGGCAGTCGGCAAAAACATCGAGGCCCAGCATACGATCGAGGCGGCGCTGGTGCGCGAACCGACGAGCATCCGGCTGCGCTGGCTCGGGCGCGACATCGCGTTTGCCAACGGCAAGCCCGAGGAGGCGGCGAACTACCTGCAGGAAATCCGCCGGCTCGTCACCTCGCGTCAGTGGCTCTACCGCACGCCCGTCGATCTCGTGGTGATCGGACGCGCCTTCATTTTGCTCGGCTACGATCCGAAGGAGGTGCTCGATAAACTTTTCGCGACGGCGCAGAAGGCTGAGCCGAAGCTGCGTGATGTCTATCTCGCCCGCGGCGAACTCGCCCTCGACAAGCACGACTTTGCGCTCGCGGCGCGCGCGTTCGACGAGGGCCTAAAGCAGCTTCCCGACGATCCGGATTTGCTTTTCGGGCGCGCGCGGGCCTACGCCGACACGCGCGTCGACGCCGAGAATATCGCGCTGACTGCACTCAATCAGGCCATCACGTTCAATCCGCGCCACGTCCCGAGCCTGCTGCTGCTCGCGGCGAACCGGATCGATTCCGAAGAGTATGCCGAGGCCGCGAAGCTCCTCGATCGCGTCTTCGCGGTGAATCCGATGCAGCCCGATGCCTGGGCCTATCGCGCGGTGCTGGCGCATCTGCGCCACGACGACGACGCTGAAGCTGCCGCGCACAACGCGGCGCTCAGCACTTGGGCCACGAACCCGCGCGTCGATTTCCTGATCGGCGAGAAGCTCGCCCAAAAATACCGCTTCGCCGAGGCCGCCGCCTACCAGCGCCGCGCGATCGAATTTGATCCGGGCTATCTGCCGGCCAACGCCCAGCTCGCGACGGATATGCTGCGGCTCGGCAACGAGGACGAGGGCTGGCGGCTTGCGCAGGCCGTGCACGAGCGCGACGAGTATGATGTGGAGGCGTTCAATCTCGTCACGTTGCACGATACGATGGCGAAATACGCTTCGCTCAAGAGCGATGATCTCGTCGTGCGCATGGCGGCCAACGAGGTCACGATTTACGGTCCGCGCGTGCTCGCGCTGCTGCGGCGGGCGAAGAACACGCTCACGGCGAAATACGGCGTCGAACTCGCATCGCCGACCTACGTGGAGGTGTTCGCCGATCAAAAGGATTTCGCGGTGCGGACGTTTGGGATGCCGGACGTGCCGGGCTTTCTCGGCGTGTGCTTCGGGCGCGTCGTCACGGCCAACGGCCCGGCGGCGACGGGCGGGCATCCTGTGAATTGGGAGTCGGTGCTGTGGCACGAATTTTGCCACGCGGTCACCTTGCAGCTCACCCGCAACCGGATGCCGCGTTGGCTGAGCGAAGGCATCTCCGTTTATGAGGAGCGGCAGGCCGATCCGGCCTGGGGCATGCGGCTCAACGCGCGCTACAGCGAGATGATCGCGAAGGGCGAGCTGACGCCGGTGGCGTCGTTGAGCGCGGCGTTTCTCGCGCCAAAGTCAGCGGATTATCTGCAGTTTGCGTATCTCGAATCGTCACTCGTCGTCGAGTTCATCATCAACCGCTACGGCCTCGATCACCTGCGCGGCGTGCTCGGCGACTTGCGCGACGGCCGCGAAATCAACGCGGCGCTCGCGAAGAACGTCGCCCCGATCGAACAACTGGAAAAAGATTTTTCCGCGTTCGTGCACGAGCGCGCGGCGCGTCTGGCGCCTGGGCTCGACTGGACGCGTTTGCCGAAGGATGCGGTGGACATCGTTTCGGTCGCCGTGACCGGTGAGAAGGCGGAGAAAAAGACGGACAACTACTGGGCGCTGTCGCTTCAGGCGCAGCAGCTCATGGAGGCAAAGAAATGGGAGGAGGCGCGCGTGTTGCTCACGAAGATCGCCGCGCTGAATCCGGCCGAGAAGGGCGCCGACACGCCGTATCGCCCGCTCGTTGCCGTGCTCCGCGAACTGGGCGATGCGACGGCCGAGCGCGCCGCGCTCACGAAGTGGGCCGCGATCGACGACGAGGCACCGGAGGCGTATCTCCGGCTCATGGAACTCGGCGCCGCCGTGAGCGACTGGCCGGTGGTGACGATCAACGCTGAGCGGTTTCTCCGCGTGAATCCACTTGTCGCGTCGCCGTGGCGCTATCTCGCGCAAGCCAGCACGGCGACGAACGACACTTCGACTGCGATCGCGGCGCTGCGGACCTTGCTCCAACTTGAGCCCGCCGACCCGGCGGCGGTGCATTTTCAGCTCGCGCAACTGCTCCACCAAACGGGCGCGAACGACGATGCCCGCCGGCACACGCTGCTCGCGCTGGAGGAGGCGCCGCGTTACCGCGAGGCACTGAAATTGCTCCTCGAATTGCGCGGCCCGGAAGCGCTGGCTCCGGCACCAAAGACATGAAACGCGCCGCGCTCGTCCTCGTGTTTCTGATCGTCGTGGGCGCGCTGCTCGCCCAGCGCCCGTATCGCAACGGCCGCAGTCGCGGCGGCGGCGACCTCGAGGATCCCGCGGGCGGCACGTGGGGCGAGGGCGGGTGGATCGGGGCGGACGTGAAGACGCCGCGCGAACTCGACTCGCACAGCACCGGCACACCGATGTGGACGAACCCGCCGGGATTTGAAAAGGACACGTTCACGTTCGTCCGCGTCCGTCGCGGCCACACCCCGGGTGGCCCGCGCGGCAACTGGGCGACCGACACGCCCGACAGCGATCTCAATCTTTCTTACCGGCTCCAGCAGATGACGGCGCTCAAGGTCAACCCCGACGGCCGCTTCATCCATCTCACCGATCCGGACCTCGCGGATTTTCCATTCATCTACATGGTCGAGCCCGGCTCGCTCGCGCTCGAGGACGAGGAGATCGCGGCGCTCCGCACGTACCTCACCAACGGCGGTTTTCTCATGCTCGACGATTTTTGGGGTGACAGCGAGTGGCGCAACGCCGAGCGCGTGCTGAAACGCGTTCTCCCCGATCGCGATTTCGCCGAGCTGCCGCTCGAACATCCGGTTTACCACTGCGTGTTTGAGATCAAGGCCAAGTATCAGGTGCCGAATGTCCGCCTCGGCATCCAAAGCGAATTTGATCCGCAGCACCGCACGTGGGAGACGAATCACGACGGTGACGTCCGCACCGTGCACCACCGCGCGATCTTCGACGACAAGGGGCGGATGATGGTCATCGCCACGCACAACACCGACAACGGCGACGGCTGGGAGCGCGAAGGCGAGAGCGACTATTTCTTCCACAATTTTTCCGAGAAGGTTTCCTATCCCCTCGGAATTAACATCATCTTCTACGCGATGACGCACTGAGATGAACGTCCGCCAAAAAACTCTCGCTGTCATCGCGCTCGCGCTCGGGTGCGCCGGCGCCGATTTCGCGCAGCAGTCGGCGCCGCGTCAGGGTCGCGGCGGACGTGGTGGCTTCGGTCCGCCGCAAGGCTGGGGTTGGAACGGCAACGAGGACGACGAAGGCCCGATCGTGCGCATCGAGGGCGGTCGTCTTGTCGACTCCGACACCGTGCGCACGGCGCGCGAGATAGATTCGCACAGCACGGGCACGCCGGAGTGGAAAAATCCGCCGGGCTTCGAGAAGGACGTGTTCACGTTTGCGCGGATCATTTTCAAGGTCGGCATGGGTCGCGGGACGGGCGGCGGGTGGGGGACGGGGCGGCGCTTCGGTTGGTGGGTCGATTTTCCTGATGCCGATCTGAATTTTTCCTACCGGCTCCAGCAGATGACCTCGATGAAGGTCGACCCCGATGCGCGCACGCTGCACCTGACCGATCCTGATCTTGCGGACTTCCCGATGGTCTACATGGAGCACACGGGCTTCATGGAGTTGCGCGAGGCCGAGGTGAAGCGGTTGCACGATTACCTGAATAACGGCGGTGCGCTGTTCGTGAACGATTTTTGGAGCCAACGCGAGTGGGACGGTTTCGAGGACCAGATGAAGCGGGTGTTGCCCGGCCGCGGCTGGACGGAGCTGACGATGGAGCACCCGATCTTTCACAGCGTGTTCGAACTGCGCGGTCCGATGAACCGCCTGCAAATCCCGACAATGCAGTTTTGGAATCAAAATTTCGATCCGAACGATCCGACCTCGCGTCTCTCGCGGGTCTTTCGCGGCGAAGGCTCGGAAAACATGCACGTCCGCGCGTGGTTTGACGACAAGGGCCGCATGATGGTCGTCGCGATTCACAACAGCGACGTGAGCGATGGCTGGGAGCGTGAGGGCGAGAACCTCGACTACTTTCACACTTTTTCCGAGAAGGTAGCCTATCCCCTCGGCATCAACATCGTCTTCTACCTGATGACGCATTGAACGCGTCCAATCACTTCCATGAGCACACCCACCGAAACCGCCCCGACCAGCAACGCCAGCGCCGCTTTTGCCGCTGAGCGCGAAACCGCAGAAAAACTGTTCGAGGGCCGCGCCCGGATCGAAGCCGAACTCGGCAAGGTGATCATCGGCCAGCGCGACGTCATCGAGCAAATCATGATCGCGCTCATCGCCGGCGGGCACTGCCTCATCACGGGCGCGCCCGGCCTCGCGAAGACGCTCCTCGTGAAATCGATCGCGCAGATCTTTCACCTGAAGTTTCAACGCATCCAGTTCACGCCCGATCTTATGCCGGCGGACATCACGGGCACGGAGATTTTGCAGGACCTCGGAGGCACGCGGAAAATGGTCTTTGTGCCCGGACCGGTGTTCGCCAACATGATCCTCGCCGACGAAATCAACCGCACGCCGCCAAAGACCCAGGCGGCGCTCCTCGAGGCAATGCAGGAGCATCAAGTCACCGCAGCGGGCGTGAAGCACGTTTTGGCCGAGCCGTTTTTCGTCCTGGCCACCCAAAACCCAATTGAGATGGAAGGCACTTATCCTCTGCCGGAGGCGCAGCTCGATCGCTTCATGTTCAACGTTGTGATGGATTATTTGCCGGAGGCGGACGAAGTCAGTGTCGTCACGCAGACGACTTCGACGCGTCCCGCCGCAATCACGCCGCTCTTCACGGGCGAGGATGTGCAGAGCTTCCACGAACTCGTGCGCAAGGTGCCGGTCGCCGAAGAAATGGTGCGCTACGCCGTGCAACTCTCCGCCGCCTCGCGCCCGAACCAGGCTGCGACGCCGGCTTTTGTGAACGACTGGGTAAGTTGGGGCGCCGGCACCCGCGCCGGACAATTCCTCATCCTCGGCGCCAAAGCCCGCGTGCTGCTGCAGGGTCGCGCACACGTGACGATCGAGGACATCCAGGCGCTCGCTGCTCCCGCGCTGCGGCACCGCGTGCTGTTGAACTACCGCGCCGAGGCCGACGGCATCCGCGTTGAAGAAGTGATTAAGCGCCTGCTCGCGGCGACGCCGCTGCCGGTGAAGTCCGCGTGATTTTCCCATGGTCGCGCCTGCTCCCCGTCCCGCGCCCAGCGCCTCGCTGATCGATCCAGCGGCGCTGATGAGCATCCGCAGCCTCGAACTGCGGGCGCATGCGGTCGTCGAGGGATTTTGGAGCGGGCTGCACCGCAGCCCGTACCACGGATTCTCGGTGGAGTTCACCGAATATCGTCCCTACACGCCGGGCGACGATCCGCGTTATCTCGACTGGCGCGTCTACGCGCGGAGCGATCGCTACTACATCAAGAAATACGAGGACGAAACGAATCTCCGCTGCCACCTCCTCGCGGATCAGAGCCGCTCGATGGATTTTGGAACGCGCGGCTACACGAAGGCGCATTACGCGGCAACGCTCGCGGCGACGCTCGGACATTTTCTCGATTTGCAGGGTGACGCAGTTGGCTTGCTCACGTTTGATTCGCAGGTGCGGGAGTATCTGCCTGCCCGCCACCGGCCGGGCCATTTGCGTCAATTGATGATCGCGCTCGAGCGACCCGCGGCGGGTAGCGAGACCAATCTCGTCGCGCCGATCGAACGCATCACCGCGCTCGTGCGCAAACGCGGGCTCGTCGCGGTGATTTCTGATTTTCTCGCGCCACTCGATCGGCTCGAGCGCAACCTCCAGACACTCACCGCGTGCGGTCACGAGGTAAGCGTCTTCCAGGTGCTCGATCCGGCGGAACTCAACCTCGGGCTGGAAATGGCGGCGTTGTTTGAAGACGTAGAGACGGGCCAGGCGATCTATATCGATCCGGCCGCGGCCCGTGCGGGCTACACGCAAAAGCTCATGGCGCACTGCGAAGCATTGCGGGCGATCTGTCGCCGGCTCGGCGTCAGCCACCATTTGCTGTCGACTGCGCAGCCGCTGGAGATCGCGCTATTTGAGTTCCTGCAGGAGCGGACGAAACGCGGCCGGAAATTCCGGCCCGCTGCGCGCGGCGGCCGGGGAGGCGCGCGATGAATTTTCTCGCGCCCTTCTTTTTGCTCGGCGGCCTCGCGCTCGCCGCGCCCGTGATTTTTCACCTCATTCGCCGGACGACGCGCGAGCGGACGACGTTCAGTTCGCTGATGTTTCTGCGACCGTCGCCGCCGCGCTTGTCGCGGCGCAGTCGGCTGGAGCACTGGCTGCTGCTGCTGTTGCGCTGCCTCGCGCTCGCGCTGCTCGCGCTGGGATTCGCGCGGCCGTTTTTCAAACAATCACCCGTGGTCGATCCGACGAGCGTCCAACCGAAGCGCACCGTGGTGCTCGTCGATGTGAGCGCGAGCATGCGGCGCGCCGGTCTGTGGAGCGCCGCCCGTGAGCGCGTGAACACCGCCGTCCGCCGCGCCGCGCCGGGCGATCAGGTGGCGGTGCTGACGTTCGATCGGCGCGTCACGCCGCTGGTTTCGTTCGAGGATTGGAATCGCGTGCCACCCGCTGATCGCGCTGGGTTGGTGGCGGCGCGGATCGATTCGGTTTCGCCCGGTTGGTCGGGCACGCATCTTGGCAGTGCGCTCATTACGGCCGCCGAGACGCTCGCCGAGCCGGACGAGAAAAAAGCGACGCTCGGCCCGCGCGAGATTGTGCTCGTGAGCGATGTGCAGGCGGGGAGCCGGCTCGATGCATTGCAGGCCTACGAATGGCCGAAGGGCGTGGTGCTTGTCGTCGAGCCGATCAAGGCGCGCAGCAACGCGAACGCCGGCGTGCAGTTAATCGCCGAGTCGGCGGAAGCCGTGGCGGGCAGCAGCGTCGCGGTTCGCGTGCGTGTGACCAACGCGTCCGATTCCCCGCGTGAGCAGTTCAAAGTCGGCTGGCTGCGCCCTGAAAACGCCGAGTTCGCGGGACCGCCGATTGATCTTTATGTGCCGCCGGGGCAGAGCCGCGTGCTGGCGGTGCCCTTGCCGAAGGGCGCGACGGGACTCACACGCATCGGGTTGCGCGGGGACGACGAGGATTTCGATAACACGGTCTTTGTGATTCCGCCCGCGCAGCAGAAGCTGGGCGTGCTCTGGCTTGGCAGCGAACTCGCCGACGACACCACGCAGCCACTGTTCTTCCTGCGCCGCGCGTTGACCGACTCGCCGCGGCTCGCCGTGAAAGTCGTGGCGCATGGGCTGAGCGCTCCGTTGCTGCCGACGGAGACCGCCGCTGCCACGATAATTTTTGTTTCGGAGGCAGTGGCGCCAGCGCAGGCGGCTGCGCTCCGCGCCGAAGTGGTCAACGGCAAGACGATTGTCTTCGCACCGAAATCGGCCGCCGCGGCCCCGACGCTCGCGGCGCTGCTCGGCCGTGATTCCGTCCCGATCGAGGAGGCGCGCGTGGCTAATTACGCGATGTTCGCGGAGATCGATTTTCGGCACCCGCTGTTCGCCGCATTCGCCGACCCACGGTTCAGCGACTTCACCAAGATCCATTTCTGGAAATATCGGAAGTTCGACGCGGGCACGCTGCCCGATGCGCACGTTGTCGCGAAGTTCGACAGCGGAGATCCGGCGGTGATCGATGTGCCTGTTGGGCGCGGACGGATCGTGGTGCTGGCGGCGGGCTGGCAGCCGGACGACAGTCAACTCGCGGTGTCGTCGAAGTTCGTCCCACTGACCTACTCGCTGCTCGAACTGGCGGGCGGCGCGCCCGACGCGGCGGCGCAGTGGATAGTCGGCGATGCATTGCCGGTGCCCGCCGGTCGTGACGCGGTCACGCTGCGCACGCCCGCGGCAAAGACGATCACGTTGCCCATGGGTGCGACGAGTTTTGCCGACACGGACGAGCCGGGAATCTATGAAATCATCGCGGATGGACGCGTGCTACGCCTCCCGGTGAATCTTGATCCCGCTGAAAGCCGCACTGCTCCGCTTGGCACGGACGAGTTGGAACACCTCGGTGTGCCCGTGACGGCGGCGAGCCTAGCACCGGCTGCGGCCGCAGCGGATCCGAAGTTGCTGGCGGGCGCCGAGACGGAAAACCGGCAGAAGCTTTGGCGTTGGTTCATCGCCGCGACCCTCGCGGTGTTGTTGATTGAAACGGCGTTGGCGGGCCGCGCGGCCCGCCGGGCGCATCCGAAACTCGAGGAGGCTCCATCGTGAACGAGGAATTCCTGAAAGAACGGCTGCGGCGGGTAATTCGCCGCCAGCAATGGCTTGGGCTGATGCTCAAGCTCGCCGCGTGCTGGATGCTGGCTGCGCTGGTCGGCGCCGGTTTAATCTGGGTGGAACGTTCGACCGGCTGGCGCGCGCCGATGGTGCTGCCGCTGTTGGCTGGCCTGGCCGCGACCGCGATCACGGCGATCGCGATGCTGCACTACGCGCGCGCGCCGGATTTCCGCTGGGCGGCCAAAACAATCGAGCAGGCTCATCCCGAGTTGCAAGGCGTGCTGCTCACGGCCGTGCAACAGGTGATTGAGCCGGGGGCCACGCCGAATTTTCTCCAGCACCGGGTGCTACAGGATGCGACGGCGCGCAGCACCGAGCGGGACTGGCGGCAGGTGGTGCCGACCCGTCGGCTCGCGGCGGCGGCGGCGTTGCAGTGCTTGGCGCTGGCGGCGTTTGTTGCGGCCCTCGCCAATGTCCGGATGGCCCCCGCTGCCGGCACCCCGACTGACACCGGCTGGGTCAGTGCGGATGGACTTTCGATCGCGCCGGGTGACACGAGCATCGAAAAAGGTGACAGCCTCGTCGTGCTCGCGCGTTTTGCCCGCACGCTGCCGCCGAGCGTGACGCTGGTGGTTCGCGAAAAAAATCCGGCAGCGAGCGCCTCCTCCTCTACGCGCGCGATCCCGCTTGTGAAGAGCCTCGCCGATCCGGTGTTTGGAGGCAGCGTGCCCGAGGTCGCGGCCGACTTCACCTATCACGTCGACTACGGCGGACGGTCGACGCGGGAGTTCAACGTGAAAGTCTTCGAGCACCCGCGGCTCGTGCGCGCCGACGCCGACCTCACGTTTCCGGGCTACACCAAAATTCAGCCCAAGCACATCGACGACACGCGACGCGTGAGCGCCGTCGAGGGCACAAAGCTCGGCTTCACGCTTCAGTTCAACAAACCCGTTGCTTCGGCGAAGCTCGTGGCGCGAGACAAGACGAAGACTGAAATTCCGCTCACCGTCGAAGCGGGCAAGCCGGGGGCGTCACTGCCGGCGACCGCGTTTGCCGCGAGCCAGGTTTACGATTTGAAGCTCGTCGACGCGGATGGTCGTGCGAACAAGGTCGGAGCTTCGTTTGTGATCGATGTGCAGCCGAACCGGCCGCCGGAGATCAAACTCACGACACCGCGGGGCGATGTGCGGCCGTCGGCGCTCGAGGAAATCGCGTTTGACGGCACGGTGTTTGACGACTTCGGCACGCCGAGCTACGGGCTCACCTACGAACTCGCCGGTCAGCCCGAAAAAACGATCGAACTCGGGCGCGACGCGGGTGCGAAGGACAAACGGGCGTTCAGCTACACGCTGAAACTTGAAGACCTCCATGCGAAGCCGGACGATCTTGTGTCGTGGTATGTGTGGGCCGACGATGTCGGACCCGACGGTCAAGTGCGGCGCACGAAGGGAGACTTGTTTTTCGCCGAAGTCCGACCGTTCGACGAGGTCTTCCGCGAGAGCCAGGGCATGCAGTCGCAGGATGACACGCAGCAGCAGGGCGGTGGCGGCAACAGCCCCACACGCAAGCTCACCGAGCTCCAGAAACAAATCATTAACGCGACTTGGCGACTCCAGCGCGATGGCGCCACGCCGCACTACGTGGAGGATGTGAAGGTCGTCACCGACTCGCAGGCGCAGGCGAACGATCAGGCGAACGAGTCGCGCGACAAGGCGCAGGGCCCGCGCGAGCAGGCGCTGTGGAAAGCTGCGAGCGACGAAATGGAAAAGGCGCTGACGAAACTACGCGACGCCGCGAAGTCTCCCGCGCCGCTGGGAGTCGCGGTGACCGCGGAGCAGGCGGCGTATCAGGCGCTGTTGAAATTGCAGGCGCGCGAAACCCAAGTTGCCCGCAGCCGTGGCGGCCGGGGCGGAGGCGGGGGCGGCGCCAGCCAGCGCCAGATCGATCAGCTCGATCTCACGCAGGCGCAGAACCGCTACGAGACGCAGCGCCAGGCGAAGGCGCCGCAGAGCGCGCAGCGGCAGGAGCAACTCCAGGTGATGAACCGTTTGCAGGAGCTCGCGAAGCGGCAGCAGGACTTGAACGAACGGCTGAAGGAGTTGCAGACGGCGTTGCAGGAATCCAAGACCGAACAGGAGCGCGAAGATTTGAAACGCCGGCTAAAGCGGCTCGAGGAGGAGCAGCAGCAGATGCTCGCCGACGCCGACGAGGTCAAACAGCGGATGGAGCGCCCGGAAAACCAGTCAAGCATGTCGCAGGAGCGGCAGCAGCTCGAGCAGACGCGCGAGGACTTGCAGCGCGCGGCGCAAGCGACCGGTTCCGGATCCGTGGCACAGGCGTTGGCGGCCGGCACGCGCGCGCAGCGTTCGTTCCAGCAGATGCGCGACGATCTGCGGAAGGAAAACTCCAGCCAGTTCGCCGACGATCTGCGAGAGATGCGAACCGAGGCGCGGGATCTCGCGCGGCAGCAGGACGATTTGTCCAAGGCGATCGACGCGCTCGGCGGCACGGCGCAGCGCAAGTCGCTCGGCGACTCCGGCGACCAGGCGAAGTTGCAGGAACAGCTCGCGCAGCAAAAGGAAAAGATGAACCAGCTCGTCGATCGCGCGAAGCAGGTGTCGGAGCAGGCGGAAAATTCCGAGCCGCTGCTTTCGAAGCAACTCTACGACAGTGTGCGCAAGCTCAACACCGACGACAGCGACACGCTGAAACAGGCGAAACAGGAACTGCTGAACAGCGGCATGATCACGCGCGACCTCCTCGATCGACTCGACAAGGTCGGGGAGAGGGAAGACGCCGGCAAGGCAATCGATCTCACGCGCGAGCTGTTGCGCGACGGCAACCTGCCGCTCGCACGGCAGGCCGGCCAGCGCGCGCGCGGCGAGACGGATGAACTGCGCCGCGGCGTCGAGCGCGCGGCGGACAGCGTGCTGGGCGACGACACCGAGCAGTTGAAGCTCGCGCAATCCGAACTCGATTCACTCGCGGATCAGATCCGCCGTGAGATCGCGCAAGGGCAGGGCAAGCCCGGCGAAAAATCTGCAGCGGGCGGACGGTCCGGCGATCCCTCCAAGCCCGGTCAGGAACAAGATTCAGATCAGTCCGGATCGGCGGGCAAGGTGGCGAACAATGATCCGGGGCAGTCTTCAGCGAGCGGTGATCAACCTTCGGGCGATCCGCAGCAGGGGGGCGGCAAACTCGGGGAGGGTAAATCGAGCAGCGCGTCGGGAAATCAGACCGGCAAGGCGTCCCCGCTGGCTGGCGATCGCGGACAGATCGCGAGCGGCGATCCGCGCGCGGGCGCGGGTGGCGGTGGGGCGCGTCCGGGAATCGACTTGCCCAACCTGCTTGAGGGTCGTGACAACGCCGTGGGTGGGGCGATTGACGGCGGGCCGATTGGCGGCGCCTACGCTGGAGGGCCGCTGACCGGAAGTAATTTTGGTTCGTGGACGGAGCGGCTGCGCGATGTCGAGACGCTGCTCGACTCGCAGGAGCTGCGCGCGGCGGTCGCGGCGGCGCGTGAGCGAGCCCGGCTGTTGCGTCGCGACTATGCGGTGAAACACGACAAGCCCGATTGGGCGGTCGTGCAGCTGGAGATTTTGAAGCCGCTGGTCGAGGTGCGTAGCCGGGTGGCCGAGGAACTCGCCCGCCGCGACCCACGCGATCAGCTCGCCCCGATCGATCGCGATCCCGTGCCGAACCGGTTCGCGGATTCGGTGCGGCGTTACTACGAGGAACTCGGCAAGGACAAGCCGGACACGAAGTGATGCCGTCGCCCTCGCTCACACTCTCCGGTTTGAACTGGCTCTGGCCGGCGCTCGTGCTGTTTGGCGTCGGACTCGCGCTGCTGGTGTGGAGTTATCGCGCGCCAGCTTCTCCGGCCGTGCGCTGGCTGTGCCTGGGGTTGAAACTCACCGGCATCGCGGCACTGACGGCCTGCCTGCTGGAGCCGCGCTGGCTCGGTCAGCGCGCGCGGCCCGGTGCGAATCTCTTCGCGGTTGTCGCCGACAACAGCCAGGGCTTGCAAATCCACGATCGCGGCGACGTGCGCACCCGCGGTGAGGCGCTGCGCGACCTCGTTGATCCGCGCGGCGCGGGCTGGCAGGCCACGCTGGCGAACACGTTCGATGTGCGGCGCTATCTCTTCGACACGCGGCTGCAGGCGACGACGGATTTTCATGAGCTCGCGTTTGACGGTCGTGCGACCTCGCTCGGCGCGGCGCTGCGCACGATCGCGGAGCGTTTTCAGGGGCGGCCGCTCGCGGGCGTGCTGCTGTTCACCGACGGCAACGCGACGGATCTCCCTGGCGGCACGCTGTCGGACGTGAAGGGATTGCCGCCGATTTATCCCGTGGTCATCGGGCGCAGTGAGCCGGTTCGCGACATCGCAGTGCAGCAGGTGCGCGTGAGCCAGAGCGCGTTCGAGGATGCGCCGGTCACGGTGCAAGCCGACGTGACGGCCGCCGGATTTCGCGGCACGCCCGTCGTCGCGCGGCTCGTCGACCGGAATGGCAAAATCGTGCAGGAGCAGACGGCAGAGCCGCGCGGCGACGGCGAGACGCTGGCGTTTCGCTTTCAGGTGAAGCCGGAGCTGCCGGGCCTATCGTTCTATCAAGTGCGCGTCGGCGCGCAGGCGGAAATCTCCGCCGCGCCGGGCGCCAAATCGGAGGAGGCGACGCTCGCGAACAACACGCACGTGCTCGCGGTCGATCGCGGCGAGGGGCCGTTTCGCGTCCTCTACGTGGCGGGGCGGCCGAATTGGGAGTTCAAGTTTCTCAACCGCGCGATTGAGGAGGACTCTCAGGTGCAACTCGTCGGGTTGATTCGCGTGGCGAAGCGCGAGCCGAAGTTCGATTTTCGCGGGCGCGCGGGCGAGACCAGCAATCCGCTGTTCCGCGGTTTCGGCAGCCAGTCGCCGGAGGAAGTGCAGCGTTATGATCAACCCGTGCTCGTGCGCCTCAACACGCGCGACGAGGTCGAGTTGCGCGCCGGGTTTCCGCGCACGCCCGAGGAACTCTACGGTTATCAGGCGGTGATCGTGGACGATCTGGAGGCGGAGTTTTTCGCGCCGGAGCAGGCGATGCTGTTGCAGAAATTCGTGTCGGAGCGCGGCGGCGGTTTCTTGATGCTGGGCGGCATGGAAAGCTTCCACGAGGGCGGCTACCTGCGCACGCCGGTCGGCGATATGCTGCCCGTTTACCTCGATCATGACGAGGGTGCGCCGGCCGGACCGCCGGGTGAGTTGCGTCTCGATCTCGCGCGCGAAGGCTGGCTGCAGGCGTGGGCGCGGCTGCGCGACAACGAGGCCGACGAGCGCGCGCGGCTCGATAGCATGCGCTCCTTTGGCATCATCAACCGTGTGCGGGCGCTGAAGCCGGGCGCGAGCGTGATTGCGACGGTGCGGGACGAGAAGAGCGCCGAGCTGCCCGCGCTCGCGGTGCAGCGTTTCGGCCGCGGTCGGACGGCGGCGCTCATGCTCGGCGATGTGTGGCGCTGGGGTATGAAGGACGCGTCGGCGCGCGCCGACATGGACAAAGCGTGGCGGCAGCTCGTGCGCTGGCTCGTGGCGGACGTGCCGAACCGCGTCGATTGCACCGCGGCGTCGCAGCCCGCCGATCCGAACGGCGCGGTGCTCGTGCAGGTGCGCGTGCGCGACGAAAAATTCCAGGCGGTCGACGATGCGACGGTGAAAATCGAGATTGAGCCGATCGCTTTTGGTGACGCGGGTGGGATGGCACGTCCGATCCAGATCGAGGCGGAGCCGGCGTTGAGCGAGCCGGGGCTCTATCAGGCGACCTACGTGCCGCACCAGACGGGCGGCTACAAGGCGACCGCGCGCGTGACGAACAACGCGGGTGCCGACCTTGGGCGAGCCTCGGCCGGCTGGAGCACCGATCTCGCGGCGGAGGAATTTCGCTCGCTGACGCCGAACACCGCGCTGCTCGGGGAACTCGCGCGCAAGACCGGCGGCCAGGTAATCGCGGCGGCGGAGTTGGACAATTTCGCGAAGAAGCTGCCGCAGTTGCAGGCGCCGGTGATGGAGACGTGGTCCTACCCGGCATGGCACACGCCGGCAATGTTCGCGTTCGCACTGGCGTGTCTGCTGACGGAGTGGGGCGTGCGCCGGTGGAAAGGACTGCCGTGAAGCGCGCAATCCTCGCCTTAATCGCGGTTATGGTGGCCAGCGCGACGCAGGCGGTCGAGGTGCCCGTCGATCGCTCCACGGTGATTGTCGTCGCGGGGGCGCCGGGTGAGGCGGAGTTTGCGTCGGTGTTTGAGGGCGAGGTAAAAGTGTGGGCGGGACTCTGCGCGCTCGCCGATGCGAAGTTGATCATGGTCGGCAGCGGGGTGGCGGAAGCGATGAGCGACCACGATCGGCTCAAACAGGCGATCGCGGCTGAGCCCAAGGACGGCCCGGGTGAATTCTGGATAGTGCTGTTCGGGCACGGGACGTTCGACGGCAAGGAGGCGAAATTCAATCTGCGCGGACCAGACGTGTCGTCGGGTGAGCTCGCGGAATGGCTGAAGCCGTTTCACCGCCCGTTGGCGATCATCGACACGTCGTCGGCGAGCGCGCCGTTCTTGAACAAACTCGCCGGCCCAAATCGGGCGATTGTCACCTCGACGCGGAGCGGATTTGAGCAGAACTATTCGCGGTTCGGAAAATATTTCGCCGAGGCGATGGCAGATTCGGCGAGCGATCTCGACAAGGACGGGCAGGTGTCGCTGCTGGAGGCGTTTCTCAGCGCGGCGCGGCGCACGGAGGAGTTCTACAAGACCGAGGGCCGGCTCGTGACGGAGCACGCGCTGATCGACGACAACGGGGACGGCCTCGGCACACCGGCGGCGTGGTTCAAGGGCGTGCGCGCGACGAAGCAGGCGAAGGAGGGGGCGGCGCTCGACGGCACGCGGGCGAATCAGTTTTTCCTCGTGCGCAGTGCGGCGGAGAAGCAACTCACCGCGGACGCGCGCGCACGGCGGGACGAATTGGAGCGTGCGGTGGCGAAGTTGCGCGAGGCGAAGCCGCGGATGGTGGAGGAAACCTATTTTTCAGAGCTGGAAAAACTGCTGGTGGAGCTCGCGGGGCTTTACGGCGGCACGTAATCCGAGCAGGATGGAAAAGGGCGTGACGAGGCGGCGCGCGGTCTGCTTCATGCAGCCATGCTCACCCGTTTTTCCGTTGCCCCCCTTCACACAATGACGCGTTCACTGGCCGCCGTGGCCATGGGCCGCGCCGCGCCGGATCTGGTCATCACCGGTGCGCGCGTGTTGTCGACCTACACGGAGCGCGTGCACGCGGGTCAGGAAATTTGGATAAAGGGCGGGCGGATCGCGGTGGTGAAGCCGGCGGGGACGTTTAAGAAATCGAAGCTCGGCGGCGCGAAGGTCTACGACGCGCGCGGCGGCATCCTGGCGCCCGGTCTCGTCGATCCCCATGTGCACATCGAGAGCAGCATGATGACGGCGTGTGCGTTTGCCGAGGCCGCGCTGCTCAACGGGACGACGACCGTTTTCTGCGACAGCCATGAAATCGGCAACGTATGCGATGTGGCCGGCATAGAGTGGATGCTAGAAGATGCGCGCCGCGCGCCGCTGTCGGTGTTTCTGACGGTGCCAAGCACCGTGCCGGCGACGAATTCCAAATTGGAAACGGCGGGCGGCGACCTCACGCCGGGGAAAATCGGGAAGATTTTCGATCGCTGGCCGGAAGCGCGCGCATTGGGGGAAAAGATGGACTATGTGTCGGTGGCGATGGGCGACACACGGAGCCACGCGATTTTGGCGGAGGCGCTGAAGCGGGGAAAGCCGGTCTGCGGGCACATCTATGGCCGGGAATTTGTCGCCGCCGGTGCGGCGAGCGGCATCTCCGACACGCACGAGGCAATCGACCGCGAGATTTCCAATGATTTTCTGGAAAACGGCGTGTGGGTCTTTCTGCGCGGGGGAAATCCGCTGACGCCTTGGCACTCACTGCCGCAGGCGATCAAGGCGGTGACGGAACTCGGCGCGAATCCGAAACGCGTGTGCGTGTGCACGGACGATCGCGATGCGGATGATTTGTTTTTATTCGGCATGGACTGGGTGGTGCGCCAGGCGGTCGCCGCTGGTTTGAAGACGACGACGGCGTGGAGCCTCGGGTCGCTTCATCCCGCGACGCGTTACGCGCTCGACGGTGACTTCGGCGGTCTCGCGCCCGCGCGCCGGGCGGACATCGTGCTGACCAACGATGCGCTTGAAGTGCAAAACACGTGGTTTGGCGGCGAACTTGTCGTCGAAAAAAAGAAAATTACGCCGCTGCTCGATCGAGCGTTGAGCCGGCGCTACCGCTATCCGCGGGCGGCGTATCAAACGGTGATGCTTCCGCGGCGCGTGACGCTCACGCCGCCTCTGCCGAAAAAGGCGGTGACGGCCAGCGTCATTCGCGTCGTGCCGCCGGGCATCGTGACGGCACATGATCGGGTCGCGCTCGCGCCGGCGGCGGCGTGGTCCGAGCATTTTACGAAGCACAGCCTTTGTTTTCTCACGGTGGTCGAGCGGCACGGAAAGAACGGTGGTGTGGGCTACGGGTTGCTGCGCGATTTTGGCCTCCGCGACGGCGCGGTCGCGAGCAGCGTGGGGCATGACGCGCACAATATTGTGATCGCGGGAACGAACGAGCCGGACATGCAACGCGCGCTCGCCGCGGTAAAAGCACTTCGCGGCGGAGTGTGCGTAGTGCGGCGCGGAAAAGTGCTCGCGAGTGTGGCCCTGCCGATCGCGGGCCTGCTCTCGGATAAGCGGGCGACGGTCGTGGCGAAGGAGACGAGCGCGCTCAAGCGCGCGTGGGTGGCGCTGGGCTGCAAAGTGCCTTACATGGGCTTTAATCTGCTGCCGTTGTCGGTGATCCCGGAGTTGAGGCTGACGGATAAGGGGATTGTCGACGTCAAAGCGATGGCGATTGTGCCGTTGTTTACCTAGCTGCGGAGGGCGCGGCACTGCGGGCCGCGGCTGGTCGCCCCGCGCAAGCGCGAGAAGCGTTTCGTTTTCGTGCGTGGCCTGCGGCCTGCTAGCTGGCTTGAACCCATGGAGATCCTTCCACCCCCAGCGGCCCCTGAGACGGCTCCGCACATTGTTTACGGTCTTGAAGACAAGATTCCTTTTGGCCCGTCACTTCTGGTCGGGGCGCAGCACGTCTCGGCCATGGTCGTCGGCACGATCACGCCGCCGCTGATCCTGGCGGGTGCGCTAAAGATTTCGCAGGCCGACACCGCCTACCTTGTCAGCATCGCCCTGCTCGCTTCGGCGTTTGGCACATGGTTGCAATGCCGCCAACGGGGGCCCGTGGGCTCGGGTCTGTTGAGTGTGAGCGGGACGAGTTTTGCATTTATCCAGCCGCTGACGGCCGCGGGGCAGGCGGGCGGGCTCGCGCTGATGCTGGGCATGTCGTTCGTCACGGCACCACTGCTGCTGCTGCTTTCCCCGTTTATCGCGAAACTGCGGACGGTCTTCACTCCGCTCGTGTCCGGTGTCGTCGTTCTGCTGATCGGCACGTCGCTGATCCCGACGGCCTTCTTCGGGTTGGCGACGCCGGTCCGGCCGGATGCACCCGCGTGGCTGGGCCTCGCGATCGGAGTAATCGTCGTTGCTGTGATCGTCGGGGCGCAGGCGACAGGGCGAGCGTGGGCGCGAATCGCGGGTGCGGCGCTGGGCGTGGTCGCCGGATGCATCGTGGCGGGACTCGCGGGCGGTTTGCACGCGCCCGAGCCGGGCGCTGGCGCGTGGCTTATGCAGCCGCGTTTTTTGCCGCACGGATTCGCGTTCAGCTGGAAGTTCGTCGCGCCGTTCGCTTTCATCTATCTGGTTTCAATGCTTGAGGCGCTCGGTGATATCGCTGCGACGTCACAACTCTCCGGTCTTTCGCCGCACGGTCCCCAGCATTGGCGGCGGCTGTCAGGCGGCGTGCTGGCGGATGGCATCACGTGCACGCTGGCCGCGCTGTTTGGGGGATTTCCGAGCGCAACCTACGCGCAGAATAATGGCGTCATTCAAATCACGGGCGTCGCGAGTCGAAGGGTCGGCTCCGTGATGGCGGTGATGCTGGCGCTGCTCGGGCTGTTTCCCGCGGTGGGCCGATGGGTGACCGTGATGCCACCGCAAGTGCTCGGCGGTCTGGCGCTTATGATGTTCGGCCTTGTGGCGGTGGCGGGAGTGCGGCTGCTCGTGAGCGCCGGGCTCGGCCAGCGCGAGGGCGTGATCGTGGCGCTTTCGCTGGGAGTCGGGTTGGGTTTGCCCACGCAGCCGGCGATTCTGGCGAGCCTGCCAGAGTTTGCGCGTTCGCTGCTGGAGTCGGGGATTTCTGCCGGTGGACTCACGGCGCTGCTACTGAATCTGCTTTGGCGGCCTGTGGTGCCAGCGGTGCCCATCGCGGACTGAGATTTGCTGCTGGGCGGCACTCGGCGAACCTGCACGCTCGATCAAAATCCATGGGCACACTGCTCGTCAAAAACATCCACACCCTCGTCACGATGAATGGCGCGCGCGAGGAATTGCGCGGCGCCGCGATCTTCGCCCGTGACGGCGTAGTCGAGCAGATCGGCGCGACGGCCACGCTGCCCGCCACCGCCGACGAAGTGCTCGATTTGCACGGAAACCACGTGGTGTTGCCCGGGCTCGTCAACACCCACCACCACTTCTACCAGACGCTGACGCGTGCCATTCCCGCCGCGCAGGACTGCGATCTTTTTCAATGGTTGAAGACGCTCTATCCGATTTGGTCACGGCTCACCGCTGAGGGTGTCTACGTGAGCGCCCAGATGGCGGCCGCGGAACTCATGCTCTCTGGCTGCACGACTTCGAGCGATCACCTCTATCTCTTTCCCAACGACTGCACGCTCGACGACGAGATTCGGGCGGTGCGCGACATTGGCCTGCGCTTTCATGCGTGTCGGGGCAGCATGAGCGTCGGCGAAAGCGCGGGCGGGCTGCCGCCAGATGCGCTCGTCGAAAACGAAGCCGCCATCCTCCGCGACAGCCAGCGTCTCATTGAGGACCACCACGACCCCGCGCGTTATTCGATGACGCGCGTGTCACTCGCGCCGTGCTCGCCGTTTTCCGTCTCGCGCGACCTGATGCGTGAATCGGCTTCGCTCGCGCGGGCGCATCCGGGCGTACGGCTGCATACGCATCTCGCAGAGAATAAATCCGACGTCGCCTACAGTCTGGAGAGATTTGGCCTGACGCCCGGCGACTATGCCGAGAGCGTTGGCTGGGTGGGGGCCGACGTTTGGCATGCGCACTGTGTGCAGTTGAGCGACGACTCGATCGCGAAGTTTGGCCGCACGGGCACGGGCGTGGCGCACTGTCCGTGCAGCAACATGCGCCTCGCGAGCGGCATCGCGCCCATCAAGAAAATGCTCTGTGCGCGCGTGCCCGTCGGGCTCGGCGTGGACGGTGCTGCGTCGAACGACGCCACGAATCTGCTGCACGAAGCGCGCGCGGCCTGCTTCCTCGCGCGCGTCGCCGCGCAGGACGCCTCGGCAATGACTGCGCGTGAAGCGCTGGAACTCGCTACGCTTGGCGGGGCGCGTGTGCTCGGCCGCGACGACATTGGGAGCATCGCGCCGGGCATGTCGGCCGATTTTATCACGTTCGACCTAGATCGGCCGGCTTTTGCCGGAGCGCAGCATGACGTCGTGGCGGCGCTGGTGCTCTGCCAGGCCGACGCCGTGGACTTCAGTTTTATCAACGGCCGCCGGGTCGTCGATCACGGGCGGCTGACCACTGTCGAGCTGCCTCGGCTGGTGGAAGAAACCAACCGCCTCGCAGGGAAACTGGTGGCCGGCTGAGTCAGGCGATGCACGGTAGGGATGCGACAAATTGCGTCCAGTCGTCACGTGAGGCCTCCAATTTAAGGTCGCCCCCGTGCGCTCGCAGAATTTCCCGCGACAAGCTCAGGCCGAGACCGACGCCAGCGGCAGAACCCCGACGGCGCGAGCGGTCACCGCGAAAGAATCGCTCAAACATGCGCGGCCGATCCTCGGCGGCGATACCTGAACCGGTGTTGCCGACTTCGACGAAAGCAACGCAGGAAACGACGCGCAGCGTGAACTGGATTTTGCCGCCCCCTCGGTTGTATTTGATCGCGTTGCCGGCGAGATTTTGCAGCGCCTGTTCCAAAAGCACTGCGTCCGACTCGACCATGACGCCGGCGGCCAAGTTTGTTTCGATGGTCAGCGTGGGTGCGAGCGCGGCGCTGTCTTCGATCACGTTGGTGAGCAGCGCGGCGAGGTCCGTCGGCTCGCGATGAATCTCGAGTCGTCCGGAATCCGCGAGCGATAGCAGGAGAAGTTTTTGCACGATGGCTTTGAGACGATGCACTTCCTCGAGGAGGCTCGTGCAGGTCTGTTGGTGCGGTGAACCGGCGGGTGCCGTGGCGAGGGCCTCTTCCAACTCGGCCTGCAGCAGCGCGAGCGGCGTCTTCAGTTCGTGCGAAGCGTCGGCGCTGAACCGTGTCGCTTGGTGAAAGCTTTTTTCGAGGCGGTCGAGCATTTCATTGAAAACTTGCACGAGCCGCTGAAATTCTCGGACGTTATTTGGAGCTTCGATTCGTTGATCGAGTCCTCGCGCGGTCACACGCTCGGCTGCCTGGGTCAACGCGTGCAATGGGCGCAGGGCCCAACCCGCCAGCAGCCATGCCCCCGCTCCAACCAGCACAAGCGCAGCCGGCAGCGCGGCGAGGAACGCGCGGCGCAGTCCGGCAAGGCCGGCGTCAAACTCGTCGATGTTTGCCGCGAGCACGAAGATTGTGTAGGGATTGCCCATCACCGCCACGCGCCACGTGCCGCCGTCGGCCCGGGTGGTGAAGAAGCGCGGTTCTCGCCGCGGGAGCGCCGGATTGCGCGGCGAGATCGGCTCGCCGGAGCGCGGGGGTTGCGGTGTTGCCGCAAGGTCTCTGCCGCCCTCGTAGGTTTCGGCCGGCTTGACCGCTTCGAAATCGATACCAGAAGGCCACTGGGGCGATTGGTAGACTGGGCGCCCATAGTTTATCACCGAAATTGCATAACCGGGCGAGCGATCCGCACCCGAAACCGAACGGAGCGCGGTCTCCACCCGGCGCCAGTGCTCATCACCCACGACGCGGTCCAAATTGGCGGCGCCGAGATTGCGGAGCTCGCGGTCGAGGCGATCAAAATTGAAGTGCGTGGTCAGCCGCCAGGCATAGATGCCGGTGGCAACGAGCAGTAGCGCCGCGATGGCTCCTGCCAGCAGTGCGAAGCGGAAACGGAACGAACTCATGACCGCGCCGGGTCGACGTCCCGTACGGCGCGCACGCGGTAGCCCACGCCGCGCACGGTTTCGATGATGCCAGTCCCTTGCTCGCCAAGTTTTTTGCGTACGTGCTGGACGTAGACGTCGACGAGGTTCGTTCCGGGATCGAAGTGGTAGCTCCACACATGCTCACAAATCTGTGCCCGGGTGAAGGTCTGACCGGGAGAGCGCATCAGGTAGGTCAGCAACGCAAATTCCCGCGCGGTCAATTCAACGGAGGCCGTCCCGATGCGAACTTCGCGGCTGACAAGATTCACCGTTACGCCGCCATTCTGCAGGATGCTAAGCCCGAGTCCGCTCGCACGCCGGACCACGGCTTGGAGCCGGGCGATGAGTTCCTCCACATAATACGGTTTTGCAAGATAGTCGTCGGCTCCGAGGTTGAGGCCCTCAAGGCGCTCGTTCAGCGCATTTCGAGCGGTGACCAGCACCACGGGTATGCCGAGGTTCATCGCTCGGAGCTGTCGAAGAATGCTCAGGCCGTCTCGCCCCGGCAGCATGATATCGAGCACCAGTGAGTCGTAACTCCGGGTCGTCGCGAGGGTGAAACCATCATCCCCGTTGTCTGCGTGATCGACCACGAAGCCGCGGGCACGCAGTCCCTTGACCGCGAGCGCCGCCAGTTTGGGATCGTCCTCGACCAGCAGAATTTTCAACGCCTGTCATCCGCCGCCGCTTCGCTGGCAGGGTCAAGCGGGGAATAATGAAAGTATTTTAATAAAATTCCCGGTGGGCGGTTAATGCTGCCCGCGTTTACTGACGGGATGCTACGCGCCCCTGCCTGCCGAGCCGCAAACCCATTCAACCGATGGATGACGATTCTGTTGTTCGCCGCTGCGTCACCAGTCGGTCGCGCGCACCTGATCGGCAATGCCGAACACGACACGACGGCGCTGCGCTTCGCGCGGGAATTTGCTCCGCCGGACGTATCGCTGATCGTTGCAACGGATGAGGGTGGAGGCGGAGGGGTATTGCCGCGGGCGGCGCAGCTTTTCGAACGCTTTACTCCGGCGGTGCGCGTGCGCGTGACGGACCGATTTATTTTTGTAGAGTCGAATGGCTTACCTGCGCACGGCATGATGATCGGCATCACCGCGTGGCAGCAGCAGGTGCCCCTGCCGCAGGCGTATGTCGGCGTGAACGCATGGCGCATTCCGCTGCATCCCGAACCCTCGACTCATCCGGTTTCGATCAAGGGGCGATTCCTGCGCGGGGCGATCGCGATTGCGGCGAACGGCATCCCGATCTTCAACCCGCAGAACAACCGCGGCGAACTCTCGGCGGAAATCGGCGAACTCGACCAATGGGGCGGCCATTGCGGGCGGGCGGACGACTATCATTATCACGTCGCGCCGCTGCATCTGCAAAGCGTGCTCGGACGCGGTTTGCCCATCGCGATCGCGCTCGATGGTTATCCGATCTACGGACTCACCGAACCGGATGGCAGCGCACCGACGAACCTCGATGCGTTCGATGGCCACGAGACCGCGGGCCTCGGCTATCACTATCATGCATCGACGAAATATCCCTACGTGAACGGCGGTTTCCATGGCGCCGTGGTCGAACTCGAGGGCCAGGTTGATCCGCAGCCGCGCGCGTGGAGTCCGCGGCCCGCCCAACCCCCGCTGCGCGGCGCGACGATCACCGGATTTGTCGTGAGTCCTGATCAAAAGGCTTTCTCGCTCGACTACACCGTGAACGACCGAGCTGGCGGCAAAGTGCAGTATGCGCCGGTACGGGATGGCGCGTGGAAATTTCAGTTCGCTTCCACAGAAGGCACGACGCGCGAGGATATCTATCAAGGCGACGCGCGGCGCGGGCCGCCGCAGGCCGAACGCGAACCGCCGCCGCGAAGGCCCACCCGGGAAGCGGCGCCGGCCCCGGAGATCGCCGTGCCGCGCAGCGGGGCGATGACTTTGCGCAGTCCGGCCGTCGGCAAGGACGGCGTGCTGCCGGTCGAATTTACCGGCGATGGCGCGAGCATTTCGCCGCCGCTCGAGTGGAGCGGTCCGCCCACCGGCACGAACTGTCTTGCCGTGATCATGCACCACATCGATCCGGAGGGCCTCACGAAATGGTATTGGACGCTCTACGATATCCCGGCCGACGTGCATGCCCTGCCGAAAGACGTCCATCGAATCGGAATCGCCGGTAACAACAGCATCGATCGCCGGTCCGGCTATGCGCCGCCTCATTCGAAAGGGCCCGGCGCGAAGACCTACGTGATCACCGTCTACGCCCTGTCGGCGCATCCGGTGATCACCGTGCCTCCCGCGCAGACGAGTCGCGCCGTGCTGTTGGCGGCGATGAACGGGCTCGTGCTCGACAGCGCGGAATTAAAGGTGACTTACACGCGGCCCGACGACCGCGGACACTGACGTGCGAATGGAGACGCAGAATTTCTTCGGTGCGTTGGCCGGTGCGGTTACGATCGCGGGTTGCGCTGTGCTGGGGGCGGCGGAAATACCTCCGCCAAATTTTGTCGTAATTCTGACGGAGGCGCAGGGCTGGTCCAACACCTCGGTCGCGATGGATGATCGCGTGCAGGCTTCCAAAAGCCGCATCTTAAAAACTCCGGCGGTGGAGCGCCTCGCCGGTGAAGGCATGCGGTTTTCCGACGGCTATGCGGCGTCGCCGCGTTGTACGCCTTCGCGCGCGGCGCTTCTGACTGGTGTGAGCCCAGCGTATCTGCACATGACGTTCGTCGGTGGCGGGCGCGAAAGCGCGTTTTCGCGGACGAGCAGCGCGCTGATTCCGCCGGAGCCGTTGCTGGAATTGCCGACGGGCGAGACGACCGTGGCGGAGATGTTGAAGCACGAGGGCTATGCGACGGCGCATTTCGGCAAGTGGCACCTCGGCCGCGTGAGCCCGGCGAAGCATGGCTTCGACGAAAGCGACGGCGCCACCAACAATGGCGGGCCTGACATCGTGGCGAATCCCAATCCCAAGCAAGCGCATGCGATGACCGAACGCGGAATCGATTTCATCACGCGCATGGCGCGAGCGCAGCGTCCATTTTACCTCCAGCTCTCGCACTACCCGAATCAAGATCAGAAAGGTGCGGCGCGGCAGGACGCCGAAGTGGTCGAAGCGGCCGACGTCGATCAAACTGTCGGCCAGTTGCTCGACGCGCTCGACCGGCTCGGACTCGCCGGCAACACCTACGTGCTCTACACCTCGGACCACGGAGCGCAGGGCCGGACGGCCAACGAACCCCTGAGCGGCGGCAAAGGGTTCGTCCTAGAAGGCGGCTTGCGGGTGCCGTTCCTCGTGCGCGGGCCCGGCGTGGCAGCCGGGGTGTGCTCCCACGTTCCCGTTACCGCAATGGACTGGTTGCCGACGATCGCGGAACTCGCTCACCTACAGACGGCACCTGCCAAAGATGTGGAGGGCGGGAGTTTTGCCGGCATTCTGCGCGACCCGTCGGGTCACGGCGCCGTGAAGCGCGTGCGTGAAGAGATCGTCTTTCATTTTCCGCATTACGACCACGGCAACTTCGGCCCGGCGACCGCGCTGATCCTCGAACACTACAAATTGATCCGCGTCGACGAGACGGGCACACGCCGGCTCTACGATCTCGCGGTCGACGCAGCGGAAGAGCACGATCTCGCGGCAAAGCTGCCGGAGAAAACCGCCGAGCTCGACGCACGCCTCATCGCCTACCTCAGGGCTGTGAACGCGCAACTCGCGATCGTGAATCCCGACTACGATCCGACCAAAGCTGGCATCGCGCCCGACAATCGACCCGGCGCCGGCGGCAAAGGGGGAAAGCGGCGTGACAGCCCATGAAACGCTGCGTCGCTTGGAGTGTGTTGGTCGGATGCGTGACCTTGGCGCCGGTAGTGCAAGGTCAGCCGCGACGGCCCCGCGATGGCGGACCGGACGTGGAAAGCAACGGTCGCATGCCCACGCTCGCGTTTCGCACGGAGGTGCCCGCCCATCCCTACGACTTGCTTCTCGCGCGCCCGACAGCGAACTCCGTCACACTGAGCCTGCTGGCCTACCAACGTTTTCGCGCCGCGGTCTTCTGCGGCGAAACGCACGGCGAATTGAAGGCAGCGCTACCTGTGCGCGAGTTCAAGGAGGGCCAGCCTGCCGTCCTCTTGCTCAATAACTTGAAGCCGAACACGCGCTATGCGTATGAACTTCGTCCGGCACCGACCGAGGCGGCGGCGGTGCCGGGAACCGGCGGCACGTTTTTCACCGCGCGGGCGCCGGGCGCGACTTTCACCTTCTGCGTGCAGGCGGATTCCCATCTCGACTTCGGCACCGACACCGAGGTTTACCAAAAATCGCTGGCGAACGCGCAGGCCACTGAATCCGATTTTCAAATCGATCTCGGCGACACGTTCATGACGGACAAGCGCAACAACTATCGTGATGCCCTGCCGCAATATCTTGCGCAGCGCTACTATTTCGGAACGCAGTCACGTGCGGTTCCACTACTGCTCGTGCTCGGCAATCACGACGGGGAGTCACCGTCGAAGGGCGCCGGCGAGGCGATGGCGGTTTGGGCGAACGGAATGAGAAAAGAGTATTTTCCGAATCCGGAGCCGGACGGATTTTACTCGGGCAACTCGACACCGCACCCGCGCGCGGGCCCGCTCGAAGATTTCTACGCGTTCGAATGGGGCGACGCGCTTTTTGTCGCGCTCGACCCATATTGGTTCAGCAATGAACGCGATCGCGACAACTGGGGCCGATCGCTCGGTCGCACGCAATACGACTGGCTCGCGCGAACGCTGGCGACGAGCCATGCAAGGTTCACGTTCGTTTTCGTGCACAACTTGGTCGGCGGTGAGACGCGCGAGGGCCGGGGCGGCGCCGAGGCGTCGCAATTTTTCGAATGGGGTGGACGCGACCTCGATGGCCGCGACACGTTTGCGCAGCACCGTCCCGGCTGGCCGTCACCGATCCACGAACTGCTGGCCCGGCGCGGCGGTGTGGTGGTGTTTCACGGTCATGATCATTTTTATGCACGGCAGGAGCGCGACGGCGTTATCTACCAGCTCGTGCCGCAGCCGGGGCATCAGCGTGCAGACAACCAGCCCGGCACCGAAGACTACGGCTACAAGAGCGGCGTGATCCAAGGCGCGTCCGGAATTTTGCGTGTAACCGTCGCTCGCGATCGGGCGCTGGTGGAATACGTCCGATCCTATCCAGCCGCGGCCGAGAATGGCAGGCGCAAAACCGGGGCGGTCACCCACAGTTACAGTGTGAGCCCGCAAGCGGATGCCGCGCGGTAACGAAATATCCGACCATTCTCCCATGAAGCCATCCCACTCTGTTGCCCGCCTCGCTCTGTCTCTCTCCCTGCTGCTTGGCCTCGCCCTCGTCGTCGTTGCGCAGGACGGACCACCCGGTGGACCACGACGGCCGGGCGGGCCACGTGGCAAAGGCGGCGGTGGGCCCGACGACAAAGGCCTGATCAAGCCGACGATGGCCGATACGATCAAAGTGAACGTCTATGCGGACAACTGGTTCGTGCTCTTCATCAACGGCCGTTTGACTGCAGTGGATCCGATTCCCTTCACTCCACACAACGTCGTTTCGCTCGACATTCTGCCGGAATACCCGATGACGATCGCCGTGATGGCGAAGGACAACGCCGATCCGAAAACCGGGCTCGAATACGGCGACCACATCGGTGATGGCGGTTTTATCATCAAGTTTGCCGACGGGACGGTTTCGAACGCCACGTGGAAAGCGAAGAACTTTTTCAAGGGCCCGCTCGGTCGCGACGTGCAGCATCCCAAGGTGGAGCTTACGCCGATCCCTGACAGATGGTGGGCGGTAAACTTCGATGACAGCACGTGGCCGAATGCCACCGAGTTCTCCGAGGAGCGGGTCGGGCCGAAGGAGCCCTTCTATCAAGCGGATTTCAAAGGGGCGAAGTTCATCTGGAGTGACGACCTCGATCTGGACAACACTGTGATCTTCCGCACGCGGGTGGAGAAGCCGGGATGGAAGCCGCGGTGGAATACGAAGCCCGACCTCGACATCAGTGACGCCCCGTTCAAATGAGCGCATGGGCGCAGTGGCGGCGTGCGGTAAGCCCGGCCATGAACAGGTCGCATCAAAATCCCCGTCCGGGACGCCGACACCTTCTGGTCTGGGTTTGTTCGGCCATAGTCAAAAGTTGCGCGCCTGCCGGCGGCCGGCACAAACGTCGCACAACGGAAAACTTGATTAACTATTTTTAATCGGAGAACGCGGGTTTTGTTAATCAACCAGCGGTATCTTCGACCATGCGTTTCCCGCGCCTGATTCTCATCTGTAGCTGCGCCTGGTTAATTTCCACCGCACATGCCGCCACGTTCGCCGGCTCGCTCGTGCTGGGTCGTCCCACAGATGTCACTATTGCGGCCAACGTGCTGGCGCCCACGGCGCTCACGTTCTATCTCGAATATGGCGCAACTTCAGGGAGCTATACCGCCCAGACGGCGACGGCCAACCTCGCCGCCAACGTCCCGCAGGAGCAGACCATTGCCGCGCTCAAGCCGAACACACGCTACTATTACCGACTGCGGTTTCAGGCGCCGGGGGCGGCGACGTTCGATGCGACGCCGGAGTATTCGTTCATGACGCAGCGCCCGCCGGGCAGCACGTTCACCTTTTGCGTGCAGGGCGATTCGCACCCGGAGCGTGTGAACAACATGTTCAACTCCGCCTACTACACACGCACGCTCCAGACGGTCGCCGCGGACGCCTCGTCGCCGGACTTCTACCTGACGCTCGGCGACGACTTCAGCACCGACACGATTAATCCCAGCAATCCTTCCGCGATTACGCAGGATCAGGTCGTCAACCGCTACCTCATCCAGCGCCCCTACCTCGATCTGATCGGCCGCACGATCCCGGTCTTTCTCGTCAACGGCAACCACGAGAATGCCGCGCGGTATCTGCTGGATGGCACCCCGAATAATGTGGCCGTCTGGGCGCAGAATGCCCGCAACTCATACTACGCGCAGCCCGCGCCCGACAATTTCTACTCGGGCAACACCGAGCAGATTCCTTACATCGGGCTGCTCCGGAATTTTTTTGCGTTTACCTGGGGCGACGCCCTGTTCGTAACCCTCGATCCCTATTGGGGCTCGCCAGTGTGCGTTGACACGAACCTCTTCGACAGCACGGGAAGCGTCACGAAGCGACCCGACATCTGGCAAGTCACCCACGGCGACCTGCAATACAACTGGCTGAAAACCACGCTCGAACAGAGCAAGGCGAAGTATAAATTCGTCTTCGCCCACCACGTCATGGGCACGCAGCGTGGTGGCGTCGACGTGGCGCTGAAATACGAATGGGGCGGTCAAAACGCCAACGGCACAGCTGGCTTCGCGCAGAACCGCCCGACGTGGGCCCTGCCGATCCACCAGTTGATGGCCGCGAATCACGTCACGATTTTCTTTCAGGGCCACGATCATATTTTTGTTCACCAGCAACTCGACGGCGTGACCTACCAGGCGCTAGGTAACCCGGCTGATCCGAACTACTCGCTGTTCAATTCCGATGCCTACGCGACGGGCGAGCGGTTTCCCAATTCTGGTTATGCGCGCGTCACGGTCGGGCCGAGCGGCGTGAAGGTTGATTACGTCCGCACTTATCCGCCCGCGGATGAAAGTCCCACGCGCGTCAACGGCACGGTGGCTTTCAGCTACATCGCCGGCGCCGCCCAGAGCCCGACGCCATCGATCGCCACGCAGCCCAACTCCCAGACCGTTTCCCTGGGATCCGCGGTGACCTTCAGCGTCAGCGCCAGCGCTTCACTTCCGCTCAGCTATCAATGGAAATTCAACGGCAGTGATATTCCCGGTGCGACGACGGCGGTCCTCGGGATCGCAAAAGCGCAAACAACCGATGCCGGCAGCTACACCGTCTTCGTTTCGACTTCAGCCGGCAGCGTACTCTCGGCCCCGGCGACGCTCGCGCTCGGCACCAGCCGCCTCTCGAACATGTCCGTTCGGTCAACCGCCGGCACGGGAAACAGCACCTTGATTGTCGGTGCCGTGATCGGGCCGGGCGATCCCTTGGCGGTGCTGGTGCGGGGCGTCGGTCCTGGGCTCACGCAGTTTGGCGTCACCGGCGTTCTGCCCGACCCGGTGCTCACGCTGGATGATGGCAAGGGCAACGCGGTCGCAACGAACGACGACTGGGACAAGGGGACCAATTCGAACCAGACTGCCGCGACGGCGGCGCAGGTCGGCGCGTTCGCACTGGCGAAAGGCGCCCTCGACTCCGCGATCCTCGCCAATCTTTCCGCCGGCAACTACTCTGCCGTCATCAGCGGCAAGGGCGCCGCCACGGGCATCGCGCTCATGGAGGCCTACGATGCCTCCACCCAGGCGACTGCGGCGCGCTTCATCAACATGTCCGCCCGCACCTTTGTCGGCACGGGCGCCTCCATCCTCATCGCAGGATTCACGATCAAGGGTGATGCGCCGAAAACCGTGCTGGTCCGCGGGATCGGCCCCGGGCTGACGCAGTTCGGAGTTACCGGCGTGCTCGCCGCACCCCAGCTTTCGCTCTACCGCTCCAGCGACTCCGCCCAGTTGCAACAGAACATCGGCTGGCTCACGGCACCCAACGCCGCGCAAATCGGCCTCACTGCTGCACAAGTCGGCGCGTTTTCCATTCCGGCTAACTCTCCCGACTCCGCGATTCTCATGACGCTCGATCCGGGCTCCTACACTGCACAGGTTAGCGGCGTTGGCGGCGGCACTGGTGTAGCCCTCGTGGAGATTTACGAGGTGCCGTGAGATTTTTTCGCATGAACCTCCGCTCACCCTTACCCTTCATCGTTCTTGGCGCGTTGAGCCTATCCCTCCGCGCCCAGTATGTGAATCCGCTGCCTTTCGACGTTCTGCTCGGCCGTCCCACAGATCGCTCGATCGCGGTCAGTCTGCTTTCAACGGACTCCCGCGAAATCATCGTCGATTACGGCACGCAGTCGGGCACCTACGCGAACCAGTCGGCACTCACGACCTTGCCGGCCGGTGCACCTACTGTGGTTACGCTCGCGGGCTTGCAGCCCGACACGTCGTATTTTTATCGCGTGCGCCACCGGACCGCCGGCACGACGGCGTTCTCCAACGCACCGGAGGCGAGTTTCTCAACGCAGCGCGCCGTCGGAAAAACCTTCACGTTCGATATCGAGGCCGACCCGCACTACCAAGACAACGAGCCGCCCGCCTGGACGACAACGTTGGCGAACGTCGTCGCGGACAAACCCGACTTCCTGATCGACCTCGGCGACACGTTCATGGACGAGAAGACCAACACGCTCGCGCTCTCCGATATCACCAAAAGCCGGCAGGTCGTGCGCGCGACCGGCTTTGCGCAAATCGGCGCGTCCGTTCCGCTCTTTCTCGTCAGCGGCAACCATGACCCAGAGCTGGGCTGGCTGCTCAGCGCGACGACTCCGCAGGCCAATCCCGCCGTGTGGGGCACCCAAATGCGCCAACTCTATTTCCCGTGTCCCGTACCCGGCACCTTTTACTCCGGCAGCACCGCAACCGATCCCTATACGACCGCGGTGCGCGACGCCTACTATTCGTTCGAATGGGGCAACGCCCTCTTCATTGCGCTCGATCCGTTCTGGTATAGCAACCAGACGGTAAAAAAGTCCAACGACCCATGGGCGTGGACGCTCGGCAAGGCGCAATACGACTGGCTCACGCGAACGCTCTCGCAGAGCAAGGCCACCTTCAAATTCATCTTCATGCATCACCTCGTCGGAGGTAGCTTCGATGCACTCGCCCGAGGGGGCGTGGAGTTTGCACCCTATTTCGAATGGGGCGGCAAGAATCTCGACGACACCAACGGCTTCGCCAGCCAGCGCCCCGGCTGGGCGATGCCGATCCAGGACCTGCTGCTCGCCAACAAGGTGAGCGCCGTCTTCCACGGCCACGATCACCTCTACATAAAGCAGGACTTGCTCGACGCCAACGGCGCCTCGCAACTCGTCTATCAGGAAGTGCCGCAACCCAGCCGCACCAATCAGAACATCACATCGGCTGTGCCCTACGGCTACCGCACCGGCGTGATGTATCCCAGCTCGGGTCACGTGCGCGTCACGGTCGCGCCGACGCAAGCCACGGTGGAATATGTCCGTGGGGTCAACGCCACCGACACCCGCGCGGGCATCGGAAACGGCGCAGTCCAGCATCGCTACACGATCAACGCGGCTGCCTCCGCCACGGGCACGAGCCGCCTCGTCAATCTCTCCGTCCGATCGACCGCAGGCGGTGACAACGCCGCCCTGATTGCGGGCTTCGTTGTCAGTTCCGGCGATCCGCTGTCCGTGCTGTTACGCGGCTCCGGGCCCGCCCTGAACGCGTTCGGCGTCACCGGCACGCTTGCTGATCCGGTTCTCACGCTCTGGTCATCGAACAACGCCGTGCTGGCCTCAAACGACGACTGGGGTGCCGCGAACAACGTCACGCAGATTTTGGCCGCGGCCGCGCAAGTCGGCGCGTTCGCGTTTCCCGCCGGGGGCCGCGACGCCGCGCTACTCTCGTCACTGTCGCCCGGCGCCTACACCGCGCAGGTCTCGGGCAAGAACGCCGCAGCGGGCACCGCGCTGATCGAAGCCTACGATGCGAGCAGTTCCGCAACATCTGCGCGTTTCATCAATGTCTCCGCCCGCACGCAGGTCGGCACGGGTGGCGCGGTGTTGATCGCGGGCTTCGTCGTGCTGGGCACGGCACCGAAGCAACTGCTCATCCGCGGAGTCGGACCGACGCTCGCTGCATTCGGCGTGCCCGGTGTCCTTGCCGACCCGCAGCTCGCGCTGTTCCAACAGGGCGTCAGCTCCCCGCTTCAGCAAAACGACAACTGGAGCACCGCCGCCAATGCCGCCCAAATCGCGAGCGCAGCGAGCGCCGTGGGCGCGTTCGCCCTGCCCGCGAATTCGCGCGACGCCGCGATGCTGGTCACGTTGCCGCCGGGTACCTACAGCGCGCAAGTCAGCGGTGTCGGGAATACGACGGGCGTCGGCCTCGTTGAAATCTACGAGGTTTCCTCGCCATGAATTTCGATATTGAAGGGCGCTTTGCCGGCCCGGCGGGCCCCAGCCATCCGCCCGAAACTTCCTGCGAAACGGACCTGCAGTGCCTCATCGTTCGTGCGCGGCGGGGCGATGTGGACGCCCAGGGAAAGATCATCCGACTTTACGAGCGGCGGGTCGCTGGATTTGTGCGCCCGATCGTCCGCGACGAGGAGACCGTGAAGGACGTCATGCAGACCGTCGCGATCAAGCTGGTGCTCCGCTTCTCTAGCCTGCGCGACCCGGCGCGGTTTGAGTACTGGTTGTTCTCCATGGCCCGCAACACCGCACTCGATCAGTTGCGGCGCTCACGCTGCCGCCCCGTCCTCGTCCGCGATGAGTCCGAACTGTTTGAGAGAGAAACCGTGGCAACCGACGACCGGAGCTGGGAAATTCACGAAGCTCTGAGAATTGCGGTGCGTGATTGCGACGCCATCAGCCGGCGCGTCCTCGATCGCCTGATCGAGGGCGACTCCTACGCCCAGATCTCGCGCCGCGAGGGATTGACGATCGGTGCGATTAAATTGCGGCTCCACCGCCTGCGGCTGCAACTGCGCCAGAGCGTGCGAAAGGCGCTGAGCGATCAGCCAACGATCCGGCTGCGTCATTCCATTTCCACGTGAAGCAAACCAACTTCCACCCGGCCGGGGATTTTTGTCGCAGCCCCGGCGCGCACTGGTCGATGGTGCTCACCATCGGGTTGTTCGGCCTGACGGCACAGGCGCACACTGGCTCCCACGGGAGCCCGGCGCTCGACGCCATGATCGCCGAATACGAAGCGGCTCAATCCGCCCAAGCGGCCCTCAAACCAATCGCCGCCTTGGCGCCCGCCGGCAACGGCGCGACCATGGCCGCTTCGTTTGGCACCATGGAGCCGCGCGTGCGGTTTTATTGGGACACGACTACATTCTATGTCGAATCGGACAACGTGCCTAATCCCGCTTTGGTGCCGACGCCGATGGTCGGCATCACCTCATGGCAGCAGCAGTTTCCGCTGCCCACGTCCTACTTCGCCGCGACTACCAATCCCGAAAAGGACAACGCCTCGATCGGTTTCGGCAAACCCAACGTGTGGCGCCTTCCGCTCGTGCCCGTGCCGTCGATCTCGCCGATTCCGATCTCCGTGGGAAATTTCCAGCGCGGCGCGATCGCGATCGCAGCCGACGGCATCGCGATTTTTAATCCGCGCAACAACACCGGCCGTGTTTCCTACGAGATCGGCGAACTTGATGAATTCGGCGGGCACTGCGGACTCGCGGACGACTACCACTACCACATCGCTCCCGTGCATCTTCAGGCGGTGACGGGCATCGACAAGCCGATCGCGTGGGCCTTGGACGGCTACCCAATCTACGGCTACACGGAGCCCGACGGATCGGCGCGGCTCGCCCTCGACACCGAGGGCGGTCATTCGCATGGCACCTGGAGCTACCACTATCACGCGATCGGCAGCGCCGCGACGGGGCCGCAAAATCCGTATTTGCCGACGGCCTTTCACGGCACGGTCGTCAACTACGGCGGCCAGGTCGACGGCCAGCCCGAGGTCGCTTCGATCCGGCAATCCGGCACCGGCGGTTACACCGCCCAACCGGTTAACGGCGCGAAGATCGTCGCGTTCAAAAATCCCGTCGCACTCGACACTGATGCCGCGGGCAACCTGTCCGAATCGACAACCGGCACGCCGTCCGCGGATCAGTTTCTCATGCGCGTGCAAATCGGAAACTCCAACTACGACGAGTGCTGGCGCCTCAATCGCAACGCCAACCCCAAGACGGTCACCGTCACGTGGCGCCTTCCCACGATTTCCGCGACCACGACGACGTATAACAACTCTGGCAATCGCCTCACCACCTATGGCATGGCCGCTCCGAGCCTGCTGAAGCTGCCCGACACCAGCCAGACGATCAAAGCCGGCACGACGTTAGGCCAGGATGCCGACTACACCATCAACCCACAGAGTTTCACCGACAACAATGACGGCACGATCACAGACAACGTCACCGGTCTCATGTGGCAGAAGACCGACAACGGCGAGTCGACGTGGGACACCGCCGTCAGTCGCGCGGCGGCGATCGCCACCGGCGCCTACACCGACTGGCGGCTGCCGACGCCGACCGAGTTGTTCTCGATCATGAACCACAACAACGGCAACCCCGCTGCCCTCGACACGAAATATTTTCCGAGCAATCCCGCCGGTGCCGCCGAATACTGGTGGTCGAGTGACATCTACGGCAGCGACGCGACGAAAGTTTGGTGCGTCAACGCTGGTGGCGGCATGGGCCCGAAGCCAAAGAGCGAAACGCTCAGTGCCGGCGGCACGTTCCGCTACAGTGCGCGTTATGTCCGCGGCACCAAGCCCACTAACGGCCACAACTATCTCAACAACCTCGACGGCACGATCACCGATCTCGATACCGGCTTGATGTGGACGCAGGTGCCCGCGCCCGCGCGTTCGTGGACCGCTGCGCTCGACTACGCTGAAAATCTCACACTCGCCGGCTACGCCGACTGGCGGCTGCCGAACGTCAAGGAACTGCAAACGCTCGTGGATTTCACGCTCGCGACTGCCTCGACCCAAAACGGCGCGCTGGCTCCGCTCAACCGCGTGCTCTTCCCGACCGCGACTACGCCCGCGACGGCGTATTGGACCTCGACTGTCTTACGGCCCAGCGGAAACGCGACCGCCACCCAAGCGTGGCTCGTCGAGTTCGGCGTCAATAACTCCGTGCCCGCTGCCAACGGCCCGACGCGCAACGCCCAAGGCCTCATCAGCTACGAGGTGATGGCGTCGAATTATCCGGTGTTTGCAGTCCGCGGCCCGGTTGCCGCCACCAACGATCCCGGCACGACGGGCACTGCGCGGCTGATCAACGTCGCTACGCGGGTGCTCGTCGGCGGCGTGGCCGGCACACCGATTCCCGGATTCGTGCTGAGTGGCAGCGCGAACCGATCAATGTTGATTCGCGCGGTTGGCCCTTCTCTCGGCTTGTTCGGTTTGAGCGGCACGCTCGCCGATCCGAAACTTTCACTCTTCAGCGGCAGCACAACGATCGCGACAAATGACAACTGGCTCGCGGCCGATGCTGCCACGATGACTGCGACCGGAGCGTTCGCGCTCATACCCGGCAGCAAAGACGCCGCGCTCGTCACCGCACTCGCGCCGGGTGCCTACACCGCGCCGCTCACGGCCCCCGACGGGGGAAGCGGAGTAGCGCTGCTTGAGGTTTATGATGCCTCGACGGCGACCACGGCCGCAGTGCTCAATGCCTCAACACGCGCTTATGTGGGCACCGGCGACAACGTTCTCATTCCCGGTTTTGTGATAGGTGGGAGCGGTACGTTGCGGCTCTTGATTCGTGCGATCGGGCCGACGCTGGGTTCGTTTGGTGTCATTGACGCGATCGCCGATCCCGCCCTGACGCTCTACCGTGGCAGCACGATTATCGCTGCGAACGACAACTGGTCGAGTGCGCCGAATGTGAACGAGATCGCCGCGACTGCCAGCGCGGTCGGAGCGTTTGTGCTGCCGAGCGGCAGCCGCGATGCAGTGATCCTCGCGACTCTCTCTCCCGGCGCCTATTCGGCCGTCGTGAGCGGCGTCGGCAACACGACCGGCACGGCCCTCATCGAACTCTACGTCGTGCCCGAGTAGGTGTCCGGCCGTTCGATATCATTGCTTCGATGAGCGCTCGCTAAAACTTCTATCGGCGTGGGCTTGGCTCGACGAGGGGGTACAGTCCGACGCGGCGCATTGTTTAAAACCCCATGCGAACCTCAAAACATAGCGGTTAATCTGTGCGATGCAGTTCCAGTAAGAAAACGAATATCCTGTCTCGGCTCACTTGAACGGCCAGATCTTGAAAAATTCCAGAAAGAACACCACGGCCACTCCGTAGCCAAGGCCCGTCATTCGCCGTGATTCGCCTAGTCCGAGCGCCAGCAGCGAGGCGGAGATGATTCCCAATCCGATGCCCTCGGCGATGCTGAAGGTAAGCGGGATTCCGATGATCGTCAGCACCACGGGCACGGCCGTTCTGAAGTCCTTCATGTCGATTTCAGCGATCGATTGCATCATGAAGACGCCGACGATCACGAGCGCGGGGGAGGTAGCCGCAGAGGGAATGATGAGGATGAGCGGGGTGAGAAACAGCGCGAGAAGCATGAGGATCGAGGTCGTGACTGTGGTGAGGCCGGTTCGGCCGCCCGCCTCGACGCCGGACGCCGATTCAATGTAGCTGACGACCGTCGATGTTCCGCACAACGCGCTGATGATCGTCGCGGTCGAGTCGGCGAGCAGGGCGCGCCCCGCTCTGGGGATGGTGCCATCGGGGCGCATGATCCCGAGTCGGACGCTGATGCCGCACAAGGTGCCGATGTTGTCGAACATATCCACGAGCAGCAGCGTGAGAATGAGCGGAAGCGCCATGAAGATGGCATTCGAGTTGGTGAGAAATTGAAACGTGAGTTTGAGGAACACCGGAGCGGGCGAGGCGGGTGCCGAGAAAAGGCTGGCCGGTAGTGCCGTCACGCGTGCGCCGCCACCCGCCGGCACGACGAGCCCAATCAGCGTGATCGCCGCGATGCTCACGACGATCGCCCCGGGAACTTTCCGTGCGACGAGGATGGCCGTGAGCGCGATGCCCACTAGGCACAGCGCGACCGGCCCGGAGGAGAAATCACCGTGCGACACGAAGGTCGCATCATTCTTCACGATGATTCCGCCGTTCTTCAGGCCGATGAAGGCGATGAACAGCCCGATGCCGCAGGTCACGGCGATCTTTAAATGATGAGGGATTGCGGCGATGATTTTTTCCCGGACCCCGGTCACGGAGAGTGCGAGAAAAACGCAGCCGTTGACGAACACCATGCCGAGCGCCTCCGACCACGGCACGCCGCGGCCGAGCACGATCGTGAAGGTGAAAAACGCGTTGATGCCCATGCCCGGCGCGAGCGCGATCGGATAGTTGGTGAGCAGAGCCATCAGCGTCGTCGCGATCGCCGCGGTGATCGCGGTGACGGTGACGAGTGCGCCCTTGTCCATCCCGGTGTTGGCGAGGATCGCGGGATTGACGGCGAGGATGTAGGCCATCGCCGCGAAGGTGGTGAGCCCGGCCTGCAGTTCGCGGCCGATCGTTGTGTGATTTTCGTCGAGTTTGAAAATACGCTGGAGCATGGGGGCGGGTAAGGTGAGGAGAAATTCAGCGATCTACTTTGCCGCGGTGCCCGGCAGCGCCAACGCGTAGCGATCCCAGTGCTCGGCGAGTTCGTGGACGACGCGGCTGCCGACCCGGTGCGCGGCTTCGAGCGCGGGCAGGTAGGCGCTGTAAACGCCAAGGCTTTCGCCGCTCATGCTGTCGGAGGCCGTGCCACCGGGCCATTGCATGTCGTAATTGCTTGCGGTGCGGAGCACGAGCACGCGTTGGGCGTCGACCTTGCTGGCGCGGTCAAGATTGGTCAGCGCGCGGAGCGTGCCGCTGTCTTCCATCGCGGTTGTGACGTAGTTGCCTTGGCCGCGCGTGTAGTAATTTACCCAGTCATTGGCCCAGCGGTTCATCAATTTCCCATGCCAGTAAGTCGATGCGGCGAGATTTGCGCCAACCATGACGGTCGGCGGCTGTTGGGCTTTGGGAAATCCGGCATAGGCAGCCCGGCGGGCTTTCATCTGCGGGTTGTCGTCGAGCGGCGTGTCTTTCGTCAGCGCGAAGGCCCAGTGCAGCAGGTCGGGGTTGAGCTTGTAGAACTGTCCCGCCGCGTAGTCGGCGGCAAGCGGAGGCTGTTCGTAGGGCGTCTTTTTTCCGAGCGGCACGTAGCCGGTCGGCCAATCGGCCGGAATTTCCCGGGCATCGATTTCATGGGCGAGGTCGCCGTCGACGACGTAGTCCGCCCACACGGCGGAGCCAATCGAACCGTCGGCCGGATCGATGCCAGCGATACCGGCGACGAGAAAATACGATTGCCGCAAGTCGAACTGCGGATCGAGGCCGAGGGCCATGAGGGTCGCGGTGGCATTGGTGTTGCCGCCGCCGGTCAGCACGGCGATGACGCTACCGTCGGCGTTCGCGCGGACGCCGTGGTAGGCAGCGGGCAGCGGGATGACGCGATCGAGATGTTCGCGTTCGACCCAGTATTGGAGTTCGCCGGGTTTGTCCCCGGTGTCAGCTCCGACCTCGAACATGGCCACGATGACGACGCGTGGCTTGAGGATTTCAGCGTGGGCGACCAAGCCGAGCGAAAAGGTGAGACTGAATCGCAGAAGAGTTCGGAAAAACATCGGCGGAAGAGCGTGGCATAATCTAAGCACGGCTTGTGCCGGGCGGGAGCCTGCGACAATCTTCATCTTTTCCATCGCAATGATCATCGATAGCCACGTCCACCTTTATCCACCCGAAGTGAACCGCGACCCCGCGGGCTGGGCCGCCACGAATGGCGAGCCGCGTTTCGCCGCGCTCTGCACGCGGCTCCGCACAGACGGACGGCCCGTGCAGAGCTTTCCGAGTGTGGACGAACTCCTGCGCGAAATGGATCGGGCCGGCGTTGGCCGGGCCGTCCTGCTCGGCTGGTATTGGGAGAAGCCCGCCACCTGCTCCCGGCAAAATCGTTTTTTGGGTCAGTGCGTCCGCGCCCATCCGGATCGGCTGACGGCGTTTGCCGCGATCAATCCGCTGGCCGGGCACGTCCCGACGCTCCAAGAAATGCACCGGTCGCGCGACGATGGCTTGATTGGACTGGGTGAACTCTCGCCGCACGCGCAGGGTTACGCGATGGATGACGCGGGATTTCACGATGTGCTCACGCTCGCCTCGGACTGGAAGCTGCCGGTCAACCTCCACGTCACGGATCCCGAGGGGCGCGATTTTCCGGGGCGCGTCGCCACGCCGCTGACTGAGTTCGTGGCGCTCGCGCGGGTGTTTCCGAAGGTAAACTTCATTCTCGCACACTGGGGCGGGCTGCTGCCACTCCGCGAGCCGGCGGTCCGAGAACTGAAGAACGTTTTCTACGACACCGCCGCTTCGCCATTGATGTATGAGCCGGAAATCTGGAGTCGTTTTCTCGCGGCCGTGCCTGCGGACCACGTGCTGTTCGGATCGGATTTTCCTCTGAATCTCTACCCCAAATCGGAAGCTCAAGCCGAGATGGCGCGCTTCCTCGCCGAAGCGCGGGCCGCTGGTGCGGGCGACGCGGTGCTCGGCGGTAACGCGGCGCGGCTGTTCATGGGCTGAATTGCTGCAACGCCCAGTTGACGGCCGGGCTTTGCGGATGGTTCACCACGATCTGCAGTCCCGTCGATAGCCCCGACGGTAACGGCACCGGCACACTCAGCACGGGCAAACCGGCGAGACTCACCGGCGTGGTGAGCGCGAGCAGGCGGCTGCGGTTGGCGAGCGTGCATTCGGCCTTGGTCAGCGCGGGGCAGGGTGTCGCGGGCATCACGAGAAAATCGTAAGTCAGGAAAAATTGTGTCCAGCGCAGCCGCAACACCGTGAGAGCAATCTCCGCCGCATCGATCTGACCAGTGGTGAGCGTGTGCACGCGACTGAGGCGCTGCCACACGGCGGGGTCGTAGCGATCGCGGAAACGATCCGCCCACGGCAGGTGCACCTCCCACGCTTCGCGCGCGACGAGGACGTTGTAGGCTTCGAGTGCCGGAGCGAACGCGTGCAGCAAATCGCTTTGCACGATCGGCTCGGCGGCTGGGGCGATTTTTTCCGCGGCCGCGACGCAGGCAATGGCGACGTCAGGATCGAGATCGGGCAGGGCTAGATAGCAGCCGTGCGGCTTGCGCCCGCTGGTGCGCAGGCCCACGAGCGCGCCAATGGTTTCGCGCAGATCGGCGGCGTTGGTGGTGAACCAGCCGGCGGTGTCGCAACTTGGCGAGAGCGGAAACGCATCGCTAATCCAGCGGTCACGCGGGGTCAGGCGGAAGCCGTAAAGCCCGCAAAATGCCGCCGGCACGCGCACTGATCCTCCGGTGTCGGAGGCGAGCGCGAGCGGCGCGATTCCGGCGGCGACAATCGCCGCGGAGCCGCTGCTCGATCCACCCGTGGTGCGGCCGGGAAAGCGTGGGTGCTCGCAGTCGCCGTAGTGCGGATTTTCGCCGGTGATGCCGTAGGCGAACTCGTGGAGCTGGGTTTTGCCCGCGAGTGCGGCACCCTTCGCACGTAGCGCCGCGACGAGTGTCGAATCGAGTTTCGGGGTGGGCCGAACCTCCGGAAGAAAGGTTGATCCTGCGAACGTTGGCACGCCCGCGACATCAAAAAGGTCCTTAGCGAAATAGGGCACGCCGGCGAGCGGTGCAGCGACCGGAGCGGCGGCGAGGCGTGCGGCGAGTCCGTCTTCGGATTCCAGCCAGGCGATTACCGCGCGTTGCTGGCTGAGAGAAAGGCGCGTCTGGATGCGCGCGTGGAGTTCGCGCGCCGCCGCGGATGGAGAGAGCTGGCGCCATTCGCCAAAATTCATGGGCGGACGCTGGCGCGCGCGACGCTATGACGCAACCCCGGCGGATGAAGCTCGCGCGCCGGCGGGAAAATGATTCTAGCTGCGGCGTGAATCTTCGTTTCGCCACGCTCGCCGCTGTGCTCGCCGTGTCTTGCGCGGCGGGTTGCTCGCGGACGAAGCCGGCTGAATCGCCGACGACGGCAGCGCCCGCCCTTCGCCGGGTGGTGTTTCAGAGCGACTGGTTTCCCCAGGCGGAGCAGGGCGGGTATTATCAGGCGCTCGCGAAAGGTTTTTATCGCGAGGCCGGTTTGTCGGTCGAAATCCGCCCAGGCGGTAACGCCGTCGGCATCAAGCTGCCCGTCGCGAAAGGCGACGCGGACTTTGGCATGAACCGCAGCGACGACCTCATGGTGGCGGCGAGCCGCGGCATGCCCCTCGTGATCGTCGCCGCGACGTTTCAACACGATCCGCAGGCGTTGATGGTGCACACGGACAGCCCGGTGAAGACGTTCAAGGATCTGCAGGGTCGTACGATCACGGCCTCGCTGAGCATGAACTGGATTCCGTTTCTGCAAAAAAAATATGTTCTGAAGTTCAACCTGAAGCCAAACACCTACGGTCTCGCCAGCTTTCTGGCAGATCCCAACGCGATCCAGCAGTGCCTTATGACGAACGAGCCGTTTTTCGCGCAACAACACGGTGCCGCTGTGCGCACGCTGCCGCTCGCGGATGCGGGCTACGACGTCTATCATGCGGTCTTTTGCCGGCGCGAACTCGCGCGACTCGAGCCACGTGTCGTGCGCGCATTCATCGCCGCGTCGATCCGCGGATGGCGTGACTACCTGTCCGGCGATCCGACGCCGGCCCACGCGCTCATCCTCAAGCGCAACCCACAGATGACGCCCGAGCAACTTGCGTTCTCCCGGAGCGAAATAATTTTGCGCGGACTCGTGGCGGGCGACGCAGTGCGCGGGGAGGATGTCGGGCAGATTTCCCTCACGCGCCTATCCGAGCAACTCGACGTTCTGCTCGACCTGAAGTTGCTCGACGCACCAATCGGCGTGCGCGACGTGGCCACGACGGAATTTTTGCCTCCAGCGCAGCGGTAAAATTTTCGCGCGTGTCTTTTGCGAACATTGTCGTTTTTACTTTCCCCATGAATCCCGAAGCCCAACTCGCCGCCCTCGGCCTCACGCTCCCGAATCCGCCCGCCGCTGCCGGCAGCTACGTGCCTACCGTGCGCACGGGCAACCTGCTCTTCTGCGCCGGGACGATAGCGGTGTTCAACGGCCAGCAGACGCATGTCGGCCAGGTCGGCAAGGAGCAGACGATCGAAACCGCGAAAAAAGCCGCCGAAATCTGCATCCTCAATACGCTTGCCAACATCAAGGCCGCCGTCGGCTCGCTGGATCAGGTGACGCGCGTCGTGATGGTCAACGGCTTCGTCAACGCGGTCGACGGTTTCAGCGACAGCCCCGCGGTGATCAACGGCGCGAGCGATCTGCTGGTGAAAGTTTTCGGCGAAGCCGGCAAACACGCCCGCGCCGCCGTCGCGACCAACGGCCTGCCCCGCGGCACGACCGTCGAGGTGCAGGTGGTGGTGGAAGTGAAGGGCTGAACTCGGGAGTGCTCGCTACCAGGAGAGCCGTAGCAAAGGTAAGGAAAAGCCCCCGCCTTTGCCGCCTGGCTCCGGAGCCAGGCCGATCTCCAGCCTAACTTTTCCCTTAAATTCAGTGTGGTAGAGTGCGTGCGACTCCAGTCCGTTTTGCTTTCGCATTTCCTCTTCAATCCCGACGAGCTTCCGTGCCCGCTTCTCCTCTACGACGAACGGAGCCATCCTTAGCGGTTCTGCGTTGGTGGGAGCCGTTTGCGGTGGCGTGAGCTCTTCGGGCTTAGCGTCGTTGATTTTCGATTTAGCTGTGTCGCGCATGAACTGTCGCAGCGCGCTCTTCGGTGCGGCGCTCGCTTCTTCCGCTTCAGCGCTCAGAGCGATTAGCGCAAAAACCAGGGCGGCGGAGGCAGCGCAGCGGGGCATGGCGCCCAACTGCGACCCCGCGTCAGCCGAGTTGTTTCACCAACACCTTCGCATTGCGGCCACTCTCATCGTAGAGTTTTAGCCGCGCTTCGGGGAGAATTTCCTTCGTCGTCTCCTCGAACTGCATGACGTTCGAGAAAAAGCCGAAGCTCTGCGTCGATAGCGCGATAATAGTTTTCACGCCGCGCTCCGTGGCCTGCATGCAGGCGTATTCGACCATCTTCTTACCGATGCCGCGGTTGTGGTAAAACGGCATGACGTAAAGCGAGCCGACCTCTGCGAGTAGCGGCTTGTCCGGATAAAAGTAGAGCGTGACGACTGCGATGATGTTCTCGTCCACCTCAAACACGAAGAACTGATCGATGTTCTTTTCGATCGCTTGCTGCGTGCGATGGATGAGTTCTTCGCGCCGGACGGCGCTGCGCGTGAGATTGTAGATTAGGCGCACGTCGCCCTTCCGCGCCTGGCGGATTTGCTGGTAATCGTTGCCGTAGACGAGTGAGCCCACGCCGTCGTTGGAGAAAATTTCGTTGAGCAGGCCGTCGAAGACGCGGCCATCGAGGATGTGCACGCGCGGCGTCCCTGTTTCGATCGCCTTGATGGCGTTTTCGGCTTTGCTGCGGCTGGCATCGGCGAGCTGATCGGGGTGATCGGCGAGGACCTTTTTCAGCGCATCGATCGAGATTTCGCGGCGCACCTTGCCGTCGATTTCGAGGCCGAGTTGCGGGGCGAGATAAATGATCTTGGTGGCGCGCAACGCCTCCGCGAGTTCGGCGGCAAGGAGATCCGAGTTCACGCGCAGCGAGCGACCGTCGGGGCCGAAACCGATCGGCGAGAGCACGGGCACGATCTGCTGTTCAATGAGCGAACCGAGGAAATCCTTGTCGATGCGCTCGACCTTGCCGGTGAACTGCTGATCGACGCCACGGATGATGCCGGTCGGGAGCGCCCGCACGGAATTCGTGGTCGCACATTTCAGGCCGTTTTGCGTGAGGCCCTCGACGAGCGCGTGCGAGACGCGTGACGAAGCGCGAATCGCGAGATCGAGCGTGGCGGCGTCGGTCACGCCGGTACCATCGGTGTTCGTGATCGGGATGTTGCGCGTCGTGGAAAGTTCCTGGATTTGGAGCCCGATGCCGTGGACGAGCACGACTTTGATCGCGAGCGACCGGAGGACGGCGATGTCGACGAGGAGGTTCGAAAAATTTTCATCGGCCACGATCGCGCCATCGATCGCAATGACGAAGATCTGACCACGAAAGCGCGGGACGTATTGCAGGATCCCGCGGAGGTCCGTGGGCTTGATCGTCGTCGCGGTGGCCGCAAGAGGCGGAGTGGGTTGGCCGTTGCCGTTGCTCATCGATGGATTGGGCGCGCAGTTGTCGACGATGCGCGGCGGCGCGTCAATGCACTTGCAGTGTCCACGTGCGCGAGGCGGTCTGACCGACGAGGGTCACGCGGTAATGACCGGGCTTGAGTGTCGCGGGCGGCACGGTGAGCAGAATCAAATTCTCGCGACTGCGGGCGATCAGCCCGCCGGTGAGCCGCTCGAAATTCGGCGTGATCCAAACTTCGTCGCCCTTAAGATAGAGTTCGGCGCCGCCCAACTGCTCTTTGTTGTCAGGAACGGTGCATGTGAACGGAATCGCGTAGGACGCGTTTGCCGGTGTGCTCGGCGCGGCGGAGACACTGAGGATTTCGGCGGGAAGCAGCGGCGTGATCACGAGGGTGGCGCGCAACGCGTCCGGCACGCCGCCGGGTGCGGAGGTGGTTGGGACGGTTGCGCCATGAATCGGATCGGCGGGGCGCGCGGCGGCGAGCGAGACCCGTTGAAAGCCGGCGGAGAGGAGGCGCAGGGTATTCGCGCGGTCCTGCATGTCGTGGTAGGGCTCGAACGCCTTGCCGGGTTTCCGGTAGTAAAGGGTCAGGAAGGTATAGGGGACGATGACCGCGATGATCGCGACGACGACCCACTTCATGGGCCAGGGTTTGCGGGACGACGGTGCAGCGGACATGGGTGGTGATTAACTCGAGCCCGGCGCGCGCTCGCAAATAAATTTGCGCCGGCCAGCGGGGACTGTTTCGTTGGCCGACTTCATGAAATTCTGGTCGCAGTATTTTATCCCGACATTGAAAGAAAGCCCGGCTGACGCCGAGATCGCTTCGCACAAGCTCCTCGTGCGCGCGGGACTCGTGCGCAAGTTGAGTGGCGGGCTCTACACCTATCTGCCGCTCGGGCTGCGCGTGATGCAGAAGCTCTCGCAGATTTGTCGCGAGGAGATTGAGCGCGGCGGTGGCATCGAGCTGTCGATGCCGCACATGCACCCGGCGGAAAATTGGGAACAAGGTCCGCGCTGGGCAGCCGCGCGCGAAATCATGTTTCGCACCGATACTGCTGGTGCCGGTCGCGGCCGGAGCAAAGAGCCGGAGTTCGTGCTCGGGCCGACGCACGAGGAAGTGATCACGCCGCTCGTGAAGACCGAGATTACGAGCTATCGCGATCTGCCGAAGAATTTTTTCCAGATCGGCACGAAATTCCGCAATGAGATCCGTCCGCGCTACGGGCTGATGCGCGCGCGGGAGTTTGTCATGATGGACGCCTACTCATTCGACGTGGACGACGATCATGCGATCAAGAGCTACCTCGCGATGAAGGCGGCCTACGAGGCGTTCTTTAAACGCATCGGCATCCACGCGATCGCGGTCGAGGCAGACACGGGCGTGATGGGCGGAAGCTTTTCGCACGAGTTCATGGTGCCCGCCGAAATCGGCGACGATGACGTGATTTACAACGAGGCGAGCGGCTACGCGGCTAATCGAGAAAAGGCCACCAGTGCGATTGTGCCGGGCGACTTGAGGGATGCGACGCCGGAAGGCGTGCTCGAGGAATTTGCCACGCCGGGCGTCGTGACGATCGCCGCGCTCGAGGCAGCGCCTTACTCGGTGGCGGCTGACAAGCAGTTCAAGACGCTCATCTATATGGGTGATGGCCAACCGTTCGCCGTGATCCTGCGCGGTTGCGATGAACTCGAAGAGGCGAAGCTGGGCTCGCTGGGCTTCACGCTGTTTCGTCCGGCGACGCCGGATGAGATCGAGCCTGTCATGGGCGCAAAACCGGGCAGCCTCGGGGCGGTCAAAGGCACGATCAAGGACGCGGCGGCGCTCGTCGGTGTGTTCGCCGATCACGCCATCCGGCTCGTCGGCAACGGCACGACCGGCGCGAACAAGGACGGTTTCCACCTCCGTCACGTCAACGTCGTCCGCGATCTCGCGATCACGAAATTCGGCGACTTCCGGCGCGTGCGCGCGGGCGAGCCGGACGTAAAGTCGGGCCAACCGCTGCAGGTGAAGCGCGGCATTGAGGTGGGGCACATCTTCAAGCTCGGCACCAAATACTCCGAAAAATACGGCGCCGTTTTCACCGACGATCAGAAGCAGTCGCATCCGATGGTGATGGGCTGCTATGGGATCGGCGTCGGCCGGACGCTGCAAGCGGTGATTGAGCAGTGTCACGATGCGGACGGCATCGTCTGGCCTTGGAACAGCGCACCGTTTCACGTGCTGGTGTGCGTGCTGGATCCTCAGCTGCCGGAGGCGATGGACCTCGCGAAGAAACTGGCCGGCGCCGCCGAACGCGCGGGCGCCGACGTGTTGATCGATGATCGAGCCGAGCGGCCAGGCGTGAAATTCAAGGACGCCGATCTCGTCGGTGTTCCGCTTCGGCTCACGATTGGCGGCAAAGGCCTCAAGGAAGGGATCGTCGAACTGAAGTGGCGCACGTCGAAAGACGTTGCCAAGGTTCCGCTCGCCGAAATCGAGGCGCGCATCACTGCCGCCGTGGCCGAGGCGCAGAGCAAAGCAAACGCCTGATCGCATCATGTCGGACGAGCACGAGCAAACGTCACCATCCACCCACGCCGTCACCGAGTTGCGGCTGGAGGGTGTCTGGCGTGTCGTCGTGCTCAACGATCCCGTTAATCTCATGTCCTACGTGGTGCTCGTGTTCAAAAAGGTCTTCGGCTTCGACGAGCAGACCGCGCGCAAACACATGCTCGAAGTCCACGAGCAGGGGCGATCGATCGTGTGGAGCGGGCTGCGCGAGAAGGCGGAGGCGTATGCGTTCACGCTGCAACAATGGCATCTCACCGCGATCCTTGAACCCGATGAAACGCATTGAGGTCAAACTAGCGCTCCCGATTGTCGCGCCGCTGCTCGACGTGATTCGGGAGCTGGCGGATGGGTTGAAGAAGAATCTCGCCGCGCCGCTCGCGCTGACCGACCTCGATCCGGAGTTCGCGGATGCTTGGACGGGCGAACTGCTCAGCGCGCAGAACGACGACGTGCACGCGCTGCTTGGGTTATTTGACGACGAGTTTTTCCGCGAGGGCGTGGTTGCTTTCGACGAAGACAACGCGGAAAGCATTGTGCGCGCGTGCGCCGCGGTGCGGCTGCGGCTGCGCGAGCGCTACCTGAAGCCGCTCGGTGACGAGTCGCTTGAGACCGGCGATGTGGATATGACCACGCTCGACGAGCCGCTTCGTAAAGCGTTCACGTGTTATCTGTTTCTGGCGACGGTGCAGGAGCTGATTATTCAGCATCTTGATTCGAGCATCTTGGAATCGTGATTCGCGTTTGACGGCGGGCGGGTGCGACCTACCGTGGGCACTGACACCCTGCAGTGTTCGAGGCGTTTTAATAACTGCTCTTTGCCTTAGAATTATTACGGGAGCTGAAACCGTCGCGGAAGATGCTAGGCCGTCCATCGGAAAGCAGACGCTGCGGAGGAGGCGCCCACCTTAACCTAAAAAGGTCTTGAGCCTTTGAGCGCACGGCACAGGCGGGGTGTCACTTTAACTTTCGAATCTTTCCCATGAATCCCCACGAACTCGACACGCTTCACGTCCTGCACGTCTCCTCGGTGCTTGTGCTGCTCGCCTACACGTTTTTCGCCTTTGCTGGCGCACCGGAGACGCGCAAGCGCGTGCTGATGATTACGGGGATTGGGAGCCTGCTCGTGCTCCTGACCGGCGTCCGCCTTTGGCAGGGCGTCTACAGTTTCCATTTCTTCGCCTGGATCGCGATCAAGCTTGTGTGCTGGCTTGGGCTGTCGGCGCTGTCGGGTGTCGCCTACCGCAAGCGCGACGCGGCCAACCTGCTCATGCTCGTCGCACTCGCGCTCGCGATCACGGCGGTGGCGATGGTTTACGTGAAACCCTTCAGTTCCTAAGCGCGCTCGTCTCATGACCGGCTCGCTCTGTGGCGTCTGGGTGGACGAGACCGGAAGTGTCCACACGAGCGTGGCGACCGCAGAGGGCGGACGCGAGGAACGGAGCGAAAAGTTCCGGCCGTTCGCGTGGCTGACGGACACGCCGGCGGATGCCAACTTGCACGGACTCACGCTGGAGCGACTCAACGGTGAGGCGCCGTTCGATCGGCTCGTGCATGCGGAGAGTCTGGGGCGCTTCGATGAATTTGTGAAGAGCATGAAAGGTGAGGGCGGCGCCGATGTGCTTCGCCCGTTGGAGAGCCAGTTTCTACTGCAAACACGCCGCCGGCTTTTTCAGGAGATGAGCTTCGCCCAACTACGGCGCTGCCAGCTCGACATTGAGACCACGTCGGCCGACGGAGGATTTCCCGACGCCGCGAGGCCCGCCGATCGCATCCTCGCGATCGGCTTGAGGAACGGAGCAAAGAGCCAACTGCTGCTGATTGAGGAGATGACCGATGCCGCGGAGAGAAATCTCCTTGAGTCATTCAACACCGCGCTTGCCGCGATCGACCCGGATGTGATCGAGGGACACAACATCTTCAAATTTGATCTCGATTACCTGCGGCAGCGGTGCCGCCGGTTGAAGGTGTCGGTTGCGTGGGGGCGCTTCGGGCAGCGCGCGGCGTTTCGCAACTCGCGCCTCAAGGTCGCCGAGCGGTGGATCGATTTTCCGCGCTGCGATCTGCCCGGGCGCGCGGTGATCGACACGTATCTGCTGGTGCAACTCTACGACATCACAACGCGTGAGCTTACGTCGTATGGGCTGAAGGATGTCGCGGTGCATTTTGGCATCACGGAGGAAGCCAGCGCGGAGCGGACTTACATCGAGGGCTCGAAGATTCAGGACGTCTTCAAGAGCGATCGGGCGCGGTTCTGCGCCTACCTTGAGGATGATCTCCGTGAAACGCGCGGGCTGGCCGATCAGTTGTTGCCGACGTATTTTGAGCAGGCGCGGACTTTTCCCACGCTGCTGCAGGAGGCAACGCTGCGCGGCGCGACGTCAAAAATCGACCTGCTGTTTCTTGAGGAGTATTACCACGCGAGGCAGTCGTGTCCGGCGCAGTCGCAGGAGGTCGCGCCGTTCGACGGCGGCTACACACGAAGTTTCCAAGAAGGCGTCTTCCGGCACGTGCTGCATTTCGACGTGGCATCGCTTTATCCGAGCTTGCTGCTGAACATCGGCCGAAATCCGAAGAGCGATTCGCTTGGCGTCTTCATTCCGCTCTTGCGCCGGCTCCGCGAGTATCGCCTGAAATACAAGCTGCTCGCGCGCAGCGCGCCGGCGCCCGAGGAGCGAGCGGAGGCGCAGGCGCGGCAGGCAAATTTCAAAATTCTGATCAACTCGTTTTACGGCTATCTGGGGTTTTCGGCCGCGCGCTATGGCGATGGCGAACTCGCCGCCGAAGTCACACGACGCGGCCGCGAGCTGTTGCAGCAGTTGATCGATGAATTTGGAAAGCACGAGTGCGTGCTGCTCGAGGCCGACACGGACGGAATCTACCTCTCGTCGGAAAGCTATTTTGCGAAGCCGGAGGCGTTGCTTGCGCTCGTCGCGCCGACGCTGCCCGACGGAATCGAACTCGAATACGACGGGCGCTACTCCGCCATGGTGTGCTACAAGGCCAAGAACTACGCGCTCTACGACGGAAAGAAAATCACGCTGAAGGGCAGTGCGTTGCGCTCGCGCGGCATGGAGCCGTTTCTGAAGACGCTCAGCGACCAGATGATTAAGTTCTTGGTCGGCGCTTCGGCCGAATCACCGGTGGCGCTTATTGAAGATTATCGCAAGCGGCTCCCGGTGCGCGGCGTGCCAGTGGTTGAACTCGCGAAGAGCGAAACTCTGAATCAGGCGCCGGATGCCTATGAGCGACTGATCGCCGAGGGCGAGAAGCCGCGGCGCGCGTCCGCTGAAGTCGCTTTGCAGCTGACGCCGCGTCCCCGTATGGGCGAGCGCGTGTCGTATTACATCACCGCGAAGGCGAAGGGCAAAACGAGCGACTGGCAGCGGGCCCGCGCGCTTTCGCTCTACGACATAGCGACCGCGCCGTATGATCCGGATTATTATTTGGAGAAGCTCGACGATTGGCTTGAGCGATATGGAGGTTTCCTCGGCGTGAAGCCGCTGGGCGACGGGCAGGGCGAACTTCTGTAGGGCGAAAAAAAAGGCCGCGCGTTGCCGCGCGGCCTCGGAAGTGTTTCGCGTTCGTGTCGATCAGCTCCAGCGCAGATCGGTGCGGGAGATGGGGAATTGGCGGACGCGTTTGCCGCAGGCCGCGAAGATCGCGTTGGCGATCGTCGGGGCGACGGGCGGGAGCGCGGGTTCGCCGAGTCCGGTAGTCGGATAGGTCGTCTTGAGGAAGTGCACCTCGATCTTGGGTGGGGCATCCGGGATGCGAATCATCGGATACTCGTGCAAGTTACTTTGTACGATCCGGCCATGCTCGATGTTTAGCTCCTGATACATCATCGTGCCGATGCCATCGATCACCGAGCCCTGCACTTGGTTTTCGGCGCCGCTGAGATTGACGATCTGCGCGCCAACGTCGCACGCAGCCACGACGCGATCAACTTTGAGCTGACCTTCCTTCGACACGGTGACTTCCGCGACCATGGCAATGTAGCCGCGGTGGCTGAAGTGAAACGCGATGCCCTGGCCCTGGCCTTTCGGGAATTTCTTCGGGTTCCAGCCGGCTTTCTCGGCGACGAGCTTTACCACACCGAGCATACGGTCGGCGTTGTAGTCGCCGCCGAGCTTCTGGCTGAGCAGCTCAAGCCGCACTTCAAGCGGGTCGCGGCCGGCCGCGTGCGCCAGCTCGTCGATGAAGCCTTGCATCACAAACGAGAACACGTTGTTGCCGGGAGCGCGCCACGGACCCATCGGGACGTTGCACTCGATTACGGATTGTTCGGCGAGATAGTTGCCGAGGAACATCGCGGGGAACTGATCCTTTTGTAGGGCGCCGCCGCTGCCGGGCTGGACACTTGAGCCCGTGCCATCGCGGCCCGGACGCATCGTGCCGAATGTCACGAAGTGATTTTTCCAGCCGACGATTTTCCCCTTGGCGTCGATGCCGCCTTTAAGGAAATGGAAACCGCCGGGACGAAATTGATCGTGGCGCAGATCGTCTTCCCGCGTCCATGTGAGTTTTACGGGCGCAGGGACTTTTTGCGCGATGGCAGCGGCCTCGAAAACGAAATCGGGCGTGAGTCGGCGACCGAAGCCACCGCCGGAGCGGATCAGGTGCAGCGTGATGTCGCTCGGCTTGATGCCGAGGCTCTGCGCGATCGCTGGCAGGCCGCTGGAGGGATTTTGCGTGGGAGCCCAGATTTCCAGTTTCCCGTCCTTGAAATGCGCCGTGCAGTTCTGCGGCTCCATGCTCAGGTGCGAGATAAACGGATAACTATAATCCGCGGTGATCGTCTTGGCGGCACCGGCGAGCGCGGCGTCGGCATCGCCTTCCTTGTGGACCATCTGCTGGCCGGGCTGCGCGGAGAGTTCCTTCGCCTTCGTGACGTAGGCGTCCCAGCTGTCGTTGCCAAATTTGCCTTCGTCCCACACGACCTTGAGCTGCTTGCGCGCGGAAATGGCGGCCCACGTGGAGTCGGCGATGATCGCTACGCCGGGCGAGAGACCGGCGGTGTTGCTCGTGCCCTCGATGATAAAAGCGTCCTTCACACCGGGCAGCGCTTTCACCTGATCGAGATTGGCGCTGACGGCTTTGCCGCCGAAGACCGGGCATTTTTCGTAAACGGCGTAGAGCATGCCCGGCACTTTCGTGTCGATGCCGAAGAGCGGCTGGCCGGTGACGACCTTGGGATTGTCGACGCCGCTGATGCGCGTGCCCAAAAGCTTGTAGGTTTTCGGATCCTTCAGTGGGGCGGAGGCGGGGACGGGCAGCGTCGCGGCTTTCGCGACGAGCGCGCCGTAGTTGAGCGTCTTGCCCGAAGTATGATGCACTGCGCCGCCGACGGTCGTGCATTCCGTCGCTGGCACGCTCCATGTCTGCGCGGCGGCTTCTATCAGCATGGCGTGCGCGGTGGCGCCGAGTTTATGGAAATTATCGTAGTTGTTCGGCGTCGAGGTGCTGCCGCCCGCGCTCTGGCTGCCGTAGAGCGCCGGGTTGAGATCGGCCTGCTGCACGACGACGTCCTTCCAGTTCACGTCGAGTTCCTCCGCGATGATCATCGGGAGGGAGGTCTTGATGCCCTGGCCGATTTCCGGCTGTTTCGACATCAGCGTGACAGTGCCGTTGGCGGCGATGCGGATAAACGCGTTCGGTGCAAACGCGGTCGCGCCTGCGGAGGCATTTACGACTTCGGCGGCGGAAGCGCCGTTGCCCTTCAGATAAAAACCGAGCACGAGCCCGCCGCTGGCGAGCGCGGAAAATTTCAGGAAGCCGCGCCGATCAATCGGCGCATCGATAGCGGGCGCGTTCATTGCTGGCCTCCTTTGGTCGTAACGAGCGGCTTGCCCGTGGGCGCGGCGGTCGCGGTCGCGGCGATTTCGGCGGCGCGCTTGATGCCCGAGCGGATGCGGAGATAGGTCGCGCAGCGGCACAGATTGCCGGCCATTGCACCGTCGATGTCCTCGTCGTTCGGCGCGGGGTTGCTCTTGAGCAGCGCCGCGGCCGTCATGATTTGACCCGATTGACAGTAGCCGCACTGCGGCACGTCGAGTTCGCACCACGCTTGCTGGAGCGGGTGCGCGCCCTTCGGATCGAGCCCCTCGATCGTGGTGATCGCCATGCGACCGACGGTCGATACGGGCGTGAGGCACGCGCGGGTCGGCACGCCATTGACGTGCACGGTGCACGCACCGCACTGGCCGACGCCGCAGCCGAATTTCGTGCCGACGAGTTCGAGATGATCGCGGAGCACCCAAAGGAGGGGAGTGTCCGGAGCGGCCTCCACGGAGCGGGATTGGCCGTTAACAGTCAGAGTGTATTTGCTCATGAGAAGAGTGGGGAGCTGACGAGCGAGACGCGGGAGCGCCAGAAAACGTTGCTGACCGTAACGAAAAACAAACCGCGGTCAACGAGTGAGCCGCGGTCCGTTGTTAAAATACGCGCCGGGCCGTTCGTCACTTCTTCGCCGCCACGCTGCGCTGCACGACCCACTCGACGATCGCGTTGTCGTTGTGCTCGTGCCGCCAGGCGACGGAGAGAAATTCTGCTGGGAAAATGTCGTGGGTTTTGAAAAAACTCCGATCGCCGCCGCAGCAATACATCAGCGAGGTAGGCAACTCGCCGCGGAGCTTGGCTTTCGCCTTGGGGATAAGCCGGGGCAGCCAATCGATCCCGCGGACGGTGTCGCTCTTGGCCGGCATTCTGACCACGTCGAGCACGACCGTCGAAGCTTGGCGCTGCTGTGCCGTGAGAAAGTAGTCGCGGCGCACGATCTCGATCGCGAGCGCGTTGTCGGGGCCGGGCTCGCCGTAGCCGGCGTGATCCTCGGCGTAGTCGAAGAAATTCTGTGCCGCGAGCCCATTGGCGGCGAGCCACGCCGACTCGTCCGCGGAGAAAAACGTCTCCGCGCCGCGCTGACCCTTGGCGTAAAGCCCGACGGCCTTGTCGTAAAGCGCGCGAAATTTCTGGGCAAAGTCGTAGTTTTTCATCGCCCGCAGTTAACCACCGATGCGCGAGAAAAGCAAAATCACACCGGGCGGAAATCGATCAGGCGTTTGAAGCGGTCGACTTTTTCTACGACGACTTCGATCCGCCCGTTGGTCGCGAATTTGCGTTTCGTGCGGCGGCCGATCAGCGCGGAGGCGTCGCTGTTCGGGTAATAACGATCGTCGCCGAGGGCGTTGATCGAGACGAAGCCGAACGTCATCGATTCAACCAACTCGAGGAAGAAACCGTTCGGGCGCACGTCGGTAACGATCGCGGCGAATTTGGTTTTTGGCGTTTTCTCGACTTCGCGCTCGAAGAATTCGAGCAGCTTGATCTTGACGCTTTCGCGCTCGGCTTCGGCACTGTTGATTTCGGTCAGGCTGAGGTGTTCCCCGAGACGCTCGACGCCGCTGAGATTGTAGCCGGTGCGATCAGCGGACGGCGGGTAGCCGGCGTGTTTGATCAGATAATAGTCGAAGACGCGATGAACGACGAGGTCGGCGTAGCGGCGGATGGGCGAGGTGAAGTGCGTGTAGTCCTTCTTTGCGAGGCCGAAGTGTCCGTCGGGTGAGGCGCGGTAGGCGGCTTTGCGCAGGCTGCGCAGCAGCTGCGTGCGCAGCGTGTAGCCCTGTGGGTGCGTGGCGAGCGTCGCGAGCAGCTTCACGAGCTCGTCGCGGTGCGTGAGATCACCGGTGTGGATCTCGAAACTTTTCAACGTGGCGCGCAGTTCCTCGAGTTTTTCCGGGTCAGGATCGTCGTGGACGCGGTAAAGCGACGGAAGCCGGTGGGCGCGCGTGACGTGCGCGACGGCCTCGTTGGCCGCGAGCATGAACTCCTCGATGAGTTGGTGGCTCTCGTCGTGCTCGATCTTTTCGAGGCGATCGGCATAGCCCTGCTCGTCGACGAAGATTTTCGTCTCGGGCATGTCGAGATCGAGCGACCCGCGCGCCATGCGATCCTTGCGGAGCTTGCCGGCGAGTTTCCAGAGCGTGCGAATCCATGACTGCAGGTCGACGAGTTCGGCGTCGCTGAGATCACGGAGCGCTCGGCCGGTCGAGCCGGTCTGGTGCTTGGGCGGTAGGGGCAACGCGCGGATTTCCTCAAGATCGTTTTTGAACAGGAAGGCGTAAGCCTGTTTGTAAGTGAGCCGCTTGCGGCTGCGGATGACGGTGTTGGCGTAGGTTGTCTGCTTGATTGCGGCGTTTTTGCCGAACGTGAGAAACACCGCCTTGCACAATCGATCTTGGGCTTCGACGAGCGAGCAGAGGCCGTTGGAAAGCTTCTCGGGGAGCATCGGGATCACCGTGCCGACGAGGTAGGTGGAGTTGCCGCGCTTCTGCGCCTCGCGGTCGAGCGCGGTGCCCTGGCGCACGTAGGTGGAGACGTCGGCGATGTGGATGCCGACGCGCACATCGCCGCCGTCGAGAAATTCGACCGAGAGCGCATCGTCGAAATCCTTCGCGTCGTCGGGATCGATCGTGAAGGTGGGAATTTCGCGGTAGTCGAGGCGGTTCGTGAGATCGCGCGGCTGCACACGGTCGGGGAGATCGGCGGCCTCGCGCTCGACGGCCTCGGGAAAATTGGGCGAGAGATCGTATTTCTCGAAGACGCCGAGCAACTCGGCGCGCGGCTCGTGCGTGCGGCCGAGGCGCGCGGTGATCGAACCAGTGAGCGCGTCGCTGCGGCGCTTCCATTCGTGAAGCGCGATAACGACTTTGTCGCCGATTTGCGGCGTGGGCCTGATGTCGGTCTTCGCGGGATCGTTGACGAGAATTTCGTAGCTGAAGCGCGGATCGTCGGGTTGTACGACCCACGTGCGCTTCTCGTAGCGAAGGTCACCGACGATGACGTTTCGCCCGCGTTCGAGAACGCGGACGACGCCACCGATTTTTTCACCGGCGCGCCGGCCCTTGCGGCCGGGGAATTCGCGCGCGAGCACGCGATCGCCCGGGAGCGCGACACCGGTATCTTCGGCGAAGACTTGGAGCGCGGGCTCACCGAGCGCGAGGCACTCGGGATCGTCGCGCACGACGAACGCGGAACCGCCGGCGCGGAATTGGATGCGGCCGGTCAGTTCGTCCGGTCCGAGGGAGAGCGCGGCTGGGCCGGACGAGGAGACGGAGGGGCGCTGGGACGCGGCGATTTTGGATTTCGGATTTTGGATTTTGGATTGGAGGGGCGTGGCGGAGTCGCGCGACGGGCTCTGGCGTTGATCGCGCGGGATATTCCCTCCGGCGGCGGCATTGCTGCTCTTGCGCGTCGGCACGAAGATCGGGCGTTGCTCGACGCGCTTGGTAGCGTCGGGGCTGCCGCGGCGCGCGATGCGGCCGTTTTGGGCGCGGGTAAAATCGCCGGACTTCAGGACGAGGCGCATCTCGTGCGCGAGCATGGCCCGTTGTTTCTTGGGCAGGTCAAGCCGACGGGCGATTTCGTATTCGTTGGCGGGGGAATAGTCGGGGCTGCGCAGATGCGCGAGCAGGCGATCACGGAGACTCATGTAATAGTTGGATGGCGCGGCGCGCAGGCGGCGCTTTCGGAATGGACTCAGCAAATAGGCGGCCTACGTTTGGGCGATGAAAATCGTTCATGCGGCCAGCGAGCTTTTCCCGTATATGAAGACGGGCGGACTCGCAGATGCGGTAGGAGCGCTCACAGGCGCACTGGCGGACAACGGGCACGAAGTGTCGGTATTTTTGCCCGGCTACCGGGCGGCTCTGGCACACAAAGATGCAGCCGGCGCGGAACGCAAGCTGCGCCTCAAGATCGAGATGGGTGACCAATTTGTCGCGGGCGAAGTGCGGGTGTTTTCGCCGCGGAAAAACCTCCGGGTTTTTCTGATCTGCCGCGAAGAGTATTTCGATCGCTCGGCGCCCTACGGCAACGGCGAGCGTGACTACGAGGACAACGCGGATCGGTTTATCTTTTTCTGCAAAGGCGTGGTCGAATCGCTGCGGTTGATCGACATTCAGGCGGACGTGGTGCACGCGCACGACTGGCAGGCGGCGCTGCTGCCGCTGCTCGTGCGCGATGCGGAGCGGCGCCACAACGTCACGCTTGCACTCAAGACCGTCTTCACGATCCACAACATCGCGTATCAGGGGCTGTTCCCGGCGACGCTGTTCGCGCACACGAACCTGCCGGACGAACTCTATAACATCGACGGCCTCGAATACTATTCGCAGATCAACCTGATGAAAGGCGGCATCCTGTTTGCCGATCGCGTGACGACGGTGAGTCCGCGCTACGCGAAGGAAATCCAGACGCCGGAATTTGGCTGCGGGCTCGACGGTGTGGCGCAAACGCGGACGGAGGATATCGTGGGGCTGCTGAACGGCGTCGATGCCGCGATCTGGAATCCCGCGATCGATGCGCTGCTGCCGGCGCGTTACTCGCCGGCCAACATGGCGGGCAAGCTGGCGTGCCGTGCGGAACTGCTGAAGCGCTGCGGCTTCGCGGCCAATTTCAAGGGTCCGATCTATGGCATGGTCGCGCGGTTCACGGAGCAGAAGGGCGTGAACCTCGTGCTCGACAACCGCGACTTTTTCCTCGGCACCGACTGCCGCCTCGTCGTGCTCGGGGCGGGCGACAAGGCACTCCAGGATGCGATGCAGGCACTCGCCGCGGAGGCGCCGGAGAGAATTTCCCTGAGCGCGCGGCTCGACGAAAGCATGAGCCATCTGATCGAAGCGGGATCGGATTTTTTCCTGATGCCGTCGAAGTTCGAGCCGTGCGGACTCAACCAAATGTATTCCCAGGTCTACGGCACGATTCCGATCGTGAGCCGCGTGGGCGGATTGGCGGACACGGTGAGCGATGTGGATGAGAATCCCGCGACGGGCACGGGCCTGATGTGCGCGCCGACCGCCGAAAGCCTGCGCGAGGCGCTCGGTCGATCGCTGGCGCTGTTCGCCGACAAGGCGCGCTACGCCACGGCGCAGCAGCGCGGCATGGCGCGTGACTTCGGCTGGGCGAAGGCGGCGAAAGGCTACGAACAGCTCTACTCGGATTCGCTCTGAGCGTCGCCGTCGCATCCAAGCGCCGGCTTCGCGCGAATCAGGAGATTCACTTCGCCGCACTGTGACTCCCTCGATCGTCTGGTTTCGCCACGACCTGCGCCTGCAGGACAATCCTGCGCTGCACGCCGCGATCGCGCGCGGCGGGCCGATCGTGCCGGTCTACATTTTCGACGAGGTTGGCGAAGGGCGCTGGGTGCCGGGCGGCGCAAGCCGGTGGTGGCTGCATCACTCGCTCGCGGCGCTCGATGCCAGTCTGCGCGAACGCGGCTCGCGGCTGACGCTGGCGCGCGGCGAGGCGGCCGATGAACTCGAAATGATCGTCAAGGCGGTGGGTGCGACGGCCGTGTTTTGGAACCGGCGCTACGAGCCCGCCGCCATCGCGCGCGACGCCGCGATAAAGGCGCGGCTGGCGACCAATGGAATCGACGTGAAGAGTTTCAACGGCGCACTGCTGAACGAGCCGCACACGATCACGAACAAGCAGGGGCGACCGTTTCAGGTGTTCACGCCCTATTGGCGCCACTGCCTCACACTGCCGGTCGCGGCACCGATCAAGCTGGCGGTGGCGGAATTCCCATCGCCGTGGCGCTGGCCCCGATCGCTGGAGTTGGCGGAGTTGAAACTGCTCCCGACGATTTCGTGGGACGCCGGATTCGGCGCCGTGTGGCAGCCCGGCGAGGAAGGCGCGGCAAGGCGACTGAAAGTTTTCGCGGCGCGCGCGATGGAGGACTACGCGGACGCACGCAATTTTCCCGATCGTGACGGCACGTCGATGCTGTCGCCCGCGCTGCACTTTGGCGAAGTGTCGCCGCGGCAAATTTGGGCGGCGGTGAAGGCGCTCGCGAAGGACAGCGGGGTGTTTCCGCCCAGCAACGGTGCGCGGGTGTTTCTCGCGGAGGTTGGCTGGAGGGAATTCGCGCATCACCTGTTGTTTCATTTTCCGACGACGCCGGTGTCGCCGCTGCGGGAGGAGTTCGCGCGTTTCCCGTGGGCGGAGGATGCGCACGGCAAAAAACTGCGGGCGTGGCAGCGTGGTCAGACGGGTTATCCGATTGTTGATGCCGGGATGCGGCAGCTCTGGCAGACCGGCTGGATGCACAACCGCTTGAGGATGGTCGTCGCCTCGTTTCTAGTAAAGCACCTGCGGCTCTCGTGGACGCACGGTGCGGCGTGGTTTTGGGACACGCTGGTTGACGCCGATCTTGCGAGCAACACACTCGGCTGGCAGTGGAGCGCGGGCTGCGGTGCGGATGCGGCGCCGTATTTTCGAATTTTTGCGCCGGTGTTGCAGGGCCTGAAGTTCGACGCGAACGGCGACTACGTCCGGCGCTGGGTGCCGGAACTCGCGCGGCTGCCGGCCGAGCACATTCACGCTCCATGGGAAGCACCGATGCACGTGCTCGCCGAGGCGGGAGTGCGGCTCGGCGAAACATATCCTCCTCCGATCGTTGATCACGGGACGGCGCGCGATGCGGCGCTTGCGGCGTTGAAAAAACTTCGCGCCACCGCATGAAAATCGTCGTCGCCGGAGCCTCGGGTTTGATCGGACGCGCGCTCGTGGCGGCGCTGCACGAACGCGGCGATGACGTCCGCCAGTTGGTGCGGCGTCCGGCCAAGGAGCCGGGCGAGATTTTCTGGCAACCCGCAATGCGCGAGCTGGACCCGACGGCGATCGAGGGCGTGGATGCGATCGTAAATCTCGCGGGTGAGAATATTGCCGGCGGGCGCTGGACGGCGGCGCGGCGACAGCGAATCCTGAGCAGCCGGGTGGAGGCCACGCGCACGCTCGTGACTACGTGCGCTAAGCTGGCGCGCAAGCCGGCAGTGTTCGTCAACGCGTCGGCGGTCGGAATCTACGGCGAAACGGGTGACTCCGAGGTGACCGAAGCGAGTCCGCCGGGACTCGGGTTTCTGCCGGAGACGTGTTTGATTTGGGAAACGAATGCCGAGGGAGCGGCGCGGCTTGGCGTTCGCACGGTGTTGCTCCGCTTCGGCGTTGTGCTCGCGCGCGAGGGCGGGGCGCTGGCGAAGATGCTGCCGGTGTTTCGAATCGGGCTGGGCGGCCGCCTCGGCGCGGGCGCGCAGTGGATGAGCTGGGTTAGCCTCGACGACGTGGTGGGCGCCGTGCTGCACGCGATCGATCGCGCGGAGTGTCGCGGAGCGATTAATGTCGTCGCGCCCGCGCCGGTGACGAATGCGGAGTTCACGGCAACGCTCGCGGATGCGCTGGGCCGCCCCGCGTTATTTCCGGTGCCGGCCTGGGTGCTGCGCGCGATCTTCGGGGAGATGGCGACTGAGACGTTGCTCGTGAGCACGCGAGCGCGGCCGGCACGTTTGATCGAGACGGGATACGGGTTTCGCTACCCGGCCATCGCGCCCGCGCTTCGGGCGGCACTGGCCGGCTGACGCGCTAAAAGTCTAGGCTTTCCAACCGACGGGCGGATTCTCTACTTTGGTCAGTTCATATGGAAAAGACCTTCGTTATTTTTAAGCCTGACTGCATGGAAAAGCGCCTGGTGGGCACCGTGCTCGCCCGCTTCGAGGCTGCCGGCTTCGACGTGATCGCGTGCAAGATGACGCGCCTCGCGCCCGCGCTGCTGCGCGAACACTACGCGCACGTAGCGACCAAGCCCTTTTATCCCGAGATCGAGGCTTTCATGGCCTCGCGTCCGGTCATCATGATCGGGTTGCAGGGCGACAATGTGGTGCAACGCGTCCGTGACTTGCTCGGGCCGACCGACTCGCGCAAGGCCGCGAAAGGCACAATCCGCGGCGACTTTGGCACGGAGATGATGAAGAACGTCGTCCACGCGTCGGACAGCGTCGAAAACGGGAAAGCTGAACTCGCGCGCTTCTTCAAGCCCGAGGAACTCTTCGCGGTCTGAGCCGCGAGAGAATTTCCGACGGAAACGGCGCCGCATTTTCCTGCGGCGCTTTTTTATTTCGCCGGCGCGAAATATTTGTCGGCAAACTTCAGGAAAGTCGGCCAGTCGAGCGTGTCCGTGTGGCCGCCCGCGTGACACCGGAAACCGATGTCGCCCGCGATGAGTTCGACATCGGGCGCGGGCATTTCAGTCTGCCCGACATCCTTCTTGCCAAGCAGCCGGTAAACCGGACCGGCGGCGACGCAGGCCTCAAACTCGCCGAGCGGATCGGCCCAAAGATCCGTGGTGCCACCAGTGACGAAAATCGGACGTGGCGCGACGAGCGCGATGAGCTCATGCTGGTCGATCGGCAGCGCGGCCCAACGGCCGCCATATTTGAGGAAGTTGCCCGCCATCCAGTGGTATTCGCTCGCGGCGCAGACGTTGTCGACGCATTCGCCGATGTCGTGCCGATGAAGCTTGGTGCCGCCCTCGCCGGAGCAACTCGAATAACCGATCGCCCAGCGCGGTTCGTAGGCCATCGCGACCACGGTCGCCTTGCCCCAGCGCGAATGCCCCTCGACGCCGAGGCGCTTCGCGTCGACGTCCTTGTCCGTCTCGAAATAGTCGATCGTGCGGCTCAGGCCCCACGCGATCGCGGCGAGTGAGCCCCAGTCGTCGGGTTGGCGCGGCTGGCCGTGGCCAACGAGACCGATGATACCGGCGTTGAGACCGGCGCCCGAGTCGGCTTGCACGCTCGTCGGATTGAACGTCGCACAGCCCCAGCCCTTCGCGAGCAGTTGCTGAAGCGCATTCGGTCCGGCGGGCGTCGCCTTACCGGGCGGGAGGCCGAAACCGAAACCCCCGATCACGACCATCACGGGCACGGGGCCGGAGGCATGAGCGGGCGTATAGAGCGCGACATCGATTTCGGGCTTTGCCGCGGGATAGCTCGCATTGTCGATCACGCCGATGATGTGCTTTAGCTTGGCGGTTCCGTCCAGCGAGGCCGGCTCGATCGAGCGGACTTCGAACTTCACCTTCGGTGTTGCGGTGGGAATGCGTCCGTAAATCTCGCGCTGAAAATCCTCGAAGATTTCCGGCCGGCGCTTTTTCCACCACGCGTCGACATCGCGCACGCGTTCGCCGTTTTTCAACGTGAGCGGATCGGGCAGCGGGCCGGCCGCGGACTTTGTGAGATCGTAGTTGGTCCAATGACCCCAACCCGATCGCGAGATCGAGTGGCCCGGTTGATCGTCGGTCCAACTCTGCGGCCGGTCGGCGGGGTGATGCACGCCGGCGGGGCGATGCGGATCGTCCTCAGGCGAGGGCAGTGCGGCAGGCTCCGAGAGGCCGAGGCGCGCCATCATTTCGCGACGATCGATGGCGGCGAGTTCGGCGTTGCGCTGGCGCGTAGCAGCGACCGCGGTGGCGTCGGGTGCCGCGGGCAGTGCCGGGACTTGCGCACGCAGAGCGCCGTGGAGGATTAGGGCGAAAAGAGCGGCAGTCGGGCCGGGCTGTCGAAGCAGAGCGAAGCGGAACATCGGGTGATGCGAAGGGTGGCGGGAATCGCATCGAACACTCAACGTTATTGCGGCGGAGGTGCGCCGGCCGACACTAAATTCGATCGCGGTGCTTTTGATCGTGTCGGACGCGGCAAGATGTGCTGTGAACTTCGTCGCACCCCGCCATGTTCCGCCTCTTCGCCACTCCCGCCGGACTTCTCATCGAACACGATCGAGGTTGGTCTGCGCTTGCGCTGTCGTTCGACCAACTCTTCAGCGCGCCCGATCCGATCGCGCTTGTGCGTGAAGCGCTGAACCAGGCGCGCCCGGCGATGGCGCCGTCGCACTTGCTGGCACCGCTGCAGTCGCAGGAAGTGTGGGCGGCGGGCGTAACCTATTTTCGCAGCCGCGATGCGCGGATGGCGGAGTCGAAAGATGCGGGCGGCGGCAGTTTCTACGATCGGGTCTACGTCGCGGATCGGCCCGAGTTATTTTTCAAGGGCACGCCGCATCGCGTTGCGGCGCCGGGGTCGCCGGTGCGCATCCGGGCCGACTCAAAATGGAATGTCCCTGAGCCCGAACTCACGCTCGCGGTCAATGCCGCCGGAAAAATCTTCGGCTTCACGGCGGGTAACGACATGAGCTCGCGCGACATCGAGGGCGAGAATCCGCTCTATCTTCCGCAGGCGAAAGTCTACGATCGCAGTACCGCGCTCGGCCCGTGCCTCGTGGTGACGGACACTCTGCCGGGCGCGACAGCGACGATCGCGATCGAGATCAGGCGGGCGGGAGAGAAGGTGTTTTCTGGCGAGACAACGGTGGGGCAAATCAAACGGCCGCTGCCGTCGCTGGTGGATTGGCTGTTTCGCGAGAATGCGTTTCCGCACGGTTGCTACTTGATGACGGGCACCGGCATCGTGCCGCCCGATTCGTTTACGTTGCGTAGCGGCGATGAAATCCGCATCACGATTGAGCCGGTGGGGACACTCGTTAATGTCGTCGCCTGACTCATGACACTCCACGGGAAAAGTTTCATCGCCGGCTCGCTCGGCGCACTTGGCGGCAAAGCCTTTCGCGCGGAGAATCCCGCGACGAGCGAGCAACTCGCCCCGGAATTTCACGAAGCGTCCGAAGCCGAAGTCGCGCGGGCGCTTGAAGCGTCGGCCACGGCGTTCGGCGAATACCGCACGCGTTCGGGCGCCGAACGCGCGAAACTCCTTGAGGTGATCGCTGAGGAAATCGAGAAGCTGGGCGACGCACTCCTCCAACGCGCAAACGCCGAGACCGGACTGCCAATCGCGCGCCTCACGGGCGAACGCGCCCGCACGTGCGGCCAACTCCGACTGTTTGCCCAAGTCGCCCGCGAGGGATCGTGGATCGACGCGCGGATCGACCCCGCGCTGCCCGATCGGCAGCCGCTGTCGCGGCCAGATTTGCGGCGGATGTTGATTCCGCTTGGACCGGTGGTGGTGTTTGGGTCGAGCAATTTTCCCTTGGCGTTTTCGGTAGCGGGTGGCGACACCGCCTCGGCTTTCGCGGCGGGATGCACGGTCGTTGTCAAAGCGCACCGCGCTCATCCCGGCACGTCCGAACTCGTCGCTGGCGCAATCGTCCGAGCGGCCGCGGCGTGCGGATTGCCGGCCGGAGTGTTCTCGATGATCCACGGCGGCGGCGCGACGGTTGGCATCGCCATGGTGAAGCACCCCGCGACGACGGCCGTCGGATTCACGGGCTCGCACACAGCCGGGCGCGCGCTGTTCGACGCTGCGGTGGCGCGACCGCATCCAATCCCGGTCTTCGCGGAAATGAGCAGCATCAATCCTGTGTTTATTTTTCCCGGAGCGCTGCGTGAGCGTGGTGCGGCGATCGCACAGGGATTGCTGGCCTCGTTTACCCTCGGCGCCGGCCAGTTCTGCACGAAGCCGGGGCTCGTCTTCGCCGTGCGAGGCGTGGACACGGATGCGTTCATCACCAAGCTTTCCGAACTCGTCCGCGCGGCGCCCAACGCGACGATGCTCACGAGGGGCATCCGCGATACGTTTCAGGAAAACCGCGCGCAGATAACTGGCGTCGCCGGCGTCCAGCCACTAGCCGCGGGCACGAACGCCGCCGACACAGCGCGTACCGAAGGCCAGCCGAGCGTGGCGACGACGACCGTGAAGAATTTCCTAGCGAATCCCGCGCTCGCCACTGAGGCGTTTGGGCCGTTCACGCTCGTGATCGTCGCCGATACGCTCGAAGAATTTTCTGCCTGCGCCCGCACGCTGGACGGCCAGTTGACCGCGACGCTACACGGAAACGAGGACGATCTCGCCTCCGCGCGCCGGCTGATCGGGACGCTCGAGCAGAAGGCCGGTCGCGTGTTGCTGAATGGGTTTCCGACGGGCGTGGAAGTTTCGCCCGCGATGAATCACGGTGGACCTTATCCGGCGACGACCGACGTGCGCTACACGTCGGTGGGCACCGCTGCGATGCTGCGTTTCGCTCGCCCTGTTTGTTATCAGAGCCTGCCCGACGGGCTCTTGCCGGATGCGCTGAAGAGCGCCAATCCGCTCGGGCTGCTGCGCCTCGTCGATGGCCAGCCCACACGCCAGCCGCTTGAATCAAAGTAAAATGGATTTAGTTTTCGATTCCGCGAACGACGCGATCTATGATCTGCGCACGACGGCGGTCGGGCCAGCCGGCAGCTTGCCGCTCGAGCCGAGCCAGCTTCGGCAGATGAGCAGCGGCGATTTGTTCGGCTGGACACAAAATGCCGGCATGGGGTGGTCGCCGGCCGCGTTGCTTGGAAAGCAATTTCTGATTCTCAGTACGCAAGGCGGCATCCGCGCGCCCGATGGCACGCCGATCGCACTCGGTTATCACACGGGTCACTGGGAAGTCGGGCTGCTGATGGAGGAGGCGGCGAAAGTTTTTTCCGCGGCGCGCGCGATTCCTTTCGCCGGCTACGTCAGCGATCCATGCGACGGGCGCACCAACGGCACCGCCGGTATGCTCGACTCGCTCGCTTATCGCAACGACGCCGCGATTGTGCTGCGCCGGCTCATCCGATCGCTGCCGACGCGGCGTGGCGTGCTCGGCGTGGCCACATGCGACAAGGGTCTGCCCGCGATGCTCATGGCGCTCGCGGGCACGCTGGACCTTCCGACCGTGCTCGTGCCGGGCGGCGTCACGTTGCTGGCCGAAGGCGCGGAGGACACAGGGAAAGTGCAGACGCTCGCGACGCGTTTCGCGCGCGATGAAATTTCGCTCGAACACGCCGCTGACATGGGCTGCCGCGCTTGCGGCTCGCCGGGCGGTGGCTGCCAGTTCATGGGCACCGCCGCGACGAGCCAGGTCGTCGCCGAGGCGCTGGGGCTCGCGCTCACGCACGGTGCGCTCTCTCCATCGGGCGCGGAAATCTGGCGCGATCTCGCCCGCCGCTCTGCGCATGCGCTGATGGCGCTTGAAGCGCAAAGCGTCACGACACGTGACATTCTCACGGAGGATGCACTCCACAACGCCATGGTTGTGCACGCGGCGTTCGGCGGCTCGACCAATCTCGTGCTGCACGTGCCGGCCATTGCTCACGCGGCGGGACTGCGTCGACCGACGGTCGACGACTGGGCGCGGATAAATCGCGAGGTGCCGCGACTGGTTGACGTTTTGCCGAACGGACCGAAGCACTATGCGACGGTGCAGGTGTTTCTCGCCGGCGGTGTGCCCGAGGTGATGCTGCGGTTGCGCGATGCGAATTTGCTGCACCTCGACGCGCGCACGGTGACCGGCGGCACGATCGGTGAGAATCTGATGTGGTGGGAGAAATCGGAGCGCCGCCGTCGACTGCGCCAAAAACTTCACGCCCTCGACGGCATCGATCCGGACAACGTAATCATGTCACCGGTGCGAGCGCGTGAACGCGGCCTCACGAGCACGATCACGTTTCTCCGCGGCAATCTTGCGCCCGAGGGGGCGCTCGTGAAAAGCACGGCGATCGCGCCGGAGTTGGTCGACGCCGACGGGGTGTTTCGCCACGAAGGACCGGCGCGTGTGTTTGCGAGCGAGGCGCACGCAATCGCCGCGGTGAAGGCGGGCAGCGTGAAGCCCGGCGATGTCATGGTGCTGATCGGGATCGGACCGGGCAGCGGAATGCCCGAGACGTATCAAATCACTTCGGCGCTGAAATACGTGAAGGGCGGCCAGCGCATCGCTCTCATCACGGACGGGCGATTCTCCGGCGTTTCAACGGGCGCGTGTGTCGGCCACGTGAGTCCCGAAGCGTGGGCGGGCGGACCGATCGCTCGCGTGCGGGACGGCGACGTGATTCGACTGGTGGTCGATACGCAAATACTCGAAGGCTCCGTGGACGTGATTTCGATTTTGCCCGCGGAGTTCGCGGCACGTCCACCGCATCCGAATCTTCGCCCCGATCCGCGTGTGCCGGCCGACACGCGGCTGTGGGCGGCGTTGCAAAACGCGAGCGGCGGCACTTGGGGCGGCTGCGTTTACGACACTGAAGCGATCATCGCGAAACTAGAGCGCGGCCGGCGCGGGGAGAACAGCTAAACAGGAGGCAAGAGCGACTGCGCCCGCGTTTTTCGATGTTCTGAGCCTGCTGAATAAGCGATTGCCTGAACGCTGGCCCCAGCCTCCCGCTTAGTCGTGCGAGCGCGCTGGGCAAAAGGAGTCGATTTAGTCCGCGGCAGGTTTCGGGAGCGCGGATTGTTTTGCCGCGTTATCAAAAAATACCGTGTAAAGGTCTGGGTGCCTGTAGAAGAACGCGGCGAGCGGCGGATTCTTCACCAAGAAATCTCCGTCGATGAGGCGGCTCGGATCGGCTTCGAGTCCGGCTTGGATCGTGGGATGGGACTCAAGGAAACTGTCGAGGCGTTGGAGATGGCGGGCCTCGAGCGGGAGGTTGCCGGTCATTCGCGCGAGCGCGCGATGCAGGAGGAAGTGATCCTCTGAACGGAGCGCGAGGACGAGCGCGGGGCGCTCATCGCGGAGCTGCTTCCAGGTGGGATATTTTTTCAAAAACTCGGCGTCCTCCGCGAGGCGGATGTCCTGCCGAAGATCGGCTTCGAGCGTGGTGTTGGTATTTTGATCGAGGAAGGCGTCGAGTTGGAGGAGGTTGGCCTGCAACGTCGCGCTGTCGGTCTTAACGGGCGTGGCGACAAGCGGCGGCGTGGCCTTGGTCGGGGCGGCCGTGCAACCGGCGGTAAGCGCGAAGAGGGCGAGAAGGATTCCGCTGAGCGGAATGCCGAAGGGAGCGAACAGGTCTGTTTTCATGGTTGGATGGTTTTTTAGGTTCGCGTCAATCGACGAGAGTGGCGGCGAGCAAGTTCTTGGACCGAAGATCGCCGTAGAGGTTGTCGATCGAGGCGATGGCGGCTTGGTCGAAGGCTTCGGCGCGGTTCAAGGCATTGCGCAGACCGAGCATCGGCAGCGACGTCCCATCGAAGAGTCCGAGGTTTTCTTCTACGCCGGCGGCGGTGATGCGCCAGTCGAGCAGATAGATCTCCAGCATGGGCAGATCGGCCTGGGCGGCTTCGTGGCCGACCAGCGCGGTCAGATGGCCGCTGAATCCGCTGTCCTGAAACACGGATTTGATCAGCTGCGTGAGGGTGCCCGTGATGTTTTCGGCGCCGACGAGGTTGAGGCTGGCCGGCGCAGCGACGACGAGCTGAACGGTGTTCGGGGCGGTGCGGGGCGCAAAGAGCGGATTGGTTTCATCTGGAGTGGCGGCGGACAGTGGGAGAAACGAGCCGAGGGCGAGCGCGAGGCTCGCGTGCAGAAAGATGGAGAGGGCGCGGACGGAGGACGATTTCATTGAGACTTGATTTTTAACTGGCGGTTTTCGGCGCCGAATCCGGTCCGTGGAGCTGGCGGCGGACGGCCGACAACAGCGCCTCGAGGTTCAACGGTTTTTGGAAAATTGCTTGGCGAGCTGATCGGCGCCGCCCGTCTCACGGGCCGGCAACGCCGTGATCACGAAAATCGGGATCGCGGGCCGCAGGCGATTTTCGCGCACGATGAGATCCCATCCGTCGGTCGACGCCATGCAAAGATCGGTGATGAGAAGATCGGGCTCATGGAGTTCGATCGCGCGCATGGCTTCGGCGCCGCCCGCTGCGGTCGTGACCATCAGGTCCTCGGTGCTGAGCATCCGGCGGAGGCTCTCGCGGACGGCGGAATCATCATCCACCAAGAGCACGCTTGGCGTCTTCTGGGTTCCCGGGGTGGTGGCGGAGGAAGCGAGCCTCGCGGGCCACCGCGGAAGCAGAGTTAAAAGGAGAGCGTGCATCTTGCGTTCTCCATTGCCTGAGATGTGCCAGCGGATAGAAATCGCGCAAGAGACTGCTCCCAAGCAGCTAGCGATTTCATGATGGGCCGAATAGGCAAGCCCTTCGGTCGGTGTGTTGTCAGGGATTGGTCATTCGCTGACCAGTAATCGCGGAGCGGGGTGCGCAACGCGCCGAGGGCAACGCACTCCACCGCGGCCAACGGAAGCGCACGGGAGCGTTGGCGATATTCCTCCAAATCGACTCAGCTCACGGACTGATTTCGTAGATTTCGATCAGTGCGACGCCGGTAGTGGCGTTGACGCCGCTGACCTGCGCGGTGTAGCTGCCGGGAGGCAATGTGATCAACACGGCGGCATCCTTGCTCGTCGCGCTGGGCAGCGCGAATGCGCCCGCCTGCGCAAAGGCAGCCGTGAGCGCGGGCAGGCCGCTCCAATCGTCGTTGCTCTGCACGAGCGTGCTGCTGGCGTTGAAGACGTCCAACCGCGGATCGGCGAGCGTGCCGGTGACGTTGAATGGTGCCGCGGCAAGACCGGGTCCGACTCCGCGGATGAGCACGGTCTTGGCGACGTTGCCGGTGATCGTGAAGCCGGCGATGAGCACGCCGCCGCCCGTGCCGACTTGTGCGCGGGTGGAGAGATTGATGAGGCGCGCGCCCGTCGTGGCCGAGGGCGCCGTGTCGTAAATTTCGGCGAGAGCGAGACCGGTGCTGCCACCGTTGCCGGTGACGACTGCACTATAGTTTCCAGCGGCGAGCGTCGCTACGACGGCGGAGTCCAAGCTGCCCTGCGTGAGGGGAAAAGCGCCAACGGCGCTCATCGTGGAGGCATCGGCAATATTCCAGTTGTCGTTGCTCGCGGCGACGAGCGTCGAGGAATTTGGGCCGAGGACCGAGAGGGCGGGATCGGTGAGCAGGCCGGTGATCCCGAACGCGCCGAGGCCCGGACCGATGCCGCGCACGAGGAGCGTTTTCCCGGGCGTGCCGCTGACGACAAAACCGACGATGAGTGTCTGCGCACCGGTGCCGGCGACGGTGCGTACGGATAGATTTGTCAACCGGCTCACGCCCGTGGCCGCAGTGGTGATGGTGGCGGGCGCGCTCGTGGCGGTGCCGCTGGCACTTGTTATTGTGACCGTGTAGTTGCCGGTCGTGGCCGCCGAAATCCCACTGACGGTGTAGGTCGACGCGGTCGCGCCCGCGAGTGCGACGCCGTTCTGACTCCACTGATAGGTGAATGGTCCCGTGCCGCTCGCGGTCACTCCGAGTGCAAGGGTGCTGCCCAGCACGACGGTCTCGGAGAGCGGCGCCGCGGTGATCGCAGGGGCGGTGCCCGTCGGGAAAACGATCCGTCGAATCGTGCAGTTCAGTGCATCGGCGACGTAGAGCACGCCGTTGCCATCAAACGCGACGTCGGCCGGACCGTAGAAGCGAGCGACCCCGAGCGGCCCGTCGATATTCTCCGGGGCAGTCGGCAAACCCGCGACCGTGGTGACGACGCCCGCGGGCGTGATTTCGCGGATCGCGTTGTTGTTGGAATCGGCGACGAACACGTTGCCGTTTGCATCGACCGCGAGGCCGGTCGGGGCATTGAAACGCGCATTGGTGCCGGTGCCATCGACAAAACCGACGTTGGCAGTGCGCGTGCCCGGCGAACCGGCGAGCGTGGTGACGACGCCGGCCGCGGTGATTTTGCGCACGGCGTTGTTGTTATATTCGCCGACATAAACATTGCCCGCCGAGTCGACCGCGATGCCCGTGAGAAAGTTGAAACGAGCGGCCGTGCCGGTGCCGTTGGTCGTGCCCGACTGCGCGGCACCCGCGAGCGTGGTGACGACACCGGCCGGCGTGATCTTGCGCACGGAGTTGCCCGCGCCATCGGCGATGTAGAGGTTGCCTGCCGCATCGATCGTGAGATTTTCCGGATCCCAGAAGGACGCGGCGGAGCCGGTGCCGTCGGTGTGCCCTTCGACGCCGGCGCTGCCGGCAAACGTGGAGACCACGCCGGCCGGCGTAATTTTTCTCACGGTGAAGTTTTGCGAATCGGCGACGAACACGTTGCCCGCGCCATCGATCGCGACGCCGGCGGGGCCGTTGAACCGCGCGATCGAGCCAGCACCGTCGATCGAACCGGCGACGCCGGGCGCGCCCGCGAAAGTGGAGACGAAACCGCTCGCGGTAATTTTCCGGATGGTATGATTGCTCGCATCGGCGACATAGATGGTGCCGTCGGGGCCGACGCGCACGCTGCCGGTGTAGTTGAAACGGCCCGCCGAACCCTGGCCGTCGGCGAAGCCCGACCAGCCGGGCCAACCCGCGAGGGTGGTGACGCCGCTGGTGGCGACCGTGAGGGTTGCCGGAGAAATTGTAGTGCTGCCGAGGGCGTTGCTGACGATGCATTGAAACTGATCGCCATTCATCGCGGCGGTGGCGCCGAGTACGGACAGTGCATAGGAATTCGTTCCGGCGTAGTTCGCGCCGGTCGTGAGCGGCGTCCACGTTGACGTTCCCGCGGCAAGACGCTGCCAGAGATAAGTAGGTGTCGGGCTGGCCGTGGCGATCGCGTAGAACGTCGCGCCCTGGCCCGTCGTCGTGAAACGGTTGCCGCTTTGGACTTCGACAACCGGCGCAAATGTATCCGTGGTTGTTGCTTGCAGCAGCGCGGCGACGTTGGGCACGCCGATGCCCGTCGTAAGATCGTAGCCAGGACCGGCCTGGAAGACGGAGTTGCCGCCGCTTGTGATGTCGCGAAACGCAGCCGTGCCCGCGAGCGGATAGATGCGTGGATTGAGCGCACCAAGCGGTGTCTTGCCGGCGTTTGCGCGCGCCTGATTGATGAGCGCGCACCACGCGGCCCACGTGGGCGACGCGAGGCTGGTGCCACCGATGGTGGAACTGCGGCCGCTGTATACGAGCAGGCCGCCGGTGGCCGGGTCGCCGACGGAGGCGACATCGGGCACCAACCGCATCGTGCCGGGCGGTGCGCCGGGAATGTTTTTCTGCCAGCTCGGGCGGTTGAATATCACGCTCACGCCGCCGCCGCTTGCGCCGCTCGTGCCGGGGTTGGCGAGGCTACCCCAAGCGATTTCGGTGGCGACGTTACCGGTGGTGTCGAGCGTGAGCGTCGTGCCGCCGACGGCGGTGACATCGGGCATGCTCGCGGGAAATCCCGTTTGCACGGTGGCCACTTCGTTATCGAGTGCGCCGTTGTCCCCCGAGGCGGCGAAGACCGTGACGCCGGCGCTCACGAGGTTCGCCATGTATTGCGCCTCGATCGCGATGTAGTCGCGGTCCGCGGCGTTTTCGTCGAGGCCGAAGGAGATGGAAAGCTGGTGCAACGTGGGCTGCGTCGGCAGATCGGCGAGGATTTGTTGGATGAGTTCGTCGTCGCCGACGGGATCAGTTTCGCTCGCAGCGTAGATTCGGATCGTGGCGCCGGGGGCAAGCGCGCTGGCCCATTGCACATCAAGTGTCGCCTCTTGGAGACTGCCGGCGCTCGTGTTGGTCGCCGGGCCTCCCGCGACGTTGACCTGCTGGATATTGGTGAGCGAGGCCGCGACACCGGTCGTGGTCCAAAAGGTGGTGAGGTCGGTCGTCTTCGGAAAACCGAGCGCGTAGATGGCGATCGTCTGGCCGGCGCCGGTCTGCGTGAGGCTGCCGGCGTTGTAGGCCTGCTTGATTTGCGCCGGATAATAAGGGAGCGAGTTGCCCGTGCCCGCGAGCGGCAGCAACTGCGGGTGCGGGCGCTGCCGCAGGCGCTGGTGCGGTTGCAGTCCGTGAATGCCACGCACGGCGGGCGCGAGCGTCGCGGGCACACTCGGGGAGGAAATGGCGGAGGTGAACTCGACGCCGCTGGCCGCGACGCGCGCGAAGGTTGTTTGAAAAACGCGGGCTACGTCGGCGACGCTCGCTCGCGCAAAGATTGCCAAGTGGTTCACGTCGGTGCGCGTCACCTCCATGCCTTCTGCGGTGAGCCAGCGCAGGACACGGTCGTGATCAGCGGCGAGCGGAAGATAGCGCGCCGCCATTTCGTCGGGAGAAATGATTTCGCTGTGCGCGAGGCGCGCCTCAAGTTCGTCGAAGTTGCGCATTTTGAGCGCGACCTCGAACGGCATGATTGCCCCCGTCTCGCCGGCCTGCAGCGCGGTGCGCGAGATGTAGGGGCGCGCCGACTGCCCCGCAGCGGCCGGTGCGACGGGGGCGATGCTTTGGGCAAAAACAGCGCGGGCTTCGCCCGGCGCCGGGGCGGGGGCAGCGCGCCCCCCGGCTGCGGCGAGGAGACTCGCCAGCAGAACCAAGGGGCGCAGTGCGGGAGCGTGGAGCTGTGACATGAAGGAGTCGATCCCGGGAAGACCCGCGCGAGCGGCTAACGTTCGGATTTGTTTTGGATTGCTTCCAATTTATCGCCCGCGGCTGCGACATAGGCTCCGGCATCATCGATCCATTTCAGGTTCTCCAATTCGGCTTCGGCGAGCGAAAAATGGATTTCGCCCGTCTGCACGCGCGTGAGGGCAACCGTCGGGACATCGTATTGGGTCTCGCCGGTGAAATCCAACTCGCCCTTGATCGGATCGTATTCTAGGTAGGGCGCCTCGTTGGCATTAAAGTCGATCCACAGATCGGTGAAGGTGCCGAGTTCGCCGCCGTCCTTGGCCACGACCGTGAACAGATCGGAGAGTTCGCTGTAGATCACGAAATCGCCGGCCAGCGTGGCGTGATCGAGGGGCGTGCGGGCGAGCTTGGCGAGTTGTGTCTGGTTTTCGCCGGAGGCCAGAAACGCGCGATGGTTCGATGGTAGGACCGGGAGCGCCGCAAAGTCCGTCCCGTTGAGGCTCAGGTTGAGCCGGCGGTTAGTGTCGGTGATGGCGTCGGCGGGGACCGCACGCTGGGTGGCGCGGTGACCGACCCCGGCGGCGGTGCGGACGATGACATAGCGAAGTTGCGGGAGCGTGCCGAATTGCAGCACGTAGTCGGAGACCGTGCCGACGGTGAGGCCGTCCTGAGAATACACGGTCGCGCCGAGTTCGGACTTGCCGCGGACCGCAGTGCTCGGAGCCGGGTTGTTGGTCGGAGTGGTGCTGGCGGCGGAAGGAGCGGACGCGAACAGAACAGGAGCCACGAGGGCTCCGCAAAGCGCAAGGGCTGCGAGGCGAAGGTTGAGATGGTTTTTCATACACCGTTCCCTTTGCACGGCCGGTGCCACGCAGGTTTTTCCGGGAAATTTGCGGCGCATCCCGGCGCCGGACCGGGGCGAAAACGAACCCCGCGCCGGAGTGCGGAGACGGACCAATCCTGCTTGGAGTTGAGTTGCTTGCGAAGATGCGGCGTGGCGTGTGCGCCGGTGATCGCCGCCGTCCAACGGCGTGGATTTGGGCGTGAAAAGTTTTTTTCGGGCACGACTGCTACCGCAGGCGATCGGTAAGGCAGGTGTCAGTGGGTGGCCAGTGGCGAACCAAGGGGGCGCGTTCGTCGCCATCGGCGGCGGGGCGCACGCGATCGGCGCACGGCGCGTCGCCGCAGCCAAGGTGCCGCGAGTCTCCGGCGACAGCGGGCGTGCGCCGCCCCGCGAAGGGACGGAGGCTCGCGTTGCAGACTGACAGCATAGCGACCTATTTTCCGGGGAGCGCAGGCGTCCCGCGTCCGGGTGTCGGCGGGAAGCAGACGCTCCCCGGAGATATTCCCGCATTAGTCGATGGAGCGTGAATCAACAAGGTGCCGCGCCCGGCATGGCGGTTGCCGGGTCGGGCGCGCAGCGCGCGCGTTGCGGACAACGCGCGCGATCCCGACGGTGATCAGGGCCTCAGGCCGCGCGCGCGCGGGGAGGAGCCCGGAAATTTCCCTCGAGAGGAGCCGGCCGGCCGATGGCTTCGCCGACGCTGGCGCGCAAGAACGGTCGTACACGATTGAGCCGCAGCTTGACCGCGCCGATCGTGAGGCCCTCGGATCGGGCCGCATCCTCATAGCTGACTCCCTGCACGATGAGTCGGACGAGATTTTGATCCTTGTGGCTGAGTTTGGCCAAAGCGAACTCAAGCGCCTCGTGGATTTCGGGCAGCAGCCGGGCGTCGGTTTCGTCGCAGGCGTGAATGAACGTGCCGTCGTCCGACACCGTCGCGGGCTGGTGGCGCGCGCGGCGCAGCGCATCGAAGGCGGTGTTGCGCGCGAGCGTGAACAGCCACGGCTCAAACGTCGCCGCCTCGCGGAGCTGCGGCAGACGGCGAATCATTTTGATGAAGGTGACTTGGACGATGTCGTCCACGCCGCTCGGTTGACGGACGATCGTGCGCACGAAGGCTCCGATGCGTTTGGCGTACCGATGGAAAAGTTCGGATTGTGCCTCCAGATCGCCGGCGCGCGCGATCAGCACGAGCTCAAGGAGCGCGGCGGAATTGGCCGGGAGGCGGTCGGGCGCATCACCGTCTGCCTGGAGGTTGCGAGCGGAGGTTGCGCCACTGGGAAACGGTATGGAGGGGAGATAGCTCACGATGAAGAAAGTCTGTGGTTCAAGAGGTGGATTCGGTGGAGGAACGCTCGGGTGAATTCACGGGTTTACTCAGGGGGAGTAGGTGATGGTCCTTTGTCCGGCGACGCCGCTGACGGTGATGGTGACGCCCTCGGTGAAGCCGGACGGATAGGACTCACTGGCGACGAGGTTGAGCGCCTTGACGTAGTTGGTGGAGCCGACGAGATCGGTTTGGAGGACCGAGGAGACGCCGTTTTCCAGGAAATATTGATCAGCGGCGGCGGCGAGCTGGCGGGCGTTGTTGAGGACGGTCTTGTCCTGCGACGATTGCCGGACGCGCTGAAACGCGGGGAGTGCCATCGCGGCGAGGAGACCGATGATGACGACGACGATCATTATTTCGACGAGGGTGAAGCCGCGGGCGCTACGGAGAGATGAATTCATGGGAGGAACCGTGATAGGCGATTTGGTTTTACGACGGCTGAAAGGGAGGGAAGTGCGTCACTCACTCGGTGCCGTGGGTTTCGGTGGCGACGAGGGCGACGAGGAGGGCGAGAATCGTGACTATGATAATCATGGCGCGGGACGGTGTACGTTGGGCGAATTGAGTGCGGGTGACGTCAGGTCACAGCGTGCGCGCCGGCGGTTTTCAACTGGCGGTGAATCGCCGCCACGAGTGCGTCGAGATCGAGCGGCTTCTGGAAGAACGCGGTCGCGAACCGATCCGCGCCGGCGAATGCGGAGGCCGGAAGCGCGGAAATGACGAAGATGGGCAGCGTGGGCCGCTGGAGGCTTTCGTGAAACAGGATGTCCCAACCGCTGACGGCAGCCATGCAAAGATCAGTGATGAGGAGGTCGGGTTGCAGGGTGGCGAGTTGGTCGAGGGCATTCTCGCCATCGGTGGCGACCGCGATTTGCCAGCCTTCCAGCGCGAGGACGCGTTGCAGGCTGCTGCGCACTGCGGCGTCGTCATCGACGAGGAGAACGGTTGCGGCTGGTGCCGGGCGGCAGGCGATGCGGGCGGTTGGGCCAGCGGGCCGTGTTTTCGGTGGGCGGATGGGGGGCATGTTATTTGGGGTCCGACGGCGCGGCGGCCGGCAGAAAGACGCGGGCGAGCACCGGATTTCCGCCGAGGACATCGCCGAGGGCCTTGTGCGATTGGAGAAACGCCGGATCGCGGATCAGCATCGGATTCTGGGTGAGGGCGCGCTCCAATCCGGGTTCCTGCACAAACAAATCCCGCAGCGGCGAGAGTTCGCCGAACGTGAGCGGTGCGTTCGCCTCGCGGAGCAGGGCGCGGTTGAGAAAGTACCGGGGGTAGATCTGGAGACCGGAGATGACGTTGGGGTTGGCGGTCAGGAAGATTTGCAGGTCCGGGTTCTTCGCCTGGAATGCCCGGTCGGTCGTCAGCGTCGGTTCGCGACGCAAGTTGTCTTCCAGCAGCGGGTGGTGATCGAGGAAGCGATCAAACTCGCGCAGGCTGCGGCGCACGGCGGTGAGCGAATTGGGCGGCGGCGGTGGCGGAGCGGAGGCGGCGGGGGCCGCGCCCTCCGCGGCCTGCGCATAGGTGATCCATCCGAGCATCTGCGCGGCGAAAAACATGGCCATCGTGAATTTCAAGAGGTGGGGGCGGTAGAGGAGCTCACTGAGCATGGCGCGGTAAATTTTCGGTCGTCCTCCAGGTTGCGGCGGCCGACCGGTTGTTGGGTTTATGCAGGCCGCGCTAGGCGGCCAGGGGAACAAGGCGTTGAACTTCCGCGCGCAGACGCGCGATGCTGAAAGGCTTGGTGAGATAGGCGGCGGCCCAGCACTCGAGGTCCGGCCGCTGGCCGCAGGCGACGCCCGAGATCACGATGACTGGGGTGGCGGGCTGATGCGCGTGGCAGAATGCGATCACGTCCCAGCCATCGCAGACCGGCATCTCCAAGTCGGTCATCACGAGGGCGGGGTGCTCGTTGAAGAGAATCAATTGTGCCTCCAAGCCGTCTTCCGCTTCACGTACCCGATAGCCGCTGGTGCGAAGAATAAATCCGATGCACGCTCGAATCTCCCTCGAATCATCCACCACGAGCACCTTCGGCGGCATCGTAGCTGGCGAAATTTCGACGGGTGCGGCACCGAGCGATGAGTCGTCGTGTCGAAAGTTCATGGCCGCCGTTTTGCACCTCGCGTGCCTCCCGGGTTTTAGAATACATCATGCTGTCATGCCGTGGTTTACAGCGATCGACCTTCGTCTCGTAACCCATGCCGCTGGCCGCTTGATTACCACTGACCGGTAAACTGCTGACCACCATGACCACGCTCTCCCGCGCGTTTCAGCGCCGACTTATCCTCTTGCTGGCCGGGCTCGGCCTGACGCTGCTGATCTGCGGAGTCCTGGCGGTCGCGGTGCAACGCGATGCGGATGACAAACTCCAACGCCTGGCACACGCGGAGTTGGAAGCCACTTCGCTGGCGCGCCAGTTTCGGGGCGCCATTGACGACCTGCACGGGGCGTTGCTGCGCATTGGCACGGATGCCTCGGATGACAGCGCGATCGTCATCAAGAAAAGGCGGCAGCAGCTCGTCGCGTGGCTCGGTGCGCGACTGGCGGGCGAACTCAGCGAAAGCGAGCGGCGCATTGCCCGGCAGATGGCCGAAGAAACCCGCACGTACTTTATCAAGCTCGACGCTCTGCAAGTTTCGACGCACAACTGGACCGAGCCTCTCAATCGCGACACCGTCGTGATGTTCGACGACACCGTGGATCGCTTGCAGAGCACGGCGGACGATTTTGCCGCAGCGCACGACGAGGAAGTGCGCGCGTTCCTCGGAGCATCGCTCAATTCGCTGCTGCGGATGCGGAATCTGATCTTCGGCTGCCTCGTGCTGCTGCTGGCAGCCGTCGCGGCCGTCGCCGCGTTGCTTTATGGCGATGTCGTCCGCCCGCTCCGCGAACAACTCGTGGACAGCGAGGCGCTCCTTGCGAAGCGGGAGAAACTCGCGGCCCTCGGCACGCTCGCCACGGGCGTCGCGCACGAAATTCGCAATCCGCTCACCGCAATGAAAGCCCGGCTCTATACGCTCCGACGGACGCTGCTGGTGGAGGAGGCTCGCGAAGACGTGGCGGCGCTCACCGGCGAAGTCGACCGCCTTGAGCGCATCGTCCGCGATGTGCTGGGCTACGCGCGGCCCGCTGAAGCGGCGCTGGGCCAGACCGAACTCGCCGCATGGCTGCGCGAATTTGCGGTCTTCGTCGGACCGGAACTGGCAGAGGCCGGCGTGGAACTTGCGGTGGACGCGTCGGCTCCGGTTACGGTCAAAATTGATGCAAACCAACTTCGGCAAATCATGCTGAATTTAGTCCGCAACGCGCGCGAGGCGATGGAAGGCGGGCCGGGGCGGATCGAACTCGCGGTCAGTCGCGAGCGCGACCCGTCCCTCGGCAAATCAGCGGAAGTGGCGGTGCTTTCGGTCACGGACAATGGGCCCGGCATTCCGGCCAAAATCCAGACGCGCCTCTTCGATCCTTTTTTTACAACTAAGTCGACTGGCACGGGACTCGGTCTCTCCATTGTGGCGCGGCTGGTCGAAAATCAGAGCGGCAAGATCACGTTTCAAAGTGCGCCCGGCTCGGGCTCGCGTTTCGCCGTGCGCTTGCCGCTCAATAAGGCATCACCACAGGATAGCCGCCCATGAGCACGCCACACCGAATCTGTCTGATCGACGACGATGCGTCCGCGCGCGGTGCCCTTGAGCGCGTGCTTACGGGCGAGGGTTACGAAGTGGTCGGCTTCCCCGACGGCGATCGCGGACTGAAGGCGGCGCTCGAAGAGGATTTTGACTGCGTGCTCACCGATCTGAGAATGCCCGGTGTCTCCGGTCTCGAACTGATAGATACGCTGCGCGACGAACTGCCGAACCTGCCGGTCGTGCTCATGACGGCGCATGGCACGACCGAGACAGCGATCGAGGCGACGCGGCGGGGCGCCTTCGACTACATTCTCAAACCGTTTGAGATGGAGGAGCTGTTTCCGGTCCTGGCCAAGGCTGCGAACGCGGGCCGCCGCGGTCGGGAAAAAGTCGCGCTCGGCACCGAGGCCTCCCGCGAGATCGCGCTCGTGGGCCAAAGCCGAGCAATGCAGGCGGTCTACAAGGAGATCGGTCGCGTCGCAGAAAAACCCGTCTCGATCATGATTCTCGGTGAGACCGGCACGGGCAAGGAACTCGTCGCCCGCGCACTCTGGCAGCACAGCGATCGCAAGGGCTGTGCATTCGTCGCGGTCAACTGCGCTGCCATTCCGGCTAACCTGCTTGAGAGCGAACTGTTCGGCCACGAAAAGGGCGCGTTTACCGGCGCCGATCAGCGGCGCATCGGCCGCTTCGAGCAGGCCGATCACGGCACGCTCTTCCTCGATGAAATCGGCGATCTTTCGCTGGATACGCAGGCGAAACTGTTGCGTGTTTTGCAGGAGCGTGTGTTTTCGCGGGTCGGCGGGCGCGACTCCATTCCGGTCGACGTGCGCGTGATTGCTGCGACACACCGTGATTTGTCTTCGCTCGTGACGGCCGGAAAATTCCGTGAGGATCTGTGGTATCGGCTAAACGTCGTGGTAATTCCGTTGCCGCCGCTTCGCGATCGGCGAGAGGATATCCCGGCGCTCGTGAAATACTTTGTCACGCGCCACGGTGCGGATCTGGGCGGCGTAGCGGCGGTGCAGCCGGCCGCAGTGAAATTTCTCTCGGCGCAACCATGGCCGGGCAATGTGCGGCAGTTGGAAAACGTCGTGAAGCGCATGTTGCTCGGCGCGCATGGCTATTCGATCACGGAGGAACTCGCGCGCACGGCGCTGGCGCAGGGCCCGTCGGGCGCGAGCGCGGACAGCGGGGCACGGACGCTGGTGGTGTTGTGCGAAGAGGCGCTGGCGCGCGCGCGACGCGAGCCGAGCGCGGGGGCGATTGCTAATGTGTTCGCGGCGGTCGAGCGCGAGCTGCTCGCGCAGGCGCTCGCCACGACTACGGGCAACATCACGCAGATGGCACAGCTCCTCGGCTGGTCGCGGCTCACCGTGCGCGAGAAACTGAAACTTCACGGGCTCCGCACCGAAGCCGCAGGCGATACGGAGTGATGGTTCGCCCGAACGGAGGGCCCGATCGACCTGCCCCGCGCCCCGAAATGTGTGCCCGCAGAAAATTCGGAAAAGGCGAGCCGCCATGGGCAGGCTCGGAATCGGTTTCATTTCATCCGTGGAGTGATAACCGAGTGTCCACTGGAGCCCCGCTGCGCAGGTGCGCTTGCGGCACTCAGTCAACGTGCGTGAATCTGAACATGTGTTCGTGTAACGGAACTCCTGTATTCAGCCGCCGTCTGACCCACCAACTACTACCCACGCTTTGCCCACATGAAATTGTTCACTGCTCTTTTCGCATCAGCCTTGCTTCTCAGTGCCGCCGCGTTGGTCAGGGCTGATCCGACGGACGACGCAATCGTGGCGGCGATGAAGTTGTCCACCGTGGGAAATTACAGTTGGACAACAAAGATCGCCCTGAAATCGCGCACGCTGGAGATGCGCGGCAAGACGACGGCCGACGGCTACTCACTCCTGACCTTTGCCGGATACGCGGGGCCGGCTCCGTCCAGTGCGAAGTCCGGCGCCGCCGGGGAGGTGAACACGGTGTTTCTCGGCGACAGCAAATACGTCGTCGACAACAACGGGACGTGGGTGACCCCCACGACTGCGTTCGTCGCGAGCACTGGCTCGGACAGCGGCAGCCGGAACGAACCGGGCAATACGACTTCGGCCAGCGCCCGAGGCAAACGCAGCCGAAGCGGGGTCGGCGGAGGCGCGGGAGGTGCCAGCTCCGGACAGCGCCGCTCATCGTCTGGGAGCGATTCCGAATCGGCTTCGGCGGGCCGGCCGAAATTGCCTGCTGGCGTGAACCTGCCGCACGAAGAACTGGCGATCGTCGCGGCGAATTACACGGACATGAAGATCGAAGGAGACACCGTCACCGGGAAACTCACGGACTGGGGCGCAGACTTGCTGCTGTCGCCGCCGGGCTGGACGGAGTCGCCGCCAGACAGAGCGGAAGGGACCTTTCGCCTCTGGTTACGAGACGGGGCTGTGACCAAGTATGAACTCAAGCTCAAGGCCGACAACGGACCGGGCGGGGTAATTGTGTCCGGCGGAATAAACGAGACGATCACCGTCGAGTTGACCGATATCGGTACTACGCAGGTGGATGTGCCACCCGCGGCGAAAATAAAATTGTCGAAGTGACCTGACGCGCACTCCGAGTCGGTTGACTTTAACCGGTGGAGCTGGAGCCCCCGCGGGCAGCGATAAAGGAACGATATTATTTTTAAGAATAGTAGATGGAAATAGGCCACGGCGCACCTGGTTAACATTTGGCAATCCGCTCAGCGCCCCACGACGAGATGATTTTAGCGACCATGTAGGATGCCGCGTTTCTTTTGCAGATGGGACCCGCGATTTTGCACGCATCAATGCGACCTTTCACCGCCGTTTGGATGGAAATTGCGTCGATCGTCCGCCGCTAGGCCTCCCATCCCAGCTGGACTTTTATCCCTGCCAAGCCGCCATCCGCTGGCCGTGCCGGGTTTGGACCGACGGGTCCAAGTCGTTAGTAAATATTATGCGGAAATTCTGGCGATGCAGTGGATTGTTGCGCTCCGAATGGACCGCCTCCCGCCCTAGCACAGGACGAGATTCCGCCGCAGGGCGCACGCCGGGCATTCCGGTTCCGCCAACGATATCACTTTGTTTCCATGATGCGGATGTTACGATACCAAACGGGTGCTTGGGCTTTGCCGTGGAGTCCTTGGAGACCGATGGGGCCGATGCGGCTGAAGTCTTTCAGCGCCTTCGCGAATTTGTTTTTGGTTCCGTCCGGATTCTTGTGCGGCTCAGTCCAGGTGTTGAGGTCGGCGTCGAAGACTTCCTCGCCGTTGAAGATGAGCGACACATGGCTGTCTTTGCAGGTGATCGTGAAGTGATTCCATTCGCCGACGGGTTTGGCCATGTCTTTCGAGGGCGGCTGGGCGTTGTAAATCGCTCCGACCATCCCATAGAGCGCGCCGTCGGTGTTCTCGTGCACTTGAATTTCGAGCGCGGCGAGCACGTCCTTGATGTTGCCCGAGTGAAGAAACACGCCGCTGTTGGACTCCTTCGCGACCTTGAACTCCAGATCGAGCACGAAGTTGGCATACGATTTCTTCGTCCAGAGCGACTCGTGATTCTTGGCTACGAGCACGCCGTTTTCGAAGGCCCAGTCGCCGGGAGTCGTGGTGGCATTGGAGAAATCCTCAGCGAAAAGCGAAGGCCAACCGGAAGTGTCGGGGTGGGCCTTGGGTGCTGCGCTGAGACCGATCGCAGCGAGGAGGCTGAGACCGGCTACGGCGAGGCGGCCGAAAAATAGTTTTGATAGGGTAGGTGGCATGGGGAGAATCGGGAGGTTTCTATCACGAATGGCGAAGGCTCTCGGTGCAATCGTAATTGGATGGGGTGACCGAACGCGACGTGGGTTCAGAAGGCTTTGCTTTGTGCTGCCAACCTAACTACAGGCGTATTTTCGCGGTAAATTGGGTAACACGTTTTGGTTGATTGAGACGGTAATCAGGCCCTGGCAGCGGAGCCAGGTTTCCGCGGCGAGCCGCCAAGCGGCGGCGACGCTGCGGTGAT
>CAITWF010000008.1 GCA_903896015.1 uncultured Opitutia bacterium | reverse complement strand
GTGGCCTACGAAATACAACAACAACCGAAAGACATCAAAGCCGCCTGAATTGGTGTCCATTCTTTCGAGGCAAGCCCACGACGCAATCGGTTCGAACCGGCCATCCGGTTCGTTTTGGAGGCTAAACACGGGGCAGAATTGCTCGCCGAAGGAAATACCGAGCAAAAGCGCGATTTTCTCAAAAAAATCGGTTCGAACCTACGAGTGGCGGGAAAAGCTCTGACCGTGGATTTCAAAAACCCTTGGCAATACGTCGTTGATTTCAATTTCTCGTTCGCGCGTGAGCGCGCCGATAACGAGTTCTCCCTCACGGGAGTAAACTGGCGGAGAGGGAGGGATTCGAACCCTCGGTAGCCTTTCGACTACACGTGATTTCCAATCACGCACATTCGACCACTCTGCCACCTCTCCGGTGTTCGACCGGCCACTTCAATCGCGGCCTGCCGATGGACGAACGGATAAAAAAGCGCGCGGGCCGCGGTCGGTCAACGGAAAACCCGTGAGCTGGCGCTTCACATGCTTAGTAGCGAAAAAACTTTTTCCAAAACCATCTTGCAGGGGCGGGAAGCGCTCTCAACCCTGCGGAGGATTTTTTCGTTCCAACCACTCCCATATCATGGTCACCGCCAACAGTGAACTCGGCTACGACAGCAAGATCGAAGGCGAAGTCATCGTGTCCCGGCTGGACTCCGTCATTAACTGGATCCGCACTAACTCAATGTGGCCGATGCCCATGGGCCTCGCGTGCTGCGCCATCGAACTGATGGGCGTGGGCGCAAGCCGGTTCGATATCGCGCGGTTTGGCGCCGAAGTGATGCGTTTTTCTCCCCGTCAGGCCGATTGCATGATTGTTGCCGGCACCGTGACTTACAAGATGGCCCCGCAAGTGCGCCGTATCTATGATCAGATGGCAGCACCGAAGTGGGTCATCGCGATGGGCGCCTGCGCCAGCTCGGGCGGCATGTATCGCAGCTACGCGACTCTCCAGGGCGTGGATCGCATCGTGCCCGTGGACGTCTATATTAGTGGCTGTCCTCCGCGCCCCGAGGCACTGCTCGATGGCCTGATGAAGCTGCAGGCCAAGGTGAAACGCGAGCCGTCGACGAAAAATTTGCTCTCGGCCTGATTATCGCCCCGTTCCCACGACGCATGTCTGCCGACGCTACGAGCGCCCTCAAAGCTAAATTCCCGCAGGTGACCGGCCGCGCGAGCGCCGATCACGCGGCGGTGAACGTGCCGATCGCGGACCTCGTCGCCGTGCTCCAATATCTGCGCACCGAAGCCGGTTTCGATCATCTGGCCGATCTCACGGCGGTCGACTGGGCTGAGGGCGTTTCGCCGCGGTTCACCGTGGTTTATCATCTGTTTTCTACGACCGCTCATGGCTACATCCGGGTGACCGCGAATTGCGCGGATGACACCCAGCCGAGCGCACCAAGCGTCGTCTCGCTCTGGGCGGGTGCGAACTGGCACGAGCGCGAGTGCTTCGACATGTTCGGGATCACGTTCTCGGGACACCCCGATCTTCGCCGAATTCTGATGTGGGACGGCTACCCGTATCACCCGCTGCGGAAGGAGTTCCCGCTTGCCGGCATCGAGACGCCGCTCCCGGACGACGAGATTACTGCAGAAACCGGCACGAAAGCGATTGCTGCCCCGATGGCGGGTGGACCGTTTGTCGCGTCGGTGGGCGAGATGAATCTCACGGAGGCTGAGCCACGCGCGAAGGACGAAAGCTGGGGCGAGCGTTCCAGCCAACCCGGCCAGACCCCGCTGCGCCAAGTGAAAGAATAACGCGATGGCCACCGACTTTTCATTTCCCGACGCCGCGGCCAAATCTGCGGCCGCCAAGCCCGACTTCGAGACCGAGAAGATGTCCCTCTCTATGGGCCCGTCGCACCCATCCACCCACGGCGTGCTGCGCCTCCAAATGGAGCTCGATGGCGAAATCCTCACGAAGTGCGACCCGGTGATTGGCTATCTGCATCGCGGTGACGAGAAGATCGCGGAGAACATGACTTACAACCAGTTCGTGCCCTACACGGATCGGTTGGACTACATCGCGCCGCTCGCGAACAACATGGCGTACGCCATCGCGGTCGAGCGGCTTGTAAAACTCGAAGTGCCCGCCCGCTGTCAGGCGATCCGCGTGATCACGGCGGAAATGGCGCGCATTTCGGCGCACCTGCTCGGTCTCGGTGCGTTCGGCATCGATACGGGAGCGTGGACGGTGTTCATGTATGCGTTCGAAGAGCGCGAAAAGCTCTACAAGCTCTTCGAGGAACTGACCGGCGCACGCTTCACGACGAGCTATACCCGCATCGGCGGCGTGTCGCGTGACGTCCCTGAGGGCTGGACCGGCCGCGTGAACGCGTTCTGTGATCAATTTCTGCCGATTCTCGAAGAGATCCTCGCGCTCCTCACGCGCAACAAGATCTTCATGGATCGCACCGTCGACGTAGGCGTCATTTCGAAGGCAGATGCGATCGCTTACGGGCTCACCGGTCCGAATCTTCGCGGCAGCGGCGTCGGCCTCGATCTGCGCAAGGATAAGCCTTACTCTGGCTACGAGCAGTATGAGTTCGACGTGCCGGTCGGCACGAAGGGTGACTGCTACGATCGTTATCTCGTGCGCGGTGAGGAAATGCGCCAGTCGGTCCGCATCATCAAGCAGGCCATCGCAAAATTTCCCGGCGGCGACTGGTATGCAAAGGATGCACGCAAGATTTTCGCGCCACCAAAGGACAAGATTCTCACGAGCATGGAGGAGCTCATCCAAAACTTTATGATCGTGACCGAGGGCCCGCAGATGCCGGCCGGCGAAGTCTACTTCGAGGCGGAAAATCCGAAGGGCATTCTCGGCTTCTACGTTGTGAGCAAAGGCGGCGGCGTGCCGTGGCGCCTGAAGATCCGCGCCCCCTCGTTCTGCAACCTTTCGATCCTTCCCAAAATTTGCGTCGGCAGCCTCGTTTCCGACGTCGTCTCAATCCTCGGCTCGCTCGACTTCGTCATGGGCGAGTGCGACCGCTGATTCCTGGAACCGTGCGATGAATCTCAAAGCCGAAACGCTGGCCAAGATTGACGAGGTAATCACGCATTACCCGGTGAAGCGCAGTGCCACGCTCCCGTTGCTGCACCTCATTCAGGAAGACATGGGCTACATCCCGGAAAAAGCCGAGGAGTGGATCGCCGCCAAGCTCGAGATCGAGCCGATCAACGTTTACGAGGTCGTCACGTTTTACCCGATGTTTCGCCGCAAGCCGATCGGCCGCCGGCACATCAAGGTCTGCCGCACCCTCTCGTGCGCGCTCATGGGCGGCTACAAGACCTGCGAGCAGTTCGAGAAGGAGTTCAACACCCATCGCGGCGAAGTCTCGCCCGACGGCAATGTCACGATCGAGTTCGTCGAGTGCCTCGCGAGCTGTGGTACCGCACCCGTTGTCCTGATCGACGACGATCTCCACGAGAAGGTCGATTGCGCGAAGGCAAAGCAGATTTCCGATCAGATCAAGGCGGAGGCGAAGAAGCGTTAAACCCATGGCCGATCTCGAACAACGCCGGATTATTTTCAAGCACATCGACGAGCCGGGCTACTCGAACGACATCGCGTGCTATGTGCGCAATGGCGGTTACGAAGTCCTGAAGAAGTCGGTGCTGCGCAAGCCCGATGAACTGATCGATGAAGTTAAGAAGTCCGGCCTGCGTGGGCGCGGCGGCGCGGGTTTCCCGTGCGGCGTGAAGTGGGGCCTCGTCGACCGCAAGAGCGGCAAGCCAATTTACCTGATCGTGAATGCGGACGAGTCCGAGCCGGGCACGTTCAAGGACCGCTACATCATGCATCAGGACCCGCATCAGTTGATCGAGGGTACGATGATCTCGTGTTTTGCGAACAACGTGAAGCAGGCCTATATCTACATCCGCGGCGAGATGCCGCACGGCGCGCGCATCCTCGAAAAAGCGCTCGCCGAGGCGCGTGCGGCGGGTTTCGTTGGCAAAAACATCTGCGGCACGACGTACTCGTGCGACATCTTCGTCCACCGCGGGGCCGGCGCCTACATTTGCGGTGAAGAGACGGGGTTGATCGAGTCGCTCGAGGGCAAGCGCGCGAACCCGCGCATCAAGCCGCCGTATTTTCCTGCGGTCCTCGGTCTCTACCAGTGCCCGACGATCGTTAACAACGTCGAGACGTTGTGCCACGTGAAGTATATCGCGGAGTTCGGCGGCATCGAATACGCGAAGATCGGCACGCCCAACAACACCGGCACGCGCATTTTCTGCGTGAGCGGCCACGTGCAGCGGCCGGGTTACTACGAGTTCGAGGCGGGCAAGATCACGATGGGGCAGTTGCTCAACGACGTGTGCGGCGGCCCGCTCCCCGGTCGTAAGTTCAAAGCCGTGATCCCCGGCGGTTCGTCGGCAAAGATCCTGCGCTTCGGCGAACGCTACAAGGGGAAGCGCAAGGTCGGTGCCGACATGGTCGACTACGACTGGGGCGTCGAGGATGTCCCGATGGACTTCGATTCACTCGGCATGGTCGGCACGATGGGCGGCTCCGGCGGCGTCATCGTGATGGATGATACCGTCAACATGGTCGAGGCGCTCGCGAACATCAACGCGTTCTACTCCCACGAGAGCTGCGGCCAGTGCACGCCGTGTCGCGAAGGCTCGCTGTGGATGAAAAAAATCACGACGCGCATGGTGCACGGCAACGCCCGTTCCGAGGACGCCGCGCTGCTCAAGAGCGTGGCCGACCAAATCCCTGGCCGCACAATCTGCGCTTTTGGAGAGGCTTGCTCGTGGCCGACGCAGAGCTTCATCGCGAAGTTCGGTGACGAGTTTAAGAATTACCCGGAATCGAAGAAGGCCGTGAAGCCGGCCGAAGCGCAGACGCTCATTTAATTTTTCGCGCGATGATTCAACCCGCTAAACCAGCTGACCTCGTGACCGTCAATATCGACGGCAAGGACATCGCCGTGCCGAAGGGCACAAATGTCATTGAGGCTGCGCGCCTGATCAACGTCGACATCCCGCATTACTGCTACCACCCGAAACTGACAATCGTGGGCAATTGCCGGATGTGTCTGATCGAAATGGGCATGCCCGCCGTTGATCCCGCCACTAAGGCGCCGATCATGGATCCGGCGACTGGCAAGCAGAAGATTAACTGGATCCCGCGCCCGCAGATCGGCTGCGGCACCAACGTCTCGTCGGGGCTGCATATCCGCACGCAGTCGCCGATGGTAAAAGATTGCCGCGAGGGCGTGATGGAGTTTCTCCTGATTAATCACCCGCTCGACTGCCCGATTTGCGATCAAGCCGGCGAGTGCAAGCTGCAGGAGCAGTCGACCGGTTACGGACGCGGCTACTCGCGTTTCGTGGAGCAGAAAAACGTGAAGCCGAAGCGCACGCAGCTCGGGCCGCGCGTCACGCTCGACGACGAGCGCTGCATCCTCTGTTCGCGCTGCATCCGCTTCTCGAAGGAAATCGCGAAGGACGACGTCCTCGGCTTCATCGATCGCGGCAGCTATTCGACGCTTACGTGCTATCCGGGCAAGACGCTCGCGAACAACTACTCGCTCAACACGGTGGACATCTGCCCCGTCGGCGCCCTCACGAGCACGGATTTTCGTTTCAAGATGCGCGTCTGGTTCCTGAAACAGACGAACTCGATCGACACCGAGTCGTCCGTCGGAGCCAACACCGTCGTCTGGTCGCGCGAGGGAGCCATTTACCGGATTACGCCGCGCCGCAACGACGACGTGAACGACACGTGGATGGCCGACAGCGGCCGCGAACTTTTCAAATCGGTGAAGTCCGCCGATCGGCTCACCGCGGTCAAAGTCAACAGTGCGGATAGCGCGCTCGACATCGCAATCAATGCCGCGACGCAGCTCTTCAAAGAAGGCGGCGCCGCCGTCGTCGGCTCGGGTCGCAGCAGCGTCGAAGAACAGTTTCTCACGAAGAAACTCGCCGATGCGCTCAAGGCGTCCGTTTCGCTTGTCAGCCGGGTGGGGGAGGGCGACAAACTCCTCGTCTCCGCCGATCGCAATCCAAACGTCCGCGGCGCGCTCGTCACGGGCCTAATCAAATCGCTTCCATCGCAAAAGCTCACGGACCTCGCCGCCGCGATCGACGCCGGCAAGATCAAGGCAGTCGTCTCCGTGGGCGAAGATCTCGCGGCGGCCGGTTTGTCGGCCGCGCAGCTCGCGAAAATTTCGATCGTTTATCTTGGCACGCATGCCAACGCCACGAGCGTCGCGGCGAAGGTCGTGATTCCGACGCAGAGCGTGTTTGAAAAGAACGGCACGCTGGTGAACCAGCAGTTCCGCATCCAGAAATTTGCCCGCGCCGTCCCGGCCCCCGCTGGGGCAACGGATGACACCGTGGTGCTCGCGAAGCTCGCGGGCGTCGCCGCGACCGATATCGCCTCCGTCTGGAAGCTGATCGCTGCCGAGGTCCCCGCGCTCACCACGATGAGCTACGCGAACATTCCCGAGACCGGTCTGCTGCTGGATGCAACGCCGTTCGCCGCGCTGCCCTTCGTTGAGGGTGAGACGCTTCACTATAAACCCACCGCTCCCGTTGCGGCCACCGCCTGAACCCCATGAACCGTTCCGTTCCCCTCGCTGCGCTCGCTGGATTCTTCATTGTCGTGGGCGTCGTATTTTTCCTGTTCGCGTTCAAGCAGCCGAAATCGAAGCCCGTTTCCAACCCGCCGAAAAAAGCTGAGCTGCGCGAGCAAGCCGAGCGTCGGACGGAGTCGGGCAAGATGCGTCTCGCGGGACTGATTTTCTTTGTGTTCGGAGTGATCCTTTTCTTCGCCTCCTGATTCGATGGCCGACTTTTATTTCAACCTTCCGCTGTGGTTTCGCCTGCTGGTGCAGGGCTTCGCCGTGATCATGGTCGTGTTTCCGATCGCGGGCTTTTGCTCGCTCGCGGAGCGCAAGGTGTCGGCGTGGATCCAGGGCCGGCCCGGTCCGAATCGCGCGCTGCCGGTCTTCATCGCGTGGGTGCCCGTGCTTGGGCCATTTCTGCAGCGACTCGGCATTTTCCACTTCATGGCGGACGGCGGCAAGATGCTGTTTAAGGAAGACTCGCTGCCGGGCCACGTGAACAAGTTCTATTTCATCCTCGCGCCGATCGTTGCGATGATGCCGGCGCTCACGACCGTCACGACGGTGCCGTTTGGCGCGTATCTCGACGCCGCCGGTCAGGTGATCCCACTTGGGCTGGCGCGCGTTGATATCGGCTTGCTCGCGGTCTTCGCGGTGTCGTCGCTCGGCGTTTACTCGCTGATTCTCGCGGGCTGGGCATCGAACTCGAAGTATCCCTTCCTCGGCGGCGTGCGCGCCTCGGCGCAACTCATCTCCTACGAACTCGCGATGACGCTCTCCGTGGTCCCCGTTTTTCTTTGGATCAACTCTCCCGGCATGCCGGGCACGATGAGCCTCGCGCGCGCCGTCGAATTCCAGAGCCTGCCCGGATTCTTTGGTGGTGCGTGGTTTATTTTCATCATGCCGGTGGCGGCACTGATTTTTCTCGTGTCGCTTTTCGCGGAGACAAACCGCCATCCGTTCGACATGGCCGAGGGCGAAGCTGATCTCGTCGGCGGTTTTCATACGGAATACGGCGCGTTCAAGTGGGGCCTGTTCTTCGTCGCGGAGTATGCGCACATGCTGATCGGTTCGGGTGTTTTCACGCTGCTCTTCCTCGGCGGTTGGAATCCGCTCCCGTGGGTCACGCTCGCGCAGTTTGCGGCGCTGCTCCACGTCGCACAGCTTCCGCTCGTCGTCGGTCTGCTCTCGATCGGCATTTTCCTCGGTAAGGTGATCGCGTTGATCTTTTTCTTCATGTGGGTGCGCTGGACCGTCCCGCGCTTCCGCTACGACCAAGTCATGAAGCTCGGCTGGCAGAAGCTCCTGCCGCTCGCCATTGCCAACCTGATCGCCTACGCGATCGGCATCGCGGTGATTCAGAAATAACCGTCAACCACCTCGCGCTATGGCCGTCATCCCTCTCGAACGCAAACCCCTCTCCTTCGCCGAGCGCACCTACCTGCCCGCGATCGCGAGCGGCCTGAAGACCACGCTCAAGCACCTCTTCGCGCCGAACATCACGATGGAGTATCCCGAGCAACGGCCGGCGATTCCGCCGGGCTATCGTGGCGTGCCCACGCTCGTGAAAGATCCGCACGGCCGCGAAAAATGTGTGTCGTGCCAGCTGTGCGAATTTGTCTGCCCGCCGAAAGCGATCCGCATTACGCCGGGCGAGATTCCCGCCGACGCCCCCGAGCGCGCGCACGTCGAGAAGGGCCCGCAGGCCTTCGACATCGACATGCTCCGGTGTATTTACTGCGGGCTTTGCCAGGAGGTCTGCCCGGAGGAGGCGATCTTTCTTCAGAATCAATACTCGATGACGGGCTACACCCGCGAGGAGATGGTCAACCACAAGGACCGGCTCTACGAACTCGGAGGCACGCTGCCTGACGAGCATTTCAAGTGGGATAAGAAACTCGACGCCGAGAAACACGGCAACGCGCACTGATTCCATGGCCCAGCTCCTGTTCAACCTCTTTGCAGTCTTCACGCTCGTCACTGCGGCGGGCGTGGTGCTGAACAAGAATGTCGTCAATGCGGCGATGTGCCTGCTGCTCACGCTGGTCGGCGTCGCGGGTTTGTTCGTCGCGCTCAACGCCTACCTCCTCGCCTTCATTTTGCTGCTCGTTTACGCGGGCGCGGTCGTCGCGCTGTTCCTTTTCATCATCATGCTGCTCGACACGAAGGGCGATCAGCGGCCTGGCCTGAAGCACCTTTCGCTCATCGCGCGGGCGATCGCGCTGGCGCTGGTGGCAGGTGGGGTGGTCTCGTTCTTCGTGCGGAGCCGCTTGCCGGAGCCATCACTCGGCGCGACGCCCGCGCTCGGCGCCGAGCTGAAACTCTACGCCTACCAGCTCTTCACGACCTACCTGCTGCCGGTGCAGGTGATCGGCTTTCTTCTCCTCATCGCGATGCTCGGCGTGATCGTGCTCAGCAAGAAGTTCGACGGCTTGGAGGACATCAAATGATCGGTCCCTCGCTCCACGCCTATCTTGCGATCAGCGCGCTGCTTTTCGCGCTCGGCTTTCTCGGCGTGCTCATCCGCCGCAACACTCTCGTCGTCTTCATGTGCCTCGAGCTGATGCTCGTGGCCTCGACGCTCGCCCTGGTCACGTTCTCGCGGTTCAACGGCACGATGGACGGCAACGTTTTCGTGTTCTTCATTCTCACCGTCGCTGCCGCCGAGGTCGCGGTCGGTCTCGCCATCATCGTCGCGCTGTTCCGCAAGCGCCACACGATCCAGGTGGACGAACTCAATTCGCTGAAGAACTGACGCGCGCATGGAAACCACAGTCAACCATATCGTCGTCGTTCCCTACATCCTGATGGAGCCGCTCATCGCTGCGGCGCTCATCGCGCTGTTCCTGCGCCGCCGGCACAATATCGCTGCTGTCATCTCCGTGCTTGCCGCCGCGCTGATTTGCTTCCGCGCGCTGAAGCTGGCGTTCACCGGCCTGCGTTTCGAGGGCGGCTTCGAGTGGCTGCGGCTCGGCGACTTTGCCCTTTCGCTCGGCGTGAAATACGACGATCTCGCAGCGCTCATGCTGGTGATCGTCGGCGTCGTCGGACTGTGCGTGCATGTGTTTTCGCTCGGCTACCTGAGTCACGACCACGCGAAAGCGCGCTACTTCGGCGGCCTCTCGATGTTCATGTTTTCGATGATCGGCATCGTGCTCGCCGACAATATTTTCATGATGTTCATCTTTTGGGAGCTCGTTGGTTTCAGCTCCTATCTGCTCATCGGGCATTGGCACGAAAAGCAGTCCGCGAGCGACGCGGCGAAGAAGGCGTTCATCACGAACCGTGTCGGTGACTTCGGCTTCCTACTCGGCATCATCTGGTGCTACTACGCGAACGGCACGGTCAACTTCACCGAACTCGCCGCCCTCGGCGACAAACACGCCCTCGTCTTCTCCACCGCGATTCCGCTGCTGCTCTTCTGCGGCGCCGTCGGCAAGTCCGCGCAACTGCCGCTGCAAGTCTGGCTCCCCGACGCGATGGAGGGCCCGACGCCCGTCTCCGCGCTCATCCACGCCGCGACGATGGTCGCCGCCGGCGTCTACATGCTTTGCCGCATCAACGTCCTCATGGTCCCGCAGGCGCTCAACGTCATCATGTGGACCGGCACCGTCACCGCGATCTACGCTGCGCTGTGTGCCGTCACGCAACGGGACATTAAGAAGGTGCTCGCTTACTCCACGCTCTCGCAACTCGGCTACATGGTCGCGGCGTTTGGACTGGGATCGCTCGCCACCGATCAGGAAGGGCGCACCATGGTAGTCGCCGCGGGCGTCGGCGCCGCGATGTTTCACCTGACGACGCACGCCTTCTTCAAGGCGCTCATGTTCCTCGGCTCGGGCTCCGTTATCCACGGGTGCCATCACGAGCAGGATATTTTCAAGATGGGCGGCCTTGCGAAGAAAATGCCGCTGACGTTTGCGACCTTCACGATTGGCGTCGCCGCGATTATCGGCATGCCGTTCCTCGCCGGGTTCTTCTCGAAGGATGCCATTCTCTATCTCGCCTATGCCAACAATCGCGCCGTCTTTGCCGTGCTCGTTTTCACAGCGGTGTTGACCTCGTTTTACATGGTGCGGCTCTGGAAACTCACCTTCCTCGGCACGCCGCGCAGCGAAGCGTCTGAGCACGCGCACGAAGGCGGTCTCACGCTGACCGCACCGCTGGTCTTGCTTGCCGTGCTCTCGGTGATTGGCGGCTACACGGGAATTTATCCCAAGGTTTTCAACGGCGTTTTCGAACTCATTCCTGAGGCACACGGTTCCGCACACACCGTGATTTTTGCGACGAGCCTTGTCGTGATGCTGGTCGGATCCGGTCTGGCCCTGACGCTCTACAATCCCGCCGTGACCGATTCGCTGGAGCAGAAATCGCCCGGCCTCTTCGCCGCGCTCGTCGCGCTCAAGAATTCCTTTGATCGTGTCTACGACTACTACGTCGCGAAAATTCAGCAGCGCTTCGCGATGCTGCTCAATTTCCTCGAGCAGATCTTCCTCGCCGGCGTGATCATCCGCGGGCTCGCGGGCTTGGTCGGGCTCGTCGGCCTCGGCGCCCGCGCGCTGCATGTCGGCAATCTCAACGCCTACGTTTACTGGTTCCTCTTTGGCGCCGTGCTGCTGTGGGCCTATGCCACCGGCGCGCTCGCCTTCTGATCATGCCGTTTGACCCTCTTCTCATTTCCATCGTAGCCCCGCTCGCGCTCGCGCTGGCGATCGCGTGCGGCCTGCCGAAGCGCCTTTCGGTGCGCCTGGCCTACGTGGTCTTCGCGATCCCGGCGTTGATGGCATTGCACACATGGTGGCATTTCTCCGAGCAGACACTCGATCACGGCTACGGCTTCGTCACCCGTTACTCGACCGGACTCGAACCGGTCGGCATCTCGCTCCATCTCGGACTCAACGGCATTTCGCTCCCGCTTTTCGTCCTCGCGGGTCTCGTCGGTTTCGCCGCCGGTCTCTATGCGCTGCAAACCGGCGCCGAGCGCCTCAAGATTTACCTGATGCTCCTGCTCGTGATGCAGAGCGGATTGATGGGCGTGTTCGCGAGCGTGGACGTGTTTTTCTTCTATTTCTTCCACGAACTCGCGCTGATCCCGACGTTCATTATGGTCGGCGTGTGGGGCGGACGCGACCGCGCTTACGCGGCAATGAACATGACGATCTACCTGACGCTCGGTGCGATGATTTCGCTCGTCGGCCTGATTGCGCTCTATGTGAAAAGCGGCGCGCACTCCTTTGATCTCATCTCGCTCCGTGAATATCTCGGCGCGCAACCGCTCGCGGTCACGTTGCAGAACAACATTGCCGGCTTGATCCTCCTCGGCCTCGGCGTGCTCGTATCGCTCTGGCCGTTGCACACGTGGGCGCCGCTCGGCTATGGCGCCGCGCCGAGCTCTGCCGCGATGCTGCACGCCGGCGTTCTGAAAAAATTCGGCCTCTACGGCCTCATCCAAATCGCCGCGCCGCTGCTGCCCGCCGGCCTCGCGCACTGGGCGCACCCGCTCGCGTGGGTCGCCGTCGTCGGCAACGTCCTGATCGTTGGCCTCATCACGATCGCGCAGCGCGATCTGAAGCAGATGATCGGTTACAGTTCAGTGATGCACATGGGCTACGCGTTTCTCGGCATCGCGTGCGCCTCGGTGCTCGGCACGGGTGGCGTCGTGTTGCTGATGGTCGCGCACGGCCTCTCCGTCGCGATGCTCTTCCTGCTCGCGACGAGCATCCATCACCGCACGCATACCTTCGCGCTCGATGAGATGGGCGGCCTTGCGCAAAAGACGCCCGTGCTCGCGGCGTTTTTCGTCGCTGGCACGCTCGCTAGCATCGGCCTGCCGGGCTTCGCCAACTTCTGGGGCGAACTCTCCATCTTTGTCGCGCTCTGGAAATTCTCTCCGCTCATTACCTCACTCGCTGTCGCCGGCGTGATCATCTCGGCGATCTACGGACTGCGCTCCGCGGCGCGCGTGTTCTTTGGCCCGCCGACCGAGCATTTTTCTCAGGTTGCCGCGAAGCACCCGCCGGCCGATCTCAACTGGAGCGAAAAGATTCCCGCGCTCATCCTCCTCGCCGCGCTCTTCTTCGTCGGCTTCTGGCCCAAGTCGATCACCACAGCGCTCAACGCCGAGCTCACCCGGCCGCGGATCGCCGTGCAAACGATGATTTCCGCCGTCCCGTCAGCGCCCGCCGCCGTGGCGCTGGCTAAATAATTACCCGCGATGACTCCTGAACTCGTCAAAGTCGCCGCTGCCGCTTCGGACAACACCTGGGCCGCCATTTTCCCGGAGCTGATGCTTGCGTGTGTCGCGCTCCTGCTGCTCGTCGCCGAAATCGTGCTGCCGAAAAAATTCCATGAGCTGATCCCGTCGATCGCGATCGCGGGCATCGTGGGCACCTTCATCGGACTGCTGATCAATTTTCAATCGGCTTGGCTTGGCGCCTACACGTTTAGCGGTCTGCTTCACCACACGATGGGCGGGCAGATCATGCGGGCGTTTTTCCTGCTCGCGGCGCTGCTCGTCTGTCTTCTCGGCCGCGTGAGCCTGGCGAAACAGGCGATGCCGCGCATCGAGTTTTTCCACCTCGTGCTTATCATCACGGCGGCGATGATGCTCCTCGCGCAGTCGGCGCACTTCGTGATGCTGTTCGTCGCACTCGAGACGGTCACGATCGGCTTCTACATTCTCGTCAGCTATTTTCGCACGAGCGCCGCCTCGCTGGAGGCCGGCCTGAAATACCTCGTGATGGGCGCGCTCAGCTCTGGCATGCTGCTTTTTGGCATCGTGCTGCTCTACGGCATCGCGGGAAACCCCGCGCTGAAGGCCCACACCGCCGAGTCGATGAACTTCGGCTCTCTGGCCATTTTCCTCGCAGCCAACCCGCACCAGTTTCTTGCCAGCATCGGCATCGTGCTCGTGCTGGCTGGCGTGGCCTTCAAGATCGGCGCGTTTCCCTTCCAGATTTGGATCCCGGATGTTTATCAGGGCGCGCCGACGCCGGTGACTGCGTTTCTCGCCGTCGCCTCGAAGGCCGCCGGATTCGCCGTGCTGCTCGCGCTGGCGGGCAAGGATGGCGTATTCGCCTCCTACGGCTGGCTCGTCACGCCTGTGCTCACGGTGCTCGCCGCCGCCACAATTCTCTTCGGCAACGTTGCCGCGCTCACGCAGCACAACGTCAAACGCCTGATCGGTCTCTCGGGCGTCTCGCACGCGGGCTTCCTTCTTCTCGGTGTGATCGCCGCATCGTCTCCGCTGGCGGCGATGGCAACGGGCGCGGTTTACTTTTACCTCTTCGCCTATCTCTTCGCGTCGTTCGCGGTCTTTGGCGTGATGACGCACCTCGCGGGCGCCGACGACTCCGATCAGGATCTCGATCACTACACGGGCCTCGCGAAGGAAAGCCCGTTCCTCGCCGCGATCCTCGCGATCGGCCTCGGCTCGCTCGCCGGCATCCCGCCGCTCGCGGGTTTCATGGGAAAACTTTTTGTCTTCATCGCGGCATTCCAAGCCGGTGCGCGCTGGCTCCTCGTGATCGCCGTCGCCGGCGTCGTGATTTCGATCTACTACTACTTCGGCTGGATCAAGGCCGCGTTCTTCGAGACGTGGACGTCGCCAGTCGATTCACCGAATACGCCGGCGCGCCCCGCACGCACGCCTGTCGAGCTCGCCGCCGGCATTGCCCTCGTCGCGCTCGCGCTGGGTTCACTCGCGCTGGGTTTCTACCCGGGCACGTTCGGCCAGTTGCTCGCGCTGCGGTGAGGTGACTTGCTAAAAATTTCCGCTTCGTGCTTGGCGGCTCGAGGCGTTTGCGCGAGACCTTCCGAGCGCACGCATGAGAATCACCGGCCTCGCCCTCGTTCCGCCCCCGACTGCCGCCGACCTTCCGAAGGTCACGCCCGAGTTGCTCGCATCGGTCCTCGCGCGCTACTCGCGCAGCAACGACGGCCTCGCCAACATCCTCTCCAAAGTCGACGTCAACAACCCCGACGCCTCGATTGATCGCATTCTTAAGTTCGTCGACTACGGCCACGCCTCGATCGGCGGACTCACCGGCGGCCTCGCGATCGCGCTCGACGATGTCTCGATGTGGCTCGCCTATAAAATTTTCGAGATCGCGACGATGGCGGACGGGCAGGAATCCAGCACGCGCTACATCACGATGGACGCGTCGAATCTTTCGTCGCCCGAAGGACTCGGTATCCCCGCTGATCTTGCGGAACTCTGGCGCGACGTGATGGCGCGGGCGTTCGCCGCTTATCACGCCGAGTATGCGCGGCTCGACGCGCTTGCGATCGCCGAGCCGGAGCGCGTGCGCCTGCCCGCCGATGCGAAGCCCGCCGTCGTCGCGCGCCTTCGCAAAAATTACGCCCTCGATCGCGCACGTTATTTTATTCCTTTCGCCACACGCACAAACCTCGGCCTCGTCCAGTCCTCGCGCATGTGGGCGACGACCGTAAAGCATCTCGACTCGCTGCCGCACCCTGAGGCGCGCGCCGCGGCGACGCTCATCCGCGACGAACTCCTCAAACAGTCGCCGCGCCTCATGCGCCATAGCTCCGCGGAAAGATCTTTCGAGGCGCAGACCGCGCAGGAACTCGCTGCCTCCATCGCGCTCGGCCGTGCGCGGCTCTCGTCCGCGCCGCTTGCCGACGACGTCTGGGTGCATGTGGATCGCGTGACGCCGCCGTTTCTCGGCGAGACGCAGCCGATCGCCGAGTCGCTCCGCCACCGCGCGAACCGCTACGGTCAGCAGGGCACCGCGACGCGCCGCATGCGGGTTTCTTTTGCATGGAATAACATGGCGCTCGCCGAACTCCGCGATCTTAACCGCCACCGCACGGGCCACCGTTTTACACCGCTGATTCAAGCCGGATTTTACCTCCCGCCCGAAATCGATCGCGCGCCGCATGCCGGCTTGCTCGCCGAGCAGCTTGCGCTCACGCGGGAACTCCTTGAACGCGGCTCGCCGGCCTACGTTTATTCTCTGCTGCTCGGCGCGCAGACACCGTTCGAGCACAGCACGCACGCGGATAAGTTCATCTATGAGGCTGAGCTGCGCACCGGCATGGGCGCTCATTTCCGCTACGCGGAGCACCTAAGCGCGGCGCTGCGGAAATTCTTCGAACACGTTCCCGAGGCGCGGGGCTGGGTGGTCGAAGGCACGGCCGAGCCAGAGTGAGCCGGCGGGCGTTGACGGATTGGCCACAAAAATCCCTCGGTTCGTCCCTCCGCCCAATAATAGGGTTGCCGCAAACAACTGGCGGGGCATCCTTGCCTCTGCGTTCCACATGAAGTTGCCCAGCCTCATTCGTGCCGCAAGTGTGAGCGTCCTTGGTCTTACGGCGGCGTGGGCCGAACCGACGGCCCCGGTCGATCCCGCTCTGCGCAACACGCCTTTTTCTCCCGCTGCGACGATCGTCCCGGAAGCGAAGTCGCCCGTCATTGACGAGGCGGTGCAAGGCAAGCGTGTCGAGAAGACCACGATCGAAAAGACCCCCGCCGCTGTTGGCGATCGCCGGGCGGCGATCGATGTGCAGGAAACGCGTGACAAGAACGTGCGCGAAAAAAAATCGCAGCGCCCGGCCTCAGTCGAGCAGCCGATGAGTGCGCTCAACCACCGCGAATCGTCAATAACCACGGAGACCAAGACCGCCCAGCCGCCGATCGTCGCTAAATACCAAGACAGCATGACGGCCGCGAGCGCGGCGACGCTGGCGCGTTTCCCCGCGGTCAGCAATGCGACCTCCGCAAAGATCAACCGCTTCGTCTTCCGCAAAAACGCGCCCGACTCCACGCGGGTGACGGGCGACGCGCCCGTCACACCCGCCGGCGGCGGATCGCCGGTGTCAAAGTGAGCCGCGCCCGCCACCGATGAGTTCGTTTCGCGTCCTCCAGTTCAATATGCAGTTCGGCCAGGTCTGGAATGACACCTATCCCGACCGCGCGCCGGTGCGGATCGAGGAGACGATCGCGGAAATCCGCCGCCACCGTGCGGACGTGATTTTGCTCCAGGAAGTCGAGCAGGCGCTCCCCGGCGGCGTGCAGTTTCACCCGCCCCCCAACTACACGCGGCTCAAGGCCGAGCTCGTCGGCTACGACAGTTGGTTTTCCTACCCCAAGGCTGATCCGCGTGAGCTGCCGTTCGGCATCGGGCTTGCGATCTTTTCCAAGTCGCCGCTACACGATACGATCCGAATCGATCTGCCCTCGCCGCCGATTGAATTTGAGTTTTTTGGCAAGAAAACCACGCCCACCGATCGCCTGCTGATCGGGGCAACGACGGCGATTTTTGGGCGCGAGGTGCAGTTGCTCAACGTCCACCTCCTCGCTTTTTTCATGCTCGGTTCGAGTAGCACGGCGAATCCGTTTCAGCGCAATCTCGTGGCTGAGCAGCTCGCGGCGACTCGTGGCCCCACGATCCTCACGGGCGACTTCAACGTTAGCAGGCACCAGAGCCTCGTCACGCAATTTGGCGAATGCGGTTTTTCAACCGTTCAGCAGCAGGAAGTCACGTGGCGCCGGAGGCCCTTCGTGCTCGATCACATCTTCCACAACGCGCAGTTGCGCCCGGTTGGCCATCAAGTCGTGCCGACGCCCGCGAGCGATCATCACGCGGTCGTGGCCGATTTCGAATTCGTGGGCTAGGGCGGCGCGCTACTTGCCGCGCCGCACGCGTTCCTTCTCGTCTTCGCGCTCCTCTTCGAGCCGCGCCCGCTCGCTCACGAGCTGCTTCGCGATCTTCTCCACGTCCTCCGCCTTTTGCGCAGCATAGGCGGCGTCGAGCTGCTGCTTGAGGAAGATTTCACGCTCGGCGAGCTTGCCCTGATAAACGCGGTCGACCTCGGCGAGCCGGGATTTTTGCTCGGCAGTGAGGGGACGGGCGGAGCTGGGATCGGACTTGGCGAGACGCTCCATAGCGAGTTCGTAGGCGCTTTTCATGTGGGGAAGGTAGTGAAGGCCAGTGAATGTGGAACTCCGGAAATCAGGATAAAGAGCGATTGTTTCCTGCCTTCCTGCGGTCCACCTTTCCGTCTGTCGAGTATTACGCCGAACAGCAAGCCAAGTGCATTGGCGATACACCGCAGCCGCGAACCGCCTAGCTCCTTCCTCCACCAGAGGGCGTAGCCACCGAGGATCGTGGCGATGAGCAGTGCGAGAGTAACGGACGCCAGCCGCGGCGCACGCCAGTTTGTAGCCGAAGCAGTGGCGCTCGGTGACCGAGCGTGCGGCTGGACATGGCATAGTGAAGCGGGCGAGCGCCGCGGCTTCAAACTTGTTTCTGCGCTCAGTGCACGCAGGCTTTTCGTTTTGATGCCTGCTCCCGACCAGTCCGACCTGTTTGCTGACGACGCCCCGCGCGCCGACTGGCCGGCGGCCACGAAGCCCGCGCAACAACCGCTCGCGGCGCGGATGCGCCCGCGCAACCTCAGCGAGGTGGTTGGGCAGGAGCACATTCTCAAGGCTGGCTCGCTGCTGCCGCGACTCGTTGCGCAAAATCGATTTGGCTCGTTGCTCTTTTACGGCCCGCCTGGAAGCGGCAAGACCTCGATCGCCGAGGCGATCGCGCGCGCGACGCAGAGCCGCTTCGTGCGCGTTAACGCCGTCATGTCCAACGTCGCCGAGCTGCGCGAAATCCTCGCCGCCGCGCGCCGCCGGCCCGAGGCCGCGACGATCCTCTTCATCGACGAGCTGCACCGCTTCAACAAATCACAGCAGGATCTGCTCCTGCCCGACGTCGAGGAGGGCAACGTCCGTCTCATCGGCGCGACTACGCACAACCCGGGTTTCTACGTCAACCCGCCGCTCCTCTCGCGCAGCCATCTCTTCCGACTCGATCCGCTCACGCCGGTGCAGATTACCTTAGTGCTGAAACATGCCCTCACCGACGCCGAGCGCGGTCTCGGTGCGCGTGGCGTCTCCGCCGATGACAAAATTCTCTCCGACCTTGCCGTGCTGTGCGACGGCGATCTCCGTCGCGCGCTCAACGCCCTCGAGGTCCTCGTGCTCGGTCTGCCCGAGCATGCCGCGCTCACCGCATCCGAACTGGAGGTTTTTGCGCGCGAGCGCCGTATCCGTTACGACGCCGACGAGGACGAGCATTACGATACGATATCTGCGTTCATCAAAAGCTGCCGCGGCAGCGATCCGGACGCCGCGATGTATTGGCTCGCGAAGATGCTCGCCGGCGGCGAGGACCCGCGCTTTATCGCGCGGCGTCTCGTCATCCTCGCGAGTGAAGATGTCGGCCTCGCCGATCCGCAGGCGCTGCCGCTCACTGTCGCCGCGCACCACGCGTGCGATTTCATCGGCCTTCCCGAAGCCGAACTCACGCTCGCGCATGCCACGCTCTACATCGCCACCGCACCGAAGAGCAACTCAGCCACCCTCGCGCTCGGCGAGGCACACCGCGTTCTGAAAGAGCAGCCCGTGCAAACCATTCCGTCCGCGCTCCGGAGCAAGACCGGCCAGGCCAACAAGCGCATCGGCCAGGGTAAGGACTACGACTACGCGCACGACTTTCCCGAAAATATCTCCGGTCAGGATTACCTTGAAAAGCCGCTCGCGCTCTACACGCCGAAGGCCGCCGGCTGGGAATCGAAAATCGCCGATCGCCTTGCGCGGTGGAAGGAGCTGAAGGTGCAGATGCGGGCGAAGTAGTCTACATCGCTGGTTGACCTGCGAAGCACGCGTAAATTCCGCCGTGGCCGGCTTGCGACTTGCGCGTGGTGGAGGCGCGTTTAAAGTGATCGCATGAAACTTCGAATCGCGGCGGCGTGGGCCGTGACGGCACTCGTGACCCCCGGTGCGCGGGCGCAGGTAAGGATAAATCTCGACGACCCCAAGCCGGCGGCGCCCGCTAACGGCAAAGTTGATCCCAGCAAGCCAACGTCGAACTCCGATGCGAAAAAGACGGACGACGCGAAAAAGAAAAAGGACGAGGAGATGGGGAAGATCGAGGGGATCGAAATTCCGCGCGGCGGCGGGTTTCTGGGTATCCAACTCGTCAACGGCACGTTTAAGCTCGCGTTCTACAATGCGAAGAAAAAGCCGGTCGCGCCCGACGTCGATCGTGCCAACCTGCGCTGGACGGTAAAAACCGAGTCGCTCCCCGAGCGCGTCGTGCTCAACGCGGACGGCGCCGCGCTCACCTCGCCGAAAATCGTCAAGCCGCCCTACACGTTCAACCTCTCCATCACGCTGGTGAAGGGCGAGGGCGACGGGGCGTCGACCGAAAATTTCAGCGTCGATTTTCATCAATGATCCCGCGGGTGGCGGGCGCCGGTCGCGCGAGTTGACAGCGGATGCGGGGCACGAGACGTTGGCGGTCTTCGTGTTGCCATGACTTCCTTCGCTTCAGCGCCCTTTGATACCGTCGAGTCCGCCATCGCGGACATCGCAGCGGGCAGGCTCGTGATCGTGACGGACGACGAGCACCGCGAGAACGAGGGCGATCTCATCATGGCTGCGGCGAAGGCGACACCGGAAACGGTTAACATGATGATCCGCTATTGCAGCGGCATCGTGTGCGTGCCGACGGTCGAGCACCAACTCCGCAGGCTCGGGCTCGGGCCGATGGTGCAGCAGAACCGCGAGGTGCAGCGCACGGATTTCACGGTGACGGTCGACGCCGCCGAGGGTATCACGACCGGCATCAGCGCCTACGATCGCACGCAGACGATCAAGTTGCTGGCCGATGTGGCGACGCGCCCGGAGCAACTCGTGCAACCCGGCCATGTGTTTCCGTTGCGGGCGCGTCCCGGCGGCGTGCTGGAGCGTGCCGGTCACACCGAAGCGGCCGTCGATCTTGCGACGCTGGCGGGCCTCGCCCCGGCGGGCGTGCTGTGCGAACTCGTCAATGACGACGGCACTGTGCAACGCCTGCCGCAGCTCGTGGAATTCAAAAATAAATTTGGCCTGAAGATGATCTCGATCGCAGCGCTCATCGAGTATCGCGCGCAGCGAGAGCATCTGGTCGAGCGGGTGACGGCGCAGCCGTTTCCTTCGGAATTTGGTGAGTTTACGCTGCACGTGTTCCGCAGCACGCTGGATGGACGGCACCACCTCGCGCTGGCGATGGGTGCGCTCGGCGCCGAGCCGACGCTCGTGCGTGTGCATAGCGAAAATATTTTAAGTGACGTGTTTCGCGCGAAGGGGATGGCGAGCGGGCACTCACTCAATGCCTCGCTCGAAGCGGTCGCGCGCGCCGGTCGTGGCGTGGTGCTCTACATGGAGCCGTCGAATTATAGCGAAGTCTTGCTTCGCCGCCTGACCGCCAAACCGGGCGAGGCGCCGCCACCGATGAGTTTCCGTGACTATGGCATCGGCGCACAGATACTTTCGGCGCTCGGGCTGAAAAAAATCCGACTGCTCTCGAACAGCGCGCGCAAGGTCGTCGGCCTCGACGGCTACGGCCTCGAGATCGTCGAGCAGGTGGCGATTTAAAGGTCTGCCGTAGGGCGTCAGTCTTGCTGACGCCCTACGAAGAAGGAATCGCAGATTTCCTGTTGCGGATTGGCAGCGGGAGGTTGTGCTCTGACCCTTCCATGAGTCTCTCCTCGCCCAAACTCGCCGTCGTCAACGGTGCCGCGCTCAAGCTCGGCCTCGTCGCGGCGTGCTTCAACGAGGAACTCGTGGACGCCTTGGTGGCCCTCACGCTCGCCACGCTGCGCGCCGCCGGGGTGAAGGAAAAAAATCTCACGGTTGTTCGTGTGCCGGGTTCGCACGAGGTCCCGTGGGCTGCACAGCAACTCGCCGCTCGCGGCGGTCGCGACGCCGTCATCGCGCTCGGCGTGCTGATCGGGGGGGACACGAACCATCACGAGATGGTCGGCCAGAGTGTGTCGCAGGCATTGCAGGGCATCGCGGTCGCGACCGGCGTGCCGGTAATCAACGGCGTGATTGTGACTGACACTCTGGCGCAGGCGAAGGCGCGCACGATCGGGAAAATCAACCGTGGCGCGGAGTTCGGCCGCGCGGCGCTCGCGATGGCGGCGCTGAAAAAGGAGCTTTCCCGATGAGCAAGGCCCAGTTTGCCCAACGCCGTGATGGCCGCGTGGCCGCGCTCCAGTATATCTACGCGTGGAGCATCAACCCGCCGGCGAACCTTGCGAATGACCTCGTGACGTTCTTCGAGAGTTGCGAGCAGCCGCGCGAGCACTACGCGTTTGGCGAGGAACTAATTCATGGCGTGATCGAGCACATCGCCGATCTTGATGCGCGCATCAAGGGGCTTGCGCATAACTGGGAGTTTGAGCGCATCGCGAAGATCGATCTGGCGATTCTGCGGCTCGCAATGTTCGAGATGGTCTATCGCAAGGATATCCCGCCGGTCGTCTCGATCAACGAGGCGATCGATTTGTCGAAACAGTTTTCCAACTCCGATTCGAAGCGCTTCATCAACGGCATCCTCGATCGGTTGAAGGATCAGCTCGGGCGGGACGCGCGGAAGGCGGAGTGATGTTCGGGTTGTTCAAGAAATTTAAGGACGGGTTCGCGAAGACCGTCTCGGCGATTGCGGCGAAGACATCGGGGTTGTTTGGTGGACGGAAAATTGACGCGTCGTCGCTCGACGAGCTAGAGGAGGCACTAATTACGGCGGACTTTGGCGTCGAGACGACCGAGGAAATTCTCAGCGAGATCAAGGCGGCCTACAAAAACGACGCGACGCTCAAGGGCCAGCAGGCGGCGGCGATCGGGGCGACGGTGCTGAAGCGCGTGCTGGCGGGCTGTGAGGGCCAGCTCACGCCGGCGGCGAGTCCGCCGACCGTGATTGCGATGATCGGTGTGAATGGCTCGGGCAAGACGACGACCTCGGCGAAACTTGCGTGGCGGCTCAAGCAGGACGGGAAGTCGGTCACGCTCGCGGCGTGCGACACGTTTCGTGCGGCGGCGGTCGAGCAACTCAAGACGTGGGGCGCACGGCTCGATCTCGAAGTAATCGCGAGCCATACGGGCGCGGATTCGGCGGCGGTCGCGTTCGATGCGTGGCAGGCGGCGAAGTCGCGCGGTCGCGACTATCTGATCGTCGACACGGCGGGCCGGCTGCACACGAAATCAAATTTGATGGAGGAGCTAGCGAAAATTCGCCGCGTGCTCCAAAAAAACGATCCGATGGCGCCGCAGCACCGCTGGCTCGTCGTCGATGGTTCGCTGGGGAGCAATTCGATCGAGCAGGCGAAGGCGTTTCACCAGAGCTTTGGGCTCACGGGGCTCGTCGTGACGAAGCTCGACGGGACGAGTCGGGGCGGGGCGCTCGTGGGCATTTACCGTCAGCTAAAGATTCCGATATATTTCCTCGGGCTCGGAGAGCAGGCGGAGGATTTGCAGCCGTTCAGCGTGGAGAACTACGCGAAGGCCGTGTTTGGGATCGATGCATAGTCGCCCGAGGCGGACGGCTCGGGGAGCCGTCCCTCCGTTTTTATCCGCGCTCTCAGCCGGGGGCCGGGGTCGCGGTCAGTTGACTTAGCGCGGCGCGGATTTGACTTCGGAGTGGGGCATCGCGGGGTTCGTCGAGGTGGAGGAGGGTTTCCTCGAGGACGGGGCGCGACGGTTTGCGGAGCTGAAAAAGTTTCGGAAGGTTGGTGGCAAGGGCGGTGCGGTTGCCGGACTCGGCGTCGAGGCGAATGAGTTCGGCGAGGGCGCCCTGATTGAGCGGGTCGGTGACGCAGGCGCGGGCGAGGACATCGCGCGCGGAGGAGTTGGCGTTGAGGAGGCGGAGTTGTTTGGCGAGGACGAGCGCGTCGGCGGCGCGGAGGCGCGTCTGATCGAGGAAGGCGGTAAGGGTGAGCTGGGCGCGCGCGGTGTCCTTGAGGCCGAAATAGGCGACGGCGCGGAGGCCGTTGACGGTGGAAAGAAACGTGGAGTTGTCTTCGTTTTCCTCGAGGAGAGCGGAGTCGGTGAAGGCGAGGGCGGCGCGGTAGTCTTCGGCGGCGAGAGCGGTCTGGATGCGGGCGAGGTTGAAGGCGTTGAGCGGAAAATTTTGAGTGACCGCCAGATCGTGGATGCGGGCGGCGAGGGCGGGCTGCGCGGTGTCGGCGGCGAACCACGCGAGGAGAAGGAGCGCGGTTCGATCGGTTTGAAACGCGGTGAGGTAGGCGGCGAGTTCGCGATCCGCGAGCGCGCGATCGGCGCCGGAGTGGTAGGCGTGGAGCAGATCGATACGGGGGCCGGGACTCGTGGGATCGTGGAACTGGCGCAGGAGGGCGGCACGGCGGGCGTCGCCGAACCGGCCGAGTTCGCGGTAGAAACGGACGAGGTGAACGTAGAGTTCGTCGCTCGCGGGGAAGCGGGCGAGTTCGCGCTCAAGGCGGGCGAGCGCGAAGTCGGGATAGCCGCGTTCCCAGTCGCAGCGGGCGAGAAGAATCTCGCCGTCGAGCGAATCGGTGAGCCGCCAGCTCCCGAGCAGATGCTCGGCGGTATCGTAACGGCCGCGCTCGAAGTGGGCGGTGGCGGCTTGGAGGGCGACAAACTGATGGGTGAGCGAGGAATCGGGGACGGACGGGAGGAGTTGCTGCGCAAGCGCGAGGGCGCGATCGTCTTCGTGCAATTCGTGGAGCAGGCCGAAAAGAAGCTTGAGGTAGTCGAGGTCGTTCGCCGCGTGCGACGCGCCGTCTAAGAGGGTCTTGAGCGCGAGGTCGGCGCGGCCTAGGCGAACCTGAGTGTAGGCGACGAGGCGGCGTGCGGCGACGTCGTCGGGCACGCGCGCGAGGCCGGCGAGAAGCAGACGGTAGCCGGCGAGGTAATTTTTATTTTGGATCTCGGTGCGGCCGAGGGCGAGGTAATGCTGGCCGAGGCCGGCGCGATAGTGCGCGGCGCGCAGCGGGTAAAACGCGAGGTCGAGGTAGCGGGCGTCGGCATAGCCGCGCTGAAACTTTACGAAACTCCACACGGCTGCCGCGCTGCCGAACCAGAGTGCGAGCGCGAGCACCGAAAGTGCACACGCGATACGACGCCAGAAAAAGTGCCGACTCACCGAGTCGGGCCGGACGATGCGCACCCAGAGTTTGCCGCGGTAAGCCGGGGCGGCGGGGTCGAACGGGAAGAGTTCGTCCTTGGAGAGATCGCTCATGGGCGGGGGGTGCGGCGGCGGCGCGTGGCGGCGAAGAGCGCGCTGGCGCCGAGCAGGGCGGCGACGGTCGCTGGTTCGGGGATTGCTGACGGTGAGACGAACCCAAGCGAATCGATCACGGCGCCGCCCGCGTAGCCGGCGAACGCAATGGAGGCGAGCTGGCCGGCGGTGAGCGCGGAGGAGGCGGAGCCGAAGCGAAGAGAATCCCCGCTTGCGACCGTGTAGTTGGTGATGGTGAGGTTGCCGCTCCAAGTGAAGGCGTGGCTGTCAGCGAGCACGAGCGTGCTCGCGACAGAGTTACCGAAGTCGATGGTACCGCCGCTGGCGCCGAGCGTGAGGGTGGAGCCGTTGGCGGTGAAACCGGCGAGTGCGAGGGTGCCGCCGTTGAGCGTGAGTGCGGAGGCAGGGGCGAGGGCGGTGTTGGCACCGAGGACGAGGGTGCCCCCACTGATGATGGTCGGGCCGGTGTAGCCTTCGGTGCCGCTGAGCGTCTCCGAACCCGCGCCGGATTTGACGAGTCCGCCGGCACCGCCGAGGGCGCCGGCGTAGGTGGCACTACCAATTTGATTGAGCGTAAGCGTATGGCCCGAACCGAAATTGATCGTGCCGCCGGAGCCGCTGAGGGACGAGACGGTTTGCGCGGAGTTGTTGAGATTCAAGGTGCCGCCGTTGACGACGAGCGGTGCGGTGACGGCGGCGAGCGCGGCGCCGGAATTCACCGTGAGGGTGCCGGTGGAGAGCGTGACGCCGCCGGTGAAGGTATTGACACCAGTGAACACGAGCGCGCCGGCGCCCTGCTTCGTGAGCGTGTAGCCGTTTCCGCTGTCGCCGACGGTGCCGAGCGTGAGCGTGCCAGTGCCGGAGCCGTTGTTGGCGACGGAGGCGATCGCGTTGCCGGAGAGTGTGGTGACGCCGAAGGCGGAGTTGGCGGCGACGTTGGCGCCTGAGTTGATCGTGAGGGTGGTGCCGCTGAGCGCGAGTGTGCCGAGGGTGTGCGTGATGCCCGCGGAGGCGGCGGTGGATTTGTCGGAAGCGATCGTTGAGGCGGCCGTGATGGCGGTGGGATAGGCGCTCGCAGAGGTGTCGGTCGCTAGATCGAGCGTTCCGCCGTTGAGCGTGACGGTTTGGGAAACGGCGGAGAGGCCGGTGGCGTTGGCGAGCATGAGCGTGCCAGCGTCGATTTGAGTGCCGCCGGTGCGGGAGCTGGCTGCGGAGAGCGTGAGGACGTCGGCGCCGGTTTTGGTGAGGAGAAAATTTCCAGCGAGCGCGGCGGAGAGCGCGATGTTGCCCGTGCCGCCGACGCTGGCGGCGGCGGTGAGTGTCAGGGGGCCGAGGAAAGTGGCGGCGGTGCCGCTGGAGTTGGTGAGTGCTCCTTTCGCACCCACGCCGGAGCCGGCGAGGGAGAGCGGTTCGGCGGTGACGAGGGAGAAGCCGCTGAGATCGAGCGCGCCACCGCTGGCGACGGTGGTGCCGGCGGCGATGGTGCCGAGGGGGCCGTTGGCGCCGGAGCCTGCGGCGCCGAGCATGAGCGTGCCGGCCGTGATCGATGTGGCGGAGGTGAACGTGTTGAGGCCACTCAGTGTGAGCGGAGAGGTGGCGCTGTTTTGCACGACGCGGGTAACGTTGGTGCCGAGTACGGTGCTGATGATCGTGGAGCCGGAGCCGGAGCCGGAGTTGGTGATCGTGCCAGTGGGGTTGACGGCGGTGGTGGCGAGAGTGAGGCCGCCGGCGATACTACTGTTGTTGTTGAGAATCAGATTGCCCGCGCCGGAGACGCCGCCGGAGACGGTGAAGAGCGCGGTGCCACTGGCGTTGCTGTTGGTGAGAGTGGTGCCGCCGCTGTTCACGGTGAGCGCGGTGGTGCTGACGGTGAGCGGCGAAGTGGCGCTATTTTCGGTGAGCGCGGTGACGTTGGTGCCGACGCCGCCGCTGATCGTTGTCGTGCCTGTGTTCGTCCCTTGGTTAGTGATCGTGCCGGTCGGGTTCACCGAATGAGTGGAAAGGGTGGCGGCGGCAGTGGTGCCGGAGCCGCTAACGACGAGATTGCCAGTGCCGGTGATGTTGCCGGAGAGCGTGAGGAGATTTGTGAGCGTAGGGACGAGCGTGAGGTTGTTGGCAAGGGTGACATTGCCGCTGAAGACGCTGGCGGCAGAGTTGGTGATGCTGAGGGTGCCGCTGCTGCCGGAGGCTACAGAGATGGGGTTGGCGAACGTGACCGCGCCGGCACCAATGAGCGTGGCAGATGCCGAGCCGGTGATGTCGCCCAGCGTGATGATGTTAGTGTTGGCGCCGAAGGAATTCGCGAGCGTGCCCGACACGGCGCCGGCCTTGATCGTGAGCCCGGTATTGTAGGTGTTGACGGCGGTCGTGAAACTCAGCGGGGACGTCGTGCTGTTCTGGGTGACGCCGGTGACATTGGCACCGATGACCCCGCTGATCGTGGTCGTGCCGGCACCGCTACCGGAGTTGGTGATCGAGCCGGAGGGATTCACGGAGCCCGAGAATGTCACGCCTCCTGCGGCGTTGTTTTTCAGCGTGAGGTTGCTTGTGCCGGTGATGCCGCCGCCGACGGTGAGAAGACTGGCGCCGGTGTTGGTGAGTTGGAGATTGGCGGCGCTGAGGGAGACGGCGCCTGTGCCGAGGTTGAGGGCGAAACTACTACCGAAGGTGAAATTACCGTTCCAGGTTTCGGGGTTGACGTTGGTGAGGGTGGTGGCGGCGGAAGCGTCGAGGGTGGTGCCGGCTGCGATGGAGAGGGAGGCGTTGGTCGCGCCGAGCGCGGTGGCGGAGCCGAGCTTGAGTGTGCCGGCAGTGAGCGTGGTGGAACCGGTGAACGTGTTGAGGCCGCTGAGCGTGAGCGGCGAAGTGGCGCTGTTTTCGGTGAGCGCGGTGACGTTGGTGCCGATACCTCCGGTAAAGGTCGTCGTGCCGGCGCCGGTGCCATTGTTGGTGATCGAGCCGGTGGGATTCACGCTGCCGGAATACGTGACGCCGCCGGCGGCGTTGTTTTTGAGGGTGAGATTGCTGGTGCCGGAGACACCGCCGCCGACGGTGAGGAGACTGGCGCCCGCGTTGGTGAGCTGAATATTGGCGGCGCCGAGGGAGATGGTGCCGGTACCGAGGTTGAGGGCGAAGCTGCTGCCGAAGGTGAAATTGCCGTTCCAGGTTTCGGGGTTGACGTTGGTGAGCGTGGTGGCGACGGAGGCGTCGAGGGTCGTTCCAGCGGCGATGGCGAGGGAGGCATTGGTCGCGCCGAGCGCGGTGGCGGAGCCGAGCTTGAGCGTGCCGGCGGAGAGCGTGGTGGAACTGGTGAACGTATTTGCGCCACTCAGAATGAGCGGGGAGGTGGCGCTGTTTTGCACGACGCCGGTGACGTTGGTGCCGAGGACGGCGCTGACGGTGGTCGCGCCGGTACTGTTGCCGGTGTTGGTGAAGTTGCCGGTCAGGTTGATCGTTGCGGTGGAGAAGGTGATCGCGCTGGCGCCGGTGCTGTTGTTGGCGACGGTGAGATTATTCGTGCCGGTGACGCCGCCGCTGAACGTGAGCGCGGCGATGTTGCCGCTGTTGCCGACGGTGAGTGTGCCGGTCGTCGTCGGCGCGAGCGCGAGGGGGTTTGCATAAGTGAGGCCGGTGGTGCTCACGAGCAGCGTGGCAGCGTTACTGCCACCGGCACTGTCGCCGAGCGTGATCACGTTGGTGGCGGCGCCAAAGGCTGTGGCGACGGTGCCGAGCACCGTGCCGGATTTGATCGTGAGGCCACTGCCGCCGGTGAATGTATTCGCGCCGGAGAGCGTGAGCTGAGAGGTGGCGCTATTCTGCGTGACGCCGGTGACGCTGGTGCCAATGACGGAGCTGATCAGCGTCGAGCCGGTGCCGGTGCCGTTGTTGGTGATCGTACCGATTGGGTTGACGGCAGTGGTCGAGAGAGTGACGCCGCTGGCGGTGGAGCTGTTGTTTTGGAGCACGAGGTTGCCGGCGGCATTGGCGACGCCCCCGGAGAGCGTGAGCAACGCGGTGCCGTTGTTGTTCGCGAGCGTGGTGGCGGTGGCGTTGGCGGTGAGCGCGCCGCTGAGGGTGAGCGCGGAGGTGGTGCTGTTCTGCGAAACGCCGGTGACGGCGGCGCCGACGGGCGCGGTGATCGTGACCGAGCCGGAGCCCGAGCCGGAATTGGTGACCGTGCCGGCGTTGTTGACGGCGGTGGTGGTGAACGTGATGCCGGCGGCGGTGGAGCTGTTGTTGTTGAGCGTGAGGTTGCCGGTGCCGCCGACGCCGCCGGAGAGGGTGAGCGCTTTTGTACCGACGGTATTGGTGAGCGTGGTGTTGGTGGAGTTGACGGTGAGCGCGCCGCTGACGGTGAGAGCGGAGGTCGTGCTGTTTTCATTGATCGCGGTTACGTTGCTGCCGACGCCGCCGCTGAGGGTCGTCGTGCCGGCGCCGGCACCGCTGTTGGCGACCGTGCCGGTGGGGTTCATGGAGCCGGAGAAGGTGAAGCCGCCGGCGCCGGTGGCGTTGAGCGTGAGATTGCTGGCGCCGGTGACGGCGCCGCCGAGGGTGAGGAGATTGGCGCCGGCGTTGGTGAGTTGGAGATTGGCGGCGCCGAGGGAGATGGCGCCGGTGCCGAGGTTGAGGGCGAAGTTGCTGCCGAAGTTAAAATTGCCGTTCCAGGTTTCGGGATTGATGTTGGTGAGCGTGGTCGCGGCGGAAGCGTCGAGGGTGGTGCCTGCGGCAATCGAAAGGGCGGCGTTGGTCGCGCCGAGCGCGGTTGCGGAGCCGAGCTTGAGCGTGCCGGCGGTAAGTGTGGTGGAAGTGGTGAACGTGTTCGCGCCGCTGAGAATCAGCGGGGAGGTGGCGCTGTTTTGCACGACGCCGGTGACGTTGGTGCCGAGGACGGCGCTGATGATCGTGGAGCCGGTGCCGGTGCCGTTGTTGGTGATCGTGCCGGTGGGATTGATGGCGGTGGTGGCGAGGGTGAGGCCGCCGGCGATACTGCTGTTATTCTTGAGGATGAGGTTGCCGGTGCCCGACGCGCCGCCGGAAATAGTGAACAATGCGGCACCGCTGGCGTTGCTGTTGGTGAGGGTGGTGCCCCCGCTGTTGACGGTGAGAGCGGTGGTGCTGACGGTAAGCGGGGAGGTTGCGCTGTTTTCAGTGAGCGCGGTGACGTTGGTGCCGATACCTCCGCTGATCGTGGTCGTGCCGGTGTTCGTCCCTTGGTTGGTGATTGTGCCGGAAAAATTGGTGGAGGCGGTGGAGAGCGTGACGGCGGCGGTGGTGCCGGAGCCGTTGATAGTGAGGTTGCCGGTGCCGGTGATGCCGCCGCTGAGGGTGAGGAGATTCGTCAGCGTGGGAGCGAGCTGGAGATTGTTCGCGAGCGTGACGGCGCCGCTGAAAATGCTCGCCGCGGAGTTGGTGATGCTAAGGGTGCCGCTGCTGCCGGAGGCGACGGAGATGGCGTTGGTGTGCGTGCCGGCGAAGCCGCCATTGAGCGTGGCGTTGGTGGAGCCAGTAGTATTTCCGAGCGTGATGGTGCCGGTGCCAAAGGCGGCAGCGACCGTGCCGCTCACAGTGCCGCCTTGGATGGTGAGACCGCCGGAAAAAGTGTTGGCGCCAGAGAGCGTGAGCAATCCCAAGCCAGCTTTGGTAATTGTGCCCGTGGTGGTGCCGATGATGCCGGTTATGGTGGAATTGCCGGCACCGGTGACGGTGAAGCTATTGGTCGCGCCGCTGATGGCGCCCAGCGTGAGAAGACTGCCGCTGCCGGCTGAGAAGATTGAGCCGGTGGCGCTCAATGTAGTCGCGCCAAATGTGATCCCGGCGGTGCCGGAAGTGACGTTGCCGCCAGCGGCGACCGAGAGCGTGTAAGCGCCGATCGAAAGCGTGCCGAGCGTGTGAGTGACGCCGGCGCCGGTGGTAAGAAGGTCGGAGACGATGTTGCTCGCGGCGGTGACAGTTGTGTTGCGGGCGAACGAAAGCGCGGTGTTGTTGGCGAGATTGAGCGTGCCTCCTCCGAGCGAGAGCGTCGCGGCGCCGGTGCCGAGGGCCTGCGCGCTCGTCGTGGCGTTGAGCGTGCCGGACGAAAGCGTGACGGGGCCGGTGAACGTGTTCACGCCTGAGAGGGTCCACGTGCCGGTGCTGTTCACCGTTATGCCGCCGGTCCCGCTGATGATGCCGCTGAGCGTGCCGGCGGCGCCGCTGCCGGAGAGCGTGAGGAGGTTGCCGCCGTTGGCGAGCGTGCCGGAGAGAGTGAGGACGCCGTTGTTGGTAAACGTTGGCGCGGAGGAGGCGGCGAGCGTGAGATTGGAGCTGATCATCTTTGTGCCGCTCGTCGAGGTGTTGCTGATGCCGCTGTTGCCGAGCGACAGCGTGAACGCGCCCGACAACGTGACCGCGTTCGAAGCGGTAAACTGCACACCGTTGACGCTGGTGTTCGCGACGAGCGCGGGTTGCACGGTGACGGTGCCGAAAGAGGCGATGTCCGTGAGCGTGTCGTTGGCTGGAGCGACGTTACCGCTCCAGTTCGTGCCGAGCGAGAAAGTCGTGGAGGCGCCATTCCACACGATGATCGTGGCGCGTCCGATCGTCGCCGTGAGCGCAAGCAACACCCATAGCGCACCGGTTGAAATGCACTTGCGGTAAAATGGCAGCTTGGCCGGTGTGAACGCCTTCAGAAAAGCCCTCCTTCTCCATCGGGCTGGTCCCGCGAATCCTAAGGCGCAAACACTGAGGTGAATTACCTAGTTTTAAAGCTCCTTTTTGTGCGGCGCCTACCCACAAAAAACGGCGGCCTCCGCGGGCCGCCGTCAGGACAAACGGAAAATCGGCTGGTGTTCAGAAATTCCACGACAGCGTGCCGAAGAGGCCGCGGCGCGAGCCGAACTGCGGCGCGCCGACGCCGATGCCGGAGCCGTCGCGCAGTTCGTAACTTTGATCGAAGAGGTTCACCACATCGAGCCGCGCGTGGAGTTCGCGGTGCGCGGAAAACTTGAACGCGCGATCGAGGCTAAGGTTGACCGGGTGATATTCGGCGAGGTGCCCGGTGTTGGCGAAGCCGCGGCGCAGGCCGCTGCCGTAGAGAAAATCGGCGGCGACGAGCGTGTCGCCGAATTTCTGAGAGACGCCGGCTGACACCGTGTAGAGCTGATCGTGATCGAGGTGGACGTCGTGGCTTGCGATATAGGCGAGTTCGGCGGGATCGAATTGGAATTCACCGGAGATGATCTCGCGGGCTTTCGCGCGGCTCGTGGCGACATTGGCATAGGCGGTGAAGCCGCCGTGCGAGTAGTTGCCGCTGAACTCGACGCCGTAGACTTCGCCGCGGCGGTAGTTGAAGGGGGAGAAGATCAGCGCGGTGCCGAACTGGCCTTCGTCGAGGAGATTCTTGGCGCGCTTGTAGTAGCCGTCGATCGATGTCGTGAAGTTGGAGGAGACTTTATACGACGCGCCGGCATCGAAGTAGTGCGAGCGCTCGGAAAGGACGGGGGAGCTGGTGTCGCTCGGTGAGGCCTTGGTGGTGCCGTCGAATTTGGCGACGGTGGTCGTCTGGACGAGCTCGAGCGGCGGCGGCGTGAAGTAGCGCGCGTAGCCGGCGTGGAGCGTGAGTGCATCGGTGGCCTTGTAGACGAAGTTGAGGCGCGGACTGAGCTGGCCCTCGTGCCAGTAACCCAGCGACGCGTCGGCGCGTGCGCCGTAGTTGACCGTAACGCCGGCGAGGGGATTCCACTCGTCCTGCAAGTAGGCGCCGTAGAGCCAGCCGAGTTTGCTTTGGTTGTCAGCGATGTCGAAGGGCACGGTGGATGTCTGGTTGCCGTTGGCGTCGGTGGAAAATACCGAGGTGGTCGTGCGCGTGCCGGCGTTGGTCGAGGTGACGAGCGCGCCGAAGCGCAGGGTGTGCGCGCTGGCGAGCGCCCAGCTGTTATCGGACTCGAGGCCGTTGCCAACGAGCGCACGGTGCACTCGGCTGGCGGTGCCATTAAAAATAAGATCGCCGGCGGGATCGGGCGTGAAGGCCACGAGGCTGTAGCGGGTGAAGGCGGAGAGCTGGGCGTTGAACTCGCCGAAGGATTTTTGGTAGGCGACGATCGCGTAGTGGTTTTCCTCGCGCTGGTTTTCGTTGAGCGCGGCGGAGTCAAAGGCCGGCACGCCCTTCAGCGTGAAGGCAGGATCCTGGCCGGGATTGTTCGGAATCTGAAAACGCGCAAACGACAGGCCGAGCATGAGGCTCACGCGGCTCGAATCGTCGATCACGTAGGCGAACGAGCCGAAGGTCTTGAACTGGTCCTTGTGATCGTGAATCGCATCGCGGACGGCGGTCGGATTTTCCACGCCGAGATCGCTGCGCTCGACGCTCGCCGTCACGTAGCCGGCGAGCCGATCGATCGATCCGCTGGCCTCGGCGCTCGCGCGCAGGGTGCCAAAACTGCCGCCATAGAGCGAGAGATCGCCGGTGTCGCGTGTGGTGCTGCGCGTGTGGATGTCGACAATGCCCGAGGTACGGTAGCCGTATTGTGCGGGCAGGGCGCCGGTGAGGACGTTGACGGTATCGACGAAGCGCGTGTCGAGCTCCTGGCCGAAACCGGTGAGGCCCTCGGGGAGGAGTACGTCGTTGATGCGATACTGGAGGTTGGCGTGTTCGCCGCGCACGTGCACCTGGCCGTAAGAATCCTGCGCGACGCCGGGCGCGTGCAGGAGGACTTCGTTGAAGCCGGCGGCGGCGCCCAGCGCGAGCGCATCGATCTGCGCGCGATCGATGCGGAACTCGGTTGCGCCGAGGCTGGGCACGATGTCTTCGCGGGCCTTGTCGAGCTTGTCGCTGACAACCATGCGATCGAGGAGGACGGGCGCGGGATCGACGGGCAATGGAACGGTTTGCGCGGCGATCGCCGCAGCGGAAAGGAGAAGAATGGGAAAAGAAACTTTTTTAAACATGGAACGGTGGGATCAGTTTGAACGAAAGCGGCCGCGCGTGGCGCAGGTGCCGGGCGCCGTGTCGGCGGGCTTAAAAACCGGACGCGCGCACGCGCCGGTCGCAGAACAACTTCAACCCAATACTGGCGGCCCGCGCTCCGGCCGACGGAGATAACGTGGCGACGCCAAGAAAATTTCCTGCGGGACGACACAGCGCGTTTCGCGGCCCAACTCCACCGGCGGCGCGAGCGCGATTGCTTCAAGCGGGACGGAGACGCCACTCGCAAACAGCACGACAGCACAACCGTCGTCGGCCGGCGTAGCCTCCGTGCCATGCAGCCAATCGTGCAGCGCGGGACTCGCGGCGAACACTCCGAGCGCAAACACCAACACAGCGGCCCCGCCCGCGAGAAGGCGGCGGAGGAGTTCGGCGTGGCGGCGGAGCGAGCGGAGCATGGCGGAAAGTTGTCAGGAAAGCGGACGCGTCAAGTAGCAGGCGGCGTTCCGAGTCAGACAGACGGTCGAAAACTCATTTTGTTTCGAGCGGCGCGGCGAGCAGGCGCACATCGTAGAGCCACCACGCGCCGTCTCGCCGCTCGATCCGGCCGAGGAACTGGCGGCCGGCGGTGACGGAGGTTAGCGTCGCCGGCGCGACCCGGAAGGTGTGGGTGCCGGGCGCAAAGATGCCGGGAATCTCGCCGTGCGCGACGCGCAGCGTGCCGTCGGGGGCGCTCAGGCTCTCGACCGCGCCGCGCAGCGGAAAGCCGGCGAGTTGTTCGGGCGTGGGAGCGCAATCGCAGTTTTTTGCGGCCGCAATCAGAGCGCCCTCGGGCACCGTGATGAGCAGGGTTTTCAGCGGCGCGTCCTTTCCGCTGCCAACGTAGGCCGTGACGAACTGGGCGGTGCCGTCGCCGCCGGCGTAGTTGCGCACGAGTGCCGCGCGCGGAAAATTTTTGACGGGCACCGCGCCGGCGGGCGCGAGCGCGAGCGGCTCGTCGGCGGAAAACTCGGGTGTGAGCCGGCGCAACCAATAGCTGCCGTCGGCCTCGAGCCAAGTGACGAGCATCGCGCCATCGCGGAGCAGCAGCGTCTCGACGCGCCCCGCCGCGCGACCGCGATCGAGGCGGAGTGGCATCAGGAATCGCGTGCCGGCGTCGGGGGAAAACGATGCGAGCACGCGCGGATCGTTGTCAGCGGCGGTAAACCACGCGGCTGCGACGCGGCCGCCGTCGCTCGCGAGGCGCGGTCCGTTCATCGGGCAGGCGTTGATGCGCCAGTCGTCGCGACCGAGCGGGCGCGGCTCGTCCCACGATTTTCCGCGGTAACGCGCCGTGCGGATGTCGCGCACTTCGTCGTCGGTGCGCGCGCGGTAGGCAAGCAGAGCGCCGCCATCGAGAAACGGCGTGAGCGTCGTCTGGCAGCAATCGCAGACGGACGGATCGACGAGGGCATCCGGCGCAGAGTCGTCGAGCACGCGGGCGTAAAGCGCGGTCATTTTGCCGCCGGATTTTTTGGCGCGCGCGTCGAGCCAAGCGACGAGCACGCGATCGTCGGCGAGGACGGTGAGAGAGAATTTCTCCACGGCCTCGCTCTCGCGGGTGACGGGCGCCGGGGCGGACCACGTGGCGCCGCGATCGGTCGTGCGGCTGAGGAGGGCGCCGCCGCGGCCGTCGGTCCAGACGATGGTCGCTTGGCCGTGCGCGTCGGCGGCGAGTTGCGGGAAATCCATCGCGCTTACATGGACGCTCGCCCCAGCGGCGATCGTGCGCGGAGCGCGCCAGGTCTTCGCAGCGGCATCGAACGTGGAGAAGCGGAGTGTGGGGGGGCCGTCGCCCTGCTCGATCCAGGTCAGCCACACGGTGCCGTCGGCGCCGGAGCAAAGCGCGGCGCCGCTTGCGCCGGTCGCAGCGGGCGAAGCGATCTCGCGGGCCATCGTGGGTGGCGGCGGTGTTTCAGCGGCGCGCAGAGCGGCAGCGAGGACGATGCCAACGGCGAAGGCGATGCGGCGGTTCATCAAGGCAAGAGCGTAGCCGAATCCGGAGCAACTGCAACGCTGCTGGGGAAGCGTTTGTCGTTGTAGTCCGGGGTTTATTCGCGACCTATAGCTCCCTCAGCTCGTAGCGCGGCCTGGTCGCCGTCGTGAACAAGTCCGCGGGCCGGCCGCGCGCGGTGACGCGACCGCTCGTGAGCACGAGCACGGCGTCGCAGAGCGCCACCACTTCGTCGGGCGAGTGCGTGACGTAGATCATCGGGATCGCGAACTCGTCGCGCACGCGCGCGAGGTAGGGGATCAGTCGCTCGCGCAACGGTGCATCGAGGCCCGCGAGTGGTTCGTCAAGCAGCAGCAGTCGCGGCGCAGCGAGCAGCGCGCGGCCGAGTGCGACGCGTTGCTTCTCGCCGCCGGACAACGTGCCGATCGCGCGGTCGGTGAGTGCGGTGATTTCGAGCACGTCGGTGACGTGCTCGAAGTTCAAGCCGGCGGGTCGTGATCGGATTGAGTCGTGGCCGTAGAGCAGGTTTTTCCGCACCGAGAGATGGGGGAACAGCGCTCCCTCCTGGGGCACGTAACCGATCGCGCGCCACTCCGGGGGGACCCACACGTCCCCGGCGACGTCGGTCAGTTCGACGCCGTCGATCCGCACCGCGCCGACGGAGGGGCGGCGCAGCCCGGCGATGAGTTCGAGCAGCGAGGTTTTGCCCGCGCCCGACGCACCGAAGATCGCCGTGACGGGACCGTCGAGCACCGCATCGATTTCAAGCGTGAAGTGTGCGAGCGGCATGCGCACGCCGTGGAGTGCGACACTCATGGAGTGCGCCTCCGCAAAAACGATTCGCTCAACCACACGGCGCCAAACGCGATCACGAGCGACACGCCGAGCAGCGCGAGCGCTTCGGAGTCGCGGCCGAGTTGCACGAGGTTGTAGATCGATAGTGCGAGCGTGGCCGTTTTGCCCGGGATGAAACCGGCCACCATGATCGTCGCGCCGAATTCGCCGAGCGCGCGGGCGAAAGCCAGCACGGCGCCCGCGATGAGTCCGCGCGCGGCGAGCGGCAGCGTGATCGTGGCAAACACGCGCCATGGCCCGGCGCCGAGCGTGCGCGCGACGTGTTCGAGTCGCGGACTCACGCCTTCAAACGCCACGCGTGCAGTGCGCACGAGCAACGGAAAGGACATTACCGCGGTCGCGACGACCACGCCGCGCCACGTGAACACAATTTCCCAGCCAAACGTCCGCTCGATCCAGCCGCCGAGCAGGCCGCGCCGGCCGAGGAATTTCAGCAGGATCAGTCCCGTCGCGACCGGCGGAATCACGAGCGGGAGCGCAACGAGCGTTTCAACGATCGATTTGCCGGGCCAGTCGCGGCGCGCGAGCAGCCAGGCGAGCGCGACGCCGATCGGCAGGATCGCGAGCGTGCTCGCCGCCGCGATTGCGACAGTGAACCAGGTGATTTGCCACGCCTCGGCAGACATGCGAAGCAGCGTGCGGGGCGCTTATGGTGCAGGCAAGAACCCGAATTTCCTGAACACCGCACCCGCCTCGGGGCCGGCGAGGTAAGCGGCGAATTTCCGCGCGGCTTCAGCGTGCTTCGCATCTTTCAGCACGGCGAGCGGGTAGGAAATTTTCGGGCCGCTCGCGGCGGGCACTTCGTAGGCGATCTTCACTATTTTCGAGATGAGCGCGTCGGTTTTGTAGACGATGCCGGCGTCGGCGTTGCCGGCTTCGACGGCCGCGAGACACGCCCGGACGTTTTCGGTGGGGACGACGCGCGCGGTGACTTTTTCCCAGAGGCCGGATTTTTCGAGCCATGCTTTCGCGTAAACGCCGGCGGGAACGGTCGTGGTCTCGGCCAGCGCGAGTCGGCGAATCGCGGGCGCGGCGAGATCGGCAGGGGCGGAAACATTGGCGCCCTCGGTGGCGTTGACGACGATGACGAGCGTGTTGGAGAGAAGCGTGCGGCGCGTATCGTCAGCGAGGAAGCCGCCCTTCGCGAGGTCGTCCATCTTTGGTTCGTCGGCGGAGAAGAACACGTCGGCGGGCGCGCCGTTTTTGATCTGGAGGGCGAGCGCGCTGGACGCGGCGAGGTTGAAGACGAGCTTGTCGCCGCCGGCGGGCTCGTAGGTCCGGGCGATTTCCTTGAGCGCGTCTGAGAGGCTCGCGGCGGCGTAGATGTTGAGATCGGTCGCCCGGACCCAGAGCGGCCCGAAAGCGGCGAGAAAGGGGAGGACGAAGCGGAGCAGCATGTTAACTTTTCGGGGTTCGCGTGACAGTTTCACCGATTGAAATGATTTCAACCGAAGCGACGTGGCGCGACCAACGGGCGGCGCGTTTGTCGCCCGGCACGACAAGGCGGAGGGGCGCGGCGTTGTCAGGCGTGGGCTGGCCTTCTTCCCGATCGCACAAGAGGATCGTCCGCGTGCTGAAATTTTCATCGAACTCGGCGAGAGAGAAGAGCACCGCGTAGTTGTCCTTCGAGCGAACGATTACGCCGAGTTGCAGCGCGGGGCCGCGGAAGCTCTCGCCAACCGGCGCGCCGAGCTTCACAAGCAGATCGTGCAGGGAGATGCCGGAGTAGGTGCGTTCCTTCTTGTCGTGCGGTTCGAGCACTTTGATCTCGGTGTGAGGCAGCGCTGCGAATTCCTCCGCTGTGAAGGTGAGTGATTTTTCCAGTCCGCTGAGCTGCACGATCGGCGCGGCGGCACGGCCGAGGACGGCGAGGGCACAGAGCGGGACCAGCCAGCGCAACAGTCGTTCCATGCGGCGAGTCAAGCCAGGCGTTATCGTTTGTCAACGATAACGCCCGTCAACGGGCCAGCAGCTTGAGCAGCGCGGCCCAGTCGGGCCGCGTGGCAGTGCGACAGGCGGCCTCCATGCGAGTGTAGCGTGTGAGCACGTCTACGCCGCTGGGCGTGAGCGCGGCGCCGCCGCCGGTGCCGCCGCCGCGCGCGACGACGACGAGCGGTTCGCGGAAGAGCTCGTTCATGGCGCGGACGAGTTTCCACGCGCGATCATAGGAGAGGCCCATCTCGGCGGCAGCAGTCCGGATCGAGCCGGTGGCGGCGATGTGGCGGAGGAGCTCGGCCTTGCCGGGGCCAAACGCGTCGTGACCCGCGTGCGGGAAGCGGAGGCGCGGCTGAAGTTCGGGCGCAGTGCGCGGCATGGTAGCCGGAAATCAGGGGGTGGGCTTGGCGTCCGGCGGGCGCGGCGGCGTCGGGCCGGCGTCGGAATTTTTCCGCGGCGGCCCCTCGCGCTTCGGCAGCGCTTCAGTGAGGTGATCAGCGATTTTGTCGGCGGCATCGCTGGGTTCGGAGGTGGCGAGCGGAAAGCTTTCCGTCCACTTCGTGCTGCCGTCCTCGGTGACGAGCAGCTTGACGGTGAGCGCGCGGGCGTCGCCTTCGCCGGTAAGGTGACCGGCGAGCACGTAGCTCGCGGCCTGGGCTTTGCCGCGGGTGAGCAGAGCGGGTTCGTTGAAGTTTTGCGGTGGCTGGCGGAGCAGGCCGATCTCGCGCCCGTGCGTGAGCGTGAGCCGGCCGTAGAGCGCCGCGAAGCAATCGTTGGCGAATTTGCCCGCGGGGTCTTCGGCGTTCAGGCGGGTGAACGGCACCAGCAGAAGCCGCTTAGCCGACGCAGTATTTTCGGGCGTGGCGGCCGCGACGAGCTTGGCCACTTCCTGACTGAGTCGCGTGAGATCGATCGGTTCGCCTTTCTTGCGCGCCTCGCGGACGGATTGCGCGACCTTCTCGAGCGGCACATCTACGGACTCTTTTGTTTCGGTATCCCGCACGGTTACCCTGGGCTTCTCGCAACTGCGCACCGAAAATAGCCAGAACACAGCCCAGATGGTGAGTACGACGCGGACCCACTTCGGAAGACGTTTGAAGAGCAGCCAGCCGGCGGTGAGCAACCACCAGAATGATTCGGCGAGGTATTTGATCCCGTGGAGGAAGCCACCTTTTTCCGGGACGGCGGGGAAAGGCGGCATGGCGGGCGGCGCGTCGTGGTGCGGCGCGGCGGCAGTTTTCCCGGGGACGAGCGGCGGCGGCGCGGCCGTCGGATCGATCGCGGGCGGACGCGAGAAGGACATCGGCGGCCGCGTGAGCGCGTGATGGTTGCCGGAGAGGATGCGGCGGACGAGATGGTGCAGCGCGGGCGTGGGCTGGCCGCCGGGGAGCCGCAGCCATTGCACGGTGAGAAACTTGTCCGGCACGCTTGCGCCTTGCTCGCCTGTACCGTCGATCGTGACGGGGAGCAAAAATAGGACGTCGTCTGCCATGTCGAGCGAGCGCTCGACGGCGAGCCGCCACTCGCGGCGGAAGTAACCCTCCTTGCGCGCCTCGGTCGTCGCGGAGATAACCGGCATGAAGTATTCGCAGTCGCGGATCTGGCGGCGGATTTTTTGATCCCAGGCGTCGCCGCCGGTGAGTTCGTTCTCGTCATACCAGACTTCTAGCCCCGCCGCCGTCAGCGCATCGCGCAATGCCCGCGCGGCCGGCCGATCTTCCGAGGCGTAACTGATGAACACCGACGGCGCCGGCGAGGCGGGCGGCGGAAACGCGTTGGGATCAGTGATGCTGGACATGGAACGAAAAAAACTCTCTCGCCGTGCAGGACGGGTCAAGCGGTGACTCGGCCTACGGATTTGGCGGCGTGAAGAGAAATCTGCGTTCACAGGCGTCCCATAGAAATCATCAAAGTTTCAATGCTTTGAGAAGACTGCTCAGAGAGGCGGGACTGAAAGCGTCGGGGTCAAAGGGCTGGCCGAGCCACTCGAGGAGATGCGTGCGCTCCGGGTGGTCGGGGTCAGC
>CAITWF010000007.1 GCA_903896015.1 uncultured Opitutia bacterium | reverse complement strand
TGTCACCGGTCACTTCAAAACCAGCCACCTCGGGTCGAATCAAAACCAGCCACCCTGAGTGGATGGTTTTCATGAGAGATGGAAGAAAGAGGACAAGGGTAAATTGGTGAGTGAGGCGTGGGCCGGTGGTATTTTTTCGCTCTCAGCAACCAAGGATGAAGGAAGGCGTGCTGGGCCGAGTGCCGGCGAGTCGCGGAGCGCGAGACCGGCGAAGCGGCGGAAGATGACGGTGGCGGCTCATGACGTGCGTGGCGCCGCTTTGGGTTTGGCGAGGGCGGCATCTTTGAGGCGATAGCTCTCGCCGGTGATGGCGATGACGGCGGCGTGATGAAGGAAGCGGTCGAGGACGGCGCCGGCGGTGGGCACGTCCTGCAAGAGTTTGCCCCAATCCTCGAGCGGCCGGTTGCTGGTCATGATGGTGGAGCGCGTTTCGTAGCGGCGCATGATGACCTCGAGCAGATACTCGCCGGAGTGTTTGGGCAGTGCCCGCAGGCCCATGTCGTCGATGATGACCAAGTCAGGTTTGATATAGTGCTGGAGCACGCGGTCGCGTTGCTGGAGCGCGTCGTCGGCGAGAAAGTCGCGGACCAAGTCGAAGATCGAGCGGTAGCAGACAATGAAGCCCTGCTTGATCGCCTCGTAGCCGATGGCCTGGGCCAAATGCGTTTTGCCGACGCCGGGCGGACCGATGAACAACGCGTCGGTCTTGGCGCGGATAAAATGGCCGGCGGCCAGTTCGTAGATCTGTTTTTTGGGAATCGACGGATTGAAGCGCCAGTCAAACTCATCGAGGGGCTTGAGGGTGCGAAACTCCGCGGCCTTCACCCGGCGCTGAATCTGGCGTTGGTGGCGGACGTTGACCTCGTCCTGCAGGACGAGTGTCAAAAACTCTTCGTGCGCGAGGCGGTTGGACGCGGCTTCCTGGAGTCGGACCGAGAGCGTGTCGCGCAGTCCGGACAAACGCAGATCGTGGAGGAGGGATTGGAGTTGGTTCATGGTTCAAGCTGGTAGTGGCTCAGATCACGGATGAGCGGATGGGCCTGCAAAAAATCCACCTGCACGACGTGCTCGCCGTCTTGGACGAGCCGGCGCAGTTCCTTCAGCCGCCACAAGCCGACGTGCACCGCGCGACCGCACGCGTGCTCGAGCACCCCGATGGGATGCTCGCGGGCGAGCGCCAACAATCCCTGCAACACGCGCAGTCCTTCGGGACCACGCTGCGCCATCAAACCGTCGGCCCACGCGCCGCAGTGCGCGCCGAGCAGGCGACAACGCTCCAACAGATAATCGGCGCCGCGTTCGACGATGACGCGCTTGTGACTGTGAATATGCGCTTGATCGGTCGCGAAGCGACCGGGCTCGGCCCGCACATGGACGGCGATGGGCGCGAAGCGCTGGTTATAGATCCGGACCAAGCGCGTCTCGGCGCGCACCCAGACGTCGCAGCCGACATGCTCCGGCGGCACCGAGTAATAGGCGCGTTGATAAGCGACGTGACCGTCGCGGTGCACCTTGCGCGGCGCTTCCTCGAAGCACGGGAACAGCGACGCCGGCAACGCCCGCAGCTTTGGTTGCTCGGCCTGCGTGAAAAAGGTGCCGACCTGCTGGCGGATCGTGCCGTGAATCCTCTTGTCGGCGACGGTGCGCTCCCAGTCGGCGAGAAACGTGTTTTGCGCGGCGAGACTCGCAAACTCGCGGCCCTTGAGTGCGTTCGCCTGCGCGTATTTTACGCCGGCCTCGATCTTGCCCTTGTGCCGCGGCATCGCCGGTTTGGTCGGCAAGAGCGTGGTGCCGTAATGCGCACAGAAGGCACTCATCTTCGGATTTAACTCGGGGTCGAACCAGTCGGAGTGGAGCACCGCGGCCTTCAGATTATCGGGCACGAGAGCCGCGGTGACGCCGCCGAAGAAGCGAAACGCGTTCTCCACGCACCGAATCAAGGTCTCGGTGTCCTGACGCCAGACGACCTCGCTGTAGCCCTTGCGGGAATGACTAAGCACGGCGCGAAACAAATGCGGCCGGCGCCGGCGGCGCTCGTCTTCCTTGATCCATGCGCCGCACCCAAAGTCGATCTGCAGCTCGTCGCCGGGCTCGCACTCCATCCGGCGAAACGGCAACTCGAGTTTATGCGCCACTTTTCGGGTGAAGCGTTTGACCGACTGATAACCGCCCGTGTAGGCGTGCTCGCGGACGAGGTCCTGATAGATCCGCTGCGCGGACAAACCGAGCTCGAGACTCGCGGTGATCACGGCCGCGAACGGCGTGCACAAGCTCTTGCGACCGGCCGTGGCGCCGTGGGTCGAAATGGCTGGTTTTGCTGGCGGAGCCGCGCCGGAGCCGTGGGTCGAATTACTGGCTGGTTTTGCCTCGGACTCGGGCGCCGAGCCGTGGGCCGGGTTACTGGCTGGTTTTGAATCCGCCGCTTCGTCCGAGCCGTGGGTCGAAATGGTGGCTGGTTTTGCCACCACCGGTTGCGCGTAGCGCGCCACCGTCGCGCGATCCAGCTGCAGCTCCCGGGCAATCCGGCGCTGCGACCAGCCTCTGGCGATAAGGGCGACTATCGATTGTTGAATGCTCACGTTGAGTTGGTTCATTACGCCCACCGGCGAAGCGATCTTCGCCGACGACGTAAATTACCCTCTCAAGGTGGCTGGTTTTGAATCGACCCTACCTGGCTGGTTTTGGGTGACCGGTGACAACAGAACACCATGCACGGTCTTAATCGCACTCACTTCCCCATCAACGCCATCGTTGCCGATGCGTTGGCGGAGTGTGCTGAAGCCGGGTTGCTCGAAGAATTGCGCGCGGCGCTGAATCCGCGGCGAGATTGCCCACACGGCGATGCACTTCAGGCCGTGCGTGATCTCGTCTATGAACTTGCAGGCGCGAGCAATCACGACCTGGCGGTTGATGTATCGCATTTCTTCGCATTCATGGAACTCCGGTTGCTGAACGAGCCGCCAACGCAGGCACGGCGTATCTGTCGCCTTATCTTCGTCCGAGATGCGGCGCGCGAATGGCTCCGCAGAAACGAGAGCGAGTCAGGCTCGCTGTGTGGACCATGAGTGCCGCTGATCCATCGGTTCCGGGAGCAAGCCGTGTGTGGCGGTTTGAGCCATGAAGCGCTATTCGGCAGTAATGGTTCGGGAGGGCACGCTTCGCAAAGTTACCTACGAGGCTACCAGTGAGGCCGAAGCCCAGGAAATCGCCAAGCTTTGGGACATTGGCTTTGCAGGCGAAGCTGCGGCGGAGCCAACTATCAAATCGGCGGAGCCCGAGGCTTTCTCCTTGGAAGATGCACAACGAATGTTAGGCGGGGTTAGCCGGGCAACCATCTATCGCTGGCTGGAATTCGGACGATTGCAGCGGGTGAGGGACACACGTCGGGTGCTAATCACCCGCAGGTCAGTCACGCAGCTTGCGGTGGGGAATAACTGACCCGCTTCGCGTAGGCTGCACTATGCTGGCGAATGACGTGCGCATACGTGCGAAGCAGCGTGGCTCCCTTGTCGGCGTGACCCATCCAATCAGCCACCACGGTGGCGGGCACGCCGGCACCGAGCGTGATGCTGGCGAAATAGTGGCGGAGGGTGTGATGCCCGAGGCGCATGCATCCGACTTTCGCACATGCCGTGTCCAGTCCGTAGCGGCAGCCTTTGACCCGCAGCAGCTTTCCGATGGTCGGAAGACCATCCTTCTCCCGCCGCTTTTTGATGCGTGCGATCAGCTCGACCAAATCCGGGATCGCGTCGATGACGCGATCGGACGAGACGCCCTTGGTGCCATGGATTCGGAGTGTGGGTCCGTGCGCCCCATTCAGATTGAAGTCTTCGAAAATTGCGCCCGGACATTTGTCTTTCTCGCCGACTGCCTCCGAAATGCGGCAGCCGGAATAAGCCAGAAATTCCGCCAGTTCCGCGGCGTCGAGCGCGCGCTCAACCCGCCACTTCAGCCAATTCGGTTCGTTCGCGGTGCGATGCCCTGGCTTCTCTGGCGTCAGATCGCCAGCCATGAGCTTGAAGACCTGCTTCATCTGGTCGAGGGACGGCAGATCCTTGTTCGCCTTCGGCAGCGGCAGCCAAATGCTTTCTTGGATACCCACACCGCTCGCAAACGGATCATGGGTGATCAAGCCGGCGACACGAGCTACCTCGAGGACGTTGTGCACGCGGGCCAGACATTGGTTCACATACCGCGCCGAATATCCCTTGCCGGTTCTCTTGCCGCCGTGGCCCTTGAAGCCAGCTGGCGCTTCCCATTCGCACGTCAAGAGTGCTTGTCGCAGACGGAGCAACGACCGGTAAGACACCTTGCCAGGTCTGGCAAAATCAAACGTTCCGTCCGGCCAGTTTTTCTTCACTACGCCGAGTTGCTGGGCGTAGTTGATCTTCGTCTTGGGTTGTTGTCGCGTGAGTTCGAGGTGGGACAGGAGTCGGCGCGTGCAATCTCCCATCGTCCGAAGATGCTCGGGGTTTTCTTCCTCACCGCCATTCGCCCTGCGCACGGAAATCGCGGTTCGTCGACCGTTATGCTCCGCGACGGCGCGGGCCCAATCGTCGGTGCCCAGCGCCTTGAAGGGCCGCTTACCATTAACGAGGAAGCGAGAGTAGTAACGGCCGCTGTCGCGATGGCGATAGAGACCGGTCTCGGACATAGCCTGCCAAAGGGAGCCCTCGGATTGCTTCGTTTTCATTGCGGGTGGTATAAGACCACCCTAAAGTGGTATAACGAGACCGCAAGAAAGAACGCTCAAAAATCACCGAAAAGGAGGCATTCCTCCTCTAGCCTGCATGGCCTCCATCTGTTTCATCATGCGCTTTCCGCCGCCACCTTTCATCATCTTCATCATTTGCTGCATTTGCTGAAACTGTTTCAGCAGCTGGTTGACCTCGACAATTTTGACGCCTGCGCCGTCAGCAATGCGTTTGCGCCGGCTGCCATTGAGGAGGTCCGGCTTGCGGCGTTCCTGCCTGGTCATCGACTTGATGATCGCTTCGGTGCGCGCCATTTGTTTGTCCGCGCCGGCGGGCAGCTCCATGCCGCTCATGCCCGGCATCATGCCGATCAGGCTCTGCATTGAGCCCATTTTTTTCACCTGCTGCATCTGGGCGAGGAAGTCTTCGAGGTTGAATTCCCCCTTGCGCATCGTCTCCGCCATCTTCTCGGCCTCTTTTTGGTCGATGGTCTCCTGCGCACGTTCGACGAGCGACACGACGTCGCCCATGCCGAGGATGCGCGATGCGAGCCGGTCCGGGTAAAACGTGTCGAAGTCTCCCGTCTTTTCGCCGGTGCCGACAAATTTGATCGGCACGCCCGTGATCGATTTGATTGAGAGGGCGGCGCCGCCACGGGCGTCGCCATCCAGCTTGGTGAGGATTAGGCCGGTGAGTTGCAGCGCTTCGTGAAATGTCTTCGCGACGTTAACGGCTTCCTGACCGAGCGCGCCGTCGGCGACCAGCAGCACCTCATCAGGCTGCACCTTGGCGCGGAGCTTTTTTACTTCTTCGATCAGATCGTGATCGATTTGGAGGCGGCCGGCGGTGTCGAAGATGATGCAGTCGGCCGTCGCGGCCTGCGCAGCGGCGAGCGCGGCGACGCCGATCGCCGGGACATCCTTGGAATTTCGATCAGAGTAGAAGCCGAGTTCCTCCTGCTTGGCCAAAATCTCCAGCTGATCGATCGCGGCGGGGCGATAAATGTCGCACGCGGCGACGAGTGGGCGGTAGCCGCGTTTTTTTAAAAGCTTCGCGAGTTTCGCGGTCGACGTGGTTTTGCCGGAGCCATGCAGGCCGACCATCAGGATTTTCAGCGGCCGCGCCGCGGAGAGACTGGTCGCGCCTTCGCCGAGGAGCCTTACGAGTTCGTCGTGGATGATTTTGACGACCTGCTGGCCGGGGGCGACCCCCTTGAGGACTTCCTGGCCGACGCATTGCGCCTGTACGCGCTCGACGAATTCGCGCGCGACCTTGAAATGCACGTCGGCGGCGAGGAGGGCGGTGCGCACTTCCTTGAGTGCGTCCGCCATGTTTTCGTCGGTGAGTTTGCCGACGCCTCGGAGATTGCGGAGCGCGCTGCCGAGTTTTTCGGTGAGGGATTCGAACATGGAACCCCACCGTTGGCGGATTTTCCGCCGCGATGCAACAGCGCTACGCGCCGACGACCGCGCGTTCGGCCACCGGATCCGCGGGCGGTGCGACTTGGGCGAGCTTGGCGAGCACGGTCGCCTCGTTGCAGGGCTTCGCGATGAAATGCTTCACGCCCGATTGGATCGCCTTCACGAGAGTCGGACGATCGTTTGAGGCCGTGCAAAGGATGATCTGGACCCTTGCGTGCAGCGGCGAGGCGCGGAGGCGTTTCACGATTTCGAAGCCATCGACCTGGGGCATATCGAGGTCGAGAAAAACGATATCGAAGTAACGGTTCGGATCGTCGAGCAGGGCCCACGCCGCCGCGCCATCCTCAGCTTCGGTGACCTGGTGCTCCGGTTGCGAGACACAGATCTTGCGTAGAATGGCCCGCGAGGTCGCGTCGTCATCGGCGATCAGAATTTTCATGGGCGGTTGAATCCGTGGTTCACTAATCGACTCCTTTTTCAAGGACTTGAATGCGCGCACCGATTTTCGTCCTCGTCAAATGCCGGGGATTCCCGGATAACCCCCGTCCTCTATGAACGCAGTGCTCAAGCTCTTGATCGACGGCGGCAGCCTTACCACCGGCCAGATGGCCAAGGTGGCGGGCCTGTCCGAAGTGGAGGTTAATCAGCAGCTGGATCAGTTGAAGGCAGAGAAAATCTTCCTCGGCTGGCGTCCGGTGCTCGACCTTTCCCGCGAGGCCGCCGCCGGCGCCGCCGTGCGCGCGGTGATCGAGGTCAAGGTCACGCCCGAGCGCGGTGGGGGATTTAACCGCTTCGCGGAGCGCATCGCCCGGTTCGACGAGGTCGAGTCGTGCTACCTGATGTCGGGCGGCTACGATCTACTCGTCTTCGTAAAGGGGGGATCCCTGCAAAAGGTCGCGAGCTTCGTCTCCGAAAAGCTCTCGACGATCGAGGGCGTGCAGGGGACGTCGACGCATTTCATGCTCCGCAGCTACAAGGAGCAGGGCTTCCTGCTCGACGGCGGCGAGGCGCAGAGCACGCGGCTGAACGTCGCGCCGTAATTTCGGAGGACATCTCATCATGAGCACCGACCCGAAACGTTGGGTGGCGGGCCACGTGGCCGCGCTGCCGAAAAGTGGCATCCGCGATTTCTTCGAACTCGTCGCGAAGATGAAGGGCCAGGACGTGATTTCGCTCGGCGTGGGCGAGCCCGATTTCGTCACGCCGTGGCACATTCGCGAGCACGCCATCTGGGCGCTCGAACACGGACGAACGTACTATACGTCCAATCTTGGCCTGATCGAATTGCGCCGTGAAATCTCGCGCTACGTCGAAGAGCACTTTACCGTCAGCTACCGGCCCGACGATCAAATCATCGTGACGGTCGGCGTCAGCGAGGCGCTCGATCTTGCGTGCCGGGCGTTCATCAATCCCGGTGACAAGGTGATGTTTCACCAGCCGTGTTACGTCAGCTACCACCCGAGCATCTCGCTCACGCACGGCACAGGCATCGCGGTGCCGACTTACGCGAAGGACAACTTCGCGCTCACCGCCGAGGCGCTGCGTGCCGCCTGGCAGCCCGGCGCAAAAATCCTGATGCTGAATCTCCCGTGCAACCCGACCGGCGGCACGTGCGATCGCACGCAACTCGAGGCCATCGCGAAGTTCTGCATCGAGAAGGACCTGCTAGTGCTCACCGACGAAATTTATTCGGAACTCACGTTTGAAGGCACGCACACGAGCATCGCCAGCCTGCCGGGGATGGCGGAACGCTGCATTTTCCTGCACGGTTTCTCGAAGGCGTTTGCGATGACCGGCTGGCGCATCGGCTACGCCTGCGGCCCCGCGGCGCTGATCGACGCGATGATGAAAGTGCACCAATACTCGATGCTCTGCGCCTCGATCATCGCGCAGGAAGCCGCGCTCGAAGCGCTCAAGCACGGCTGGGATAGCGTGCTCAAGATGCGCGAGCAATACCACCGCCGCCGCGATTTGATCGTCCGCCGCTTTAATGAAATCGGGATCGCGTGCCACTCGCCGCGCGGCAGTTTCTACGCCTTCCCGAGTGTCGCGCAAACGGGGATGACTGAAAAAGACTTCGCCGTCGGACTCCTTGAAAAGGAAAAAGTCGCCGTGGTTCCCGGCGTCGCTTTCGGCGAAAACGGTCGGGGCCACGTGCGCGCGTGCTTCGCCACGAGCTACGAGCAGCTCGTCGAGGCGTGCGATCGGATTGAGTGTTTCGTTCAGGGCGCGAAGCGCTAACTTTAAACCATTATGTCCCGTATTGTCGCCATCGTCGGCCGACCCAACGTCGGCAAGAGCCGCCTTTTCAACCGGCTCGCGCGCAAGCGCATCTCGATCGTGCACGATCAGCCCGGCGTGACGCGCGACGTCATTTCCGCGGAGATTCGCGACGGGGACTACACGCTGCTCGACACCGGCGGCATCGGGTACAAGGGCATCGACACGCCCGCCGCGCTCACAAAAGCATCGGAGGCGCAGGTCGACTTCGCGATCGCGACGGCGTCACTGATTCTCTTCGTGATCGACGGGCTCTCGGGCCTCTCGTCGCTCGATCAGAAGATCGCGACGATGCTGCGCAAGAGTAAGAAAAAAGTGCGGCTTGTGATCAACAAGGCCGACTTCGACGACGACAAAATCCAGCTCGACGAAGCCTACCGCCTCGGTCTCGGCGAGCCGCTCCGCGTCTCTGCCGAGCACGGTCGCGGTGAAATCGAACTGCGCGCGGCGATTTCGCTGGAACTTGGCCCGCTCGAAATCCCAACGGTCGGTCAGGGTGCCCGCGATCCCGCGAAGGCGCTGACGGTTTGTTTCATCGGCCGCCCCAATGTCGGCAAATCCTCGCTCAGCAACCGACTTCTCCAAAGCGATCGTCTCATTGTGAGCGACGTGCCCGGCACGACGCGCGATGCGGTCGAACTCGACTTCGAGTTCAAAGGCCGAGACGGAAAAAAATATCCGTTCCGCCTGATCGACACCGCTGGTATCAAGGCCGCGACTAAGCTCGCATCGCCTGTCGAGTATTTTTCACGCCTACGTTCGCTCGATGCAATTAAGCAGACTGATGTCGTCTTCCTCGTCCTCGATGCCGTCGAGGGTGTCACGCAGCAGGACAAGGCGATCGCCGGCGAAGCGATCCAAGAGCAGAAGCCGATCGTCATCGTCGTCAACAAGTGGGACTTGATCAAAGACGCATTCAAGAGCGTCGGCGGTTTTGCGCCCTACAAGAGCGAGCGCGACTACCGTGAAAAATATGAGCACGCGCTGTTCGAGCGGCTCTACTTCACTCCCGGCGCGCCGGTGATTTTCGTCTCGGCGATGAGCGGCTACGAAGTCGATCGGATGCTCAACTCCGCGGTGCAGCTGCACCGCACGGCGGACGCCAAGGTGCCAACGGCGAAGCTGAACCAGTTGCTCACGTTTCTCACGGAGCGCACGCCGCCGCCGTCGATCGGGGGTAAGCGTTTTCGCGTTTACTATGCGACGCAGACGGGCAACCGGCCGTTTCGCTTCAAGTTGTTTTGCAACCGGGAGGAGAAACTCACGGAGCAATACCGCCGCTACCTTGAGGCCGGTCTGGTGAAGGAATTCAATCTCAACGGCTGCCCGATCTATTTCGATCTCGTCGGCAAGGAGAAGCATGCGGATCGCGTGGTGCCCCAAAGCGGCGAAGAGCGGCCGGAAAAGCCGACGCCGAAGTGGAAGGCGCGCGAGTCGGACGATGATTCTTCCCATGAAACTCTCGAAGACTGATTACCGGGGCGGCGAGGCCCTGCGCCTGTCGACCAAGGCGTTTGAATTGGTGGTAACGACGAGCGTCGGGCCGCGCGTAGTGGAGTTTCGATCGCAGCGCGGCGACGCCGGCAACATGTTTTTTCAGTTTCCGGAAAACGAGAAGCGCGCGCATGGCTACCTGTTGCGCGGCGGTCACCGTTTGTGGCATTCGCCCGAGGATATTGTCCGCACCTACCAGCCCGACGACGAACTGCTCGCGGTGCGGATGCTGAAAAATGGCGTCGCGCTCACGCAGCCCACGGAACAGCTCACCGGCCTGCAAAAGGCGATCACGCTCGAGGCGATCGGCGATCGCACCCTCAAGGTGACCCACGCGCTCACCAATCGTGGAAAACGTGCGGTCCACTGCGCGCCGTGGGCGCTGACGATGTTTCGCGGTGGCGGTTACGGCGTGCTGCCGCTGTTGCCGAAGGGTGATCACGCGGCGGGCGACCTGCTGCCGCGCTACGCACTCGTGCCGTGGACCTACACGGATCTCGCGCTGCCGGTCTGGGAGCCGCACCGCGATTTTCTCGGCATTGATACGCGCAAGGCGAAGGCGCCGCAGAAACTCGGCATCACAAATTATCCTGGGTGGTCGGCCTACTGGCAGGACGGCACGACATTCGTGAAGTCGGCGCGGACGATCGCCGGTGCCACCTATCCGGATCTCGGCTGCTGCTGGGAGACGTTTACCAACGGAGCGATGATCGAGTTTGAGACCCTGGGTGAACTCGGTTCGCTGCAACCCGAGGCTCGGGTGACGCATGTCGAGTATTGGACTGTGATCGACGGACTGCCGAAGCCGGACGCCGATGCGGCGTTTGCCAAACTCGCGTCGTCCGCGAAGCGCTGGCTCGCAAAATTGTAGGTCGGGATTTACGCCCGACCTGTCGGGATAGATTCCGACCTCCATGACTTCACTCCCACTCAAGATCGTCTTTCTCGGCTCGGATCCGATCGCGCTGCCGCTGCTTGACTGGCTGGCAGGCGAGGGGAGTGCGCTGGCGAAAGTGATCGGAGTTTTCACGCAACCGGATCGGCCGGTTGGGCGGGGACAAAAAATCCAGGCGAACGGGATCAAGACTTGGGCGATGACGCGCGGGCTGCCGGTGTTTCAGCCGGAAAAACTCACGGAGGCCGCACGCGCTGCTCTCTTTGCACTCGGGGCGGACGTCGCGCTCGTGATGGCGTATGGCCACATACTGCGCGACGATTTCATCGCGACGCCGCGGCTCGGCACGCTGAATCTCCACGCGTCGATTTTGCCTAAGTATCGCGGCGCATCACCGATCCAAACGGCGATCGCCGACGGTGAGCGTGAGACGGGCGTGACGCTGATGCGAATTGTGCGGCGGCTCGACGCGGGACCGGTGGCCGACATCGAGCGAGTGCCGATCGCGCCGCTCGATACGGCGCTGGAGATTGAGGCGAAACTTTCAGCGGCGTGTGTGCCGCTGCTGGCGCGAACGCTGCCGAAACTGCGCGAAGGAAGTTTGGAGTTTGAAGCGCAGGATGAGCCGGCAGCGACGTATTGCCGGCGGCTCGAGAAGGTGGATGGGGCGATCGATTTTGGCGTGCCAGCGAACGCGGTCGCGGCGCGAATCAACGGTCTCTTTCCGTGGCCCGCGTGCAGCGTGGAGATCAACGGCCAGCTCACGAAGATTGGTTTGGCCGAAGTGGCGGAGGGAACGGGAAAATCGGGTGTAGTGATCGGGGTCGATGCGGAGGGTTTGCTCGTGGGCACCGCCACGAGTGCGCTTCGGCTGCGCCGGCTCCAGCGTCCCGGGGGGAAAATGCTTTCCGCGGCGGACTTTTTGCGCGGATTTCCGGTGGCCACAGGCACCATGATCGCGTCGCGGCCGATGCCGGTGCTGGTGGCGCCCGCACCGTTTCGCCGCTAGGTCTTCACTTGTTTTCCAAAACCGATTCCGCAAGCTTCCGCCATGTTGTCCCGTTTGCTCTTGGGTAGCGCGCTAACCGCCATGGCGGTCGCGCAGACCGCGCCCAGTTCGATCGAAGTCGCGAATCTGCGTGAGGATGTGCGAGGACTCGTGCAGCGCGTCGGCGACCTGACGCTGCGCGTGGAGCAACTCGAGCGAGACAACACCGCGCTGCGAATGAAGGCGGACGCGGGTGGAAAATCTTACGCGACGCTCGCGCAACTTAACGAGTCCGTGGCCGGCATGAACCGTGACCTGAAGGCGGCGATCGCGATGGCGAAGACGGAGACGCTGCAGCAGGTGGCGACGCAGATGGAGAAGCTCGCGAACCAGACCAACGCCGCGCTCGATTCGCTCGCCAAGGCGCAGGCGACACGCCCCGCCGTCGCGACGCCGGCGGCGACCTTCACAGAGAATTACGCGAAGGAAGGCGTGAATTACACCGTGCAAAAGGGCGATACGCTCGCCGTCATCGCGAAGAAGACCGGCGCGAAGCAGCAGGACATCATCAACGCCAACAAGCTCGCCGATCCTTCGCGCATTGTGGTCGGGCAGGCACTTTTTATTCCGAATCCATCCGGCAAATAACCACTCCATGTCAGCTGCTCCCAAATCTCGTCTCGGCCGCGGTCTCGGCGGTCTCATCGCCGCCGCCAAACCCGCCACGCCTGCTCCTGTCGCCGCGTCACCCGCGCCGTCACCCGACCCTGCGCCGAAGTCCGGCGCACCCGGCTATCTAGAAATCGGCGTCCACTTGATCGAGCCGAGCCCCTATCAGGCGCGCCGCGAGATCACGCCGGAGCAGTTGTCCGAGCTCGCCGAGAGCATTCGTTCCGAAGGGCTGCTGCAGCCCATCGTCGTCCGAAAACAAGGCGATAAATTTCAACTGATCGCGGGCGAACGCCGCTGGCGCGCCTTTCAGCAGCTAAAGATCAACGTCATCCCAGCGCGCATCGTCGAGGCCAGCAACGCTTCTTCCGCCGCACTTGGTCTGATTGAGAATTTGCAGCGCGAGGGGCTCAATCCGATCGAGGAGGCGCACGGTTACGCGAGCCTCATCCGCGATTTTGACCTCACGCAGGAAGTCGCGGCGGAGCGCGTTGGCAAGGGCCGCGCGAGCGTGGCGAATTCGCTCCGGCTCCTCGCGCTCGACGCGGAGTTGCAGGGGTTCATCGCGAAGAATTTGATCAGTGTGGGTCATGCGAAGGTGCTGCTCGGCGTCGGGGATGCTGCGCAACGCGCGCTCCTCGCCCGCCGCGTGATCGAGGAAGGCCTGAGCGTGCGCGCGACGGAAAAGCTGACGCAGATCGCCAAGGGCTCCGTGGGCGCTCCTAGTAAAATCATCCGGAAAGGCGTGGCGCCGAAAGACGCGGCCGCAGTGGCTGGCATCGAGAAGAAACTCACCTCGCACTTCGGTGCGCGCGTCGCCGTATTTCATTCGCCCAAGAAGGGTCGCATTGTAATCGAATACCGCGGCAACGAGGATTTGCAGCGACTGCTGGAAAAGCTCGGGGTCGAGGCCTGAACCTGCCCAAAATGGGAGGGACATCTGCCGGCTTGCGCTGTCCTGCACAGAGCCATTGACAACCCCCGGCCGCGCCTGCTTCGTTGATCCTTTCACATGAGCATTCTCCTCAATCTTCTGACGGCGATTCTGATCCTCGTTTCGTTGTTCCTCATCCTCGTGGTGCTGGCGCAAAAGGCGAAGGACGGCGGCATGGGCGCGGCCCTTGGTGGCGGAGCGGCCGAGGCCGCATTCGGCGCTGAGACGGGCAACGTCCTCAGTAAGTCCACCATTTACGCCGCGGTGATTTTCTTCGTGCTGGCGTTCGCACTTTATCTCGGCCGCATTTACGAGCGCAAGCACGCTGCCGCCGACGCAGGTAACGCACTCCCGTCGATCTCGGTGCCCGCCGCAGCCGCCGCGACGACGGCCGCCGCGCCCGCTGCTCCGGCCGTGAATGTTCCGACGACCACCACGCCCGCGCCGGCCGCTGCGACTCCGGCACCCACCGAACCGGCCAAGAAGCCGTGAGGCTGTGATGGCGAATTTCGGTTCATCCGCGCCCGCCGCATTTCGGCGGGCGTTTTTCGTTCTACTGGCCGCCGCGTGTGCGCTGCGCGGGGCGCCGCCGGCGAACCCGAGTTCCGGCCTTGCGCAAATCGGCAAGCCTGACGCGGCCGAATCGCGTCGTATTCTTGAGCAGTTTCGCAACGCGGGAATTGCGGGCGACTACTATCTCGAGATCGAGTTGCACCAACTGCCTCGCAGTGGCGACGAACGGGTCTTTCCCGCGAAACTTTGGGGCAGTCGCAATGCCCACGGTTCGATCGTGCGCATCGCGCTTACCGATGGATCCGGACGCGAGCGACGCCTCCTCGTGCAAAATGGCGCGCAACCCGCCGCGTGGACGTTTCGTGACGGCAAGATTATGCAGCCCAGCTCCGCTGCCTTGCTCGAGCCGCTCGTGCCCGGCGTGGAACTTACGGCATTCGATCTAGAGATGCCGTTTCTGGCATGGCCCGACGTCGAGTGCACCGCGATCGTGCGCGTGTTCGGCCGCCCGGCGTATGCGTTTTTCTTCCACCCGCCGGCAGCGCTCCGCGGCCAGCCGGATGCGGTGCGCGCCTATTTCGACACCCAGTTCAACGCGCCGACGCAAACCGAACTCCTTGACGCGCAGGGTCACGTGACCAAGACGCTTTCGCTCGTCGAACTGAAGCGCGTCGAGGCGCAGTCGCTGCCGAAAATTCTGGAAGTCCGCAACGAGGCCACGCGGGACAAGACGCGTTTTGTAATCACGGCCGCCGCGCTCGGGCTTGATTTTGCCCCCGGCACTTTCGACCCGGCGGCCCTGGCCGATCCATTGCAACCGCCCGCGGCCAACCGTCTGGTGCGGCTCGTTCCATGACCAAACGACTTAAGAAGCGTGCCATTGTGTTCGATCTCGACGGCACGCTCATCGACAGTCTACCCCTCGTGCTGCGTTCGATAGCGCACGCGATTGAACCTTTTTCGCCGACTCGGCCGACGGCAGACATCTTTGCGCACCTCGGTGGCCCGCCGGTGCGCTTTCTTGGCGGACTCGTCGGCGACGAGCGTCACGTGCCGGTCGCGGCCAAGCGCATGGCGCAATTTCACGATACTAACCAGCATCTGATCCTGCCGTTTGAGGGCGCGCGGTCGGCACTGGAGCAACTGCGAGCGGAGGGCGCGCAGTTGGCGATCTGGACGGGCCGAGACCGGGCGAGCGGCGAGAGTCTTTTGCGGACGCACGATCTTGCGTCGCTATTTGCGACGGTGATTTACGGCGACGATCTGCCGACGCACAAACCCGATCCGGCGGGTATGCGGGAAATCTTGGGGCGGCTCAAGGTGCGGCCGGAAGAAGCGCTATTTGTCGGCGATGCCGATGTCGATGTGCTCGGCGGCACCGATGCCGGTGTCGATACGATCCTGATCCGCCATCAGCGCAGGATCGAAGAGGGGGTGCGGGCGCGCGCGTGGCGGCTCGTGAGTTCTCCCCTTGAGGCACTGGAGCTGGCCGTGGCCGCAGTGGTCTGAGCGCGAACGGGATCGCTCCATGCCCGCGATTGTGGGCACTTCCCGGAAGTGCGCCGACGCGTCGAGTTTGGTCGGTCTGCCAAGTTCGGGCTTTCTCGCCTGCGATGGTTTCAGCCGTTCGCGGCAGGGGTGATGACGTGAAATAGTTATCAAGGCGGTAGAGTGGGGAAATATTTTCATTGCGGCACCGCCGCTCGATCCGCATTGAAACGGTCTCCCAGCCCCGACGACATATGGCCAGCAAGTCCCGTAAAGCTTCCGCTCCACTTACCTTTGATCTGCCGGTCTCGCTTATTGCGAAAATGTCGGCGTGCCGGCGTGGTCACGGCCTAAAGACGGCGAGCGAGGTGGTGCGCTTCGCGATCCAGACCTTCGATTTTGAAACGTGCGAGCCGGCTCGCGATCCACACCGGCAGATTTCCGTCCGGGTGAGCGCCGACCAGCGAGCGATGCTGAAGCGCTACGCGAAGAGCAAGGACGCGAGCATCGGTGAGTTGCTGCGGCACGCGCTTGAGAGCCTGCCACTCAAGCCGGCGAAGCGCAAAAAGTAACCCGGCGCGTTTCCCGCGGGACTGTGACGCAGTCGGGCGAGTCCGGGGCTTGCCTTTGCGAAGGTGCGACCTTTTCGTCGCATGTTTTTTCCATGAGTAATCCTCCCGCACCACTCTCCACTTGGGCACAAAATGTCTCGCCGTCGCCGACCATCGCGGTTGACACGAAGGCGAAGGCGCTCGCCGCAGCGGGCGAAGACGTGTGCGGCTTCGGCGCGGGCGAGCCGGATTTCGATACGCCGGAGCATATCAAGGATGCGTGTATCGCGGCGCTCCGGGCCGGAAAAACCAAATACGCGCCGACACCCGGCATCGAGCCGCTCCGCCAAGCGATTGTTGATCGCTATGCAGCGGAATATGGCCTGAAGGCCACGACGTCGCAGGTGATTGTTTCGCCGGGCGGAAAATTCAACTGTTACCTCGGCGTCATCGCGACCTGTTCGCCGGGTGACGAAGTGATCGTGCCGGCGCCATATTGGGTGAGTTATCCCGAGATGGTGAAACTGGCTGGTGCCGTCCCGAAGTTTGTCCTCGCCGACGATCGCACGGGATTCCGGCTAACGCCGCAGATGGTCGAGTCGGCCATCACTCCGCGGACGAAGCTGCTTATTCTGAACTCGCCATCAAATCCGACCGGCGCGGTCTACACGCGGGCCGAACTCGAGGCGATCGTTGCCGTCGCGCTCAAGCACAACCTCTACATTCTTTCCGACGAGATGTATGAGCACCTCGTGTATGACGGCGTCAAGCCGACGTGTGTGGCAACGCTCAGCAAAGAGGCTGAAGTGCGCACGATCACGGTCGCTGGATTTTCGAAGACCTACGCGATGACGGGCTGGCGCATCGGCACCACGCTTGCTCCCGCGCCGATCGCGAAGGCGATTTCTGAGTTGCAGAGCCAGATGTCCTCTAACGTCTCGACCTTCGCGCAATACGGCGCACTCGCCGCGCTCACCGAGAAGGAAAAAACCGCCGCCGCGCTCAAGACGATGCTGGCCGCGTTCGACCGCCGCCGGAAATATCTGCACGCGGAACTCAACAAAATTCCGGGCATCACCTGTCAGCTTGCGCAGGGCGCATTTTATCTTTTCCCGAACATCACGAGCTTCGGCCTCAAGGATCAGGATTTCTGCGCGCGGCTGCTTGAGCAGGAGAAAGTCGCGGCGGTGCCTGGCAGCGCATTTGGCGCCGAGGGCTACTTGCGTCTCAGCTACGCGACGAGCGATGAAATCATTGCCAAGGGAGTAGGCCGGCTGGCGAAGTTTTGCGCGGGATTAAAGCGATAGGTGCTCGTTATCGCCGCGTGCGGGCGGTCCCGTGGGCGGCGTCGTTGGTGGAATCGCTCAAGGGAAGGCGGGTGCGTCCGATGTTTGGGGAGCAGTCCCTAACCAAGGAATCGCCACCCATCGTCACCGCCAACCGCCCAACCTCCGAGAAAGGAAATCATGTCCGCGCTCACCGCCCTAGTCGGTGGCCTCACGCCTGCCGCGCAAACGGTCCGGCTTGACGCCGCCGCCCCGCGCAAACAAGCCTCGCCTGTCACCCAAACGGGCACGCTGACGTTTGCAAAATCCAGCACCGACGGCGTGGACTCCACGGTCAGCCTCGGATCGATTGGGTTGGATGCGGCGACGACGAAGCTCACTGCGAACGTGGCGCTGAAGGCGGGAACGAAGTATACGTTCTCATTCTGGTTCGCGAAGAACGCCCCGACGGTGACACTGATCGACAGTCAGGGGAAATCGACGAAGGTGAATATGGCGAGCGGGTTCACCGCTGCGAAGAGTGGCAACTACCAGTTGGTCTTCGACGCGCCGTATTCGCTCAAGACCGCCGCTAATTTCGACAACCTCGCGATCAACGCAACCGCGCTCCTGCCGACGAGCAGCGGTGACAAGAACATTGATGCCCTGCTGATGGGGGGCACGACACAGTGGTGGCATCCCGCGGATGCTGCGCCGGCGAAAGGCACGACCAGCGTGTCGCCAACTGCGACCGGACTGGACGGCAACAGTTCGAAGACCGCGCTTACGTTCGGTTTTCTTTCCTCCCAGCCCAACGGCCAGACGATGACAAACTTTCAGGCGATGACGGACGCGCAAAAGAACGCCGTCCGCGCTGCATTCGCTTACTACGGAAAGTTGATCAACGTCACCTTCACCGAGACCTCGGGCGATGGTGCCGCGGATATCAATTTCGGCACGAACAACCAAGGCAGCAGCGCCGGCTATGCCTATCTGCCCAATGAGAGCGGCACGAAAGACAAGACCTATATGTATCTCGCCAACAATCAGGCGACGAACAGTGATGCCGGCGTGCAGCAGGGCGGCTACGGCTGGATGACCGTGCTCCATGAGATAGGCCACACGCTTGGTCTCAAACATCCCGGCAATTACAATGCCGGCGGCGGCGGCACGCCCGGACCGTATCTCCCCGCCGCAACCGACGCCCGCCAATTTACCATCATGTCCTACAAGGACAACAACGCCTCGCGTGGCGTGAACGCCACCACGCCGATGCTCTACGATGTCGCGGCGCTCCAATACCTCTACGGCGCGAATACCTCCGCCTCCACCGCGAGCAGCGGCAAGTTCGACTTCACCGACGGCAATACCTACCTGCAAACGCTCTGGTCGGCGACTGGCACCGACACAATCGATCTCAGCGGCCTCAAAAACTCCAGCAAGGTCGATCTCAATTCTGGCGCCTATTCGAGCATCAACATCACGGGAGCCGCCACGAGCAGTTCCTACTCCGGTAACAACAACGTCGCGATCGCCTACGCGGCCAAAATCAACAACGTCACCCTCTCCTCGACGAATGGGGTCGCCGAATCTGTCACGCTTAACAACGCATTCGTCTCCGGCAGCTACGACACCGTCGGATCATTCGACGCCAGTGTCGATCGGATCGCGCTGAAAAAATCACTCTTCGGAAGCCTCAGCACTGGAAGTATCGAAGTCGGCAGCGCGGCGACCTCGAAAAATACGCGCATCGTCGTCAACAACGCTACCGGAGACATCTATTACGACGCCGACGGCAACGGCAAAGGGGCCGCGAAGAAGATTGCGCACTACTCCGTGATCGCTGGTGGCGCGGCCCTCGGCGCAGGCAACTTTTCGTTCGTAGCCTAGCGGCTCACTTTTTCTGCTGCTTCTGCGCGGCCTCGACCTTCGCCGCTTCCTCGTCGGTCACGAGCATATAGACGTTGGCCTTCTCGATTTCGATCGTGTAGTTCCGGGACAAGGAGAAACCGTAGGCCTTTTCCATGGCGGCGTTGTTTTCCTTGAGCTTGGCGATGAGGACGTCGAGTTGCGCTTGCAGGTCCTTCTTTTTCTTGGCATCCGTCTCCTTCGCGACGGCGTTGGTCAATTCCAGAGCGGCTTGGCGCTGCGCCTGAAGCAGTTGCACGTTGCTTTGAAATTCCTGATTCGCCTTCACACCGTTCAGCGTGGCGACGAGCGCGAGCTTCTGCTGCTTCGGCGCGCCCGGAGTGGCGGGCTTGTTCTGGCCGAGCAAGAAGCCTGCCGTGAGGAATACGGCGCAAAGCGCCACGATGGAGGGGAAGGAGCGTTTCATGAGGAGAGTTGGTCGCGTGAGCGAATTGGTTAGGAGGACAATTTCCCGGCGCGATGGCTAGTCTTTTGCGCAGAATATCCCGCGGGTGCTAAGTCGTTCGCAAAAATCATGAATACGGCTATCCCCTAATTTCACTCTTATGCAACTTGGCGTTGATACCTTTGTGGCGACCGCGAGGCCGGGGCCTCCCGGCGACAGTGGGCGTGTGCAGGAATTGCTCGAGCAAATCGAACTGGCCGATCAGGTCGGGCTCGACGTGTTCGGCATCGGAGAACACCACCGACCGGACTACGTCTCGTCCGCGCCCGCCGTGCTGCTCGCCGCCGCCGCCGCCCGCACCAAGCGCATCCGGCTCGCCAGCGCGGTCACCGTCCTCAGCTCCGATGATCCCGTGCGCGTCTTCCAGCAGTTCGCCACGGTCGATCTGATCTCGCATGGTCGCGCGGAGATTGTCGTGGGCCGCGGCTCGTTCATCGAGTCCTATCCGCTTTTCGGCCTCGATCTCGATCACTATGAGGAACTGGCCGAGGAGAAACTCGGACTGCTGCTGAAAATCCGCGAGCAGACGAACGTCACGTGGTCGGGCCGCTTTCGTCCGCCGCTGACCGGACAGGGCGTCTATCCGCGACCGCTGCAAAATCCGCTGCCGATTTTCGTCGGCGTGGGGGGCACCCCGGAATCGGTCGTGCGCGCCGCCCGGCTGGGTCTGCCGCTCATCATCGCGATCATCGGCGGACAGCCGAGGCAGTTTCGCCCCCTCGCCGATCTTTATCGGTCAACGTGGAGCGAGGCGGGGCACTCCGCGGAAAAATGCTTCGTGGGTGTCCACAACATTGGCTTCCCTGCTGACAGCACGGGGGAGGCGCGCGAAACCTTCTGGCCTGCGTATCGCGCCGCGTTTGGCAAGATAGGCCGGGAGCGCGGCTGGCCGCCGCCAACGCGCCCGCAGTTCGACGCGCAATGCGGCCCGCTCGGCGCTTTGCTCGTGGGCGACGCTGCGGCGGTCGCGGAAAAAATTCTGGCCGAACACGAGTCGCTCGGCGGCATCAATCGCTTGAGTATTTTGATCGACAACGGCGTGCTCACGCACCGGCAGATCTTGCGCGCCATCGAGGTGCTGGGTGCCGGCGTCGCACCCATCGTGCGGGCGGCGGTGGAAAGCAGCGTGAAGAGCGCCTGACGCGCTACTTGGCGATCGGCTGGGCGGGCTCTTTGGTGGACTGCCACGAGATCACCTGCCACGTGCCGTGTCGCCGGAGAAAGGTGCCGCTGTTGCGATATGTCGAGGTACTGCCGTCGGTGTTGAGCGCGACGAGTCGGAAAGTGAGTGCGGCGGTGTCGCCGTAGATCCGCACCAGGACGTCCTCGGCGGTGTAGGTCGTGCGCGCCTCGACCTTGGGTGCGCCAGGCTTGGCGGCATCTGCGAGCGACTTCATAATCTCGGGCTTCGTCTTCACCTTGCCGCCCGACGTGGTGTAAACCAAATCGTCGGCCCAGAAGCGATCGTGCTGCGTCGGATCAGTGTTGTGTGACAGAAAATCATTCAGCGACTTGATGATCGTGGCCCTCGTTTGCTCGGGCGAAGCCGCCGGAGCCTCCTGTGCACTCAACCGCAGCGGAAGGATCAGGCAGAGGGCTACGCAGAACAGCGCGACCCGCCGGGCGAGAGGAGAAAATGTCATGGGCGGAATCAGGCCTATAAAACTGAACGGTGCAAGATTCTCGCGTGTCACTCCGATGACGGGGGATCGATCGGAATTCCCTGTTCGCGCAGGTGCTGCAGCTTGTAGGTGAGCGCGCGCCGGCTGATTGCGAGTTCGCGGGCTGTCTCCGTACGGTTGAAATTGTTTTTCCGCAGCGTGCGGAGGATGGCTTCGCGCTCGATCTCTTCGAGCCGCAGGGATTCGCCGGCTCCGGCGACGGTGGCGGCGCCGGCGATTTTCGCCGGCAAGTGCTCGGGCAATATGATTTCGCCATGCGACAGCAGCGCCGCGCGCTCCATTGCGTTGCGCAGTTCACGGACGTTGCCCGGCCAGCGGTAGCGCGCGAGCGCGGTCACGACGCTGGTGGAGAAGCGAGTCTGCCGTTTGGTAAACTGGCCGGCGAACTGCGTGGCGAGCGGCAGCACGTCCTCGGGTCGTTCGCGCAGCGGCGGAATCGGCACTTCCATCACGTTGAGCCGGTAAAATAAATCCTCGCGGAATTTGCCCTCGGCGATCCGCGCCTCGAGATCGCGGGTGGTGGTGGCGAGGACCCGGACGTCGCTCCGGAGATCGTGGGTGGAGCCGAGGCGACGGAAGGCGCCGTCGTTGAACACGCGCACGAGTTTGGTTTGGAGCGAGAGGGGAAGCTCGCCAACTTCGTCGAGCACGAGCGTGCCGCCGGCGGCCTCTTCGAGGCGACCGCGGCGCGCCGCCGTGGCGCCGGGAAACGTGTTTTTCTCGTGGCCGAAGAGTTCGCTGTCGAGGAGTGTCTCCGGCGAGGCCGCACAGTTAAGCGTCACCAGCGGTCCGCTCGCTCGGCGACTCCACGCGTGGATGAGTTCGGCGACGATTTCTTTGCCAACACCGCTTTCGCCCGTGATCAGCACGCGGCTGTCGGAGGGAGCGATGGCGGCGACATCGCGAATCACGGCGGCCATGAGCGGGCTTTGCGCGATGACGCTGGCGGGCAGGGTCGTGTTCGCAGCCTCTGGCGCGGGCGCGGCGGTGGTGTGGGTGGCGCGCCGGATCGTGGCGAGCAGTTCGTCAAGATCGATCGGTTTGGCGAGGTAGTTGACGGCGCCGTCGCGCATCGCGGTGACGGCGCTGCGGATGTCGGCGAAGGCCGTGACGAGCAGGACAGGGAGATCGGGTTGGGTTTGCCGCACACGGCGAAGCGTTTCGAGTCCGGTCATACCCGGCATGCGGACATCGGAAATAATCATCGCGTAGCCTGACTCGCGGAGGAGTTGCAGGGCGGCTTCGCCGGAAGCGGCGGACTGGGTGGCGTAGCCGTGGGCCTGCAAAAATGTCTCGAGCAGGCTGCGCTGGGAGTGGTCATCGTCGACGATGAGAATCCGGGGCGTGGACGCTGGCGGGGGGCTCATGTCGCGGGCGCGGCTAGTTTGAGATGGCTGAAGCGGAAGATCGCGCCGCGCGGCTCGCGCGGCAGGCACGCCACCTCCCAGCCGTGCGCCGAGGCGATCTGTGCGACGATGGCGAGACCGAGGCCGACGCCTTTCGGGCGCATGGTGACGTACGGCTTGAAAATATTTGCCCGATGCTCGGCCGGCACGCCGGGTCCGTCGTCGCTGATTTCAAGCACGGCTTCACGGGGGCCGCTGGCGGAGAGGTGCACCGCGATCCGTCCGCCGCCAGCGACGGACTGCGTGGCGTTGAGGAGAACGTTGAAGAGCGCCTGGCGAAGCATCGCCTCGTCGGCGTGCACCAGCAGGGTGGTTTCGGGCGGGGCGAGTTCGATGCGTTTCTCCTCGAGATCGGGGAGGAGGGTGCGCGCGAGGTCGGCGACGAGGCGTGCGACGTCGACGGTGCCGAGCTGCGGTTCGCGCGGCTTCGAGTAGTTGATAAACTCGTTGAGCTGGCCGGTGACACGATCGGTTTCCTCGATGATCGCGGTGGTGTGCTCGCGCAGTTGCGGCGTGGCACCAGCCTGCAACGAGGCCATCTGAGCGTGGCCGCGGATGAGGTTGAGCGGATTGCGCGTTTCGTGCGCGAGGCCGGCGGCGGCGAGGTTCAGCTCCTTGAGATGGGTGTTCATCTCGCCGGCTTTTACGAGGCGGATTTGCAGCTCGGCGTTGCGAGCGACATTGCGCCACGCGAGCGTGGAAACGACGGCGCCGCCGAGGGCGAGCAGGCTGACGAGTGAGCGTAGCAGAAGGTTGGCCTGCACCGCGCGCGTCATTTCGTCGGTCGAGAGTGCGATGACGATCGAATGAACGCCTTGTTTTTGGATCAGCGCATCGAACTCATCTTTCGCCATCCAGGTCGGGCGGCTGTAGGGGGGGCGATCGCCGGGCGGGGGCGGGTCGCCATCGGCGACTTCGGGATCGGCGGGGCGGCGCTGCGGGGCCGGGCGCAACGAGCGCGCGGTCCGTGGATCGGTGACGACGATCGGCGCTCGGAGACGGGGATTTTCGTCGCCGCCATTGGTGCCGAGATCCATCAGGTTAAGGATCGTGAGCGTATGTTCGCGCCAGAATGCGCCGCGCGCCTGCAGCATCTCGGGCGTCAATTCGAGCTGCGTGCCCGCATTCGCTATCGTTTCGCCGGTGGCGCCGAGGATCGCGATGGACTCGAGTTCGCCGGGTCGGACGAGGTCCTGCAGGGCGGATTGCAGGCGATCTTTTGCCACGATGCCGTAGCGGCGCTGGGCGCGGACGAGCACGCCGAGTGTCGAGGTAATATCACGTCCGCGATTGACGAGGGCCTGCGCGGCATCGCGTTTGAAACGGAGGTGTTCGTCGACCTGCCAGCCGCACACCGCGAGCCCGCTGGCAATCAGCAGGAGGGAGACGAGGCGGCGACTGGAGTGGGGCCAGCCCATGGTGAGAATGATTCCGGCGGAAAGGCCGAAATCAGGCCAGCCTCAATTCTTGGGCGGAGGAGGAAGGAATTTTCCGAGGTCGGCCTTGTCGAAAGCCTGGGGCGCGAGGCTCGCGCGTTCCTGCTCGCTGAGGCTCATGCGATCGAGGTCTTCGGGCGTATTGACGATATGCGGCGTGAGGAAGACGAGTAGCTCGCTCTTGGTGTGAGTGTTTTGTTTGCGGCTGAACGCGGCACCGAGAATCGGGATGTCGCCGAGGATCGGAATCTTGCTGTCGAGGTCATTCTTCTGGTTGGACATGAGGCCGGCGATGACGATGGTGCGGTCATTCTTGGTCACGACGACTGTGTCGGCGGCGCGGGTGTCGAAGACGGGCGAATTGACGCCGTTGGCGAGCGCGACCGTGGTGGCGCTGATGGAGGAGATTTCCGGCGAGAGGATCATCTCGACGTAGCCTTCGTTGGTGATGAAGGGCGTGACGCGGAGGATGACGCCGACATCGCGGTAGGTGATCGTGTTGGTGACGGCGCCGGTGGTCGCGGCGATCTGTGAGCCGGTGACGGTAGGTACCGACTGGCCCACGAGGATGGTGGCCTGCTGGTTGCTGCGCGTGAGGACGGACGGGCGCGAGAGAATCTCGGTCTTGTTCAGCGTGGAGAGCGCGTGGATCGTGGCATTCACGTCACGACCGGTCAGGCTGTAAAAGGCGCCATAGGCAGTCGGCGAGGTGGGATCCGCGAGTTGGCTGGCGATGCCGAACTTGGTGGTCGCGGTGCCAGTGGGGTTGGTCTTGATCGAAATCGGGCCCGTGTACGTGGCCTCGGCGCCGAGATCGAGATCGTTCTCGTGGGTGACCTGAAGGAAGACGACGTTGATGAGCACCTGGGGCTTCGGTTTGTCGAGGCTGGCGATAACGGCCTTGATGTTGTCGTTGGTGGCTTCGTCCGTGACGACGATGAGGCGGCGAGTATCGGCATCGCTGGTGATCATCGCGTCGCCCATCACAGTGGAGTTGGGATACTGGCGGATACTGGCGGAGGATGCGCCGGCACCGCCGCCGCCACCACCGACTGCGCCACCACCGCCGATGCCGCCACGCGCGGCGCCGCCAGGTGCCTGCGCGAACGCGGCGGGCGCGAGGAGCAGGCCGAATGCGAGCGCCAGGGTGCGCCACGGTGAAAGGGGAAGGGCTGAATTCATGGGGAGTGCGTTGAAAAATTTCATGAGAGGGGAATTGACCGGGGCCTCACTCGCCACCGCGCCCGCCGCCGGTGGTGGTGCCGAGCTGCAGGTTTGTGGTGGTATTTTGCTGGGCGTTGGTGGTGGCGCGGGTGTTGAGCGGATCGGCCTGCTGGTTGGAGGTGGTGTTGCGCTGGGTGGTGCTCTGGAAGAGATTTTTCAAGGTGGTCTCGACCTGCTTCACGTCGGCGTTTTCCATCGTATAGACGAAGACTTTTTGCTTTCGCGCGGGGCTTGCATCTAGCTGGTTAATCATCTCTGCGATGTCCGGCATGGCCTCCTTGGCGGCCGACACGATGACAGAAAAGGTGCGCGGATCGGCGACGGCGACGACGGGCACGGCCCGAGCGGAGGTGGATGATCCGCGGCCGCTGCGGTTGCCATTGCCGCCTCCGCCGCCACCGCCGAGAGCGGCGGCAATGAAGGCGCCGGCGCCGCCACCGGCGAAGCCACCGCGGCCGCCGTTTTGTCCGATCTGACCGTTTTGGCCGCCGCGGCCGTTGGCGTTGCTTTGCAGCGGGGTGCCATAGAGGCTCGTGAGGAGCGCCGCCATCTCGTAGGGATCGGCGTTCTTCAGCTTGAAAATCTTCAGCGTCGAGACGGTGTCGATTGAGGTGTCGAGGGCGCTGACGAGTTCGACGATGTGCTTGAGGTTGATGTTGGTGTCGGTAACGAGAAGAGAATTGCTATCGGCGTTCGCAGTGAGCGTGGCGCTGCCGGGGAGGAGCGTGCCGAGATCGCGCGAGGCCTGCGTGGCGTCGATATGGCGGAGCGGGATGATCTGCATGACCATCTCTGCATTTGAGGGAATCTCCTCGGGATCGTTACCGGTGCGGATGGGGATGTTGCGTTTCTTGGCGTCGTCCTTCGAGGAGACGACGAGCGTGCGGCCTTGGACGGTGGCGGCGTAGCCGGCCTTGCTAAGGGCGACGTTGAGAAGCTGCACCGCTTCATCGCGACTGACGGGTTGTGCGCTCCACATGTCGACGGTGCCACGCACGGGCGTATCGAGGACGATGACGAAGCCGGCAGCTTCGCTCATATAGTTGAGCACGGTCTCGAGCGGAGCGCCGCGGAAATTGAAGCGCAAGCCGGGGCCTTTCGCGGCGGCGGCAGGTGCAGTCGCAGCCGGAGGCGGGGTGGCGGGCGCGGCGTCCTGTGCGTGGACAGCGGGCAGCACGGCGAGCGCGAAGCAGGCGAGTGGGGTGAGATGGAGCGTTTTCATTGTTTCAAACTGTTTTGGCGGGCTTCGAGTAATTTTTTCAAAATGGGATCGGCATTGGCAGGGATTGCAGGCGCTGCGGCCGCACTGGCTGCCTGAGCCTGCGCTTGCGCGGCTTGCGCGGCCTCGGCGCGGACGACGTCGGCGGCGACGAGGCTCCACTCACCGCCTTCGGGGCGGCGGAACTGTTGGCCGACTTGGAGCTCGAAGGGTTTTCCATCGCGTTCGACGTCGACGCGATCGGCGCTAATCGCGGTGACTTTAATTGGCCCAACGGAATCGCCGACGTGCAGTGCCCGCCGATAGGCCGCGGTGGAGCCGTCGAAAAACGCGAGCTGGCCCTTCTCGTAGTCCATGGTGCCGACGAGTGTGATTATGTCGCTGCGCGGAGCATTTTCGCCGGAAGTGCCGTCGCGGCGACCCGTGCGGTAGGCGTTGAAGATGTTCCGATCGGTGACGATGCGGAAGGTGTCGAAACTTCCCGTGGGCGTAAGCGCCGAGGTGGGCGCGGCCGGACGCACAATAGGCGCCGCGGTTTTGACGGGCGCGGTGACACTAACGGGCGTTGGGGTGTCGGCGGCAAACGCAACCGCGGCGCCAAGCAGGAAGGGGAGCGGGAGAAAACGCGTGGTCATGATTTGCGTTCGAGGGGGGAGAAGCGCAGGCCGCTGATGACAAGGGCGAGCGTGAGTTTTTGGCCGCCGTCATCGCGCGAGGAGACTTCGATTGAGTCGACCCGCAGCGCGAGGGGAGAGCGCTCAAGCTCGTAGAGGAAGCGGCTGACCGTCGCGAGCGAACCGGTGGTATCGACGCGGCACTCGAGCAGCGAGTAGCGATCGGTGGCGCCGCGCTTCCATTGCGGGCGGATGGCACCGAGCTCGACGCTGGTCGCGCGGCCCCAACGATCGAACGCCGAGAGGACGTCCTGCTCGCCTTGGGCGGCGTCCTTCGGGAGCGCGTTGGCCTGCATGTCGGCCCAGGTGCGTTCAAGTTGCGGGCCGCGCACGATGAGGTTGCGGCCGTCCGCGACTTTCTTTTGCAGCGCGGCAATCTCGGCCGAGTGGGTGCGCCAGAGATTGTAGAGCGGCTCGATGACCGCGGCGTCGAGGATATAAAGCGCGACCATGGTGGCCGTGAGAATCACGAGCAGGCGCTGTCGGGGAGGGAGGTTGGTGTTCATTAGCCGGCGTTGGGATCCCAACGGAAAGTGAGGGTGAACTGGGCGGGGGTCTTGCCGCGGATCTGTTCGATCTTGAGGCCCGTGACTTCGCGGGCCTTGCGCAACTGATCCTGCATGCGGAGAAGCGAGGCGTTGTCGCGCGCGGTGCCGCTGATGCTGATGATCGCGTTGTTGTGGATTTCGAAGGTCTTGGCGGTGACGGCGCCGTTGTCGGGAAAGCACTCGGTCACACGCTTGATGATTGTGAGTGTGCGGAAAGACGTGTCGTAGAACGGGCGAAACTCGCGGATGTGGCCCTGCACGGCGTCGAGTTGGATGACGTCATTGGCCATCGCGCTCCAGTCGGAGCGAAGGGAGAGCACGCGGATTTCCTGCCAGCCGAACGCGATGACGGCGAGTAGCGCCGCGGTTCCAACGGCAAGGCCGATCGTGGCGAGGCGGCGGGAATTGTAGCGTGCGACGAGGCGCGACCAACTGCCCGGATGCGGCGGAAGAAACTCGAGTTCCGTGAAACCGGTCTCCAGGTAACGCGTGGCGAGTGCGGTGGCGATTTCGCCGGCTAGCGTTTTCTCCGGCAGGTCGCCACGCTCTATCGTGAGGCCCGCGGACCGCGCCCAGTCGGCGAGGCCTTCCGCGAGCTGGCGGGCGAGACCGGGATCGCCCACGAGCACGAGCTGCTTGATCTCGGCACGTAGCTCGGCGGGGAGCTGCTCAAACGTGATGCGAAGTTCACGGGCGACGGCGGCGGCGTTGACGAGATGCTCGCCCGCTTCGGATTCGATGCTCGCCTCGAAGGTGCGCAGCGCGGCAACGCCACCACCGGCGGCGGCGAGCAGCGTGACACCGGACGGCTCAACCGCGACGGTGATCCGGCCGCGACCGGCGCTCGGAATCGCGCCGGGGAGCACCGCTAGGCCGAGCGCAAAGCTGACGGGCTTGAGTCCGGCGGATTTCAGGGCGGCGGAAAGCTGATCGATCTGCTCGCGGCGGACGGCGAGTTGCGTGACGTAGTTACCTGCGGCGGTGTGCTGGAGGGAGCGGGTGATTTGGAGCTGCGCGGGATCGACCGGAAAACATTTCTCGGCCTCGAGCTGGAGGAAGCTTTCGGCATCCGCGGGCGACATATCCGGCACCTTGGTCTGCTGGATCATGATCCAGCGCGGCGGCACGGCGACGATACAGTTGCGTTCGCGGATTGCGGCAGCGTCGAGCGGATTTTTGATTTCGCGGCCGACGAGTTCGGACTCGGGATGCAGCACGTCGAGCGCAAGCGCGGCGGTGGCGGTCTGCGAAATTTCGATCCCGCCCTTTGCACGGACGGCGCGGCTGGCGCGCAACTGGCCGTCGCCCAGGCTTAGCCCCAGGACGGAGGAGAGGCGGTTTTTTTTCGGGGGTTTCATATCAAAGGTTACTGGAGGTGGTCTGGCCGACGGTGCCGTTTTGGAGATCGGTGCGGGCTTGGGCGCCGAGGGCCCAGCCGTAGGCGGTGAGATCCTGGCGATAGACGATGCGTGCGGTGCCGGTGCTGGTGTCGAAGACCACGCGCTCGCGGCAATAGCCGCGACCGTTGTTGGCGACGGCCGCGATGTCCGCGGCGATCTGGTAAGTTTGATCTGTGATGTAGCGGCCGGCCTGGCGGACTTGCGCGGGGGTGAGCACCTGCGTGAGCCACCAGAAATTCGTGAGCTGATCGGGGTGCTGCTGGCGATAGGCGATGACGGCGGCGGCGTTGTCGGTGCCGATGCCAGGGATGCACGCGAGCACGGTCTGGCTCGCGGTATTGACGTTGACGAGGCCGGACTGGGTCCCGGCGGCATTTGTCGTCACGGTAAGATCGGTGTGCACGAGCGCGAATTCGTCGGACGTCATCGAGGTCGCGATCATGAAGTCGGCGACGCTCGTGAAGGGGTTGTTGTTTCCGCCGCCGCCACCTTGCCGACCGTTGCCGATCGCGCCGAGGCGCTGGTTGAGGATATTGGTGATTTGCGCGACGCGTTGCGCAGTGATGCCGCGCTGCTGGAGCATGCGCAGGAGTTGCTGGCGGGTCTGTGCAGTGTTGAGCGTGGTGAGATTAATGCGGCGGCTGCCGCTCGCACTTGTCGCGGGCAACTGGCTGTAGGTGGTGACGTATTCGAGGAAACCGGGCTGCAACTGGCCATCCTGGTTGTCGTGCGGGGCGGATGCGTCGCCGTCGTTCTCGTTCGCGTCGAGCACGCCGTTGCGATTAAAGTCCTCGCCAAAAAAAAGGTCGAGTGTGACGCCGTAGACGAGGCGGAGTTCGTCGGCCGACTGGAAAGGCGCGCCTTTGTTCTGACGTGGCGGCGTGAGCTGCGCGTAGCTGGTGGTGGCGGAGCTGGTGCTCGCGCTGGTTGCGCTGCGCCACGCGACGATCGCGTCGGCAATTTCCGGTGTCATGTTCGGCAGCGACTGCAGCATCGCGGAGGTGACGGTGTTGAGGTTCAGCTTCGAGGACTCGTCGAGCAGTGCGAAATACGGCGTGGTGAGTGTGGGTTGCTGCGGATTGTCGTTGTCGCGGCCGATGAACCAGAAACTCGCGTCGCCGACGGGTAGGGCTTCGGCCTTGTATTGCTGGAGGGTGGGGAGGTCGGGCAGGGTGCCGTTGAGGCCGTAATTGGTGATGATGTAATTCGCGTAGCGGATGCCGCCCTCAAGCGCCTGGCGCGCGGCGGCCTCGGAGCCACGGTTGTCCGCGGCGTGGAGCTCCGTGCTCATCGAGTTGGCGAAGTAAAGCGTGAGTGCGACAAGCCCGAGCGAAATCCACAGCACGATGATCAACACCGAACCGCGGGCGCGGCGCGCCGTGGAGGAAGAATCTCGGCCGCGGCGGTTCATGGCGTGGATGCCGCAGCGGCGGCGGCGGCTTGCGCACTGGTGCGGGTGCTGACGAGCACGGGCACGATGAGATCGACCGGTACGGGATTCGCGCGCGTGATGCCGGTATTATCGCGCGGCGCAATCACGAGGCTGAATTTGAGCGCGGTGGGCAGCGTGCTGGTCGTCGACGAATCCCAAGTGTCGGTCCAGTCGGTGCCGTCGAAAAACGTCATCGTGGCCGAAGTGAGGCTCGTGAGGAGCGTTTGCTGTTCGCCGACAAGGTCCTGAACGGGGAGGAGGTTCCGAGTGACGACGCGCACGAGACTCTTGTTCGTCGAGCCGTCGTTGGCAGGTGTGAGGTAGTAGTTGACCATCTGGAGCTCGGAAAACGATGTCCAGCCGTCGATCGTGCCGGAGGTCGTGTAAAGATCCGGGCTCACGCGCTCGCCACTCGCGGGCGGTGTCTCGCTTGAGTCGGCGGGATCGGATTGGAACTGGCCGCGGAGGGTGAGCGTCGTCGCGGTCGCATTGCCCGGTAGGGTGAGGCCGGCGAGATCCCTGCGGATGATGGTGATGGCGCGCTGCAGTTCAAGATCGCGGTCGATGCTTTCGTGCGTGGCGTTGTGCAGGCGGAGCGCGGTGAAGAAGGTTGCGTTGATGACGAGCAACACGATCGCCGAAACCGCGGTCGCGACGAGCAGTTCGAGGAGCGTGAATCCCTCCTGCGCGCGGCGATGAACGTTGAGTTGGAGCGCTTTCATGGCGTCGCACCCGTGGTCGTTCCGGCATTGGTGGCGGTGACCGCAGTGGGATCATACAGCGTGCTGGCGTTCACGGTGAACGTGGTTCCCTGGACGTCGAACGACACTGTGACGGTGAGCTGCGTCATCGTGTCTTCGGTCCAGGTGTCGGACTTCAGAGTCCACGGGTAACTCGTGTCGCCTTCGGTTACCGTGCCGTTGCTGATGCTAGAAATATTCTGGCCCGTAGCGATGGTTTCCTCGAGCACGCGTTCGGCCACGCGCATCGCGGCTGACTTGCGCTGGCCGAGAGTGCCCGCGCGGCTCGCGACGCTCAGGCCGTGCATCGCGACCGGAATGACAATGGCCATGAACAGCAGCGCCGCCAACACCTCCGCGAGCGTAAAAGCTCGGACACTGCGGGCAGTCGGCGGGCGGTGAAGCGGGCGGCGCATGGCTTAGTTTGCGATCGAGGCCGTTCGGATTTCGTAGCCGAGGCCGTTCGCGGTTGGCACGAGATCAAGTGCGGCCTCCTGGCCCTGCCGAATCGTGATCTTGTGCACACTGCTCGGATCGATGAAGCCGTCGGCGTTGAAGCGGATCGCGACGAGGTTGTCGGGCAGGCCGAGTTTTTCGTCGGACTGCTCGGAGACGTCGAGCGGGTTGGCGGTGGGCGTCTCGAGCGTGAGGGTCGCGTCGGTCGTGTAGGCGATGGCGTGCGGGTCGCCGTCGGTGGCGCTGAAACTCGAGAGTAAATTGAGCCCGTAGGTGGAGTTTTGGGTGTTGACCCACAGCACCACGGGCGCGCCCTCGCTCACGGCGCGACTCTGACCGTAATGCGTGAGCGAGAGCATCCGCCGCGCCTCCGCGTTCAGCGCACGGGCGCGGAAAAAACCACCCAGCGAGGTCGCGACAAATGTCGCCACAATCGCGAGCAGCACGAGCACGCAGATCAACTCGACCAGCGTGAAGCCGCGTCCGTCGAACCGACGGCGGACAGGGGTCCGACACTCGGCGCGCCCGGAGAAATCAGCGTGCCGTGATCGCCGCATTGAAGATGTCGTCCGCTGTGCCGAGCTGGCCGTCGGGGCCGGCGGAGCGGATGTCGTAGCCGTTGACGTTCACCCGGCCGGGGAACTCATAAGTGTAAGGGTGGGCCCATGGGTCGAGCGGGATGTCGCTCTTGAGATACGGCCCGCGCCAGCCGGTGACATCGGCGGGCGGCGTCAGCAGTTGCTGCAGGCCGTCCTGGCCACGCGGGTAGCTGCCTGTGTCGACTTCGAATGAGTCGAGCGCCGTGCCAAACGTGGCGATCTGCGTTTGGGCAGCGGTGACGCGCGCCTGTTCGGTGCGGCCGGTAAACTTCGGCAGCACGAGTGCGGCGAGAATGCCGAGGATGACGAGCACGAGGAGCAGCTCGACGAGGGTAAAGCCCCCGCGCGTGCGACGGCGTGAGGCGCGGGACGGGAATCGGGAGGAGTTCATGGAGGAAAATTATTTGATGTGGTCCTGGAGCGAGAAGATCGGGAGCACCATGCCGATGAAGATCGTGCCGATGAAGGCCGCGATGACGAAGAGCATGACCGGCTCCGCAAGCGCGACGACGGCCTTGAGCTCGCGATCGAGGTCGCCCTCGGTAACGTTGGCGATGCGCATCAGCTCGACGTCGAGTTTGCCGCTTTCCTCGGCGACCGAAATCATCTCGACGATCGCGCCCGGAAAGAGGGAGCGGTTTTGCGCAAGACTCGTGCCCAGCGGCTTGCCCTCCTTGACGCGATCGATCGATTCGGAGACGGCGTCGATCAAGACCTGGTTGCCGATCGAACGGCGCGAGACGTTGAGCGCGTTGATGAGCGGGACGCCGGCTTGCAGCAGCGTGCCCAGCATCCGGCAGAAACGAGCCATCGCAAACTGCGCAATCAGCGGTCCGATCAGAGGGAGTTTCAGCAGCAGGCCTTCCATGGCGCGCTTGCCCTTTTCGGATTTGAACCAGGTCCGCGCAAAGAACCCGCCAATCGCAATGCCGGCCACCAGGAACAGTCCGTAGCCGCGCACGAGCTCGCTCGTCTTCACGATAATCTGCGTGATGATCGGGAGTTCGGCGTTGAAGCCTTGGAACACGAGCTGGAAACGCGGGATGAAAAATACCAGCAGGAAAATCAGCACGCCGACTGCCAGCACGAGGAGGATCATCGGATACATCAGCGCGGTGAGCACCTTCGACTTCAGCTCCTTCTCACGCGCCTGAAAGTCGGCGATCTGTGCGAGCACGAGATCGAGGAAACCACCGGTCTCGCCAGCTTCGACCATCGCGACGTAGACGCGCGGAAACGTCTCCGGTGATCGCGCCATCGCGTTCGAGAGCGACATGCCGTCGATCACGAGATCGTGTAGTTCTTTCCACTTGGCTTTCGCGACGGGCTCGGCCGCCTCGCGCACGAGAATTTGCAGCGCCCGGCTGAAGGGCACGCCCGCCGCCAGCAGACTGGAGAGCAGGCGCGTGAAGTTCTCGAGCATCCGCGCGGTAATCTTCTTGGCGCCACCGAGGGAGAATTTCGGCAACCCGCCCGCGGCGGAGGCGTCGGAGCCAGTTACCCCGGCGGGCTTTTTCGCGGCAGCCCCGCTGGCAGATTCCGAGATCTTGATTGGGCGGAAGCCGCGTTGCTCAACTTGGCGCATCGCCTCGTGGCGGTTGCTTGCATCGAGAAATCCTTCGGTCAGCACGCCGTCGTGTTGCATGGCCTTGTAGGCGAATTGGGGCATCGGGGTGGCTAAATCAGATTAACGCGCGCGGGAGCGGGGCGTCGGCGGCGGGCGCGCGGGGTGCGGCCGCAGGCGCGACGGGCTCCATTTCATGCACCGTCGTGACGCTCAGCACTTCCTCGATGGTGGTGACGCCCTCCTCGACAAGGCGGCGGCCGTCCTCGGCGAGCGTCTTCATGCCGGCGCGGCGCGCGCAGTCGCGAATCGCGTCGGTCGAAGCGTTGCGCAAAATGAGGGAGCGGATTTCGCTGCTCGAATCCATCCACTCGAAGATCGCGCGGCGGCCGTGGTAGCCGGTGTTGCGGCACTCGCGGCAGCCGACGGCGCGATAGACTTTGGTCTCGGGCTTGATGCCGAGCTTCACCTTGTAGTCGCGCGCCTCGGGTGTGGTATCGACTTGGCGGCAGTGCGGGCAAAGGAGGCGGACGAGTCGTTGCGCGAGCACGGCTTCGAGCGAGGAGGCGACGAGATACGGCTCGACACCCATGTCGACGAGGCGCGTAAGGGCACCCGCGGCGTCGTTGGTGTGAAGCGTGGAGAAAACCAAGTGGCCGGTGAGCGACGCCTGCACGGCGATCTGCGCGGTTTCCTGGTCGCGGATTTCACCGATGAGCACGACATCGGGATCGTGCCGGAGAATCGAGCGGAGGCCGCGGGCGAACGTGAGGCCGGACTTTTCCGAAACCTGAATCTGATTCACGCCCTTCAGCTGATACTCCACGGGATCTTCGATCGTGACGATCTTGCGCTCAGAGTCGTTGATCTCGTTGAGCGCGGTGTAGAGAGTCGAGGTTTTGCCGGAGCCGGTCGGGCCGGTGACGAGCACGATGCCGTGCGGCAACTGAAGCACGCGTCGCAGGCAGGTGAGTTCGCGCTCATTCATGCCGAGATCGCTCGCGCCGCGGAGTTTCGAGTTTTGCCTGAGCAAACGCATGACGACCGCTTCGCCGTGGAGCATCGGGATGATCGAGACGCGGATGTCGACTTCGGCATCCTCGATGCGAACCTTGATGCGGCCGTCCTGCGGGAGGCGTTTTTCGGCGATGTTGAGGTGCGAGAGGATTTTGACGCGCGCGACGATCGCGGGCTGGAAGCGTTTGATCTGCGCGGGCACGGGGACTTCCTGGAGGACGCCGTCGATGCGGTAGCGGATGCGCAATTCGTCCTCGAAGGGTTCGAGATGCACGTCCGAGGCGCGCAGTTCGATCGCGTCCTTCAGGATTTGGTTGACGAAGCGGATGATCGACGCGTCTTCGGCGGCCTCATCCAGATTGTTGTCCTCGCGGCCGTTTTCGTCGACGACCTGAAGGCCGGCGGCGTCGTCGAGCGTATCGATCGTGTCGGCGCCGACGCCGAGGCGTTTTTTCATTTCGCGGCCGATCACTTCGGCCGTGGCGAGCACGGGGCGCAGGCGGAGACCAGTCAGGGCCTTGAGGCCGTCGAGGCCATGCGTGGCGAAAAGGCGGCTCGTCGCGATTTCAATTTCGTTGTCGACGCGACGGAGCGGGAGCAGTTCGTCCCGCAGAAGAAGGCGCGCGGGGAAAAGCGATAACACCTGCTTGTCGGGCTCGACCTCATCGAGCGCGGTGAAGCCGACGCCGTATTCCTTCGCAAGCCAGCGCAGGACGCGCTCTTCGTTCAGCGCGTCGGCGGCGGGATGGCGGGCGAGGTAACTGCGGGCGTCGGTCTCGGTGAGCTGCCGTTCCGCAATCATGCGGCTCAGCAGCTCGGGGAGGGTTCCGTTGCCCGCCAGAGGGGGAGGCGTTGCGGTCGGCACGGGGTCAGGGCAGCAGGCCGAACATCACCGCGACGGCTTCTTGGCGGACGTTGAGCACGGCGCGCAGGTCTTCTTGGGCTTTGGCGAGTTTTTCCTCGTTGGCCTTGCGGACTTCGCGGAAGCGATCGAGTCGCGCTTTGATTTCGGCGTCGGGGAGTTTGTCGGTGATGGCCTGGCGGAGTGCGTCCTGCTCGGGGTTGGCAGCGGCGTTGCCGCGCCGACCGCCGCCTTGCTGACCGCCTTGGCCGCCGCGCATGCCGCCAAAGCCGCCACCACCACCGGTGGCGCGCCGCAAATCGCTGACGGCCGTGACGCGATCGGTGATGATTTTCCACTCGGCGTCGTCGGTCACGCCGAGCTGCTCGCGCATCCGATCCATCATTTGTTGCTGCATCTGCGCGGGATCGAAATTTCCGCCGCCGTTCTGACCACGGCGCTGGCGGCCGTTGCCGTTGGCGTTATTGGCGGCGTTGGGATCTTCTTGGGCGAGAGCCGCGCTGGCGAAGGCGCACAGGACGGCGAAGACGGACAGGAGCGAGAACAGCCGCGAGCGCGTGGCGCGGGCCGCAGAGGGGATGTTATTAAGTGATGTAATCATGTGAGGGGAGTTGATCGTGTAAGTCGCACTCGCGGCGCATCGGTTGCGCGATATCGCAGACGCCCTGTTTTGCCTCTGGTTTCGCGCAGAGATTGCGCAAATCCGCGATCGAGTGAGCAGATTTTGCGCACGATGGTCGTTGTGGGAGCGTCGCCTCGTCGGTGAGGCGTAGAAGGCTCGACCTTTCAGCGATGCCTTGCGCAACGGGCGCGGCTTTCTCACGCTGCGCGGCTCCCCATGATACCCCGACCCACTGTCGCGTTTGCGATGGGCCTTGTCTTATTCGCCGTGTCCGTGGCGGCACAGTCGTCGGCCGAACGCGGACGCACCGCATTTCAAATTTCCTGTGCGCCCTGCCACCAAGCGAACGGCGAGGGCTTGCACGGGATTTTTCCGTCGCTCGCACGCTCTGATTACCTGTTGGCCGACAAGGACCGCAGCATCCGCATCGCGCTCCAGGGCACGAGCGGCCGGGTCGTCGTCAACGGCACCGAATTTCAAGGCGTGATGCCACCGCCCGTCGGCACGGACGACGACGCGCGCGTCGCCGACATCCTCACCTATGTGCGCAGTGCGTGGGGCAACGCCGCCGAGCCCGTCGCGCCCGCCGAAGTCGCCGCCGTGCGCGCCACGATCGCCGCCACAGATCCCGATCGATCGGATCCTTTTGAACCGCTGCCGAAGCCGCCGGCGGGTTTTTCGATTCGCGAAGTCGTGCGCCTGCCGGTGCATGGTGTCCGCCTTGCGACCATGCCGGGCGTGAACTGGATTCTCGTCCTCAACAACGTCGGCGATCTCTACCGGCTCGAGCCCGCGACCGGCAACCTCGCGCGCATCCTCGCCGCAAGAGACTACGCCGATCTTTCGGCCGGCGGGATCGATGCGCTGGGCATGACGATCGATTCGAAGAAGCGGTTTTATCTGGTGACAAATCAGCGCGTGGCCGAGCGACCGTGGCATGTGAACCGTGTTGTGATTTATCGCTCGGCGCCGCTCGACGACACTGGTGTGCCGACGCAACTGCACGCCTGGCTGCGGACGAGTTATCCCTGGGGCAACAACTACTATAATCACGGTGTGAGCCACATCGCCGAAGGCCCCGATGGCATGATCTATGTGAGCAGCGGCGCGCGCACCGACGGTGGCGAAACCGACGGAGGCATTTTCAAAAGCGAGTCGATCTACTGGAAAGGTGGCGAAACCGAGCTGACCGCCGGCGTGTGGCGGCTCGATCCGAACACGGTGTCGCCCGAAATCGAAATGTTCGCTCGCGGGATCCGCAATGCCTGGACCTTCGCGTGGAACGATCGCGGCGAACTTTTCAGTGCCGCGAACGGTCCCGACGCTGACGCGCCCGAGGAACTCGACCTCGTCGAACGCGGCAAACACTACGGCTTCCCCTACCAATTTGGCGACGACGACACGATCTATTACCCGAATTCACCGCGCGCGCCGGCCGGGCTCGCTTTCGTCCATGCGATTCGGAATTTCGGACCGGCGGGCGGCGGCTCGCCAGCGAAGCCGCTAGCTACCTTCAACCCGCACTCGTCGCCGACGGGGCTGCTGTTTTGCGGCCCAGATTTTCCCGTGGCACTGCGCGGGAAATTTTTGATGGGCCGCTTTGGCAATCTCATTAAGAGCCCCGATGTGGGCTATGACCTCCTGACCCTCGACATCCGGCGCAACGCCGCCGGCGTGCCCGAGGTGCGCACCGAAACTTTTCTCGCCCCGGTCGCGCGGCCGCTCGATCTGCTGCAGGTCGGCAAAAAGCTTTACGTCCTCGAATACACCCGCGCGCTCGGCACCGAGTCGCACCGGCCGCAAAGTCCCGGCCGCATCCTCGAACTGGCGTGGTGACGCGCGCTAATTTTTTTCCATGCAAAACTGCATCACATTCCTGCTGATCTGCGCGACACTCGGAACGGTCGCCGCTGCGCCGCGAGATTTTTTCGTCTACTTCGGCACCTACTCGAAAAACAGGAGCCACGGAATCTACCGCGCGCGCTTTGACGCCGCCACGGGCCGGCTTGGCGCCGCCGAACTTGCGATCGAAGCGAAGGACGCCTCGTTCCTCGCGCTGCATCCAAATAGAAAAATCCTTTATGCCGTCGACGAAAGCAGCGACCCGCAGCGCACGCCGAATACGGGCGTCAGCGCCTATGCGATCGCGGCGAAGACTGGCGCACTCACGTTGCTCAACCAGCAGACTGTCGGCGGCGCCGGGCCGTGTCACGTGAACGTCGATCGCGAGGGGCTGTGCGTGTTCGTCGCCAACTACGGGAGCGGCAGTATCGAGTCGATCGCGCTGGAAAGCGACGGACGACTCGGTGCGGTGGGGACGTCTATTCAGCACGCCGGATCGAGTGTGAATCCGGCGCGGCAGAGCGGTCCGCACGCGCACTCGATTTACGCGGCGCCCGGCAATCGATTCGTGCTTGCCGCGGATCTCGGGCTCGATCGCGTGTTTGTCTACCGACTCGACTCCGCCGCGGCGAAACTCACCGCGAATGACCCGGCGTTTGCAGCGCTGCCGCCGGGTTCGGGGCCGCGGCACCTCGCTTTTCACCCGAATGGAAAATTTGTTTACGTGATCAACGAGATGCTCTGCACGGTGGCGGTGTTTGGCTACGACGCTGCGCGCGGAGCGCTGACCGAGCTGCAAACGATTTCAACTTTGTCGCCCGGCCAGCGGGTGGAAGCGGGAGTCAGTACGGCGGAAATAGCGGTGCATCCGAGCGGACGATTTCTCTACGGGTCGAACCGCGGGCAGAATTCGATCGCGGTTTTCGCGCTCGATCCGGCGACGGGTCGACTTGCGCTTTTGGAAACGCACTCGACGCGCGGCAGCACCCCGCGCCACTTTGCACTCGACCCGACGGGTGCGTGGCTGCTGGCTGAGAATCAAGACTCAGGCGACGTGGCGATCTTTCGGATCGATGGTGCGACCGGCCGACTTACTGCGTCGGGCGGGATGGTCGCCGTGCCGACGCCGGTGTGCGCGGTCTTTGTGCCAGCGCCGTGAGTGCCACGGCGCTTCGCTATTCGGGCTTTCGCCCCGTGAGCCGCGCTATAAATTTCAGCGCGTAGAGCATTTCGCGCTCGCGGATAATATAGGAATCTCCGCTGAACGGCAGATCGAAACCGACAGCGGTGAGGTCGGTGACCACCGCACCGTCCTCCGGATGCTGCGCGATCCACGCGAGGATTTTGATCAGGTCGGTTTTTTCGTGCGTCGCGATGAGGTGATCGAAGACGACACGCGGCAGGTAGCGTTCCAGCGGGTGCTGCACGGCGTCGGGCACGGCGGCGACGCAGAGCAGGTTGCGCACGCGCTGCACCTCGTCGGTGTCGAGCCCGGGACGCCACGCGGGAAGTTTCTCGCGCACGATCGCGACGCCGCGCGCCCATTCGTCGGGTGGTTCCTCATCGGGCGGCGCCATCGGCGCAACGACGCCCTCGTCCGAGGGCAAGTTGAAATTAAATTCGGCGATGTCTCGGGAGGTGATTTTTTTCCACGGCGGATCGACGACGGCGGGCGCGGGCGCCGTTTCGGTGATTGTGGACGGCGCGATGCGGCCGCGCGTTTCCGCCGCGTAACCGATCGCGATCCAGACTGCGAGGACGGCGGCGAGCCAGAGTTTGCCAGCGCGATCGGCAAAGCGCTGTTGCGCGTGCCAGCGAAAAAGCTTGGTTCCGGCGCAGCTGGCGGCGGTGCCGATGGCGAGAAGCGCGGCAAGGCTGAATCGCGCTCCGCTGAGGCCGGAGCCTGAAACGCAGGCTTGCAGAGCTTCAACGGCGTAGCGCCCCGGAAAGAACGCCGAGATGTGCTGTGCGAAACCCGGCAGACTCGCGAGCGGCACAGCCACTCCGCCGATCACAAGCATCGGCAGAAAGATGCACTGGCCGAGAGCCTGCACGGCGACGACGGTGTCGGCGAGCGTGGCGATGACGAGTCCGAGTCCGATGAAGGCAAACGACACGGCGGAAAACGCGATCCAAAGCCCGAGCGGATTCGCCGGTGCAGTCATGCCCACGGCAAACGCGACGGCGAGTTGCAGCGCACCGGCGCTCAGGAGGATTGCGAAGCGCGCGAGCACAGTGCTGAGCACGAGCGACCGGGTGGCCACGGGGGCGACGCGGTAACGGCGCCAGACGCCGCGCTCGCGTTCGCTGACGAGCGTCGTCGGCAATCCGAAGCATGCGCCGCCGAGCACACTCACGGTGAGCAGTTCGCCCATGTGGCGCAGCAGTGGGATTTTTTCGTGCCGATACAGCACGGCAAACGCCGCGAGATAGATCAGCGGGAAAAGATAGCCATAAATCAGCGCGATGCGGTTGCGGAAGTGGAGGCGAAGCGAGAGCGCCAGGTGCGCGGCGAAGGCGTTCATAGCGTCGCGGCGGGTTGATCGCTTTGCGTGAGGCGGAGAAAAACATCCTCAAGCGTCGCGGGCTGCACACGCAGTTCGACGATCGTGCTGCGTTGCTCGGCTAGCATCGTGGACAGCGCCGCGAGCGTGGTCGTCGTCGAGGACGTTTCGATCTGCTTTGAGTCGCCGTCGCTGCGCACCGTCGTAACGGCTGGCAGCGCACGGAGTCGCTCGGGCGCGAGCGGCGGGCGAGTCGTGAGCATGATCGTTTGCTGGGCGCTGGATTCGCGCAGGAGTTCGCGCGGCGCGCCCGTCGCCACGATTATGCCGCGATCGATGACGGCGACGCGGTCACAGAGTTTTTCCGCCTCGTTGAGATTGTGCGTGCTGAGCAGGACCGTGCAGCCGTCGTCGCGGAGGCGGCGGATGTCGTCGTGCAAGGCGCGCCGGCTCTGTGGATCGAGTGCAGCGGTGGGCTCGTCGAGGATGAGGAGTTGCGGCCGGCCGACAAAAGAGAGCGCGAGGGCGAGCCGCTGACGCTGGCCACCGGAGAGGGTGTCGAACGCTGCGTCAGCCTGAGCGCCGAGCGCGAAGCGCTCAAGCAGTTCGCCGGCTCCGAGTGGCGCGGGATAGAACGACGCGAAGAGCTGCAGCGCCTCGCGGGGCGTGATTTTTTCCTGTAGCGAGGTTTGCTGGAGCACGACGCCGGTCTTTTCGCGCGCGGCGCGCGGCGCGTGCCGCGCATCGATCCCGCAGATTTCGATCGAGCCTTGATCAGGCTCGCGCAAACCGATGACGCACTCGAGCAAGGTGGTTTTGCCAGCGCCGTTGGGGCCGAGCAGGCCGAAGATTTCGCCGTCGTTTAGCGCGAGGCTGAGATCGCGCACGGCCTCAATGCGACCGTAACGCTTCGATAGGTGGTGGATGGCGACCGGGGCGGGCATGCGCGGGAGGGGACCGAAGCGGACTGCGTTTTTCCCGTGGTGTAAAGCGCGGCGCGGGCGCGGCGCGAAAACGGGCAGAGAACAGAAGTTGTGCAGCACCGCGGGGCCAAACCAACCCGGGCACGGGGAGCCGGTCCGGCGCTTCGCCTGGAGCGGGTTGCTTCTTGCGGTGGCGGCGCGGTGCCCGCCTACTGAGGTGTTTTCATGGAAAAGCGACGCTCGCGCCCACCCGATATTGGCTGGCTTCGGCAGGTCGGTGAGCGGTTGCTCAGGTGGTGGCTCGTCAAAATGCTCGGCACCGTGCTCGGTATGGCCGCGTTCTTTGCGGCGTATTTCTGGTTGCTCCGACACCCGCTCTTTCCAGTCACGGAGATGCCGCTCATCGCGATCGATCGGCACGTCAGTTTCTGGCCCGAGGCGCTGCCGCTTTATCTTTCGCTGTGGTTCTACGTGTCACTGGCGCCCGCGTTGCTGATCGACCGGTGTGAACTCGTGACCTATGGACTGGCCGCTGCGACGCTCAGCGTGATCGGCCTTGGTTGTTTTCTTTTCTGGCCGACCGCAGTGCCGCAGCCCGACGTGGACTGGTCGCAGCATGCGGCGTTTGGGTTTCTTAAGTCGGTCGATGCGTCGGGCAATGCGTGTCCTTCCCTCCATGTGGCCTTCGCGGTCTTCAGCGCGGTCTGGCTCGCGCGGGTGTTGCGGCAGATGGGCGCGAGCGGAGCAGCGCGCATGCTGAACTGGCTGTGGTGCGGGGGGATTTTGTTTTCCACTGTCGCGATCCGCCAGCATGTCGCGCTCGACGTGCTTGGCGGAATAGTACTTGGGGCAGTGGTCGCGGCTGCGCAGGTGCGTTTGCTTCGGGCTTTTTCGGGCCCCGCTAAAATCATCGGGCCGGCGGTTCCTTGAGTGGGTCTGCGCAAGGCACGACACAACGGTAGCCCAGCGCGCGCAATCGTTCGAGGACGCGGCGGATCGCATCGACGCGGATGGCCGCGGGAATCCGCGGGCCTTCGTGCAGCAATAAAATTGCGCCGGGAGCAAGGTCGCGGGTGGCCCGGACCGCCACGGCTTCGGCGTCGCCGGGCCGGCGTTCCAATCCGCGCGCACTCCAGCCGATGCACGCGAGGCCGCGGGCGCGCAGCGCCGACGCGAGCCAGAGACTCTTGATGCCAGCGGGTGGGCGGAATCGCGTCGGCCTCACGCCACCGGCGCGCAGCGCCGCCAAGCCCGCGTCGAGTTCGCGTTGCACGCTGGCCGGCGAGGCGCACCAAAAGCTCGCGAGTGGATGCGTGTGCGTGTGATGGGCCACTTCGTGCCCGGCGGCGGCGATCGACTGCAGCAGCGCAGGATGGCGGGCGGCAATTTCCCCGATCACAAAAAATGTCGCGCGCGCGTCGTGCGCCGCCAGCAGGGCGAGAATGCGTGGCGTGTCCTCCGGATCAGGACCGTCATCAATCGTGAGCCACACTTCGCGGTGCGCAGTTTTGAAGCGCCGCTGCATGCGCACCAATCCCTGTGCCCGCGGCACGAACAGGTGGTAGGCGAGCAACGCATCGGGCCCAAACCAGAGTACGAGTGCGGTCGCGGGCGAGGACGAGCTGATGAGGACGGCGGCGACTTTGCCGGCCAGTGCAGTGACAAGCAGGAGCCACACGGCGCGCCCCCCGTCAGTAAGCCCAGCCGTAGCCGAGCGTGAATCCGAGCGCGTCGATCCCGGGATTCGGTTTGGTCATGCCGCCGTCCGACATGTGCTGATACATGATGCCGGCGTTGAACCGGGCGTTTTTCGCCGTGACGATTTCGAGTCCGCCGCGGATGAACCAGTTCAGCGTGAAGTCCTGCCCGAGGCCGCCTTTGATGCCGCGGGCATCAGTCACGCCAAACCCGCCGCCCGATCCGGTGTACAGCGAGCACGTGCCGGTCTTGTCCCACCACTCAAGCGACGGCGAACCCGCCACGCCGATGTAGTGCGATTCCGGTCCGATCTGAATCAAGGTGGCGATCAAGGTGAGCCGATGACGGAGCACGATCCGGGAGCCGTCGGAAAAAACGTGGCCGGCAAATTCCGCGGAGCGCCAGGAAAGCTGGGTCGGCACGAGGCGATAGGCGAACGGGGTGCCCGTGCCGATTTCCCAGAGGATGCCCGACTCGATGTTCAGCGCGCCGGATGCCCACGGTTGCCCGGCGACAGGCTCCGCGGCGAGGGAGGCTAGGCTCAGGGCTGAACCCAGCAGGACGCTCTTGATAAAATTGTGCATGAGGAAGAGCGCGCGGGCGGAAACGAACGGAGACGTTCGCGGGCTGAACGCAGACTGGGTGACTACCGGAGTGCGTCAACGGACGGGCAATGGGGTGGACACCCACCTACGGCAACCTTGGCCATGCGAGCGGCCCACCGGTAAACTCGGGCTTCATGAAGTTGAACGCGCCAGCGCCATTACATCGATGGACGAGCGATCGCGTCGCGCTGATCGTTGGTCGCATCGCGTTGGCTGCGGCGCTGCATGCCGGCCGTGCTCAATGCCGTTTCGTTCCACCGATCCCGGCCCAGTAGCATCGCCATGCCCATCGTCACCGCAGAGCTGCTCCCCTTGAAAGTCGTCCTCGGGGCGGACGACTCCGGCGAGTTTGAGGTTGGGCTCCCCGTGCTGGCGGGCGAAGTTATCGAGAATCTCTTTGGCGACGCGCGCGCGGCCGGCCGGGCCGGCGTGTTGAAAATGTTTCACGCGGAGGGCTGGCTGCTTGGGGCCGCCACGGTGCCGTTGACGCATGGGCTGGAGGAAGTCTCGCGCCGTCTCTACGAAGATTTGTTTCAGGCGACGCGCGGGCAGCACCTCGCGCGAATCTGGAACTATGTGCCAGCGATCAATGAACTCGGAGCCGATGGATTGGAGCATTACCGCGCGTTTTGCCGCGGGCGCTCGCTCGCGTTCGAGCAGAACTTCGGCAGTGAATATCTGGCGGGGTTGCCATCCGCTTCCGCGGTCGGAAGCAAGACGGCGGCGCTGACCGTTATCTTCGCGGCCTGCGCGACCCTGCCGCGCCACGTGGAGAATCCCTGGCAGGTGCCCGCTTACCACTATCCCGGCGAATACGGCCCGCGCGCGCCGAGTTTTGCCCGCGCGACCGTGGTGCCCGGACTGGCAGGTGCCACGGTTTTCATTTCCGGCACTGCGGCGATCCGCGGGCATGCAACGGTCGCGCCCGACCGCACGGCCGAGCAACTGGAGTGCGCGCTGGAAAACCTGCGCGGCATTTCCGCCGCGTGCGGGATCGGCCCGGAGCTCGATGCGGGCGGCACGTCCGCGCGTCACTTCAAAGTCTACCTGCGGCACGCGTCGGATCAGGCCGCGATCGCTGCCGTCCTGGAAAGGGAACTATTCACGGGCGCGGATCGAGTTTCCTACCTGCAAGCGGACATCTGCCGCGCTGCGCTGTTTGTCGAGATCGAGGCGTCACTCTTTGGCGTGGGTCGCGTATTCTAAAGGAAACAGTCTTGCCTGCAGCGCGCGGGTGTCGATCTTTCCGCGAGCCGACAGCGGCAGTTCCGTCAGGGCGATGAGCTTTTTGGGGATTTTCCACGCAGCGAGGTTGCGAAAGAGCGCTGCGCGCAACTCGTTCGTTTGTCGCTCGCTCGCCACGACCGCCCCGAGCACTGGCTCCGCGCTCGCGCTGATGCCGACCCACGCGGCGCGCACGCCGCGGAGTCCGCGCAACCGCGCTGTCACTTCGGCGAGGTTCACGCGCCGCCCGCTGATTTTCACGGTCGTGCCGCGCCGTCCGAGCACCGTCAGTTGCGCTTTCGCGTCCAGCGCCACGAGGTCTGTCACCTTCCACGCGCCATACCGACCTCTTCTCTGGCGATGGCCGCGCGTCACCACCGCGGCGCTTCTGACGAGCAATTGGTGCCGCGGCAGCGCGGTTAGGGTGACGCCACTAAGTGCGCGCCCCACGCCACCTTGGAGTGACGCTACGCCCGTCGCGTCAAACGCGATGCCGCCCGTTTCGCTCGAGCCGTAGAAACTGTGCAGCCGGCCGCCGCACCGCGCGGCGAAATCCCGCGCCACCTCCACCGGCAGCGGTGCGCCCGCAGAGATCGCGAGACGAAGGCTTTCCAACGCCACCCCCGAGGCGGCGAGCGCGCGCCACAGGGCGGGCACCCCGGGAAACACGGTCGGTTTCCAATTCGCAAAATCCGCGGCTATGGCGTGCGGCAGCGGAGCTGCTCCGCACACGAGCGGCACGCCGTGCGCGATCAGCGGCACCGTCAGATTGCCGAGACCATAGGAATGCCCGAGGGGAATCATCGCGTAGTTCAGATCCCGTGCGCCGATGCGCATTGTTGCCATCACCTGCCGCGCGTCAGCGAGCAACTGCGCGGCGGTGAACACCAGCGGTCGCGGGCGGCCCGTGGTGCCGGAGGTCATTTTGATCAGGCACAATTCCTGATCGCGCCAGCGTTTCGCGTTCGAGAGGGGCACAAGTTTCGCGCCGTTCCACCAATGGCTCGCGCGCAGCGAGTCGGCGACGGCGCGCTGTGCTGCGGGCGGCTCCGCGCCGTCCAGTGGTACTGCGAGCGCACCGGCGCGCATCAAACCGAGAAAGATTTCCAGCCAGCCGATGCTATTCTGCGTGGAGAAAACCACGGCGCGACCCGCGAGCACGGTAGCGGGCCGCACGTGCCGGTCGAGCCACGCGACGGCGCGTGCGTCCAGTTCGCGAAACGTCACCGCTTGTCCGTCCGCGGCCTGAACGACGGCGCGTCGGTCGCCGTAGTGGCGCAGCGTTTTTTCCCAAGCAGCGATGAGGGCGTGGCTCATGATTTTTTTCCGAGGCCTGCGAGGTGCTCGAACTCGATCACGAGCAGCGCGGCGATGACCATCAGCGCCACGGTCGCACCGAGCGCGCGCACCACGGGAATGCCGCTGAGCGCCAGCACGCCGAACGACGCTGCGGCCGTGAGTGCGGACAACCGGACCGAAACCGGTGGCGGCTCGTGCCGGTAGGCCGATGTCGCGGAAAAGATTGAATAGTTGTGCGTCAGGCAGACGCCAAGGAACGCGCCGAGCAAGTGGAAGAGATTCAGCGGCTGTCCGATCCAACCGAACACGCCAAAGATGCCGAGGCACGCGCCACACGGGATCGCGAAGATCCGTGCGCCATCCCGCAGCCCGTAGGAAAGCACCACGCCCGCACCCACGATCGCGAGGCCGGTCAGACTGAGCCACATCGCCGACTGGCGATAGCGACTGAAAAGCCGGTTGAGCGTTTGCAACTGGCCCGCGCTGACGGTGTGAGTGTCCCTAGGCGGCGCGAGGTCCGGCGCGCCGGTGGCGATCGTGACGAACCAACTGAGCGGTTGCCCGTGGTGCAGGAGCAATCCGAGCGGCCCTGCGAGTTTCGCCTGCAACGCGGCGATGGCGGCAGCGACGTCGCCTTCCTGCCCATGTTGGACCTGACGAGCGTAGGCCGCGAAAAATCCCGCGAATTCTTCTGGATCAAATCCTGCCTGCGCGAGCGCGGCACCCAGGTGCACGGCGAATTCCGGGTGATCGTGCGCGAAGCGCAGCGCGTGCGCGTGGTCCTCTGCGGTTGGCACGAGCACGCCGAGGCCGAGGGTTTGCGGGTGGCCGTGGCCCTCGGCGTTTAGCCAGGTTTCGAGTTTGGCGAGCGAGATGCGGGCGTCGGCGAGATCGTGGCCGTAGGTCAGATAGACGGTGCCGTCGTTGCGCTCGCCGAAGAGCGCGCGGATGCGCATGTCCTCGCGCTGCACGTCCGGCGACGGAATTTCCAATTCGCGGATATCATCGCGCCAGTGGAGGAATGCGAGCCCCGGCAGCGCCGCGAGCCAGCCGGCCACGAGCAGCCGCCGCAATCTGCGCCGCCAGCCGGCCGGCAGCGCCTGGCCACCGCGAAAAGATCGCGTCGGAAGAAAGGCGTTTCGCACGGTTGAAAAATAGACCACCGCGGCCGCAAGTGCGCACACGAGGCCGGCGCCAACGAACGCGCCGAGCTGGCGGATTAGCGGCAGTTCCGAGCACAGCAGCAGCGCAAATCCCGCCACGGTCGTGAAGCAACTCGCGAGCAGCGGCTTCGCGAGCCGGCGCACCTTCGCCCCGTAGTCCTCTTCCGGCCACGCCGGCGGCTGCAGGTAGAGATAAAATCCGTAGTCGATTGCGACGCCCGTCAGCAGCGAGCCGACGACGAACACCATGATGTGCACACGGGCAAACACGAGCGTCACGCACACCCATGCGCCGAGCACTGAGAGCAACACCGGCGGTGCCAAATGCAGTCCGCGGTGCGCGCCCGGGATGAAGGCAAACGCGACCGCGAGCACGGCGGCCAGCGAGAGCGCGTTGAGCCACGTTACTTCGTGCTCGATCCGCGCGCGGCTCGCGGCGGCGAAGCGGTTCACGCCCGTGCCAGCGACCTGCAGGCCGGGAAACTCCGCACTCAACCCGCCCGTCACCCGCGCGATCGCGGCAAACGCCGGTGCCTGGCCCGCTTCGCTCAGCGGCGACGCGGCCAGCCGCGCCCACGCGAGCGTCGGTGCTTTGCCGTCGACATTCGCCGGCAGCACGAACGCACTGCCCTTGAGCCGCTCGACGACCGTGGGCAGCAACAACAGCGGATCGGCGGGCACGAGGTCCGTGAACGCGAGCGCCTCGGGAGTGGCGAGAAACCGGCTGAGTGCGGTGGTGGTGTGATGGGCGAGCCAGCGCGAAAATTCCTCCGGCGCACCGCCGGTTGCCGCGTAGTCCTCTGAGGACTTCCGGAGCCATGCGGGAAAAAGCAACGTCATGCGCTCCTCGAACAACACGCGGCCGAGCGCGTCGCGCGGTGCGGAGTCGCCCATCGCGAGCGCTTGATCAAAGGCTGCTTCGGTCGCGAGTCGCTGCGCGAATTTGACGGCGGCTGCGGCGGGTGCGGGTGAGCCATCCGCGTCCGTCAGGTCGAAAAACATCGTGCGGGCCTCGGCCTCGCTCGCGAGCGAACGGATGAGCGACAGCTCGGGCGAGCGCTCGTCGGCGGGGATGAGCTCGAGCGCATCGCTCGTGATTCTTTTCGCGAGGTCGAGGCTGGCCAGCCAAGCTCCGCCCGCAAGCGCCGCAGCACCGAGCACACTCCAGCCGAGAAGTTGGCGGCGACGAAAATTCATGCGGTCAGCGGAAGTAGCGTTTTACCTCTTCGTCCGTGAAAGCGGCCGGTGGGCGCGGCGGCGCGGCGATAATTTCGACGTATTGTTTTGAAGAGTGCCGCAGTTCGATCCGCCGCACGGCCATCGCCTCACCCGCGACCGTAATCGATCTGATGCCGCGGCGCGTCGCCTCATCGCGCGCCAGGATCACGAGCGTCCACGACGCGCCGATGCGCTCACCGAAGATTTCAAAATCTTTTTCCAACTCCACGAAATCGAAGCGCAGGAGATGCAGCAGCGCGTCGTTGGCGGCGCGGACGCGCGGATCGGCCGGCAGGGCTTTCTCGTCCGCCGCCCCGCGAATCAGCATGCCCTTTGCGTCCAGGATAATGGTGCGGTCCTCGGGCGCCGTGTAGTGCAGGCTCAGCCCACGGGTGGCCGAGAAGCGCACCTCGCCGGCGAGTTCGACCGGTTCCCGCTTGAAGGGGAAGTAGCGGCGCTCGGTGAAGTCTGCGGTCAGCTCGGTCTGGTGCGCGGACGCCGCGACGAAATCGTGCCATTCCGGAGCGTCGGGCGCGAGTCGATGGGCGGAATTTATCAGGGTATCGGAATCGGTCGCGCGCGCGAGCACGGCGCACAGTAACGTCAAGGTCAGCGCAGCACCGGCGAGATTCCAGCGGCGGCGATGCCGTTGGACGGCGGGCCAGCGCCACAGCACCAACTCGGCGAGAAGGCACAAGTGGAGCCGGATCAGCGTGACGTTATCGCGCACGTAGCGGAAGTGCGACACGCCGCCCTCAGCGCGAGAAAAATAGCGCACCGGCGCAGTGAGGTTGCGCGGTGGCACGCCATCCCAACACAGGCGCACCGACGATTCCGTATCGAAATCATAGCGCCGGCCGCCGCGGCGCGGGCCGAGCACCGCGAGCAGTGGTGCTATCGGATAGATGCGAAAACCAAACAGCGGATCGGCGATGCCCGAGCCGAGCAATTCGAGGCGCACGAGCCAGACGCTGAGTTTGCGGCCGTGCAGGCGCGCAGCGGGAATGTTGTCGGGGAAAATGGGACGCCCGAGCACCATCGCGTCCGGGTGCCGGTGAGAGACCGCCATGAATTCGGCGATGCTACCGGCGGGATGTTGGCCGTCGGCGTCCATCACCAGCGCGTGCGTGAAACCGAGCGCGTGCGCCACGCCCGCGCCGGCGAGCACGGCCGCACCCTTGCCGGAGTTGTGCGCGAGTCGCAGCACGGTGAGCGCCGGTTCGGCCTTCGCCAGTTCGAGGACGGGTTGCTCGCTACCGTCGGTGCTGCCGTCAACGACGACGATGATGGGTTGCCAATGCCGCAGCACTTCCGCCACGACTTCGCGCAGGCGCGGACCGGTGTTGTAGGTCGGGAGCAGCACGACGTGGCTGGCAGAGGTAGTCATGGCGGGCGAAGCGGGGCGGGATTCAGGCGAGCGCGGCCGGCCGTGGCGCGCGAAACCACGCCTCGATCTCCGTGGTGAGTTCAGTCGTGCTGGCGGCCGTATCGGTGGCGACGAGCGGACCGGCTGTAACTTCGATGTGGGCGGGAAATTTCGGCAGCCGCCACCACGCGCGGCCTTTCGTGAGTACATCGGAATCGGTCCTGATGTGTACGAGCTGGATTGGCACGTGCGCGCGGCGGGCGATGAGCACGAAGCCGGGCTTGAAGGGGAGCGGCGCTGCGCCGGGCGGTTGGCGCGTGCCCTCAGGAAAGACAACGAGTATCTGTCCGGCGGAGATTTTTCCCGCCGCTGCGCGCACGAGCGCCGGTCCACCATCATTGCCGAGATAGCCGGCGCGGCGGGCCGCGGCGCCGAGCAAGGGGTTGCGGCGGATGGCGGGTTTGAAGATGCACAACGCTTCGGGCATCCGCGCGAGGAGGCACGTGATGTCGATGAGTGCGGTGTGGTTGGCCGCGAGCACGAGTCCACCGCGGGGAACGCGATCGAGTCCGCGATAGCGCACATGCACAAGCCGCGCTAACTCACACCAGCGATGAAACGCCACGAAGTGCCGGTGGATCTGTCGTTGAAAAAATCTCTCGGTTCGCGGGCTCGCCGGCAGCCAACCCGCCAGCAGGCTGACGAGACTCAGTTCCAGTCCGCCCACGCCAAACAGCAGCAGCGTGACGTAGTAAGCCGGGAGGTGGTAGATTGAGCGGAGGGACATGCGGTGAAAGGTCGCGCCGGTCAGCAGGCCGCCGCCGGCACCGCGGAATTGAGGGGGATGAAATTAAACCAGAGAAACGGATGTTCGCGGACGAGGGACTCAAGTTGCACGAGCACCATCTGGAAGTGCTGTCGCGCCGCGCGGAGGTTGGCCGTGCGATCCGCGGTGGGATCGGGGGTGAAGACCGGTGAAGCGAAGACGCGCAGTTGGTCCTTGGCGCCGTTCGGCACCGCCGTGCAAAACACGACCGGCCGGCTGAAGAGTATGGCGAGGTGATAGATGGTGAACGGAAACAGCCGCCGGGCCCCGAGAAAATGAAAGGGCGCGGTCCTCGCGCTGAATTCCAGCCGATCGCATTTCAGCGCGAGGGAGTCGCCGGCTTCGATCGCGGCCTTAAGGCCGAAGAGCAGATCGGCAGGATCGTTGATCCACAGGAACGAAACGCGACCGGCAAACCGCCGGCCAAGGAGGCGCGTGTCGGCCGAGTTGCCCACGCGCAGCCGGAGAATGGACACACGCCGGCCGCGCTCGGCCAGAAGGTAGCCGAGCAGATCGGAGCCACCGAAGTGGAACGTCCCGAAGAGCGCCGGCCGGGCCGAGCGCACCAGCGCCTCGAATTCAGGAGCATTCTCCGAGGCCACGGTGCAGTGCACGTCGGCGCCGCAGCCCGCCCGAAGCTTGAACACGAGGAAATCGGTGAACGCAAAAAAGTGCTGCCACACGTCGGTGAGCCGCGCGGGCCGGCCGAGCGCGACCGCGAGGAAGGTGCGCGAGTGCCGGCGCTGCGCCGGCAGAAACGCGAGCGCGACCCATGTGCCCGCCTTCAGCGTCCCGCGAAAGAACCATCGCGGCCACCACCGTGCGGCCCACAGGAGGAAGTCATAGCCCCAACTCGGGCCCAGGTTGCGGCGGAGGGCGGTTGATGCATTCATCGCCATTCGAGTGACCACGTCCCGCCCGCGCTGCACCAGTGTAGCGGGTGCCGCTCCGCTAGGGCTTCGGCAAATTTTTCCAGCGTCGGACCCGCCTCGGCGGCTGCGGCACTCGGAGCGAAAGCGATGCGGCCCGTTGCGCCCGCCGGCTCGTGCGTGAGCAGAAGGGCGAACGCAAACGAGCGGGCCGAGGCCATGTGATAGTCGAGCATCCACGTGCCGCGTTCCTCGCCGCCGACGAGTGCGACGCGCGCGGATGGTTCGAGCAGCGCGGTCAACACGGAGTGCTCGACGAGGTGCGTGCGGCCCGCGAGTGGCCAGAGTCGCGCGATGGGTTGTTGCCGCCCAATCAGGACTTGTTGCACGCCGCCGGGATGAATCGACGTTTGAAACAGCAACGGACTCGCCGCGGGAAAGCTCGCGAGAAAATCCTCAAGCGCGCGCGTCTCGGCAAACGTCGACGCGTAGACCAGCGCGTCCTCCGGCATCAGCGGCGAGCCCTCGAGTGTTGCGCCAAGGAGCAAGCCTAGATGCGTCATCCGCCGCAGTGCGGTGCGCGGAAATTTTTCCGCGAGTCGAAGGCGGGCGGTGGCGAGGGTTTCTTCGGTCGGGGGCAGTTCGACCCGCAGGTGATGAATGTAGCGTTCAGTCATGGGTGAGCAGCATCGCGGCGTGGGCGCCGCCAAATGCGTTGCTGGTGAGAATCGCGCCGTCGAAATCCGCGTTCGAAAACGATTCCCGCGTCACGGTGTCGGTGAAACTCGGCGCGGCGCCGCCCACCGTTCCTGGGATCTTTTTTTCCGGAGCCCGCAGCGCCGCTAGCGCGATGGCCAGCTCGACCAGGCCGCAACTCCCCAGCGTGTGACCGAGGCTTCCCTTCCACGCGACCAGCGGCGCGCTCGGGAACTGCCGGGCCAGCACTTCGGCCTCGAGTCGCCCCGCTTCGAGCGTCCCGGTGCCGTGCCCCTTGATCCACACGCGCCGCGCGCCGGTGGCGGCGGCGATCGCGGCCGCACACACGGCGAAGCCCGCACCGTCGGGCTGGTTGCTGGTGAAGTGAAACATCTCGTTGTGCAGCGCGTGCGCCGCGATCCGGTACGGCGCGGCTTCGCGCGTGAGCACCGCGAACGCCGCGCCGTCGCCGAGTCCGATCGAGCCCGTCTCGCGCACGGCGTAGGGCGCGGGCATCCGGGCGTTGAGGATTTTAAGACTGTGAAATCCGCCGGCGACAAACGGGCTGACAAAATCAAACGAGAACACGAGCACGCGGTCTGCGCAGCCCGCGTGCAGCAGGCGTGCCGCGTGCGCGAGCCCGAGGTGCGCCGTGACGCACGCGTGCGAAAAAATCGTGACGTTCTCACGCCAGCCAAATTCGCGGCGCAAGAGTTCCACGCTGGCGAACGGCGTGCCGTGCGCGAGATGGCGGGTATCGTGGTCGCGGGTGAAGGCGTAGAGACTTCCGACGCCGAAGTTGCTGCTCGTGAGAATCACGGGCGCGCGCGCGGTGCCCCACGCCGCGGGCGGAATGCCTGGGGCCATCCGGCGCAGCGCGGGCAGCCAGCGCGGCGGCAGCGTTTCGTCCATCGGCCCGATCAGCGCGAGCGGCACGCGGTCACCGCCGTCGCGCCCGAGCACGGGCGAGAGTTCAAGTGCGCGCCGGCCCGCGAGCAAGGCGGTGGCGGTCGCGGCGGCATCGCCGAACGGCGTGAGACAGTCGCACGCTTCGATCCCAGCGGGGAGTTGATCGGCTGCGGCGAGCATGCAGTCGGATGATCAGGCGGGGGCTGCGTGAGTGCGGAGGTAGGCCGCGAGGGTGTTGACGCTGCCAAGCGCCCGGCGCGATTCCTCGCTGCTGCCAATCTTGACGCCGAATTCTTTTTCGAGCGCGAGGACCAGTTCGAGGGCGTCGATCGAATCGAGGCCGAAGCGCGGCGACCCGATGAGCGGTCCGTCGTCGGGAATTTCCTCCGGCCGGACGCCGTCGAGGTGGAGTGTCGCGATGATCAGCGTCTTGAGGTGGAGCGTGAGGGTTTCGGGCATGGGGAGAAATCAGGCTGGGCGGCGGAGGACATGGCAGACGTTGCTGCCCCCGAAGCCGCTGCTGTTGTTGAGCGCGAGGCGCGGGCTCTCCTCGAGCGAGGTGCGAGGCAAATCCAGTCCCTCGCACTCGGGATCCGGCTCAGTGAGGTGTGCCGCGCCGGGGATGAAGTTTTCCGCGATAGCCAGCGTGCAGAACGCCGCTTCCATTGCGCCGGCGAGCGAGAGTCCGTGGCCCGTGAGCGCCTTGGTGCTGCTGATGCGCGGCGTTGCGCCGTTCGCGTTAAACACGGCGCGGAGCGCGAGCGCTTCCGAGCGATCGCCGCCGGGAGTCGACGTGGCGTGGGCGTTGACGTAGGAAATCTCGGAGGCGTTGACGCTCGCGTCGGCGAGCGAGCGGCGCATCGCCTCGCGCAAGCCGGCGCCCTCGGGGTGCGAGATGGCGACGCTGTGGCCGTCGCCCGCTTGGCCCCAGCCGATAAGCTCGGCCTGTATGTGCACGCCGCGCTGGCGGGCGACTGCTGCATCCTCAAGGATGATTGCTACGGCCCCGCCCGTGCCGACAAAACCGTCGCGCCGCCGATCGAACGGACGCGAAGCGGTGTTCGGATCCGGGTTGTGCGAGAGCGCGCGGAGACTTGAAAACGAGACGATGCCCTCGGCGGTCAGATCCTCCGCGCCGACGACGAGCATGCGCTGTTGCCGGCCGAGGCGGATCTCATCCATCGCGTAGCCGAGGGCGTGGCTCGAGGACGCACAGGCGGAAACAAACCCGCAGACCGCGCCGGAAATTTTGTAGTGCGCGGCGAGGTTGAAATTCAACGTGCCGGCGATCGACGAGATGATACCCATCGGGTTGCCGCGTTCACCGCGCGTGGCGTGAAGTTGGGCGAGAAACGGCCCGAGCATGAAGGCCGAGCCGGCGGACGCGCAAAACAGCCCCGTCGTGCCATCGGACAAATCCGCGAGGTCGAGTCCGGCTTCGGCGAGCGCCTGTTGCAAGGCGCAGACCGCATAAACGCCGTGTGGCGCGAGCCCGCGGAGCAACTCGCGATCGACGGAGAACTGGTCCGGCCAGCTCCAGTCACGCCAATTGGTCGTCGGAAACGCGAAGCCCTTGATCGTGCCGGCCACCTTTACCGGCAGATCCGGGTTGCCGAAGAACTCGACGGTTTCGAAACCGTGCCGCAGTTCGCGCAGATGGCGCAGCACGGTGGCGCGATCGTGACCGATGCTGGTGATGAAACCCACGCCGGTGATGACGGGCAGCGGCATCATGCGGAACGGAGCGTGCTCAACGTCCGGGCTGGAGGGCCACCTTGCGGTGGATGAAGCTGCGCAGGTCGTCGAGGGTGCGCACCGAGATGATTTCCTCGTTGGAAATGGTGAAGCCGAACAAATCCTCCGTGAAAAAAACCACCTCGGTGATCGCGACGGAGTCAAAGCCGAGATCTTCGATCAGCCGCGTGGTACCCGGCAGATCAGCCAGCGGAACTGCGGAGCGACGGGGGATAAAGTCCTCGAGGATCGCGAGCACCACCGGGTCGAGCGACGACAGGTTGCCGTCGTCCTGAAACTGCGCAAAGGCCGCGCGTGCGCTGACGGGCAGATGCCGGAGGCTCTCGGCTGGGTTGGGCGCTGGGGTTGAGTGGACACTGGCGGGCAGGCTGGATGTTTTCATAGTGAGGGTGGTCGCAAGAGAGATGGATCGCCGCCGGGCCGGGCCGCGGGTTTGACGGCGGTGTATTCGCTGAACAGGCCCATCACGGGATCGCGTTTCACCGCCGTGAGGCCGGCGGACTGCAGGGCGTGGAGAACGGCGGCCGGTGGCACGCAGGCCTCCATGGTTTCCCAGTAGTAATGCATCATGTCCCGCGCTTCGCGGCTACGGGTGAAGAGCCGGGTGAGCGACGGATAGATGCGGCCGAAATAGAGGCGGAAGAAAAACGCGGGAAGTCGGCCGGAGGGCCGGGTCATTTCTAAAATCAGCAACTTGCCGCCGGGCTTCAGCACGCGGTAAAATTCGCGGAACGTGACCTCAAGGCTCGTGACGTGCCGCAGCGCGTAGCCCATGGTGAGAAAATCATAGGCGTTGTCCGGAAGCGGAATTTGCTCGGCCCGGCCGGACACGAAGGTCGCGGAGAGTTTCGCGCGCGCGACAGCGAGCATGCCGGCGCTGGGATCAAGGCAGGTGATGTCCCGCGCGGTGCCGAGAATTTTGGCGGCCTCGATGGCCACCAATCCGGTGCCTGAGGCCACGTCGAGCAGATGATCGTTCGGGCGCAGGCCGTGGTGTTGCAACGCGCGGCGGCGATAGGCGGAGCCGCTGTGAAGGAAGCCCCAGTCCACCACCGAATCATAGTGCCGCGCTCCGCGGTCGAAGAGGCGATTGACGAATTCCGGCTTCGCCTCGGGCGTGGGGTAGTGAGCGACCAGCGTGGGATGCGGGAGCATGGGAAGATAGTATTTCGATCGCCACCGACGATCAGCGGTTCGCTCCGGATGTTTCGGTGGCTGCGTTGGGAGGGAGCAGAAACCAATCGCGGGGGGGCGGTTTCCGCCGTGAAACCAGCCGGAGATGCTTGAGAATTTGGTTTCTCACCGACTCAGCTTATCAATAAGTGCCTGGCGATGGCATGGGGTGAAACCCAACCATGGCCGGAACGAGTGGAACGGCGGCTAAGTCCGCTGGAGGCGTCGCCTCCAAGCCGCGAAGCCCAGCGCAAGGGCTGCGGTCAGCGCCGCAAAACTCCCGGGCTCGGGAATCGCGGACGCGCTGAGGGACAAGTTGTCGAACGTCATCCGAAACCCCACGACGCCAGCCGTCCCGCCCCCAATCCGCCAGCCCGTGATGCCCGTCGGATCGACGCTGCCCCACGAGGAGATCGGAATCTCGACGGTAGTCATTCCGGAGGTGAATGAAAACGTGGACACGGAAAACGTTTGGGAGTGGAGGTTGCTGTCCTCGAATCCGACCACGAGGGAAGGCGCCAGGTTGCCCGCGTCCACTTGGGCGACGATGACGATGAACTGCATGCCCGTGGCGTCGATGGTGGCGCTGATCGTGCCCCAACCGCTGTCGTTCAACGCCGTGTTGCCGACTGTGATCGTCGTGGCATTCTGGATGACGTTGCCGGCGCCCGCCCATGAGGTGCCGGCGCGAATCGCGCCGAAGCCCACGCTGCCGAAGTTAAAATCATCGAGCAAAATCGTCTGTGCGGAAACGGCGAGGGTTGCGCCCATGCCAAAGAACGCCGCCACGAGGAACCGTCTCATCGAGGAACTATAGCGACGGGCTTCCGGCGCGACTGTGGGGTGAAACCCGACCCGGCCGATCAGGGCGCCAGTACATAGGGCAGCACGAGCGGCACTAGGGAATCGGTGGCAGTGGCCGAGGCCGCGAGTCGGTGGACGAAGATCGGGAGGCCGGCGGAGATGACGAAAGGGTTGCGATTGGTCTGGGCCGCGTCGGCGTAGCGCTGCCAGCGGTTGTTCGTCGTGTCGTAGTAAAACGTCAGCCACGAGTCGCCGTTCCAAACCCGCACCAAGTCCGCGTCCGATCCGGCGGTCGCAAAGTTCGCGCCGACCTGCCAGCCGGTCGCGCGCGTCTGCACGGCGAGGGAGCCCAAGGTGACGTCGACGGGCAGGCCGATGCTCAGAAGCGTCACGCCGGGGCGCAGATGCCAGTAGGCGGGGGCATGTTCCGGCACGCGGCCGGTGACGTAGCATTTGAAATCTGCCGCCGCGTTGCGCGTGATCATCAGTCCGCGATCGGGCCGTAGCACGAAGGTATTGCGGGCTGGGCTAGCGACAGAATCGCTGTCGCGCTGCCAGCGGCTGTTGGCCGAGTTGTAGTAGAACGTCAGCCACGAGTCGCTGTTCCAGACTTGGACGCTGTCGCCCGCGGCGCTCGTGCCGCCTTGCAGGGAGCCGCTGCCGAAAAACGAGCCCAAGGTGTCGGCCAAAACCAGCTCGAACACATCGCCCTGCGCGCCGCCCTGCAGGCCGGTTCGTGTGAGATCGGTGCCGTCGTTGGACAGAAACAAGCGCGTCGCGGTGTTCGCGGTCGCGGCCACGATCAGTACGCGGCCGGCAAGGGCGCCGGTCCGAAACCTCAGGTAATAAGGATTGGCGGCGTTGCTCAGGTCGCCGGGAGCCCAGCCCGCCGCGGGCACATCGATGAAATTGGATCCGACCGCACCGACACGACCGAGCAGCAGCCCACTACCGACGGAGGCATGCAACAACGGCAACGAAATGGAGCGTGTCGGTCAGGGTTTGAAACTCCGGCGAGGCGAGGCCGGCGGCGGCGAGGACGCCGGGCCGCGCGAAGTCCGGCAGGAAAAAATTGAAAACCGTGGGCGCGCGCAGCGCGGCCTGCGCAAGCGCGGGATAGGCATCGATGCTGTAGCGTCCGGAATCGGAGGTGGCGCCGAACGCGCGCAAGAACTCCGTCGCGCGCAGGAGCGGCTCCTTCAGTTTGCCGTGGCCGACCACGGTGAGCAGCGCTGGCGAGCGCGCCTCGTAATCGAGCAGAATCGCGCGCACGACCGCGCCGAGATCGCCACGGACGCCGGCGCCGTTGTTGGCGAAAATCTGTGCGACACGATAGACGTAGCCAGGGCTCGGGTTGCTCGTGACCAGCCGCTGGATCAGTTGGCGCGCGAAGAACGGGCCTGTGTTCGCGTGATTGAAGAGCGCGTCGAGCGTGTCCGCCAAATCCGGCGTGCCGCCCCGGCCGGCCGGGATGACATGGCCGCCGATGATGGTCTTCGTGCCGTTGTCGTGTTGCTCAGGATAGAGCATCATCGGCGTGAGCCAGTCGGTCGCGGTATTGCCGCCCGTCGTCCGGAAATTGCGGGCGCCGTCGGTCGAGAAGAATGCCCAGCCGGTGAACACCTTTGCGGTTTCGCTAACGGTCTGTTGGGTGTAGGTCGGGATCGGCTGACCGGTGGCGTCGAGCTGCAGGGTGCCGTCGGGATTGAGCTGGTTGAGTCCGATGGTGAAGAGTTGCATGACCTCGCGCGCGTAGTTCTCGTTGGCGGACGTGAGCTGGTTGCCCTGGGCGTCGAAGGTCGCCTGCCCGTTGCGAATCATGCTCAAGTAAACGCCCATGATCGGGTGCAGCGTGATCTGCCCGAGCAGCGTGCGAAAATTGCCAAACGCATTGGCAACGAGCACGTCGTTGTAGTTCGCCGCGCCCTGCTGCCATGTGTTCACGGTGGCGTCCTGATCAGACACGACGAAGATCTCACTGAGCGCAAAAGCGACACGCTGGCGGAGCTGATCGGGCGCGGTCAGCGCGATTTTCCACCAGGCAGCCTGACGGTGCGTACCGCCGGGGTAGGGATAGAGGCCATTGACGGGTGTGCCCTGGCCGCCGGTATTGAACGCGGCGAAATCATTCATCGTGTAGGCGGCCTGCGGCGTCGCGGGCAGCGCCATCTGCGCGGTGAACCACGCGCTGTAGCCGACCTTCACAAGGTCGGTGATGTCGGCCGAGGCCGGCCCGAAGGTGGCCTGCATGAGAAAGCGCGCGGCGTCCTGCGGCGACGGTGTGCCCAGGTTGACGGCGGGCGCGGCCGGCGGCACGATGAATACCGCGGTGCCGCTGTTCTGCACGAAGCTGCCAACGAGTTCGCCGGCGGGAAAGTTGATCGAATCGATTTCAGTAGCATCCCATAGAGCGACTGCATAAGGGTGCGATGCGGCTTTTCCCGAGGGAAGAGCGCGGCGGAAGGGCAAAAGACGATGCAGGATTTTTGGTCGGACGGCGGAGTTTCGGGGCTGGCGGTCACGCATGCTGT
>CAITWF010000006.1 GCA_903896015.1 uncultured Opitutia bacterium | reverse complement strand
CGTTTCTTGGACATGGATCGTATTGTTCGGGTTTGGACTTAACGATCCGTCCTGTCCAACTTTTGGGGTCCACCTCAAGTCGAAGGACTTGCATGGGTTTACATCGTAGCTGCCGCGGGTGCAGAAAAAGACTCGAAGCTGCGTTCGTTAATGGAAGACGATCTCGGTCGTGACGTGGCGTTAACTGCCCAGCGCCGCAGTAAGGAGATCGCAGCCGGGATCGAGGCAAGTAAGGCACGAAAAACAGCTTTCGAGTCTGCATCTGAAAGCACTGCGGCCAGTACCCCAAAATCAAGCGGTTCCGGAGCAATCGTCTCGATCCAAGGCCACATTGTGACGGCCGCTCACGTTGTAGCCGGCGCTAATTCCATCAGGGTCGTGACTTCACAGGGCACATTGTCCGCGACGGTTCTAAGTCTCGATGAGGCAAATGATATTGCCATTCTCAAAATCTCGGGCGGTCCCTACCAGCCGCTTCCGGTTGCGGCGTCTCGCAGTGTTCGCTTAGGCCAATCCGTCGCTACAATCGGTTTCCCAAACTTGGAAATTCAAGGTTTTAGCCCGAAGGTCACGCGTGGCGAAATCAGCAGCTTGAACGGTGCTGCTGACGATCCCCGCAGTTGGCAAATCAGCGTGCCGGTGCAGCCGGGCAATTCCGGCGGACCGCTGCTCGACGAAAGCGGCAATCTAGTCGGAGTGGTCGAGTCCAAGCTCGGTTTCAAAGCAGCCCAAGCAACCGGCGACATTCCCCAAAACGTGAACTACGCTGTGAAAAGTGCCTACGCAGTCGCCTTGCTTGAGCCCTATTTGGACAGCAGCGCGCCAAACCCAAATCCTACTGGCAAGAACCAGATTTTCGAGGACATGGTCGCTAAGGCCGAGCAATCAGTTGTGCTCATTCTGGTCTATTGATCCCACGCTTCGTGATCGGGTGCGGCGCCCGGATTGCTTCTGCACCGTCACATTAAAATCACGGCAGTGATTTGATCATGTCCGGCTAAGGATTGCACCGCCTTAATTTCTGTCCTGCAATTCGGCGATGCACGCCGAGTCGATCAAGTTCCGCGAACAGGCGCTCACGTCGGGCAGACCCTAAGCGGGCAATCTTGTCGTCGATCCGACGAACCATGGCCGCAGTGGCCGACTCTCGTTGGCGCAGAGTTACGACTGGCGAGATGGTCAGGGGGCTGCTGCTCATGACTCAAGCCCCCAGAAATGCGTCCAGCCACTCACGGCGAACGACGATTTTCGCACCCACACGTGCTGACTTCACTCGACCGGAAGAGATCAAATCTCTTAGGATGGCCGGCTCCTTCGCTTCACCAGCATGGCCGATGATCTCCTTGCGATCGATCTGCGCCAGTTCATCCAGCGGATTCTCCGCCACGTACCGGCGTTGGTGGGCAAAGCGGAAGACCTCGGACACGATCCGGAACAGGTTGAATGTATTCCGGGGCTCGAGCTTCAACCCGACGAGCCACACCTTGACCTGGGCGCCGTTGATTTCGCTAATCGGGCGGTCGCCAAATCCTTCGGCCAGACGGTTGGTGCGATACCGAAAATCCTTCAGGCTCAGCTCGCGAAGATCGCCCCGAGCGCAGCGCTGTTCCTTGCTGGCAAGAAGCTCGGCGATCACTTCGGACACCTTCTTGCCCGCCGTCCCCGGCCGCATCCTCGTCACGGCAAAGCGGACAGCATCCCCAAGCGCGATGCCGTGCTTTCGCAGCAGGGGCATCGCTGAGGCGACTTCACGGCGCTCGGTGTCGGTCAGAGCAAAGAAGTCGTGGCCCTGCTTCTTGAAGCCCTGGATGGCCTTTTCTGCGTGCTCCTCGGCCTCTGTTCGTTCGACGAACTGTTTCCGCTCCCGGAGACTGCCCGTGATCCGTGCGGGCACGATCACCTGATAGCTGCAGCCGAAGACGCCGCCCTTCGTCGCGTTGACGATCTCGCGGATTCGAATTCCCGACTTCTTGGGATGCTCCCACGATTTCAGACCGCTTTGCGTACTGCGTGCCATTGCCTGCGACTATCGGCCACGCCCTGCCGTAATCAATCCGATTCTGACAGGAATAAGGCAGGAATCGGCCAGCTATATTCGTAAGTCGTTACCTGATATGGTGCGGGCGGAGGGAGTCGAACCCTCTTTTCATGCTTGGGAAGCACACGTGATAGCCGTTAGACGAAACGGGTTGTTTCTGGGTGTGTCAGGACCTGTTTCCCGGTAGGTCTTCAGAGGTAAATCGGATTTTTGAAATCTCTGATTGGGTCCTTGGCAGCCCGGATTTCGGGCTCCCGGGTATAAGGAAACGGGTATAAAACGCCGCCTGGAAAACCGGGGTTGAGAAGGGGACTCGCCGACCGCTCGTTCCGAGATTGACGGGGACCCGAGGGAATCGCCAACATTTACCTTTCTGACTGCGGGCGTAGTTCACCGGTAGAACGTACGCTTCCCAAGCGCGAGAAGCGGGTTCGATTCCCGCCGCCCGCACCAACCTGCCCCCGAGAGCACGACAGGACATTCTCGCGGTTAGCTAGCTACCCGCTCGCGGAGTGCTTCCCAAAGTCGGGCGTTGTTCAACAAGATCTGCTTGAGGCCAT
>CAITWF010000005.1 GCA_903896015.1 uncultured Opitutia bacterium | reverse complement strand
CGTCACAGCCGAATTAGTTTCGTGACGCCATCACAGAGGCATCAGGGAAAGGATGAGGCCATTTTGAAAAATAGAATTCATGTGTATACCAAGGCGAAAGAAACGAACCCGTTGAGATGGTCACGTGGGATTAGGAAATGGACTTACATTAAAGGGGTTGAGTTAAACCCGGAAAATCGCGATAGAATATAAATAGTTCATTGGTCAACTACCCTGAAAAACACCGGAACACAGAGTATCAACAAGGAACCCCATCACATGGCAGTCACAGAGGGAAAGTACAGGCTCAGTTGCGATATCGGCGGCACGTTCACCGATTTCTACCTGATCAACCGGGTGACCGGCGCAGTGGATGTCGAAAAATGCCTTACCACGCCGGGCGACCCTTCCCTGGGCGTGCTCGACGGCGTTGGTCGTCTCGCCGAACGCCACCCCGGATTTCTCGCCGAAACGGAGTGCATTCTGCATGCCACAACGCTGGTGATCAACGCGATCATCGAGCGCAAAGGCGCATGCACCGGGCTGCTGACGACGCGGGGTTTTCGCGACGTGCTGGAAATCGGCCGCGAGATGCGCTACGACCTCTACGATATTTTCATCGAGTTCCCGAAGCCGCTGGTGCCGCGCTATCGCCGTCAGGAGGTCACCGAGCGGACCTATCAGGACGGGAGCATCCACATTCCGCTCGATACCGCAGATCTTGCCCGGGCGGTTGCCGAACTGCGCCGGCAAAACGTCGAATCCATCGCCGTTTGCTTTCTCCATTCTTACGCGAACCCTGAGAACGAGCGCAAAGCGCGTGCAGCGCTCGCCGAGCTTGCGCCGGGCATACCCGTTTCCATTTCGAGCGAGGTATTGCCGGAAGTCCGGGAGTACGAGCGCACCACGACCACGGTCGCCAATGCGTATGTAAAACCGCTCACCTCGAAATACACCGCGCGCCTCGTGTCGGGTCTGCGCGACCTGGGGTTCAGGCGGCAGTTGCTCATCATGCTCTCGAGCGGCGGCATGACGTCAGTGGAAACCGCGGCGGAATTTCCGGTTCGCATTGTCGAATCCGGGCCTGCGGCGGGCGCCATAGCGGCAGCGCATATCGGGCGCAAGGCGGGCTATGAGGAGAGCGTGCTGGCATTCGACATGGGCGGCACCACCGCGAAGGGCTGCGTCATACAGAACGGCCGCATCGACAAGGCGTCGACGTTCGAGTCCGCCCGCGTGCACCGTTTCAAGAAGGGCAGCGGCATCCCGCTGCGCATTCCGGTCATCGACATCATGGAGATCGGCGCCGGCGGCGGGAGCATTGCCAAACTGGACGAGATGGGTCTGATTCAAGTCGGCCCGGAGAGCGCGGGCGCATCGCCCGGTCCCGCGTGTTACGGCCTCGGGGGCGTCGAGCCCACGGTGTCGGATGCCGATCTCGTGCTGGGTTATCTCGATGCGACGCACTTCCTTGGCGGCGAAATGCGCCTGGACGAGGAAGCTGCGCGGCGGGCGATTGACACGCGGGTGGCCCAGCCGCTGAAACTTACGACCCCGAAGGCCGCATGGGGAATACACGAACTCGTCACGGAGAACATGGCGGCCGCCATCCAGATCCATATGGCGGAGAAAGGCGTGGATCCCAGCCGCTTCACGCTGGTCGCATTCGGCGGCGCCGGCCCGGTGCATGCCTACGCGCTCGCGCGGCGTCTTGGCACGCCCCGCATACTCATACCGCAGAGCGCCGGCATCGCGTCCGCGTTCGGACTGCTGGTATCGCCGATTTCGTTCGATCTCGTGAAGACGCATCGCCAGACGGTCAACGATCTGGATCCTGCGGTCGTCGACAGCCTGCTTACGCAAATGGAGGCGGAGGCGCAAAGTTTTGTCGAACGCGCGGAAAGCGCCGGGCAGGTCACGTTCACGCGGTCGCTCGACATCTGCTATCTGGGCCAGGGCTACGCCGTCAACGTCGAGATTCCGCCCCGCGGCGTACCGCTTTCAAAGCCGGATATACGCAAGCGCTTTGAAGCGGTATATGAAGTGCTGTACGGTCGCGTCTATCCCGACATGGAAATCGAACTCATGAACGTACGCCTTGTCGCTCAGAGCGCCGCCCCGGTGCTCCCGCAGCACACGCTGGATGTCGGCGGGTCTGCGGAATCGGCCATCAGGGGCAGGCGCCGGGCCTACTCGGGCCGGCAGGAAGACTACATCCAGCATGTGATCTACGACCGCTACAAATTGCCGGTGGGCGCAGCATTCGACGGCCCGGCCATCATCGAGGAACGGGAGTCCACGACGATCGTGGACGCGGGTGGACACGTCGAGGTCGATCGCCACGGCACACTCATCATCACGCTGCCGGAGGTGCAAACATGAGCAAGCCCATTGACGCCATCCGGCTGGAAATATTGTGGACGCGGCTCAACGCGATGGCAGACGAGGCGGCCACCGCGCTGGTGCGCACGGCGTTTTCGTCCATCATCCGCGACGCCAACGATTACGCCTGTGCGCTCTTCGATGCGGAGTACAACCTGTTCGCGCAGTCGACGTTCAGCGGCCCCGGCTTCTTGGGAGCTCTGCCCGTCGCCATGAAAAAAATCGGCGAGGTGTATCCGCCGTCCACGCTGCACCCCGGTGACGCACTCATCACGAACGACCCCTGGCTGTGCACCGGGCACCTGAACGACATCACCGTCGTGACGCCGATCTTCTTCCGTGACCGGCCCGTCGCCTACGCCGTGTGCTGCGCGCATCAAACCGACATCGGCGGGCGCATTTCGATTGCGGAAGCCAAGGAAGTTTTTGAGGAAGGCCTCTTTATCCCCATCCTCAAATTGGTCGAGCAAGGAATCCCCAATCCCGCGGTCTTCGGCCTTGTACGCGCGAACGTTCGCGCACCGGACTACGTGGTGGGCGACCTGCGGGCGCAACTCGCGTCGAACGACGTGATTGCGCGGCGCCTCGTTCAGTTGATGACTGAATACGGCATGGACGACATACAGCCGCTCAGCACGGAGATACTGAGCCGCACCGAAGCCTCTGTGCGCGCCAACATCCGGCAGTTCGCCGAAGGCACGTATCGGAGCGAAGTTGCCATCGATACGTTCGACGACGAGGAAATTCGGATCGCCATTGCGATCACGCTCAAGGACGGCGAAGTCCTCGTCGACTACACCGGATCTACGCCGCAGATCGCGCGTGGTGTCAACGTCTGCCTCAACTACACGCGCTCGTACACCAACTTTGCATTGAAATGCGCGATGAGCCCGCTGCTGCCCAACAATGAAGGCGTGCTGCGTCCGATCAGGATCATCGCGCCGGAAGGTTCCATACTGAATGCGCGGTTCCCCGCGCCGGTCTATTCACGGCAGAGCGTCGGGCAGTTCCTGCCGGAGATCGTCTTTCGCACTCTTGCAACACTGATGCCGGATCGTGTCATCGCCGGTAGCGGCGGCGCGCCCGTGTGGGCCCAGCGCTTCCTGGGGCGGCGCAAGAACGGGAAGCGGTTTCTACTCTCATGCATTTCACGCGGTGGTCTTGGTGCCCGGCCGCAATCAGACGGCATATCGACCCTTGCGTTCCCGAGCAACACGAATGCAGCGCCGGTCGAAATCCTTGAAGGGGACGGCCCGATCGTCTGCGAGAAGAAAGAACTGATTGTCGACTCCGCCGGCGCCGGGCAGTACCGGGGAGGCTTCGGTCAGCACATGGTGATAAGAGTGCGCGAAGACGAAATCGAGCCGGGGACGAAAGTCATCGTCAATGCCAAAGGCGGTCGATTTCACTACATGGTTCCCGGCATACTCGGAGGGCAGGATGCGGCGAAAGGCGCGATTGTTGCCAACGGCGAAACTTTGCAGGTCTCGAGCAAGCAGGTCATTATGAATTCCGGTGAATCGCTGGAACTCAAGCTGCCGGGCGGCGGGGGCTATGGAGACCCGTATGCCCGCGACTTCAGGTTGATCGAAGAGGATTTGCGCAACGGTCTGGTTTCCGCGGAGCAAGCCGGACGTTCGTACGGCGTGGTGACGGATTCGAGCGGCTGGAAAATCGACGTGGCGGGAAGTGAAGCGCTGCGCCGCGCTACCCGCAAGAATGGCCCCGCTGCATGACATTGAAACGCCCGGTGTGCGGGCGCTGATGCTCATACAACAAGTATGGAGGAATGCATGACACGAATACTGATGGCGATAGCCGTTGCCGCTTTGCTCGCCAGCGCAGCCTGCCCGCCCGCATGTGCAGCCGACGATTACCCGACCAAACCGGTCCGCGTGATCGTCGGTTATCTGCCCGGCGGCCCGATTGACGTCGTGCTGCGGCCGCTGGCCCAGAAGCTTGCGGAGTCCTTCGGGCAGCCCTTCGTGATCGAGAACCGGCCGGGCGCAAACGGCAACATCGGCGCGGACGTCGTCGCGAAGGCGCCGCCTGATGGCTACACCCTTCTGATGGCCACCCTGGCACAGCTCACCAACAACCCTGGTCTTTATCCCAACATGCCGTTCGATACGGAAAAGGACCTCGCGCCGATTTCGCTGGCGGCCATGAGCCCCGGTGCAGTTGTCGTTCATCCGTCCGTGCCGGTCACCTCGTTGAAGGAACTTATCGCTCTGGCAAAGGCGCGCCCGGGCAAGCTCAATTTCTCCTCGACCGGCAATGGCAGCGCGAATCATCTCGCCGGCGAACTGTTCAAGACGCTGGCGAACATCAACATGCTGCACATCCCCTACAAGGGCGGCGGACCCGCGTTGAATGCGGCGGTCGGTGGCGAAGTCGAGGTGATCATTATCAGCCTGCCCTTAAGCCTGCCGTTCATGAAGGCCGGCGGGCTGCGCGCACTGGCACTGTGTTCGCCAAAGCGTTCGACGCTGTGGCCGCAACTGCCGACAACGGCAGAGGCCGGATTGCCCGGACTCGAGTCGAGTTCCGGTCCCGGCATGCTCGCACCGTCTGCTACGCCCAAAGCTATCATCGCGCGCCTGCACGCCGAAATCGTGAAAGCACTCGCCGCGCCGAAACTGCGCGACCAATTCACAGCGCAGGGACTGGATGTCATCGGCAATACCCCGGACGAGTTTGCCGCCTACGTGCGCAGCGAGACCGCCCGCTGGTCGAAAGTGATCAAGGCATCCAACATCAAAGTCGATTAGTGAGAATTACGTCACTGCGTGACGTCAGGACAGTTCAGCCCGGGACCGGCAAGGGGCGTTACAGTGCCGGTCGCTGATCGCGACTGAAAGATCGTGTCGCCGACGTGATGATTGTCGCGCAGCAACTGGTAACAAAATTCCAACAACAACTTTTCGGTGGTCAAGCGCGCGTTACATCACACGACCACGCCAGAAAAATTCGCGGCCAGTCTGAACGCGGATATCGCCAGTCTGGGCGCTGTCGTTCGCGCGTCCGGCACCGAGTTGCAGTAGCGGCCTCTTTGCGTGAGTAAGCGGTAACTGAGCGGCGTCGTTGAATTTATATCGCACCGTGCTACAGGGGCCTGTGGTTCTGATAGTTCCCCCAACCCCACCTGTAAATAAGTCAGATCCATTTAAATGGCAATAGGATCCCTTTGTATGCCATTGCGCCGGTATAAGGAAATCTGTCACGAGTCGTGAACCTTCATGCTAAGATCATTCCGTTGGGCACTCTTACGCTCTTTGAAAGGCAGTCCAGACCAATGCCGCTACCGGGCCACTTGCAGTGCTGCGCGTGACGCCGTGGATCCCATGCGCTGCAATGATCATGCTGGGGCTGGCGTGCCCAGTGGGCGCGCAGTCCTATCCTAGCCGGCCCATCCGCTTTATCGTGCCCAATCCGACGGGTGGCGGCGCGGACCTGGTGGCGCGGGTTATTGGGCAGAAGCTGGCGGTCAATCTCGGCCAGCAGGTGGTCATCGACAATAGGGCAGGCGCGGGCGGCATTATAGGCACGGATCTCGCCGCTAAATCTGAACCCAACGGTTACACGCTGATGCTCGGCTATACCGCCAATCTGTGTTTTGCACCCAGCCTGTTCAGCAAACTGCCCTACGATCCCGTGCGCGATTTCGCGCCGGTGACGCTCGTCGGTTCGACGTACTACCTGCTGGCCGCGCATCCGTCGGTGCCGGTGAAATCCGTGAAGGAGCTGATTGCGCTTGCACAGGCGAAACCTGGGAAGCTCAATTTTGCGTCGAACGGTAACGGTCAGGGGAATCATCTCGCCGGGGAACTGTTCAAGATCATGGCCGGCGTCAATTTGATACACGTGCCCTACAAAGGCGGCGGGCCGGCGCTGGCAGCGGTTCTCGGGAGCGAAGCGCAACTGATCTTCGGCAGCACGCTCTCGACGCTTGTGCACGTCAAGGCCAGCCGGTTACGAGGTCTGGCCATTACCGCAGCGAACCGGTCAGCGTTCTCTGCCGATCTGCCGACCATCGCGGAAGCCGGGGTTCCAGGCTATGAAATGAGCACGTGGATGGGGGTGCTGGTTGCGGCGAACACGCCCCGCGAGCTTGTCGCGAAGCTGCATGCCGAAATTGCCGGCATTCTTCAGGCGGCCGACGTGCGCCAGCGCCTGTCCGGTGATGGGCTCGAACCGCTGGGCAGTTCTCCCACCGAGTTCGCGGGGTTGATCAAGGCGAACATCGCGAAATGGGCCGGCGTTATCAAGGGCGCCGGCATCCGCATCGACTGATCAGGTCTTCGGTTCGTCGAGTTCGATTTCGGATGGATTGGCATTTTCCCAGCCGTTCACCACATCCATGCCTTCGAGCGCGAGGCCGTAACCGAGCGATTCGTGTAGCATGCGCTTGATTTCCTGCGTCAGAATTGCGCGGGGTGGCGTCGCGTCTTGAAAAAAGAAGAAACTCAGCGAACTGGAGCAAATGCTAGAGTACAAACTCTAGTTCGCAGGATTGCCCAAGTTGCGTGAAGTCATGGCGGCGGTCACGAGTCAGACCTGCCCCGCCTGCGGTCATAGGGCGAAAGAGAATCGACCGGAGCGCGACCTATCTCTGGCTCGGGGTGATCCTCGGCGTATAGTATCTCCTTCGCGCCGCGCGTCATGATCGCCCTGCATACCCATGCCCCAACATCCCACGCCGCTTGCCGAAGCAGGGCGCAGGGCAGGCCGTAGCCCTATATTTGGCCTCCCGATTGATGGGGTAATTGATGGGTTTCTAAAATAAAACGCTGGAAACCCACATGGATGCTCATTCATGGCAACCCAAAAAGGATTCGAACTCACAATCAAACCAACTCCACAGCAGCCTTTAAAATATTCCGAGGGGATTACAAATATTGATTGGTAGTGCTGATGATGT
>CAITWF010000004.1 GCA_903896015.1 uncultured Opitutia bacterium | reverse complement strand
TCAAGGCCGGGCTGCTGCCCGACCTCCAGTTGGTCGCTGTCGCGACTCATAAACCCACTCCGGAACTCCCCATGGCGGCCTAACCGCCTCGGGTCTCATCCTGGATTATGCAACAAAGCCGAGTAGGTGATTTAACTGAAGCCCAGCGCCTCATTAGCCAACCGGAATTTCCCAAGATTTGTCCGATCAGCGATGTGCTCGACGACCCGACAGATTTGTCGCGAGCGTTGGTTACATTTGCTCCGGTAAGAAAACGGACGCACGGCCGTTCGCCGAGACGGCGCTGGCTTGGTATGAAAAGCAAGCGTGGAACTCCCGGCAGCAAGCGGTCGGCATTACCAACATCGCTCGCGCGCATGCGCTCGCCGGTCACGAGGCTCTTCGATTGATCGAGGAGGGTTTGGCGCGTCTCCAATCTGACAAGTTCAACCTTGAGACAGGTCGATTTAATGCGGCGCGGGTTTATGTCTCGCTCGGTCGCATCGATGATGCAGTCGCCAATCTACGGGAGATGATGAAAGAGGCGACCTACAACACCAGCGCCGATCTCGTGCGCCTCGAAGCGAAGTTTGCTCCCCTCAAGGACGACCCGCGGTTTGAAGTAATTTTGAAATCGGCGAAGCCGCTGTGAGGGCTGGACGCGACCGTTCAAATCACCTCAACCAGCCGGCTCCCTTGAGCCAATAATTCTAAGGTGCCCGGCAACCGCGGTTCGATCCATGCACGCAACGCGCGATTGGTGGTGTTGCCGCCGCGCAGCGAGATGATCACCGGACCGGTCATTTCGCGGGCGGAGCGCACGGCAAAATCTTCGCCCGTGCGCAGCGCATGCGCCCAAATCGCGGCATCGTCAGCTTCTCGCAACCCAGCGTCGGTCACGTGCACAGCTTCGTGACCCGACTCTCGCAACCAGAGCGCGAGCGCGGGCGGGAGCTGGGCATCGATCAAAAATTTCACTTGGCCAGCGACAGCACTGCGTGGTCAACCTGCTTGGCCGCGTATTCGAGCGAGGCCTGAATGTCTTCGCGCTCAAGATAGGGATAGCTTTCGAGGATCTCCGCTTCGGTGGCGCCGGTGGCGAGCATATCCAAGACATCTTTGACACGGATGCGCATGCCGCGAATGCATGGCCTCCCTCCACACTGGTTCGGGTTAAAGGCGATGCGGTTCATCGCGCTCATTACGCCGCGCTACTCACCCACGCTTACGCTGCAAGCCCGGTGTCCTTCAGAAATTCCCTCTTGCGACCTGCGTGCGGGTGCGCCCAATTCTTGCTTTGCAACTGCCATGACCGCATCCGCATACCTGCCGTTTCTCATCCAAGCTTTGCTCGCCGCGGGCATCACCGGCGTGATCGTCGGCGCGAGTCACCTCTTCGGCCAGCGGGCGAAGCACACGCGCATCAAGGACTCCGCCTACGAATGCGGCATCGCGGGCGACGGGCTCGTGCACACGCGGTTCTCCGTGAAATTTTATCTCACCGCGCTGCTCTTTATGCTCTTCGATCTCGAAGTTGTGATCCTCGTGCCGTGGACCTTCATCTACCGCGAATTTCTCCACAACGATATCGCGATCCTTGGGCCGATTTTGTTTTTTATCGGTGTCCTCGTCCTTGGCTTGGTCTACGAAATCAAAAAGGGCGCGCTCGAGTGGGAGAAGTGAGCGGCTGAGTCTTTCCGGTCATGCGCCTCGACAAAATTATCGCGCGCAGCCGCATCGTCGACCTGCGGAGCCACGATTTGGAAGGTGCATTGCAGGAGCTGCTCGCCGTCTCGGTTGAAAGCTTTCCCGATTTGAAACCGGAGTCCCTGTTGAAGGGTCTCCTCGCGCGCGAGAGCACGATGACGACCTACCTCGGCATGGGCGTGGCGCTGCCGCATGTGCGCGTGAAGATGAGCCGTCGCTACATTCTCGCCATCGGTCGTAGTCGTGGCGGCATCCGCCACGACGGTGCGATGGACGACGAGCGCGTGAACCTGATTGTCATGCTCATCGCGGGCGAGAAGGCGCGCGATTATCTGCAGGTGCTCGCCTCGATCGCGCGGCAGGTGAAGGAGAAGACGCTCGTCGACAGCCTCGTCAACGCGTCCGATCTCGATGCGCTTTACGAGCAACTCGTCGGCGGGTTCGGCGGCATCCGGCCGGTGCAGGCGCAGCAGAACCGCGTCAACCGGCTGATGTTTCGCGAGGCTGAGCGCGTCGCAAAAGGCGCCGATTGCAGCGCGATCATGGTGTTTGGCGACACGTTCATCGGCGGCATCCAGCGCGACGCGATCGAATCGAAACTCAAGACGATCCTCGTGACGCGCAACCCGATCGAGCCGAGCGGCGACGGTCGTGAGTTTGCCGAGACGATTCAGGTGCGATCGTTTTCGAGCCAACGCATGGCGCAGCTGCGCAGCGCGATCCTCGTTGCGCTGACGCGTGGCGTGATCAAGTTCACTGATCGCATCTGCTGCATCGACGGCATGACGGGCAGCAACCAGTTCGACACGCTCGTCGTGATCGACATCGAGCGGGAATTTCAGGCGCTCCTCACGGGGCAGACGGCGGATTTGTTGCCGGAGGACGTTAAGCCCGAGGTGCTGGAGCGCGTGATTGCGGTGGCGACGGAGCTGGCAGTCGAAGGCCGCGAGGGCCGGCCGGTGGGCTGCCTCTTTGTGATCGGCGACAACGAGAAGGTGGCTACCTTCACCAAGCCGCTCGTGCTCAACCCGTTTTTCGGCTACAAAGAGGAGGACCGGAATATCCTCAATCCGTTCATGGACGAGACCGTGAAGGAGTTTTCCTCGATCGACGGCGCGTTTATTTTGCGCGGCGACGGGGTGGTGGAGTCGGCGGGCAGCCTGATCCAAGCGACGTCGGGCGACTATTCGCTGCCGAGCGGGCTCGGGAGCCGGCACGCGGCGGCAGCGGGCATCAGCGTGGCTGCCAACTGCATCGCGATCGTGGTCTCGTCGAGCACGAGCCAGGTGACGCTCTTCCGGCGCGGGGTGATGCTGCCGCTGACGGAAAAGCGGCGCTGAGCGGGGCGAAGTTTGGGGTTGCACCGGCCCGGGCTGGGCCTTTCCTCTGACCCTTCAATCCTTTCAAACCATGCAAGAACTCGTAACCTTAGAGTGCACTGAAGCCAAAAAAGAGGGCAAGCCCACCTCCCGCTACCTCACGTTCCGCAACAAAAAGACCGTCACGGAGCGCATTGAGAAGAAGAAATACAATCCGCATCTGAAGCGCCACACCCTCCACAAGGAGATCAAGTAATCTTCCAGGCTGCGCCGTCTGAACGGCGTCTGTAAATTTCGAAGCCGGGCCTCAAGCCCGGCTTTTTTCATTTTTTCTGCCGTAGGGCGTCAGCCCTGCTGACGCCGTTCCGGGCTGTCGTGCGGTGTTCTTAGCCCCGGATTCAGCGAGGTTGACGCCCTGCGACTCAGCCGATTTTCTTTTCCGGAGTGGCGGCGGCAAACGGCGACAACGAGCCCCCCGGATTTTGCCCGGCCTGCTGCTGGCGGCGTGCGGCGCGCCAACTTTCGCGATGCTTGCGGATCCAGTCGAGCAGCGCGCGCTCGAAGCCGATGTCGTAGCCGAGCCGTTCGGACTCAAGCCACTTGTGTTTCAAGATTTCCTCCCGCTCAGCCAGGAACTCTTGGTAGAGGCTGGATTGTTTGACGAATTCGCGGGAAGTCGCGGGCTCTTGAGCAGGAGAAGTCATGCAGATCATGCAACGGGATCGGGCTCCATGAGAGCGACCGGTCGGACGCTGTCAATGCCCGCAATGTTGCTCAGATGTTACATTGCGGGCCGGGCTGATTTAGACAAACGAGCGAGCAACTCTTCGGCGATCTGGCGGAAGACCGTCGCGGCCGCACCCGACGGGTCGTTGACGACCACCGGTAGGCCCGAGTCGCCGCCCTCGCGGATCGCGGCGATGAGCGGCACTTGGCCGAGAAGGGTGGTGCCGAGTTTTTCCGCGGTGATGAGGCCGCCGCCCGACCCGAAAAGCGCGTGCTTGTTGCCCGCCGGATCGAGGAAGTAACTCATGTTTTCGGCGACGCCGAGGATAGGGACGTTGACCTTCTGAAACATCAGTCCGCCCTTGCGCGCGACGTTCGTCGCGGCGGGCTGCGGCGTGGTGACAATCACGGCGCCATCCAGTGGGAGCGTCTGCACGAGGGAGAGTTGTGCGTCACCTGTGCCCGGCGGCAAATCGACCAGCAGCACGTCGAGTTCGCCCCATTTCACATTTTGCACGAACTGCTGGATCGTTTTCATGATCATCGGGCCGCGCCAGACGACGGGGGTATTGTCATCCACGAGGAAGCCCATGCTCATCACCTTCACGCCATGGCGCTCCATTGGCACCAGATTCTCGCCCTCTACCTCCGGTCGCGCACCGTGCAGGCCGATCATCAACGGCACGCTTGGACCGTAGATGTCGCAGTCCATGAGTCCGACGCGCCCATTGCGGCCTTGGAATTCGAGCAACTGCGCCAGCGCACACGCGAGATTCACCGAAAACGTGCTCTTGCCCACGCCGCCCTTGCCCGACGCGATCGCGACCGCGAACTTGATCGCTTTGGGCGCGCCCGCGTTGCCGGCGAGATTGCCGCCGTTTGCGGGTGCGGCGGGGTTTTTCACGGCGGCGACCGAGATTTCGACAAGCGTCTCTTTTACGCCGGGGATAGCGCGGAGGCATTTCTCAACCTCCGTCTTCAGGTGCAGCGGAATTTTTGGGTCGTTGGTCGAGATGGCGAGCGCGACCTTGGCGACGCCGTCGAGCACGCCGGCTGAGCGCACCAGGCCGAACGACACGATGTCTCGGCTGAATCCGGGATACTTGACTTGCTTGAGGTGCTCTTTGATTTCGTCGGTCGTCACGGGTTTGGGAAAATGGAATTGTGAGCAAATAAGAGTTGTTATGCCACGCGCCCGCGCAAATAGAAATGCGCACGCCACGCCGATCGTTTCCTATGCAAAAATTTCTCCGCCTCGTCGTTTTCACCGCGCTGCTCGCCGCGCCCACCGTTTTTGCCCAGCGCAAGATTGGTGAAGTCAGCATCAACGTCGACAAGCACCAGATCCCGGTGCACGTGAGCGGATCAACGCCTGAGCTCGATGCGCTTGCACGGACGGCGTTTGGCGCGCATGGCCGGTACCGACTCGTGGCAAGCGGTGGCGAGTTCGACATTCGGTTCTCCGCGGTATCGGGCACGCAGGTGCGCGTCGACATCACGAAGGGTCTGGGCACGGCGACGTTTGCTTCCGAGACCGCGACCGGCACGAATCTGCACCATGCGCTCTTTCGCGCGGCGGACATCGCGGTGGAAAAAACCAACGGCCTCGGCCTGCGCGGATTTTTCACGGCGAAGCTCGCCTTCATCGGCGAAGGCACGGGTAAAAAGGAAATTTATGCGTCCGATCTGTTTTTCAGCCCGGGCTCGGTGCGGCGCGTGACGTCGGACAACGCGCTCGCGCTCTCGCCCCGCTGGTCGCCCGATGGTGGCAAAGTGATCTACACGAGCTTCTACAAATCCGGCTTCCCCGACATTTTCCAAATCGATCTCGCGAGCGGCCAGCGGACGACCTTTGTGAGTTTCCGCGGCACCAACAGCAGCGCGCGGTTCAGCCCGAATGGATCACAGGTCGCGATGGTGCTGAGCGGCGAGGGCACGCCGGAGATTTACGTGAGCAACGCGCAGGGCCGCCAGGTCACGCGCCGCACGCGCTCCGATGCCGTTAAGTCTTCGCCGTGCTTTTCGCCGGACGGCGGACGAATCGTTTTCGCGATGGAGCCCGGTCCGCAGCTTTACGTGATGGCGGCGGGCGGCGGCTCGCCGCAGCGCCTCTCAGTCGGTTTCAGCTACGCCGCCGAGCCCGACTGGAGCCGCACGAACCCGAACAAAATTGCCTGCACCGTGCGCGTCGGGAAACAATACCAAATCGCCGTCTACGACCTGACGAAGGGTTCCGCCGAAGTCGTCTCCAAGGCGGACTTTGATGCGATCGAGCCGAGCTGGCTCGCGGACGGCCGCCATCTGATCTACACCGCGCGTGATCGCAGCTCAAGTGTGCTTTGCATCCTCGACACCGAGACGGGCCAGAGTAAACGCCTCGCGCCCGCGAACCTCGGCGCGACGCTGGAGGCAAGCGTCTGGACGCCGTAGCCAAAAAATCGCCGACAAAAAAGCCGCACCCGTCTCGGTGCGGCTTTTGTTTTTGAGAATTCCCGGCGCTTACTTGATCGCCGCGGCGTAGTTCGCCTCGACGGCTTTCCAGTTCACGACGTTCCAGAACGCCGTGATGTAGTCCGGGCGGCGGTTCTGATAGTGGAGATAGTAGGCGTGCTCCCAGACATCGAGCCCGAGGACCGGCTTGCCCTCGATGCCGGCGACGGCCTTGCCCATGAGCGGGCTGTCTTGATTCGCGGTCGAACCGATCGCGAGTTTCTTGTCGGTGGTTACGTAGAGCCACGCCCAGCCGGAGCCGAAGCGCGTGGCGCCGGCCTTGGCAAAGTCTTCCTTGAACTTCGCGAAGCCGCCGAGTTGTGCCTCAATCGCGGCGGCGAGCGCGCCGGTCGGGGCGTCCTGATCGTGCGGAGCAAGGACGGTCCAGAAGAACGAGTGGTTCGAATGGCCACCGGCGTTATTGCGCAGGCCGCCGCGGATCGCCTCGGGAACCTTCGATAGATCGGCAATGAGCGCGTTGACGTCGAGGGCCGCGAGCGCGGGCTGATCCTTCAGGAGATTGTTGGCGTTGGTGATGTAAGCCTGATGGTGCTTGTCGTGATGGATTTCCATCGTGCGCGCGTCGATGTGCGGCTCGAGGGCGTTGAAGGCGTAAGGCAGTTTCGGGAGTTCGTAAGCCATGGGAGGAGGAGGGTTGAGTTGTTTGGGAAAAAAGTTTCCGGAGAGCGCAACCAATGCACCGCCGCGCGCGCGCGTCAACTTCCCGGTGTGTCTTGGGGCGGGGTCTTTGCCTACTCTTCTCGCCGCTTGAGCCGAAAAAATTTCTGCAGCAGTTCGCGGCATTCATTCTCCAGCACGCCGCCGGCGGTGAGTTCCAGGTGATGGTTTACGCGCGGCAGATCGTTGAGGTTCGTAGCGCCACCCAAACAGCCCATCTTCGGATCGGGGACCGCGTAGCAGACGCGTTTGACTCGCGACATCAGCATCGCGCCCGCGCACATCGGGCACGGTTCCTTCGTGACGTAGACGGTCGCATCGGCGATGCGCCAGTCGCCGAGCTTCGCCGCGGCTTGCGTGAGGGCGAGCATCTCCGCGTGCGCGGTCGGATCGCGGGCGGACTCGACGGTGTTGTGCGCCGAAGCGACGACCTCGCCGCCGATTTCGATCACGGCACCAATCGGCACCTCGTCCTGCCGCCAGGCGTCGATCGCCTGGTTGTAGGCGAGGCTCATGAAGAACGCGTCGTCGCGCACGAGTTGCGACGGAAAGCGTTTCTCAAAGGGACAGGTTGGCGGCGGATTGGACATGACCCCCCGGAGGGAAGCCTTGACTAAGGCGGGCGGTTTCTGCCTTACAAGGTGCTTCTTTTGACGATCCAACCTATGACCAACCGCCCGGCTCTTTCACTTCGCGTTTCCCATGTCCGCTGATAATAACGCGATTGAAGTGGAGGGTAAGGTTGTCGCCGTTCTCCCCGGCACGATGTTCAAGGTGCAGCTCAACAATGCGACGCAGCATGTAGTGCTGGCGCACATCTCCGGCAAACTTCGGAAGAACTTCATCAAGATCGCCGCGGGCGACATGGTGAAGATGGAAATGAGCCCCTACGATCTCGACAAGGCGCGCATCACCTTCCGCATGAAGGAAGCGTCGAACTACGTCCCGCCGCCGCGCCGCCGGCAGTATTGAGCCCCCATCGCGCGCCCGCCCTCAAGGTTTGGGATCGACGCCGCCTCCTGCGCGGCGTCTTTTGTTTTCTGCGATGCGAGCCGAGCACAGCCACGCGCCCGAAAAATTTGCGAACGAGATCGACGGTTTCCTCAATTTTGTCGAACTTGAGCGCGGCCTGTCGAAGAATACCGTGGCTGCCTACCGCCGCGATCTTGATCAGGCGGCAAAGTTCCTGGCGCGGCGCGGCGCCGCCGACTGGCGTGGCGTGACCGCGGCGCACGCCGGCGAATGGGTGCATTCGCTTTCTGATGCCGGTGATCGCTACAAGGCTTCGAGTCTCGCACGCAAACTCACCGCGCTGCGCATGCTGGCGCGTCATCTCGTCCGCGAAAAGATCCGCGACGATGATTTTACCGCGCTGCTCACCGGCCCGAAGCTCGCACGCACGATTCCCGGCACGCTCAACGAGTCAGAGGTCGCGCGCCTGCTCGCCGCGCCGACCGGTGGCGATCCGCGCGCGCTGCGAGATCGCGCGCTGCTGGAGCTTTTCTATTCGAGTGGTCTCCGTGTGTCCGAACTCGCCGGGCTCATGCTCCAGCAGGTCGATCTAGAGAATAATTTTCTCCGCGTCTTCGGCAAAGGCTCGAAGGAGCGCGTCGTGCCGATTGGCGGTCGTGCCCGCGACGCGCTGGCGAGTTATCTCACTTCGGGCCGCCCGCACTTGGTGAAGCCTAAGACCGGCAGCCAGTTTTTCCTCAACAACCGCGGCGCCGCGCTTTCGCGAGTGATGCTCTGGATGATCGTGAAAAAATACGCCCAGCGGGCCGGTATAACGAAAAACGTGAAGCCGCACGGCCTGCGCCACTCGTTCGCCACGCACCTGCTCGGCGGCGGCGCCGATCTGCGCGCGATTCAGGAAATGCTCGGGCACGCGAGTATCTCGACGACGCAGATCTACACCGCTGTCGAACCCCAGCGCCTCGTCGATCACCACGCGAAATACCACCCGCGCAACCGTTCCGCCCCGTGAGGCGCCGGTTTACGCCGGAAACTGCGCCGCGAGCCGTTGGATCGTATTGAAGTTGCGCATCGAAGACGACGGCAGCTTGAGCGCGCGCATCGCGGGTGAGGTCCAAATTTTCGACTCGTTCGATTTGATCCGACAGAGCCAATAAAATTCCCGGCCCTCGACGCGTATCTCGTCCACATCGGTGCTGCACGCCTCCAAGCCGCGCGCCAGCGCGGTTGCCAGCGAAGTCTTGAGGAAGCTGCAATAAATCGTGTTGTCCGGTGATTTCATATCGGCGCGCGCGAACGGCCGGAACTTCGCGAGCGCCGCGATCTCGGCGCGTGTGCGCAGAAACGTATCGACCTCGTAGCGGAGTCTATTCGCAAGGTGTCCTTCGATTGTCTGGGCGAGGTTTGCGGAGTCGGCGGATTTGCTGGAAAAAATTACGTTGCCGCTCGCGATGAAGGTCGCGACGTCCGCAAATTTTAGCTCTTCGAAGTGCGCGCGCAGAGCGGCCATGGGCAACCGGCGTTTGCCCAGATTAATGCCGCGCAGAAACGCGATGTAGTGGTGCATGGCTAGACAAGAGTGGGCGGCCTAGGCGGTTTGCGAAATGCAAAAAGCGCGTCTCGTTGCCGACATTATGATTTCATTTGTTTCGCCGATCGCCGGTTCGCCAACCGACGAGGGCCTGCTCGACGCATACTCCTCCGCCGTCTCAGGCGCTGTCGCGGCAACGCATCCCGCGGTGGTGCATATCGAGGTGCGTGGGAACCACGCCCCCGGAGGCTCCGGCTCCGGTTTCTTCATTTCTCCGGACGGTTACATTCTCACCAACAGCCACGTCGTCCACGGTGCGAACGAGCTGAAGGTCTTCCTCGCCGACGGCCGCAAGCTCGCCGCCGATCTCATCGGTGACGATCCCGACACCGACCTGGCCGTCATTCGCGTGAGCGCAGACGAACTCGCGCACCTCGCGCTCGCCGACAGCGACGCCGTGCGCCCCGGTCAGATCGCCATCGCGATCGGTTCGCCGATGGGGTTTCAACAAACGGTCACTGCCGGAATCGTCAGTGGACTCGGCCGCTCGCTGCGCGGCGCGTCGGGCCGGCTCATCGACAATGTCATCCAGACCGATGCCGCGCTCAACCCGGGCAACTCCGGCGGCCCGCTCGTCAACACACACGGCGAAGTCATCGGCGTAAACACCGCCATCATCCGGCCCGCCCAAGGCATCTGTTTCGCGATCGCGAGCAACACGGCGCGTTGGGTGGTTGCGTGGCTGATCAAGGACGGACGGATCCGGCGCAGCTTCATCGGACTCGCCGGCCAGAACGTCCCGCTCATTCGCAAGGTCGCACGCTGGCATCACCTGAAGCAGGAGACGGGCGTGCTCGTCGCCGGCCTTGAGGCGAATAGCCCCGCCGCGCGATCTGGACTGGTCGAGGGCGACATCGTCGTGGCGCTCGACCACACGCCTACGCCAGCCGTTGACGCACTGCACAAGCTCCTCACCGGCGATCGCATCGGCGAACGCGCGATCGTCACGTTTTTGCGCGGGGTCGAGTTGCGGCGCCACGCGATCATTCCGCTCGAAATGCCGGCGCGCGTGTAGTTTAGTCAGCCTGCGTCATGCAGGAAAAACTTTTCCAGCTCCTCGCCGGCCGCCGCGGCCATTTTAGAATGGAGTCCGGCTATCACAGCGAACGGTGGTTCGATCTCGATGGGCTCTTGGCCCGGCCGGATCAGGTGAGGCCTTTTATCACCGAACTTGCGCGACGTCTCGCTCGGCATCGCGTCGACGCCGTCTGCGGCCCGATGACGGGCGGCGCGAAACTCGCCGAATCGATCGCCGCGGAAATTGGGGTGGAGTATTTCTTTACCGACCGCTTTGCACCGGCTGACGTGACCGGATTGTTTCCGGTGAAATATCGTGTGCCCGCCGGCCGCCGGTCGGCACTGGTTGGGAAACGTGTGGCAATCGTCGACGATGCCGTGAGCGCCGGTTCCGCGGTGCGCGGCACTTACGCTGATGTCATCGCCTGCGGGGCAGAGCCGGTGGCGCTGGGGGCGTTGTTCGTTTTTGGCTATCGCGCGGGTGAATTCGCACGGGAAAAAAGGATGGCCATCGAAAACATCGCGCAGATGGCATTCGGCATGTGGCCGCCGACGGCCTGCCCGCTCTGCGTAGCGGGGGTGCCTGTCGAAAACGTGTCCGACGCCGTTTGAACTCAGAGCGATTTGATCCGAATCGCGCGAAACGCGACGGGATCGTTGTGGCCGGCGAAACCGAAGTAACCCGTTGTGCGATCTTTTCCGGGGTGCGCTTTGTTGGCGAGGAACTCAGTCACCTTTGAGACGTCGCCCTCGAGGATGACGGTGCCGTTTAGCTCGACCTTGATCGTGGAGCCGCGGACGGTGACTTCCTCGAAATTCCATTCGCCGATCGGGCGCTGGTAACCGCGCGCGGCGGCGATCATGCCGTAGACGGAGCCGTGCGCCTGGCGCGGATCGATTTTCTGGCCGGTGGCCAGCTCGTAGTGGTCGTCGAGCACCTGGCTCTCGCACATGCCGACGTAGGCGGTGTCGCCCTCGCCGGGATAACGGATCGCGAGGCCGTTGTTGCCGCCGGGCGGAAGCTTGAATTCCAACCGCGCGACGAAATCGGAAAACTGCTCCTTCGTGTAGATCGTGCCGCCCTTCTTCGGCCGGCACAAAATTGCACCGTCAACGATCTGGTAGTTGTCGATTGGGCCGGCCCAGCCGGCGAAATCTTTGCCGTTGAACACCGATTTGAAACCGGCGTCTTCGCCGTGACTCGCGAGGATGCGATTCGCCTCCTCGGTGCCGATTTCACGGACAAAAATATTCTTCCAGCGGATCTCTCCATCGTGCGTCTGCAACTGGATCGGCCCGCGCGCGGGGATCGGCGTTTTCAGCGAGTGATCGAAATAGGAGTTATCCATGATCGCATGATCGACGACGGGTTGCTCATTGAGCCACACGCTGACGCGCGCGCCGACCATCAGCACGCGGACGTGATTCCATTCGCCGAAAGCTTTGTCGGCCTTCACGAGCGGATCTTTTCCGGGCGAGCCGGGCAGGTTGTTCCAAAGTCCGCCGGAGCCCTTGTCCGAGCCAAGTTTGAACTTCGCCGGATCGGTGTAGTCCCAGATCTGCACCTGCGGGCAGCCGCGCAGATAAATGCCTGAGTCGCCGCGCGGGACGGTCTTGTAGTCCACGAGCAGCTCGATGTCGCCGTAGTCTTTGACGGTCGTCGCATATTTGCCGTGGCCGTCGTTGACGAGTTCGTCGCCCTCGGCGCGCCAGTGCTTTTGCATGTCGGCGGTCCAGTCGGCGTCCTGTTTCGCGCGCGCGGCTTCGGGCATCGCGGCATATTTCCGCGGGTCAAACGTGTCGCCGCCGCGCCAGCCGCTCAGGTCCTTGCCGTTGTAGAGCGCGGCGAAGCCGGCGGGTGGCGTCGCGGTTGCGAGGGTGCGCGAGGCCAGCAGCGCGGTAAACAGGAAGAGGCAGGCGGGGTGGTCGAGTTTCATGGGGGAATTAGAGTTTTACGGTGCGGCCTTCACGGAAGGACTGATCGGCCGCGAGGACAATCCGAAGGCTGTCGAGCGCGCTCTGCCAGTGGGTCGAAAGATCGGCGTCGTCGCGGATCGCGCGGAGGAAAACTTCCTGCTCGCGCAGACAGAGTTCGTCGTGGTCGGGCTCGTCGGTGACGTCGATGAGTTCGTCCGACCGCGCAAATTTTCCGTCGGCACCGCGCGCCGCGTGGTGGAGCCGGAGCGACTCGGTTTTGGTGTGGGAATCGATGTCGGACGACTTGCCGGCGCTGGCGGCGGAGCGCGCAACAATACTGACGCAGCCTTTCGGGCCGATGACATCCTTCACGAAAAACGCCGTCTCACTCATCATTGGACCCCAGCCGGCCTCATACCAGCCGATCGAGCCGTCATCGAAGGTCACTTGGAGGTGGCCGTAGTTGATTTGGCCGGGAGCGATGTCGTCGGCGAGCCGAGCGCCAATGCCGTTGACGCTCACGGGCCGCGCGCCGGTCATCCGGCACATCACGTCGACGTAGTGCACACCGCAATCGACAATCGGTGAAGTGGAGCGCAGGAGATTTTTGTGCGATTCCCAATTCGCGCCGGAGCTTTGCTGGTTGAGGTTCATCCGCATGACGAGAGGTTTGCCGAGCGTGCGCGCGAGCTCGGTGAATTTTTTCCACGACGGGTGGACGTGCAGGATGTAGCCGACGATTAGTTTTCGATTGAGGCGGCGGGCGGCGGCGAGCACGCGTTCGCAGTCGGAAAGATTATCGGCGACCGGCTTTTCCAGAAACACGTGGGCACCCGCCTCCATCGCGGCGACCGCGTAAGCGGCGTGCGTGTCGGAATAGGTGCTGATGCACACGGCGTCGGGCTTCATGCGCGTGAGCGCGTCGGCGTAGAGGGCGAACTCCGCGTAGCGCCCGCCGAATTCGGCGTTAAGTCTTTGCCGGGACGGTGCGCCGCGCGCGACGAGCCCGACGATTTCGAAATCGTCCGCCATGTGATGATAGGCGCGAGCGTGCGACGTGCCCATGTGCCCACAGCCGACGACGAGGACGCGAAGTTTCTTGGCCATCGGAAAATCCTCAGTGACCGGTGACGGTGGTTGGCGTGTTCGCGGGCGGCCGGAAGAACAACGCCAGCGCGATCGCCGCGATCGAGGCGGCGGCAAGCGGCACGAGGAAGAGTCCGCGAAAATCGACCATCGCGCCATGCCGGTAGGCGCTCTGAATCAGAAATGGGCAGATCGAGTTGGCGAGCAGGACGCCGAGGCCGAGAATCTGGAGATTGAAGAGCCCCTGCGCGCTGGCGCGAATGTCCTTCGGAAAATACGCCTCGACGAAAATATAGACCGACGCGAAGAAGAACGCGTAGCAGATGCCGTGGAGAATTTGCACGCCGATGATCACGGCGGCGCTCTGCGGGAAAAAAGCGTAAACCGCGAATCGCGCCGCGTGGCCGAGGATGCCAACGATCATCGTGGTGCGCCAGCCGCAGGCCTTCAGCGTCGCGCCGAGCACGAACATCGTGACGATTTCCGCGACCTGCCCGATGCTCATCACTGGCGTGATCCAGTTGGAAGGAATGCCGACACCGCCCGCTGCTTGAGACGTGCCGAGGAAGACGCCCGTCCAGTTGAAATAGCAGTTGTGCACGAACGCGTCGACGAGCGTGACGAGCCAGAGCACGAAGACGAAGGGCACTTTCAGCAGCTTAAGCGCCTCAAGCCACGCGAGTTTTTCACTCGCACCTTCGGCGGCTCTCTTCGGCTCCGTCCGCGGCAGCGTGAGGCTGAACGCCGCGAGCGCGAGCGAGGCGATGCCGGCTACGATGAACGTCCACTTGGTTGCCGCCTTTGCAGCGTCACCGCCGAGCGGATGGCCGAGCGCGGTGCCGAGCCAGTCGGCGAAGCCGGCGGGATGCGCGGCGCCGACGGCGTCCCAGTCCACAAAGATAAACGTGAATGGCCACGCCGCGAGAATCCAGCCGATCGTGCCGCCCATGCGGATGAGGCCGAATTCCTTCTCGGGATTTTTCATGTTCGCAAACGCGACCGAGTTCACGATCGAGATCGTCGGCACGTAGAGCAGGCAGTGCACGAGCATTAACAGGAAGAACGGCATGAATTCCTTCGTGAAGCCGCACCCGAGGATCGCGAGGCCGCCGATGAGGTGGGAAAACGCGAGGAATTTCTCCGGCGCGAACTTCCGGTCGGCCCACTCGTTGCTGAAAAACATGCCGACGATCGAGGCGACCGGAAACGCGTTGAGTATGAGCGCCTGCTGGCCGGGCGAGAACCCGAGGCTGGGCAGGTAGCCGAAGATCAACGGGAGCCACGCGCCCCAGATGAAAAACTCCAGCACCATCATGACGAAGAGCCGGAACTTGGGGGACGAGGGGGAGGAACTCATGGAGCGTTTGGGGGCTGCGCGCCGCGGGTGGGATATTGCGACGCGAAGACAAAGTGTGAGCGGAGGAATCGCAGCGCATCCAGCCTGAAGATCGCGTGCGCGGCGGGATTCCGTTTGCCACCGACGCGCCGCGACTTCCTCATCCTCGAAGCCTTCCCCGTGAAATCCCCGCGTCACCTCAGCCGCCGGCAATTCGCCACCACCCTTGGCACCGCGGCGTTCTTCGCGCCCTTCATCACGCGCAACCTGATCGCGCAGCCACCCAGCCGCCGTCTGCGCCACGCGAGCTTCGGGGCCTCGGGCCAGGCGTGGTCGGACATCCAGGCGATCTGTAGCAACCCATTCGTTGACCTTGTGGCGGTGGCTGACGTGGACTTGGGTAAGGTCGTAAACGTGAAGGCAACGTTTCCCGGCGTGAAAATTTATCAGGATTGGCGCGAGTTGCTCGACAAGGAAGGTGGCGGGCTCGATTCGGTCAATGTGTCGACGCCCGACCACATGCACGCGCCCATCGCGCTCTCCGCCATGCAACTCGGCAAGCACTGCTATTGTGAGAAGCCGCTCGCGCACGATTTGCACGAGACACGGGTGATGACTGAGTTTGCGCGCGGGAAGAAGCTCGTCACCCAGATGGGCATCCAGATTCACTCGCAGAAAGTCTACCGGCAGGCCGTCGCGATCGTGCAGAGTGGAGTGATCGGGAAGATCAGGGAGGTTCACACGTGGAGTAACAAGAAGTGGGGCGCGACCGGCGTGCCGCCCGCTGCGACGGGAAGCGCGCCCGTGGAACTTAACTGGGACCTCTGGCTCGGGACCGCGGCGGAGCGGGCGTTTGTGGGCGACCACTACTATCATCCCGGCAACTGGCGGAAGCGCCTCGACTTCGGCACTGGCACCTTTGGCGATATGGGCTGCCACATTTTTGATCCGGTGTTCGAGTCGCTCGCGCTCACCGCGCCGATCTCGCTGCGCTCGGAAGGCCCCGCGCCCGACGCTTGGAATTGGTCGACGGATGCGAATATCCGCTATGTATTTCCCGGCACCCAATACACCGCCGGTTCGACCGTCACGGTCACCTGGCACGATGGCGACAGCCGCCCGCCGAAGGAAATCCAGCAACTTATCGCGATCCCCGCGCCGCCGGATCAGACGCCCGCGGCGCGAAAGCGCGCCGATGCGCTGCTCGAGCAGGGCTCGATTCTGATCGGCACCGAGGGCGTGCTGCACGTGCCGCACATCGCGACGCCGAGACTTTTCCCGCTGGAAAAATTCCACGACTACAAGCTGCCCGAGATCGCCGGCACGCACCACTGGAGTGATTGGGCCGAGGCCTGCGTCGGCGGACCCGGCAAGCCGAGCGCGGGTTTCGATTATGCCGGTCCGCTGACGGAAGCGGTACTGCTCGGCAGCGTGGCCGTGCGCTTCCCGCATACGACGCTCGAGTGGAACAGTGCGAAGCTCGCCTTCACGAATGAGAAGGCCGCGAACGCGTTCGTCCGTCGCTCGTATCGCAAAGGCTGGGAAATTGCAGGGCTGTAGCTCTCCGCAAGAATTGACGCCCCGCCATGTTCGGAAAACCGGAGCGAAAATCTTCCCCGAAGGCCGCGCCGTCCGATCCCGATCGGATGCCGACAGCTGCGGAGTTGTTGAACGAGTTGAAGCTGCACGGCGCCAAGCCGCCGCCGCGAAAGGAGCTGCCGGCGGTGAGTCGGCGCACGCGCGATTTTCTGCTGCTCGCGGGAGTGGGAAGCGGCGTGATCGTCGCGGTGTTGTCGCGGGTGATGAGCGGATCGGAGGCGGCGGTGGTCGTGCGGCTCGCGCTGACCGCGATTGCGCTGCTGTGCGGGCTGTTGTGGTTTATTTTCTACGGCGTGATGAGCCGCTACTGAGCGCGGAGTTGCTTTCAGGAGAAGGGCGGATTGGATTCGCGGCCGTGAAATCACTCGCCGCCGTCCGACTCGGTTTGATCGCATTGTTTGTTTCGCCCTCGTTCGCGCAGCCGCCCGCGACCAAAGCCGCCGCTCCCGAGCCCTACGATCCGATCAAGGACATGGTCGCGCGGCTCGACCTGGAAAAATACAAGGCGACGATCAAGGGCCTCACCCAATTCGGCGACCGCCGGCAGGGCACCGATCGCAACCGCGCCGCGCTCGACTGGATCGAGGCGCAGTTAAAGAGCTACGGCTACACCAACACGGCGCGGATCAAATATGATTATTTCCCGACGGACCCGCGTCGCACCAGCGGACCGGCGGCGCGCGGAACGAGCGGGGCACAGGGCGGTGGAAAGATTCGCGGCATCCGCACGCCCACCGGCGTGAACACCGATCCGCTGAAGCAGCCGGACGAGAAACTGCGCGCGCTCAACTCGCAGCCGAGCGACGTTGGTCCGCGCGAGGACGTTTACTGCACGAAGATCGGTACGACGCATCCCGAGGAAATGTATATCATCGGCGCGCACATGGACGGACACGGCTGGGGTGAAGCCGCCAACGACGACGGTTCGGGCACTGCCCTCGTGATGGAACTCGCACGAATTTTCATGTCACCCGATGTGAAGACCGAGCGGTCGATCCGTTTTTGCCTTTGGAACAATGAGGAGACAGGGCTCAACGGAGCCTACGCTTACGTGGCGCAGCGCGCCACGCTGCAAGGCAAGGAGGACCCCACGGGCTCCGGCCATTATCCCGAGCCGAAGTGGCTCGGCATGATCCAGCACGACATGATGCTGTTCGATCACGGCATGCCGCGAGCGGACGGCACGATTTCGCCGGAGCAGCGGCCGGAGGCGGACGTGAACATTGAGTTTCAGTCGCTCTCAAAATTAGCCGACGGCGCACAAAAACTTGCGTGGCAGTTTTACGCGGCCAACGAAGCCTACGCGACCGATTATCCTGCGCAGGTCGGGCCGCACATGACCAACACCGACAGCACCCCTTTCATGGACCTGGTGCCGGCGATTAGCCTGCGGGAAAACGAGCGCGGCCGCGAGGTGGGCGCCGGCTGGGATCCGCACTGGCACCAGCCGACGGACGTTTACGCGACGTTCAGCGACAAAGACTTTCGCCTCGGGCTCAACGCCGCGCAGACGACCCTCGGTGCGATCGCGCGCCTCACAGGCGCCACGCTGGTGAAGTAGCGCTCGCGCTCCGCGCGCCACGTAGCGGACGGGAGGCGACGCGGCAAGCTTCTTGCTCTCCGTTACCCACTTCCCCATGAAGAAACTGCTCCCGTTTTAGCCCTGCCTCGCCGCGCTCGTTGGCGCGTTTGTTTTTTCCACGGCCCGTGCCGCTGACTCCGAGGCGGAATTCAAGACGTAGGTCGTGAAGGAAGTCGACGGCATGAAGAAGCAGATTCAGGTGATGGACGACACTGTCTTCAGCTTCGCCGAACTCGGCTACCAGGAATACGAAACTTCGAAATATCTGACCGGGCTCCTCGAAAAGGAGGGCTTCATCGTCGAGCGCGGCATCGCCGGCATGCCGACGGCGTGGATAGCATCCTGGGGTTTCGGCAAGCCCGTCATCTCGCTCGGCTCGGACATCGACTGCATCCCGCAGGCGTCGCAAAAGCCCGGCGTCGCCTACCACGATCCGATCATCGAGGGCGCGCCGGGTCACGGCGAGGGCCACAACTCGGGCCTGCCTTGGCAGATCGTTGCCGCGCTTGCCGTGAAACGCGTTATGGAGCGCGCGAAGCTTCCCGGCACGATTCGGCTCTGGCCAGGCGTGGCGGAAGAGTTGGTCGGCGGGAAAGCATTTTTGATCCGCTCGGGTTTTTTCAAGGACGTGGATGTCGCGCTTTTCGCTCACGTCGATAACAACCTAACGGTCTCGTGGGGCACTTACACGGGTACGGGCCTGGCGTCGGTCGAAGATGCGTTTAAGGGCGAGAGTGCGCACGCGGCGGCGCAGCCATGGATGGGGCGCAGCGCGCTCGACGCGGTGGAGTTGATGGATGTCGGCTGGAATTTCCGCCGCGAGCACCTGCGGCTCTCGCAGCGCTCGCACTATGTCATCACCAACGGCGGCGATCAGCCCAATGTCGTGCCGGCGAACGCGAGCGTCTGGTATTATTTCCGCGAACTCGATTACGAGCACATCAAGGCGCTGCGCGAGATCGGCGATCAGATGGCGCTGGGTGCGGCGATGATGACGAACACGACTGTCAGCTCGCGCGTGCTGGGTTCCGCGTGGCCCGCGCATTTCAACAAGCCCGTCGCCGAAGCGATGAACGAAAACATCAAGGCCGTCGGCCTGCCCGAGTGGAGCGAGGTCGATCAGAAGCTCGCGAAGGCGCTGCAGGCTGAGTTGAAGGCGCCGATCATCGGGCTGCCGCTCGCGTTGAAACCGTTCAAGGGCTCTACGCCGGAGGAGCAGCGCAACACGGGCGGATCCGATGACATCGGCGACATCTCGTGGAACGTGCCGACGGTCACGCTCCGCTATCCGTCAAATATTCCCGGCCTCCCCGGTCACAACTGGGCCAACGCGATCGCGATGGCGACGCCGATCGCACACAAGGGCGTAGCCGTCGGGGCCAAGGTGATCGCTCTGACGTTGATTGATCTGCTGACGAAGCCGGCGATCGTCGTCGACGCGTGGAAATATTTCCGCGACGAGCAGACCAAGGACGTGAAATACACGCCGCTCATCGCCACAACCGATCAGCCGGCGACCTTTTTGAACCGCAAAACGATGGGCGATTATCGCGAGCAGATGAAAAAATTTTATTACGACGCGTCGAAATACGACACGTATCTCGATCAGTTCGGCATCACTTATCCGACCGTGCGCACGGCGCCCGCAGCCGCGAAGCCGTGATCAGCTTTTCAGCGGAATGAGCGCGCGGATGCGCGGATCGCGGAGAAAAAGTCCGCCCCAAAGGAGCACCCCGAACGCGACGGGCATCGCAGCAAATCCGTAGGTGCCCATCCGCACGGTCACAGCCGTCGCGCCGCCGAGATAACCCGTGAGCAGGATCGCGCCGAGCACCGAGGTGCGCGGGACGAGATAGACGAGCGTGCACAAAATTTCGATCACACCGATCGGGACTGCGACGCCGGCTGGCCAGTCGGCGAAGCCCTTTACGACGTCGGGCACCTGCATGATTTTCATCACGCCACTCATGAGCAGCATCAGCACGGCCGGCACGGGCAGTAGGCGGCCGATCCAGAGGGCGGTTTTCGAGACGGTGGCAGGGTTGTCAGAGGTGTTCATTGTTCAATTTGCGGGCGAGCGGGAAGTCGGGTGGCGAGGAATTTGCGGGCAGTGACCAAGCATTGTCGGCGGCGACTTCACCGCGTCTTGTCTCGTCTCCCGCCACGGTTGGCGAAAGTGCCGCGGGCGGCTAGAATTTTCTCCAACCGGTCGTAGCTGACGGCGACACCGCGCTCCATGCCTGACGCCAGCACGCTGTCGCGGGCCTGCTTGGAATCGTAGCGGATCGTTTGAGTGAGCCTGGTTTTGCCGGCGCGCTCGTGAAATTCCACCGTGATGAGCGCCGAGCCGGCATACCAAGCCTCGTCGAATTTTTCGGTGAACACGAGCCGCGCCGGCGGCGCGACCTCACGGTAAATACCGCCCATGCCCATTTCGCGGCCATCGGCGTTGCGCCAGACCCAGCGGTATTGCCCACCCGCGCGCAGATCCATTGCGCAGACGGGCATCGTCCAGCCGTCCGGCCCGAGGGGCCATCGCTGGACCAACGCGGGCTGGGTGAACGCGGCGAAGACGAGCTCGCGCGGCGGGGCGAATTCGCGCGCCATGCAAATTTCGCGATCGCTGGGGAGTTTGATCGTAATTTTTTTTGGCGAAGCTTTCAAGGCGGTTCGCGCGTGCGGTGGTTCAAGCGGTGAGCGTGGCGAGGTAGGCGGTGAGTTGATCAAACGTGCCGCCCCAGCCGCCGGCCATGCCAGTGCGGGCGGGATTGAACGTGTTGCGCTCGGCTGCCGTCGCGTCGAGGGGCACCCAGTGGACGGTGACGAGCGTGCTTGCGCCGCGCTCGGCGAACGTCACGGTCGTGAGCATTTCCTTCGGCCACGTGGGACTCATCGGATGAGTCGTGATGCCGCCGGCCGCGTCAGAAAACGAATTCACCCAGACGATTTTTTCTGGTGGCACGATTTCGCGGTAGACTGCGCGGCCCCACATCTCGCCGCCATTGGGCATGGCCAAGCGATAGTGGTTCATCCCGCCCGGACACAGTTCGAACTTATGGACCTCCGCCGTGCAGCCCTTCGGGCCGAACCACTGCGAGAACTGTTCCCGCTCCGTCCATGCGCGCCACACGAGATCGCGCGGAGCATCGAATTCTCGGGCGATAATGAATGGCTCGCTCTGCATCGAGTCGACCTGCTCGCCGAGGCGCTCGAGGGTCTGCTTGCCGCCTTCGACCGCGCCGAAGGCTTTCACGACGTGGTCGCGAGCCGCGGCAGTGGGGAAGAGGAGGCAGCCGGTGACTTTGGTTCTTTCCGCGTCGATGCTCTCGAACGTCCACGTTGCCGTGAAATTCGCGCCGGGGATTTCGCCGTCCTCGCATCCGCCGCCCTGTCGGTAGACGATGCGCTCCTGCGGCACGATTTCCTGGAACACGCATTTGTTCGGGTAATTCGTGCCGTCCGGCCCATGCATCGTGAGTTCCCACGCACCGCCAACGCGGAATTCGCGCTGCTTGGTCGTCGTGGTGAAGCCACGCGGGCCCCACCATTTCACAATGAGATCGGGATTGGCCCACGCTTCCCACACCAGCGCGCGCGGCGCGTGGAAAATTCGGGACATGACGATCTCGCGGGCGGCGGTGCCGGTGGCAAGTTTGGCCAGCCGTTCCAGACTTTGGGTCATGCCGGCCTCGAAACCGTTCGTGTATCGGTCGGCGCCGTCCGTGGTCTGGATCAGGCGCGAGCGGAGCGTCAGGTGGGTGACGCCACCGTCGCCGGCGAGTTCGAGCGTGTGGAGAAATTCGAACATCATCTTGCCCTGCTCATCCAAGGCGCCGGTGGTGAAGACGAGTTTCTCCGGCGCGACGACTTCACGGATCGTCCCGCCCATTGGAAAGTCGGTGCCGTTGGGCCCCCGCATCACCACATGAAGTTTTTTTCCGGGCGAGGCTGCCCAGTCGCAGATCGGGTTGGTGAAGCCGCGCGGGCCCCACCAGCGCGCCAGCAGTTCGGGTTCGGACCAGGCGCGCCAGACGAGTTCCCGCGGTGCGGCGAACGTTCGGGTGATGACAATTTCACGCGCGCAGGGCGCGGTGCTTTGGGGCTCAGGTTTTGAGGGCATGGGAAGGTGGGCGGGGGCGGCGCGGCGCGGGTTTTTGATTCTGCATCTCCTTCAACAGCGCCTCCAGCCGATCAAAGCTTTCCCCCCAGTGGCGTCGGTAGCCTTCGAGCCAGTCGACGGCTTCCTTGAGCGGAGCGGCTTCCAAGCGGCACGGGCGCGTTTGCGCCTCGCGGTGGCGGGTGATGAGCCCGCTGCGCTCCAGCACCTTCAGGTGCTTCGAAATCGCCGGCAGACTCATGTCGTGCGGCGCGGCAAGCGCGTTGACGGTCGTCACGCCCGCCATAAGCCGGGACAGAATTTTCCGGCGGGTAGGATCAGCGTAAGCGTACAATTCTGACGTGACGACGGCGGCGGAAAAATCCGCTAGAGTCGTGGGATGGAAAAACCAAGGAGCCGGAAACCGCGTGGAGCGCGGCGGTCGCGCGCTGAGCGAGTAAAAGTACTGAGCGCGTACCGCGC
>CAITWF010000003.1 GCA_903896015.1 uncultured Opitutia bacterium | reverse complement strand
TTTCGGGATCAAGGGGCCGGCCCCACCGGCGCTGCCGGCTCCAGCCTGATTCCGCCGGCTTCGGTCGGCCTCCTGCACAAAAAACTATACGAAACTCGGCGAGCGCGATCGCCGGGGTCGGTTTCAATCGCCGTTTTTAGGATCAACGCTCCTTCCCATGGCCACCCTTACGGATCGTCTCCCCGGAAACGCAGTCGGACGCTACTACGTCGACTCCAGTTGCATCGATTGCGACCAGTGTCGCGCTATGGCGCCGGAATTTTTCACCCGCGATGCCGAGACAGGCACGTCGCTCATCGTCCGCCAGCCGCAGACGCCCGAGGAAATTGCGGGCATCGAGGAAGTGCTCACCGCCTGCGCGGTCTCCTCGATCGGCAACGACGGCAGCTGACGCCGCCGCTCAACTGCCCGGCTTCTCGATCGGAATTTTCGCGAGCGCCTCTGGCACCGCGTCAGCCGGATAGGTCGGGAAACTCAGTTCGAGCAGCGACACCGCCGGCACGACGAATCGCGCCGCGCCCGCGCTGCGATCGACGAGCATCGCGATGCCGACGGACTTGCCGCCAGCATTTTTCACGATGTCGAGGCACTCGATCACCCGTCCCCCTCGCGTCACCACGTCCTCGACGATCAGCACTGGCTCGTCCTTTGCGAGCGTGAAGCCGCGGCGCAGCATGAGCACGTTGTTTTCCTTCTCGGCGAATATGTAGCGTGCCTTCGCGCGGCGCGCGACTTCCTGGCCGATGACGAGGCCGCCCATCGCGGGCGCGAGCACTGTCTTGAACCTCAAACCCTGCGCGTGCACCTTCGCGACGAGCAGTTCCGCGAGCCTCTCGACGGCGTCCATACGCTGGCAGACCTGCGCGCACTGAAAGTAGTGGCCGCTATGCAGCCCCGATCTCAGAACGAAGTGCCCGGTGAGCAGCGCCCGTGTGCGCGTGAATATGTCGAGGATTTCCTGCTGGCTGGCGTCCATGCGCTGAAGTTGCGCGCGCGCCGCGCAAAAAACAAAATCAAAGTTCGCCGGCTGACTTCGGCCTTTAAAATCCCGGTGACGCTGCCAAGGATGCACACATGCGTCTCAAACGGCCCCTGCTTGCCTTCGTTTTTCTCGCCACGCTTCGCGCTGAACCCGCAAAACACTTCGACGGCAACTCGTGGTGGGCGCACGTGAAAGTCCTCGCCGACGATAACATGGAAGGCCGCCAGACCGGCAGCGCAGGCCTGCGTCGCGCCGAGGCTTACGTCGTCGAGCAGCTGAAATTGGCGGGACTCGAGCCGGCGGGCGTCGACAGATTTTACCAACCGGTCCGCTTCATCCAACGCCAGATTGACGAGGCTCAGAGCTCCGCGGCGCTTGTGCACGACGGTGTGACCGAGGCGCTCGAGCTCGGCACCGATGCCTACTTCGGCTCGAAAATCGATGTGGGCGCGAATGACCTTGCTGCGCCGCTCGTCTTCATCGGCAACGGCCTCCGCGTGCCGGAGGCCGGCGTCGACGACCTCGCCGGACTCAATGTGAAGGGCAAAGTCGTCGTGCAGCTCGCCGGCTCACCGGCCTCGGTCTCCGCCGCCCTGACAGGACACTACAGCTCGATCGGCGAGCGTTGGAAAATGCTGCGCGACGCGGGCGCCGTCGGGATGATTTCGATTCCGAATCCCGCCTCGATGGACATCCCGTGGATTCGCATGACGGCCAACCGCACCGCGCCCACGATGGATCTCGACGACCCGCAGTTCAACGAAGTCGCTGGTCTGAAAGTCGCGCTGACGTTCAACCCGGCGCAGGCCGAAAAACTTTTCGCTGGCTCCGGCCATACGTTTCGCGAAATCGCAATTCTGGGCAAGGAGCGCGCGGTGCTGCCGCACTTCCCGCTGGCAGTTTCGCTCAAGGCGAAAGCCTTGATTCGCGAGTCACGACTCGAATCGGCGAACGTGATCGCAAAATTTCCCGGCTGTGATCCGAAGCTGGAAGACGAATTTGTGGTGATGTCCGCGCACATCGATCACCTCGGCATCGGCGCCGCGATCAACGGCGACAAGATTTACAACGGCGCAATGGATGATGGCTCGGGTTGCGCGCTGCTTCTCGATCTGGCGCACACGTTTAAGCGGGAAAGGGAGCGGCCGCGCCGCTCTCTACTCATGGCCTTTGTCGTGGCGGAGGAAAAAGGGTTGCTCGGCTCGAAGTATTTCGCGTCGCACCCGACCGTGCCGATCAAGGCGATCGTCGCCGACGTGCACACGGACATGTTTCTCCCGATCGCGCTCGGCCGGACGCTCATCGTGAAAGGCCTCGCGGAGTCCGATTTGGGTGCGCGCGCGGCTGCGGTCGCAAAAAAATTTGGCGTCAATCCGATCGCCGACCCGGAACCGCTGCGAAATTCGTTCGTGCGTTCCGATCAATACAGCTTCATCCGGCGTGGCATCCCGGCGGTGAAACTCGACTACGGTGCCGAGCCGGGAACGCCGGAGGCGAAGCCCTACAAGGACTGGCTGACGAACCGCTATCACGCGCCCTCGGACGATCTCGCGCAGCCCATCGATTTCGCGGCGGCGGCGAATTACGAGGAGATCATCCGGACGCTCGTGCTGGAGACGGCGAACGCCGAGGCGCGGCCGGCGTGGAGCGCGGATTCTTTCTTCCGGCGCTACGCGAGGAACTGAGCGCACTGGTTTGAGACCAAAACAATTTTGCCACGCAGGCGAGCGCCGGAATAAACTGCGGATGCGATGACGAAAGAGACGATGATGAAGGTGCCACTTGAGGACGAGCTCGGCGATGTGCTCGACAAGGCGATGCGCCGCGCGGGCCTGACCGACGAGTCGCTCGCGGCGCGCACCGGCGTGAGCGCGGGCCGGATCCTCGACGCGATCGATTATCGATCAGAGCTTACGCTCGAGGAATTGCGGCGACTCGCAGCGGAACTGAGGCTCAACGAAGTCGGCTTGAGCGCGCTCGCGGCGGGGAATTATCCTCTGCCGGAGATCGGAGCGCTGCCGTTTTGTGTGTGGCCGCTGCGCATGCCGCACGGGATCGGCGTGGTGAACGCCTACTTGATCGGCGAATGCGGCGGATCGCGGGCGGTGTTGTTTGACACCGGCGCGGGGCTGACGGCGCTGGAGGCGGTGTGGCCGCGCGTAATCACGGGAATCGACGCGGTGTTTCTGACGCACATCGAGCCGGAGCACGCGGGCGGGTTGTGCGAGGTGGTGGCACGGTTCGGCGTGACGTCGGCCTTTATTCCGCGGGGCGCGGAAGCGGCGTGCGGGCGCGCGATGGGGGAGGGTGAGACGAAAAAATTCGGCCCGCTTGAGATCACGGCCTTCACGACGCCGGGTCACGCGGCCGAGCATAGTTGCTATCTCGTGCGCGCACCAGCGGCGCGGCGCGGCGGCGCGCTGCTCGTGTCGGGCGATCTCGTTTTTGCGGGCTCGGCGGGAGGCGGATATTTTTCCGATGATCAGCAGCAGGTGAATTTGCGGCGCGTGCTCGGGGCGGTGCCGCCAACGACGGTGATCGCACCGGGACATGGGCCGCTGACGACGGTGAAAAACGAACTCCGCTTCAATCCGTTCGTGGTGTGAGCACCGGGCCGAGGAAATCGCAGTTGACATCGCGGGGGCGTTCGTGAGCTTTTTTACCTCTTAAATTTCGGCTTCCTAGCTCAATGGTAGAGCAGCTGACTCTTAATCAGTAGGTTCGGGGTTCGAGTCCCCGGGGAGCCACCAGTTTCTGTTTTTTCCCAGTTAATTTTTGGCCAGCGTCCCGGTTTTTCGCCGGCGTAGCTCAATGGTAGAGCACCTGTTTTGTAAACAGGCGGTTGCGGGTTCGAATCCCATCGCCGGCTCCATTTTCTCCCGGCGGCTCGATTCCCAACGCTGCCCGCGAGACTGGACGCGCCAATTTTTTTTGCCCGATGGTGTAATGGTCGCACGAACGACTCTGACTCGTTCTGTCTAGGTTCGAGTCCTAGTCGGGCAGCCACGCTTGCGAGCCACTCAATAAAAATTAATTCTTCCCGCGCTCCGACAAAGTGGGTTGACAGGCAACTTTCGATGACCCCTATTTCGCGTTCCGACCCCATTCTCCCCAGAAAAAATTTCGGCGACATGTTGCAAATTTCCGCTCTTTTTTTATCCCGCGACGAACCCCACAGGCATACTTCCTGCAACACGTCGCGGATGAACGGTATATTTTTTATTCGCACGGATTGCGACCTGCTAAACTCGAACGGCAGCTGACATCGTGCGTCATACCTGAACTGTTTTAATCGTCGCTCCCTGCTTCCCCGCATTTTCCTCATCCTCGAAAAAATCTAGAAACCGAAATCGACAACCTTCCTTTACTATGATCACCCACCTCGCTCCCCTCGCGTTCCTTCTGAAAAATCCGGACGGCAGTGATATGTCCGCGATGGATCTGTTCATCGCCGGCCAGCAGATTATGTGGCCGATTTTGCTGCTGTCGTTCATCGGTATCACGGTGGTGGTCGAGCGCCTGCTCTTCGTGATGCGCGAAAATGCGGCCCGCGAGCCCGAGGTCGTGGAAAAGATGTTAGAGAGCGTGGAGCGTCGCGACATCGACGGCGCGCTCGCGATCGGCAAGAAGAGCAAGGATTTCATCGCACGCATCCTGGTCTACAGCCTCACGAACAAGGAATTCTCCCTCTCCAACGCGTTTGTGCGCGCCTCCGGTCAAGAACTTCTCCGCTTCTCTCAGGGTATGGCCACGCTCGACACCGTCATCACCGCCGCTCCGCTTCTCGGACTTCTCGGCACGGTTACCGGCATGATGCGCACCTTCGGTTCTCTTGGTGGTGGCAACATTTCGGCAGCCGCCGGCACGATCACTGGTGGTGTCGCTGAAGCGCTCATCGCCACGGCCTGCGGTCTCGTTATCGCGGTCACCGCACTGCTCCCATATAACTACCTCAACGCCCGCTCCGAGCGCGCGAAGCAAGAGGTCGCTGACGCTTCCCACGCCCTCGAAATCCTCCTCAAGAAGTCCGAGACGATGCCCCCGTTTGCCCGCTGAGTATTTCTTTCCTAAGAAATTCACCCGCGCAACGTCATCCCTCTAACTTTCTCCCAACATGGCAGGCTCAAGTGGCGGCTCAAGTGGCGGCAAAAAGAAGGCCCGTATCGAGATCATCCCCCTGATCGACGTCATCTTCTTTCTGCTCGCGACCTTCGTGCTCTTCACCCTCTCGCTGAATACGCCGCAGGGCCTGCCTGTCGCGCTGCCGCAGTCCGACACCGGTGAACCGCGCGACATTCAGGGCACGGCTACCATCTCCATCACGGAGGCCGGCACGATTGGCTGGGACAAAGAGCCCGTCGTCCTCGACGAGTTCCTGAACCGACTAAAAGCGTTTTACCTCTCCAATCCCGAAGGCCGCATCCTAATTAACGGCGACGAGAACGCTCCCTTTAATCAGGCGATTTATGCCTTCGACGAGGCGCGCAAGGCCGGCTTCAAGAAAGTGTTTATCGAAACTCAGGTTCGTTCCGCTGGCCGCAGCAGCAACTGATCCCCGCAGCACTCTCCACCGCTAACTTTCTATTCGCATGGCCGGTTCAAGCTCCGCTCCCGCCGAAGACGGCAAGAAGAAGGCACGCATTGAGATCATTCCTCTCATTGACGTTATCTTCTTCCTGCTCGCGACCTTCGTGCTGTTCACGCTCTCGCTGAACAAACTCGCGTCCCTGCCGATCGATCTGCCCGCGGCGGTGCCGGCTCCGCCTTCGGATAAAGTCGACGAGACGACGGTATTCCTCAACATTTCCGATCAGGGTACCTGCTATTGGAAGCAGGGCGCGCTCGGTTCACCCGAACTCATCTCGACCGCTGAGATTCGCCCGCGCCTTCAGGATTACGCCGATCGCAATGGCACTCAGGCGCGCGTCTTCCTGCAGGGTGACATGCGCGCCCGTTTCGGTCCGGTCGTCCTCGCTCTCGACGAAGTGCGTCGGGCGCACATCGCCCAAGTCTCCGTGCAAACCACGGTGCAGCCCTCCGGCAAATAATCCAACGCCCCACTCACCATGCGTCGCGATCTTATTGTCGGTTTTTTCGTTTCGGTGTTGCTCCACGTCCTAGTGTTCTGGGGCGACAAGCTTATGCCGAAGGCCAAGGTTCAGGCCGTCGCCGAACTTCCCAAACCTAAGATTGAGCTCATGGCTCTGCCGCCGCTCGAACCTGAGGAGCCGGAAAAAGTTGTGACGGATGAGGCGCCGCCGGAGAAGCTCGAACTCGCTCCGCCGACCATCACCGACGTTCCTTCGATCGTTACCGATACATCTTTCGTGCAGAAGATGCAGCCGCCTCCGCCCGATGGCATGAAGCCCGCGGTTGGAGTTATCTCTATTCCCGGAAATCGCGATTTTTCAAATTTCAACGGCATGAAGGTCTTCGACCCCTCCATGCTCGATCAGCAGCCGCAGCCGACTTACCAAGCGCGTCCGAATTATCCGTTTGAAATGCGCCGCGCCGGCATCGCTGGCGAAGTCGTCGTCGATTTTATCGTGGACCCCGAGGGTCACGTCCAAAATGCCTACGCGTTGCGTTCTTCGCAGCACGAATTCGAATCGGCTGCCGTGCAGGCCGTGAGCAAGTGGACGTTTAAGGCCGGCCGAAAGTCCGGTAAGAACGTGCCCACGCACATGCAGGTCCCGATCGTCTTCACCCTCAACGAGGATAACTAATCCGCCGTGAACGCCTCCTCTCTTACCTCACTTTTTTGCCGTGTCACCCGTGCTGTTCTGGTGATCGGTTGTATCGCAGTTGCCGCGCATGCTCAGGATCGTCCAAATACTTACTCGGAGAAAACCGGCGAGGCGTTCGCGAAGCTAAAGCCGCTTTCTGAGGCGAAAAATTATGACGGCATGCTCGCCGTGCTCGATGGCGCGCAGGCGGCCGCACCGGCGGACAGTTACGATGTGGCCCTCATTCTCGATATGAAGGCCAAGTGCTACGGCCAGACCGAGCGTTTCGACAAGGCTATCGAGGCATGGGAGGGCGCGCTCCGCGTCTCCGAGGGCAAGAAGTATTTCGATGCTAAGACCACGCTCGATATCAAACTTTTCCTCGCGCAGTTCTGCTACCAAGTGGGTGTTTCGAGCAAGGTGCCGGCGGTCCAGCGCCAGTATATGGAAAAGTCCTCGAACTATTTTAAGACCTGGCTGGCGGCTACGCCGAAGCCTCCGGCCGATATTTCGATGTTCTATGCCTCCATCCTTTACAACCAGGCGGTGGTTGATCCGAAGCATGTGGATAACACGCTACTGAAGCAGGCACGTTCCGAGGTTGAAAAGGGAATCAACAGTTCGATTCATCCGAAGGAGGGTTTCTACGTCCTGCTTCTGGCGATTTTGCAGCAGGAAAACGACGCTGTTCATTCCGCTGAAACGCTGGAGTTGCTCGTGAAGCAATATCCCCAGAAGAAAGACTATTGAGATCGGAAGAGCGTCGTGTAGGGAAAGAGTG
>CAITWF010000002.1 GCA_903896015.1 uncultured Opitutia bacterium | reverse complement strand
GACAAATGCAACGCCTCAGCCGCCAAGTGCTCTTTACGACCATCCCGGGTACCCAGCGTCGCAAGCGGCTCAGCAAGAAAACTTTGGGGCTTACTTAAGCGCCATTCAGATCTGATCTTCGTAAACGCGCGGGCCGAGATAGACGTAGCCCCGGCTTTCGCAGGGCGTGCCGGTGAGCAGAGCGTGAATGAAGCCGTTCCATTCGACCTGACGCGTGTGCAGGATCGCTTTTGCGGGATTTTCCTTGAGGAAGAATTTCGCGCGGCCGTCCAGGGCCGTGTGCGTTTGGAGGCCGGCCTGGTCCGCCCGGGTGAAAGGGAATTTCTCTCCGAGATCGTGCAGCAGCGCCTCGCTGCGGCCCCACGTGCCGCCGGCCTCACTGATGAAAGTCTTGCCGTCGAGCAGCGCGAGGTAGTCCTCATAGGCCAGCACGCAAAGGCGGTGTTCGCCGGACGATGCGAGCCACTGCGCGAGTTTGGTGCCATGGTTCTTATTGGCGTCGTAGGCGTAGTCGCTGTCGAGAAAAGCAATTCTCTCAATGTCGTCAGGGACGGTTTCGAGGCCATCGAGGTAGCCGAACGTAAACCCGCCGCCCGCGCTGTGGCTTGCGAGCACGAGGCGCGCCCGCGGAAAGTTTCCCCGCAACGCGTCAACGATCGCGACGAGGCGGGCGGGACTGTCGGCATGCGCGTGGCGCCAGAGTGCGAAGGAACGTTCGTTGCACTGGAGATAGGCAACGATGAGATTCGCGTCGGAAGTGTGATCGCGAACCCAGCGCGTCTGGGCACCGATATGCTGGATGTCGAAATGCCAGTCGTCGCCTGGCCTGAGGCGGCGGCCGATGGTTTGCTCGATCGAATTGCCGGCGGGCAGCGCATAGAGGACGAGACGCGTGGGCTTGGCTGGATTCAGCTTCGAGGGTGAATTGACCACGACGCGGATGCCGCCGTCGAGGTGCAGCTCGACGTTCTTCTCTCCTGGGAAATCGACGAGTTCCATGCACACCGTGCCGTAGCGGTAGTCGCGCAGCGGGCCCTCGTCGCTGAGGAGTGCGCACGTTTTTGGATCGGCGAGCACGGCGTCGATCGTCGTAGGCATGCCGTGGAGCGTCATTGCGCGACGGACGAGGCGCACACCGTGGCTGTAGTCGACCCAGCCCGCGGCGTGACCGAGAAACAACGGCTGGATCACTGTGCCGTCGGGTTTGTGCCAGCCGTAGATTGCGACTTTTCCCGGGGCATCGGCCAGCTGCGGAGTGAGGACAATGTCCTTCTTGTCCCCCGCGATCAGGGTGCCGGGGGGATAAGCGGCGAGTGCGGCCTCGCGCTGGGCGCGGACGGTAGCGTTGTGCTGCAAAAAAGACGGGACGCTCGTCATCGCGTCGCTCGGAGGGATGGGTGCAGGATTGAGTTTGAGGGGCGCGGCGTGGTGGATCGCTGCGACGATTTTTGTCGTGGGCAAAACGCAGTCGAGTTGATCGGCGAGAGCTTGCGCGGTCGTGGGCGAGAGCGGGGTAAAAAAATAGTCCTCGTCCGATCCGACGGCGAGGTAGTCCGGCGCGACGGAAAGGAAGGTGTTGTCAGCGAGCTTTACGTCGACGAAGCGGCGCCAGAAATCGGGGACGTTGCCGTGCTGCACCTCGGCAAGGATCGCGGTCTCGCGCTCGGCAAGATAGAGCGGCGCGATGCGCGAGGCAAATTCACGCCCCGCGATCGCGTCAGGCCGTCGGAGTGGCAGATTTATTTCCGCCCCACGGGCGACGAGCGCGGCGATGAAATAAAACCAAAGCGTCGCGCGCGGGCTCATGCGAGGGGAACGGCGGCCACGCCGTAAGCTTCAGCGGTAGAGCAAGAAATGTTTTCGACGCTGTTCATAGCTCGCGAGGCCCACGGCCCAGAGCGCCTTGATTTCAGCGAGAGATTTTCCGGCCTTGATCGCGGCGACGGTCGCGTCGTCGCCGACGCACGCGGCCATCTTCGCCGCGTCAAATGCGTCGGGATAAAGTTTCTGCACCGCTAGCGCGAGCGCGATGCCGACATCAACGACGGAGCAGCGGGTCCGATCGGTGAGGATGATGCGGACGCCGCCGCACTCCTGACCGTTGAGTTTGAGCAGCGAGGCGGGGCCGGGATAGAGCGCGGGCGTTGGGGTGAAGCGCACCGGCTCGAAGTGCACGCCGGTGAGCCCGGCGCGGTTAAGTTCGGCGGCGAGCTTTTCGCCGTCGATGTAGGGCGCGCCGACTTGCTCGAACGGTTTCAGCGTGCCGCGCCCCACGGAGAGCGACGTGCCTTCGACGAGGCATGTGCCGGGATAGAGTGCAGCTTCGGCGGGGCTGCGCATCGACGGCGATAGATTTACCCATGGCAGGCCGGTTTGCTCGAAGGATTGATCGCGCGTCCAGTTCTCGCAGCGGATGACGGTGAGTTCGGCACCGAAGTGGAGCTCGGCGTTGAGTAATTGAGCGAGTTCGCCGCTCGTGAGCCCATAGCGCACGGGGAGCGTGTGGTAGCCGATGTAGATCGGTGGCCGCGTCATCACAGGGCCTTCGGCGATGGCGGCATTGATCGGGTTGATGCGATCGAGGACAAAGAATTTTTTGCGGGCGAGTCCGGCGGCCTCGAGCGCGGCCCCGAGCGTGGCGGGGTAGGTGTAGAAACGCGCGCCAATGTCCTGAATGTCGAATACGAGCGCGTCGAGCTGCTCCAGTTGCGCGGGCTTCGGCGCGCGCGAACGGATCGTGGCCATGTCGTGATCTGCGGTGGACTGGCCGGGCAACCGCTTCGGCGCTTCGCCGTAGAGACTGTAGATTGGGAGCTTCGTTTTTTCGTCGATCGAATCGCCGACGGAGGTGTCGGCCTCGCCGCGAATGCCGTGCTCGGGGCTGAAGAGAGCAACGAGCTTCACGTCCTTGGCCGCGGCGAGCAAATCGATCGTGGCGCGGCCGTCGCGATCGCGACCGCTGGGGTTGGTGATGAGGCCGACGCGGAGCCCGCGTAGGGCGGAGAAGTTGTCACGTTCAAGGACGTCGATGCCATTGAGCACGGCGCCGGTGTCGCGGCCGATCGCCTCGGCGGCGAGCGTGGCGACTTCACGGCGCAACGGTGTGATGTTCGCCTTGTCGTCCGGGTGAACGCGGTTTGTCAGTAAGATCACAAACGCCTTTGCGCCCGGATCGATCCAGACGCTCGTGCCGGTGTAGCCAGTGTGGCCGAAGGACGCGCCCGCGGGAAACCAGCGGCCGCGATTCGCTGAGAAGCGCGAGTCGATGTCCCAGCCGAGTCCGCGGCGATCCGAGCCGTCGTTTTGCACGCGCGTCATTTCGGCGACGGTCGTCGCCTCCAAGATCCGCACGCCATCGAGTTCGCCGCCGTTGACCAGCATCCGGCAAAAGCGCGCGAGATCGGCGGCGGTCGTGAAGAGGCCGGCGTGGCCGGCGACGCCCCCCATGTAACGCGACGTGGGGTCATGCACGACGCCGCGGAGCATTTTTCCGTCCGTCATTTGCGTCGGCGCGATGCGGGAGAGCTTTTCCGCGGGCGGCAGAAAGCCTGAATCGAACATTCTCAGCGGGCCGAACACTTCCTGTGCCGCGTAAACATTCAGCGGGCGTCCGCTCACAAGGCGGACGATCTCGCCGAGCACGATAAAGTTGATGTCCGAGTAGACAAACTTGCTGCCGGGCACAGAGCGGAGTTTTTCCTTCGTTGCAGCCGCAATACCCGTCGCGTAGCCGGACCAGGCGGGTTTCGTGTCGAGGTCTTCCCGCAAACCCGACATGTGCGTCATGAGCTGCCGGACCGTGACGGCACCCTTGCCGTTTTCAGCGAACGGCGGCAGGTAGCGGGCGACGGGCGCGTTGAGATCGAGCTGACCGCGCTCGACGAGCTGCATGATGCAGGTCGTGGTCGCGATGACTTTGGTGAGCGACGCGGCGTCGTAGATCGTGTCGTCAGCAAGCGGCTCGGGCGCGGGCACAAACGCGCGCTGACCATAGGTGTGGCGGTAAACTTCGCCGTCGCGCTCAAGCCAGAGGATGCCGCCGGGCGTTTTTTTCGCGGCGATCGCAGCGCTGATCGCGGCATCGATGGCGGCTAGTTTTTCTTTTTTGAAAGTTGCGCTCGGCGCAACCGCGGCGAGCGAAGTGGCGGGTGCCGCGACCGGTGGCGGCGTGACGGCCACGGGCGCGCAGCCGGCGAGCGCGAGGGCGCCGAGTGAAAGGGCGGGGCGCAGGGTGGCGGTGAGCGAAAACGAAAGGAGGCGGCTCATGCGAACGGAAAACCTGGCAGGACGAAAAAACTGGCGCCAGCGGAAAGGGTGAACAAAAACGACGAAGGATTTATCAAAAATGCCAACTACCCCGGCCCTCGATCAATTGGTGGCCCGGCTGCCCCAACCCCTCCATCAGCTCTTCGGTCGGCCACCGGCGCCGCTGGTGCTGCCGAGCAACATTGTCTGCTTTCAGCGGACGCGTGCTTCCGAACTCAACAAGCCGCGCCGCGGACGCGCGCTGCACCACCGGTTCGTGTTGATCTTTGCGCTGCGTACCGCGGCGACGGTATGCATCGACGATCGCGACGTGCGGCTGCGGCCGGGCGAGGGATTGCTGGTGTTTCCCTTTCAGTTTCACCACTACGCGAAGTCCGATCGCGAATCGATCTCGTGGCTGTTTGTAACGTTTGAGCTCGCCGAGGCGGAGCCGCTGTCGGCGCTGCGCCACCGGCCGTTTGCAGTGCATGCCCAATTGCGTGCGCTCGTCGCCGAACTCGTCGAGGCTTACGAGACGCAACGGACGGACGATCTGCCGGTGCTGTTGTTGGCTCTGCTGCTGGCGCGGTTGCGCCGGCATAAGGGTCCAACGCATCCGGCGCCCGCCGCGCCTGTGCAGGAGCAGGGGCTCGTGCTGCGCGTGAACCAGCTCGCACAGCGTGGCGGCGCTCCACCGGGGGTGCGTGAAATCGCGCAGAGTCTGGGGATTAGTCCGAGCCATTTGCGCGCGCGATTCCGCGCGTCGTGCGGGGTGAGCATCGGGCGGCACCTGCGGCGGCTCCGGCTGGAGCAGGCGTGCGGGATGTTGCGGCTGGGCCCGCAGCGCGTCTCCGAGATCGCGGAGCAGTGCGGCTTCAGCTCGATCTACAGTTTTAGCCGGGCGTTTCGGACGTCTTATGGTGTGTCCCCGCTCGCCTATCGACACAGCGGCCGAGCCGCGCCGGTGGTGCGCCGCGCGCGTAAGCTGCGGCGGCGTCCCGGGGCTTGACCTGTGGCCGCACCACGTTTGGAAGATGTTACTTTCATTGTCACAAATGACGAACTTTTTGACAATAATGCTAATCTCCCTTGGCGCGTCGTGGGAGCGGAAGGAAAACTCTTGGATGCGCCGGGGTGGTGGCCTATGCGTGCGCCAGTCTCAGTCCTTCAATCGCGGCGAACGACCCCTCGCCGCTGCCAACCAACTACTCCGATGAACTGCCTCGTTAAATCCGGTCTCATGGACCGTCGTCTGTCCCGGCTGTTGCGCGTCGCAACGAGCCTGTTTGCCGCCCTCGCCCTCGTTGGTTTCACTGCTCGTGCCGCCGACACGGGAACGATCGCCGGCTCGGTGACGAGTTCAAGCACGCACAACGCCCTCCAAGGTGCCGTCGTGAGCGTCGCCGGGACGAACCTCGTTACGCTGACCAACAGTGCCGGTCAATTCGTCTTGCAAAACGTCCCTGCCGGCGCTGTCGATCTCGCGGTGACCTACGCGGGCTTCGAGGAGGCGCACCAGAAAGTGAGTGCGAATGCCGGCGCGTCCACGACGGCTGATATCGCGATGAAATCGTCTGAGACGGTCGTGATGCAGGCGTTCACGGTTGAGTCGGTGAGAGAAGGCCAGGCGCTCGCCATCACCCAGCAACGCAACGCGGTAAACCCTAAAAACGTCGTGGCGTTCGACGAATGGGGTGTGTTGCCAACGCAGAACGTCGGTGAACTCGCCTCGCGGCTCCCCGGCGTGATGGTCGGTGCCCAGGACGAGGACAACCTTATCTTGAATGTCAGCATTCGCGGTCAGCCCACCAGCTATACGCGCGTCAACGTGGACGGCATGTTGACCACGGGCGTGATGGCAGACGGCCGCTCGGTGTCGCTGCACGCATTCTCCGGTTCGCAATACGAGCAGATAGAAATCATTGCGGGACAGACGCCCGATAAGCGCGCCGACTCGATGGGCGGTCAGCTCAACTTGAAAACCCGTTCGCCGCTGGCACAGTCCGAAAATCGCCGCACGACGTTCACGGCGAGCACGCGCTGGGTCCCGTCGTGGTCGAATCGCAGTCATGAAATGGACGGTCACGCGGTAAAACCCGATCTGAGTTTCAGCTACACCGAGGTGTTCGACGTGAATGGAGGGCATCGCAATCTCGGCATCGTCATCGCCGGTTCCTACCAGGAAGTGATGAACCCGCACAACTGGGCCGCCTACACGTACGAAAACACGACGAATCCCGTCGCCTTTAACAACAACTACCTCCGGCAAAGTGGGTATAACGATCGCCTCATCGGCGCGATTAGCGCTCGCGTCGACTACAAGATTTCCGCCAGCACGACCGCCTCGCTGCGTTTCCTCTACAACGCCAGCTCCGAGCCGTTCTTCTACTACGCTGCGGTCAATCCGCTCGTGAACACTGCGCTTACCGTTTACGATCCGATCACGAATCCTGGCGGCGCGATCGTCCCCGGCTACACTCAAACGCGAACAGAAATTCGTCCGGTCGGCACCGTTTCCGCGAACACGCAATCGCAGATGCTGCTCAACCCGCAGCGTTATTCTTTCACGAGCAAGAACCCGACGGGCACGCTCACCTTTGAACACGACTGGGGCCGCCTGAAAGTGGATCACGCCTACCGTCTCAGTAACACGCACTGGGACTCGAATGCAGGTCGCCAGCTCGAGGACGGCACGCTCACCCTGCGCACCAACGCACCGATCGGCTTCATCCTCGATCGTTCCAACCCGGCCGGTCAGGTGTTCACCCAGACCTCCGGTCCAGACGTGCATAACGCCGCGAGCTACGCCGCTTATCTCGTTTCGGCCGCCAACACCACGACGCAGCCCGTGCCGATCACCTCTGTAATTTTCAACAGCCGCGACTCCATCACCGACACCACAGACTGGAGCGCGAACGCCAACGCGAGCTACCAACTCGCAACCGATACACCGATTACGTTCAAGACCGGCTTCGACACGATTAACCGTCGCGTCAACGGTATCACGCCCTACTCTCAGCGCTGGTATGGCGTGGTCGGCTCGGTGCTCCCGACCGATGCGCTCATGCCGCTGACGGAATTCGAGCGCCAGAATGGGGGTGCACGTTTGCCCGTGCTCGACCCCGCGTCGATCCGCGCGCGGTTCATCAACAACCCGGCTTATTTTTATCAGGATACGAATTTCACCGCGACGTCGCTCTACACCGGCCGCCGCATCATGAAGGAAGGCGTCGACGCCGCATACTTTCAAGGCAGCGTGAAACTCGGTAAGCTCTCGATCCTGGGCGGCGTGCGCGAGGAATGGGTGGACACGCACAGCTTCACCTACTTCTTCAAGGCCACGCGCACACCCATCGCGGTCGAGCCTGACAATTTCAAGCGCGCCGCGCTCGACGCCCAGCGGCAGTCGATCAAGGGCACCTACAGCAAGAACTTCCCGAGCATCCACTTTGCCTACGACCTCACGAGCAATTTCCGGGCGCACGCGAGCTGGTCCACCAGCTACGGTCGCCCGACGCTCACGCAGATCGTCGCCGCGGTCACGCCCAACGACGCCGCGCGCACCGTCACCGCGGGCAATCCCGCGCTGAAGCCGCAAATGTCGAAGAACATCGATCTCAAGCTCGAGTATTTTTCCCACGACGGCGGCCTGCTCAGCATCGGAGCCTACCAGAAGAAGATCACCGACTATATCGGTTCCGCCATTCCCACTGGAACGCTCATCGGTTCGGGCCCGAACAACGGCTTTGACGGCCAATATGAGGGTTACCAGCTGATTCAGGCGAGCAATCTCGGGAGCGCCACTCTGCAGGGTTTGGAGCTCGACGCGCGCCAGCGCCTCACGTTCCTGCCCGGCGTCCTCAAGGGTCTCACCGCACGGGCGAACTACACGTATCTCAAAACGCACGGTAAGTTCGCGGGAACGACCGATCTTCAGAACGGCCAGGTCGCCGGTTTCATTCCCCGTTCCTATAACTTCGGCCTGACGTATAACTACGGGCGGTGGGGTGCTTCCTACGATGTCAACTACACGGGAAAATTTCCCACCGCCTACAGCCTAACCTCGCCCGGCAACGGCAATGTCTACCGCGACGAGGTGATCTGGAAGAATGTTGGTCTCACCTACAAATTCCGCTCGAATATGACGGCCTTTGTTAATCTCAGCAACTTTGAGCAGGATGGCATGCGCCAGTTTACCTATCTGTCGACACGCACGAGCCTAGACCGTTATCAGCCGCGGGCGGTTAAATTTGGTGTGACCGGCCAGTACTAGGTTTGCGCGACCTTCGTTTCTTATCGATACCCGGTGCCGCGACGCGCCGGGTTTTTTCTTGGGCGCGTCTGTCGGCTGAAACGGTGTGTCGGCGAGCCGGAGTGTGCTCGCCCAACGGGGCGGTTTGTGGGTGGAGCGCGTTGCGGATAACGCACTCCACCGTGATCGTGTCGATCGTGCAAGCGGGTGAATTGTGGTCGCTGCGCGCCCTCTCTCGCCTTGTGCGAAAACAAAAACGGCCGCCGGAAAAATTCCGGCGGCCGCAAACTTGGAGGCGAAAGCTCGCTCAGAAGAACTTGTATTCGGCTGACAGGATGAACGAGCGGTCGCGCGGGTCGGCCACGCGCGGGTCAAAGTCGCTGCCGGAGCCGCTGTTGGTGTCGTAGAAGGTGGAGAACGGGGGGTGAGTGTTCAGCACGTTCTTGACGCCACCGATAATGGTCAGGTTCTTGATCAGGCCCTTGTAGCTGGCAGTCAGATTGTAGAGTGCGTAGGATGAGACCTGGGGATTCCAGTTGATCGGAAGCGTGCCCGGATAACTGATCGGAACGGTCGCGAGCGTTCCTTCCACATTGTCAACGTAACCGGAACGGTAAACTTGGCTGGCCGTGATCGACCAGTTCTTCCGGCGGTAGGTCACCGAGGTGGTGGACTTGTATTTTACGCCGGCGTCGCCGAAGCGATTCGAGGTTCCCACTTCGGAGGCCCCAAACGGCTGGGAGGCGAGGAGGCGCGACTTCTTCACGAGCAAGTCACCGAGATCGAAGTCGGCCGAGAGCGTGCCCTCGGCGACCTTGGTGTTCGCGTGGATGCCGAACTCGATGCCGTTGGTCACCGCCTCACCTGCGTTGATGTAGGTGTCGTCGATCGTCAGGACGCCACTTGCGTCGTGAGTCAAGCGGTTGGGGAATAGTTGGTAATTCGCGAGGATGCCGGTCGCGCCGGTGATAGGGAGCGTGGTGATCGTGCCCTTGCGATTGATGCCCCACCAATCCGCGCTGAAGCTCAGGTTCGGGCTGGGGGAAACGACGATGCCGGCCGACCTCATCTTTGCGGTCTCGGGGTTGAGCGAGCTTTCGCTACCTGTGATGATGTTATAGGTGTTGACCTGTTTGCCGGTGGTGGGATCGGTGATGTTCGACGAGCCCGGCTGCGTGATCGACGGGAAGAATTCCTGAGCGAATGTCGGTACGCGGAAGCCCGTGCTGTAGGAGCCGCGAAGGAGCAGCCAGTCTGTGGGCTGCACTCGGAGCGTGTATTTCGGATTGGTCGTAGTGCCGAAACCGCTGTAGTTGTCTGCGCGCACAGAGGGATTGAAATCGACGCCCTTGAGGAGGGGAATGTCGAGTTCCGCAAAGGCCGCCCTGACGGTGCGTTTGAGCGTGCCGAGGGTTGCATTGGCGTTGTCGAAGGGGGCGCTGGCGATCAGCCCCGTGGCTGGACTATTGGCGTCGGGGCGGTTGTCGCCGGCCAGCGTAAATCCTTCTTGGGTGTAATTCACGCCCAGCGCCCCTTGCAAATCACCGGCCGGCAGTTTCCAAATCTTGCCCGAGGCAGAGAGGTCGAAATTGTTGGTCGTGTAGTCGCCACCGTAGAGCTTGACGCCACTGGCAGAGATGCCCTGCAGCGCCGTGAGGGCGGCGGGTGTCTGCGTGAGAGAGAACGGATTCAGGACGCCCGTGTCGATGAGGTTGGCGAGACCGGCCGTGTAGTAATAACCGTTTTGGAGCGTCGAATAGCTCTTGTTATAGGACCGGGAAACACTGGTCCGATAGTCCCACCCCGTGAGAAAGGAAAGCGGCCCCTCGGCGGAAGCCAAGACACGCCACGTATCGCTCTGGGTGGTGTAGATGCGGTCACCGCCGGGATAGAGGCGCCACCGTAACGTCATCGGAAGGCCGTTATTGGCGGCCAGTTGAGGGAAGGCCGCGACCAGCGTGTTAAACACGGCGGCGTAGCCGGCGCCGGTGCTCGGATAGGCCAGACCCGCGAGCGGATTGGCCACGACCGTGCCATTAGGCAGACTGGTCGTGCTGGTGCTGGCCGCAGTCTGAATCTGCTGAGGGGAGAAATATTTGGTCGAATTCGCACGGCCGAACATGCCTTCGAATCGGAAAATATTATCGCCAAGCTTGTAGGCGTCAGAGGTCACGAAGCTCGTGTTCTTAATCGGCTGCATGATGGCGGCCACCACGCCGGTGTCCTGCGTTGCGCCGTATTTGTTGGCCGCGCTGCCGCCACCCCAGAGTTGCCAGTCATATGGAGCCATCCCGGTGCCGGCATAGGCGGCGGGACCTTGCAGGATGAGCGTATTGACCGTGCCGACCTGCAGACCAGTGGCCGTGTCAAGGAAGGTGGCATTACTGGTAGCTCCTTTGAGAACGCTGGGGACCGTGGCGACACCGGATAGTGTGGCGTAATTTGTGCCGCGCGTATCGGTGGAAAGCCCGCGATCCGGTTGCAGCGTATTCACCCACGAGCGCTGCGTGCCGAAAAGCGCCGTGCTCTTGGAATACGAGACAGAGGCCATCAGGTTGTAGTGATCCTTGTTGAGGTTGCCGTAACCGCCGACGGCCGAGGCGCGATAGATGTTGCCACCCCCCTCTTGGGTAACGTCGAAGCCGGACTTGGCTTCCAATCCCTGGAAGTCGTCCCGCAGAATGAAATTGATGACACCACCGATTGCGTCGGTGCCGTAGATCGATGACGCGCCGTCCTTGAGGATTTCGACGCGCTTGATGGCCTGCATCGGAATCGAGTTGAGATCGACCACACCGCCGCCGTTGAGGCCGGACTGCGCGACGCGGCGACCGTTTACGAGAACAAGCGTTGCGTTCGAGCCTTGGTAGCGGAGATTGGCGCCCGAAATGCCGTTGTTGCCACGCCCGGCGGCGCCCGTGGTGGCGACATCGTTATTGCTCGCAAGATTGTCGAGCGAGTTGCCGTTAACATTCAGATTCATGATCATCTGCTCGACGCTCGTGACACCCTGTTGGTCGAGTTCGGCGGGCGTGATTACGTCAAGCGGGAGAGCGCCATAGTCATTCGGACGCTTGATCGAGGATCCGGTGACGACGAATTTATCGAGCTTGGTTGCGTCTTCAGGTGCCGCGGGCGCGGCTTGTTGCGCCGAGGCGATCGGTAGCATGCTGACCGCGGTGATGAGCGAGAGCCACACCGACGGTTTTATGAGGTAGTATTTCTTCATGGGTCGATAGGATATAATTTCGCGGAGGTGTGCCGCGAGGTTGCTGATGTTAAGCGTGGCCGGGATATTTCACCAAAGCTTAACAAGCAAGGAGAATGCCCTCGGAAAATCTCGGGCGACGCACAAGCGACTGGCCGCACGACAGCCTCACCGCGCGCGGTTGGCTTCTGCCCGGAATGCGGGCGGTCAGCGCGCTCTGAATTCGCTACGGCCGGCGCGAGCGACATCGGTAATAGAGGCGGCGTATGCCGCAGCGGTAAGGTCGGTCCACTTTACGCCTCGTTCGGGGGTGCCGGCGGGAGCGTCGCCCATGATCCCCGACTTCGAGAGATCGGACGTGATCCAGGCCATGGTGGCGGGGGCGCGTTCGGCTCGCAGTTCGCCCGGGTCGTCGATGCGGCCGGAATACTCGCACACGGCGACGGACATGTCGACGGTGCCGGGCGCGTTCGAGAGTAGCAGGGCGGTCTCGGCGGTGTTGGCGTGGTAGCCAAAATTGTTTTCCTGCGCGGGCAGTCCGAGATCGGCTTTGGGCGCAAGACTTCTGCACCGGTCGCCAGAAGAGCCTCCAATGCTTGGCTCGAAGTAATTTCGTTGCGGACTCCGACGAAGAGCTTGGCCCGCCCACCAACCCCAGCCAAAGCAGCCCCGACCGCCTTAACACCGTCCTCGCGTGCGAAGGCAACACTTCCCCAAACCGCAGAAACATTCGCCATTCCCAACAACTCATTTATTGCGGCAACGTGACGAGTTTGGGTCAGGGCTTGGAACAGTAGTTTGCTGGATGCCATGCTCGTTTACATAGCTGCATTTGCGGCGATTGCAGCAAAAACTGGGGACGCAGGCCGGTGTGGGCAAGAGTAACCCGGAAAACGTTAGGGAACGGTCACGTTTTCCGGCTGCCTTCTCGTGTGCCACCAAGGCGGCAAATCCGGTGCGCCAGTCCCGCCCAAATTGGCTCCTGTCAGAACGCCCCCTTTCGCTTCTTTATTCGAAGAATAAAGAGCGAACTAACACCCGGTTTTTCGCCGCAAACACCCACTAAGCACCTCTGGCTGGACGCCCCCGAAACGCATCAAGTCCGCGACAAGACACCTGCAAATGGAGAGGCCCAACGACGTGTAAGTCATTGGGCCTCATTGGCTGCCCGGGCTGGGATCGAACCAGCGACCAAGTGATTAACAGTCACCTGCTCTGCCACTGAGCTACCGGGCAACGTGGCTTCGCTGGCCTCCGCCAGTCGAAAGAAGGGATGAAAAACAGCGCCGCGCCCCTGCTTGTCAACGTCCATTTGCTTTCGTGCCAGGGTCCCGACGCGAGGCCAGCCCAGCCTGCACGGCGGCCTCGATCTCAGTGCTGGGGGGCGCAAAGACTCGGTGGACCGAATGCGCGCCCGGTGTGAGCCGCCATTGCTGAAAGCAAGAGTGGCACGGATCGACCGCAAGCTAGCGTTTTTCGCGGAACGCAGAAAACGCTCTGATTACAGTCGTCATGTGCAATCGCTACAATCGCGCCAAGGTCGCTGAAGTGCAGGCGTTCGAGCGGGCGATCGCGGACATCGTCGGAAAACTCCTCGCGGATCACGCGGCGGAGACTTGGGGTTGGTTGGAGGAGTACATGCCCGTCGCTTGTCAGGGCGAGGGCGGGGGCGCCCTTTCGATGATGCGCTGGGGCGTCTGGCCTTACTACGAAAAGGAGCTGAAGAGCCGGCTCGTGTGGTCAACGCGCGCGACGATGCGCTCCTCGCGAAGAACATCTGGAAACACTCCGCGCGCTATCAGCGCTGCGTGGCGGCGGCCGACGGGTTTTTTGAATGGACGGGCTCGGAGGGCGCAAAGAGGGGAGTGCGTTTCAGCCTGCCCGAGGATCGGCCGTTATTCTTTGGCGGCATCTGGTCGAGCGATCCGGTGGGCGGCGATCGCGGATTCCCACGAGCGGTACTTGATGGCCTGCGAAGGGGTGCTTGTCGGCGTTGGCCGACGCCCTTGCCTTGGATAACACCCCATACCGCGAGCGCGCGAATGAGTGCATGCTTCCCACATGGTCACATCACAAAAACCCACGGCGCCCGTCGCCTCACCCAACGCCAAGTCCAACCTACCGGTCGCTCGCACTACGCCACCCGTAACGCCCGCCCACTCGGCGCCGACCTCCGGCGGCCTGGATTCCACCTGCGCCGTGCATCGTCTCGAAGAGGCCCTACAACTCGTCGAGTCGATGAAACTGACGAACGAGCAGAAAACCAAGATCGCCCAACTCACCGCCGCGCAAACGGCCCGTTGCGCCGCGACGAAGAAGCTGCACCAGGAAACCCACGGACAAATCCTCGCACTCCTTACCGCCGATCAAAACGAGATGCTGCAGGCATCGGCGGACGAAGCGCATCACTGTCGTTCGGAGAGTGAAATGACACTGGAAGGTCACGCGGTCCACGCCTGAGGCATCCTATCATTGAGACTTCACGGCCGCGCGGTGGCACGTTACCCGCGGCTTTTTTGTGTGTGCTGGCGGCCGGTGAGTCCGGTCGCCGGGGAACGTCCGGAGCAACGCGTGGGTTGCTACGCCCGCAAAATCTTTTCCAACCGTTTCCCCTTAGCCAATTCGTCGACGAGTTTGTCGAGGTAACGAACTTCGCGCATCGTCGGTTCTTCGATCGCTTCGATCCGCACGCCGCAGATCGTGCCGGTGATCAACGTGCGTGACGGGTTTGGTTTCGGTGCGTCGCGGAAGAAGGTCTCAAAGTCGGTTTGTTTTTTTAAATGCCTGTCGAGTTGCCGCGGCGTGTAACCGGTCAGCCAGCACATCACGGTGTCAACCTCGGCTTTCGTGCGGCCCTTTTTTTCCGCTTTGGCGACGTAGTGGGGGTAAACGTTGGGGACGGGCGTCGTGAAGACGCGATGTTTCGTTGGCATGGGAAAGGGGAGGGGCTGTGTGCAGAGGATTCGATCGGCGCGGGCGCATCGTCAGCCTTTTTTTCTTTGGCTGTGCGTCGGCGCGGCTCGGGCTTAAGTCCCCAATCATTTCGCGGAAAAGGGGTGGCGGGCCGCAGGGCATCGGGCGTCTGCTAGACGGACTCCGTGGGGGCATTTCCATCCCCTCTTGGGCGGGCGGCGGGGTGCAAAGTTTTAGTTGCCTTCAGCCAGGCCGCTCCTATCACCTCAATCCCTTTTCCACTACGCCTGCCTCCAATTCCGGGGTGACAGGGGGAACGAAATCCATGAAACAACAGTTCAAACTCAACGTCACGCCGCGCGCCCAGACGGGCCGCAGCGCCTCCCGCCGCCTCCGCAAAGCCAACCGCGTTCCCGCGATTCTTTACGGGAAGCATACCAGCCCGGAGCTACTCTCCATCGAAGGACCGGAATTCGTCCGCCTCCTCAAAACCGTCGGCGGCCGCGCGGTGCTCGTCGAGCTCTCCCGCTCCGACAAAGCCGACACGGCCCTGTCCTTCCTTCAGGAAGTGCAACGCGATCCGATCACGGACAAATATCTCCACGTCGACCTTCAGGAAGTAAAGGCGGACGAAAAATTTGAAATCCGCGTGCCGGTGCGCATCGTCGGCGAGTCCTTTGGCGTTAAGAACCAGAGCGGCGTGTTGGAAATGAACACCCAGCTCCTCCGCATCCGCTGCCTGCCGAAGGATCTGCCCGAGGCCATTTCGATCGACGTCACCGAGCTCAAGGTCGGTGAGACGATCAAGGTCGGCGCGGTCAAATCCGTCCCGGGCGTCGAGCTGCTCGATACCAAGGGCCAGCCGGTCGTGTCGTGCGTCGAGCCGGTCGCCGAAATTGTGCAGGAAGTCGTCGCCGCCGCGCCGGTCGAAGGTGCCGCCGCTGCTCCCGCCGAAGGCGCCGCCGCTGCTCCGGGTGCCGCTCCCGCCGCAGGTGCCGCTGCACCCGCTGCCGGTGCGAAGCCCGCCGCTGGTGCCGCTCCCGCCGCAGGTGCCAAGGCCGCGGCTCCCGCCGCCGGCGCGAAGCCCGCTGCCCCCGCCAAGAAGTAATTCTTGTTTTTCCCCGCCGCCCTGCTGCCTCACCGCGTCGGGGTTTGGCGAATGTTCTTTGAGTCATGTCCCTCTCGCTCGTTGCCGGCCTCGGCAATCCGGGCCGCGAATACGAGACCTCCCGCCACAATCTCGGCTGGGTGGTCCTCGATGCCTTCGCCAAAAATCACGGCCTCGCGTGGCAACACGTGCCGCAGTTCGAGGCGGAGATCGCGCGCTGGGATACGCCCGGCCGCACGCGTTGGCTCGTGAAGCCGCTGACGTTCATGAACGACAGCGGCCGCGCGGTCGGCGCGCTCGCGCGCTACTACAAAATCGCCCCCGCCTCGATCGCCGCCGTCTACGACGACCTCACGATCGCTCTCGGGCTCGTCAAAGTTACCGTCACCGGCAGTGCCGGCGGGCACAATGGCGTGGCGAGTTTGTTGGAGCACCTCGGTGACGGCTTCGTCCGCTACCGGATCGGCATCGGCCCGAAGCAGCCCGCGCAGATGGACCTCTCAGACTTCGTCCTCGGAAAATTTACTCCCGAACAACACACACTCTTAAACCAAAAACTCGAAACCCACGTGTCCGGACTCGACCTGCTGCTCTCCCGCGGCGCCGAAGCCGCCATGAATCAGCTCAATCGCAGAGAATCCAAATGAACGCCACCAAACGCAATTACCGCGCCTCCTTCATCCTCGACAATCGCGGTCGCGAGGAAACCGTCGATCAGATGATCGAGGGCGTGAAGCAAGTCATCGCCGAAGTGAAGGGCGAAGTCTCCGCCGTCGAAAACGTTGGCCGGAAGGATTTCGTGCGCGTCACCGATAAGAAGCTCACCGCTGCGCACTACGTGCAGATCAAGTTCTCAGGCCCGGCAGACTCGCCCGCGAACTTGCGCGAGAAGCTCCGCCTCAACCAGAGCGTTTACCGCACCTTCATTCAGTCGGCCTAACGGGCGCCCCGCGCCGCACCCCCGCCATGCCCGCCCTCAACAAAGTCCTCCTCATGGGCAACCTGACCCGCGACCCCGAGTTGCGCGTCACGCCGAAGGGCACGTCCATTTGCCAGTTTTCCCTCGCGATCAACCGCCAGTTCAAAATGGAGTCGGGTGAGACGCGCGAGGAAGTCACCTACATCGATGTCGAGGCGTGGGGCAAACAGGGCGAGACGATCGCGAAATATGTCACGAAGGGCCGTCCGCTCTACGTCGAAGGCCGCCTCCGTCTCGATCAGTGGGAAGACAAGAACACGAAAGAAAAGCGCAGCCGCATGAAGGTTGTGCTCGAACAGTTTCAATTCCTCGGCGACGGCCGGGGCGGTGGCGGGGCAGGCAGCGGAGCGCCCGCGGCTTCCGAACCCGGCATCGATCAAACCGCCTCGCCCGAGCGTCACTCGCCGCCTTCGCGCGGTGCGTCGAAGCCAGGCGCACAGGAAAACCTCGACGAGGACGTGCCGTTCTAGGCCAACCCCTCCTCGCCAACACTTATCGGAGCGGCGCCGTTTACCCGGCGCCGTCGGCGGCAAGGGCCGTCGTGACACCCGGCAACCGCAATCCCGCCTCGCGCGGACCCTCAGAAAACCAACCAACATGGCTCACACAGAAATCCTCCTCGTCAAACCCGTCGAAGGCCTCGGCGGAGAAGGCGATCAAGTCAAAGTCCGCGCTGGCTACGCCCGCAATTTTCTCCTCCCGCGCAAGATCGCGGTGCCGCTCAACGCGGCCAACCGCAAGCACGTCGATGCGCTCAAGGCGCGTCGCGCCTCGCGCGAACAATCCGAGCTTTCGGGCGCGCAGGAGCTCGCCAAGCAGCTCGAGAAGACGAGCCTCGCGTTCGCCGTGAAGACGGGCGAAGGCGGCAAGATGTTTGGCGCGATCACCTCGCAGGATATCTACGACAAGCTCGTCGCGGCCGGCATCACGATCGACAAGAAGAAGATCCACCTTCACACGCCGGTCAAAACGCTCGGCAAGCACGAAGTGAAGATCAAGCTGCACGCCGATGTTTCGGTCGACATCAGCTTCGACGTCGTCTCGGAAAACCCGATCGAGGTCGCGGCCCCCGAGGCGCCGAAGCCGGTCGACAAGTTCAAGGAATTTGAGCGGCCCGAGCGCCGCGAGCGCAAGCCGCGCCGCACGTAATCGATCGCTGTCCTTTGTTTTTCGAAGGCCGCGTCCAGTTTCGGACGCGGCCTTCTTGTTTTTGCGAACAGAATGTTAGAAACCAATGGTTGCCGCACTCTCGCCGCTCGCTCTCACTGATAACTCCTCATGGCTGACGAAGCAATTTCCTTTCCCCAGCGCAGTGCGGCCCCCGTCGGGCGCACCCTGCCGCACAGCATCGAAGCGGAGGAATATTTGCTTTCGTGCTGCCTGCTGGACGGATCGGATGTGATTTCGCGGTGCCTCGAGGCGCGCATCCGGCCCGAGTCGTTTTACGACCCCAAGCACGGCATCGTTTTCGAGCGTCTGCTCGATCTCTACAACCGCCAGCAGCCGATCGATGTCTCGGTCGTGGCCGAGGAGCTGAAGACCGCGAAACAGCTCGATACGGTCGGCGGCTACGCGTTTCTCACGCAGGTGTCGTCGCGGATTCCGACGACCGCGCAGGCGGGTTACTTTATCGACAAGGTCCGCGAGCAGTCGCTGCTGCGTGAAATCATCCGCTCGGCGACGGGCGCGGTCGAGGAGTGCTACAATTTCTCCGGCGGTATCGATGAGTTTGTCGATCAGGTGGAGACGCGGATTTTTGCGGTCACTCAGAATCGCGTGTCTGAGAGCGCCAAGCAGATGCGCGAACCTACGCGCGAGGCGATGAACGTCATTACGAAGATGCTGATGAAGAAGGGCGAACTCACGGGCGTCTCGTCGGGCTTCAAGGATCTCGACGCGCTGATGTGGGGCTTCCAGCGCCAGGAAATGATCATTTTGGCGGCGCGCCCCTCGATGGGTAAAACTTCGCTCGCACTCAATTTTGCGGAGGCCGCCGCCATGCCGCACCGCGGCGAACCCGTTGGCGTGCTGGTCTTCTCGCTCGAAATGAGCGCCTCGCAACTCGCACTGCGCATGCTCTGCTCGCGCGCACGGGTGAACATGAAGCTCCTCCGCGACGGCCTGCTCTCGAAAAACGGCGACGAGCAGAACCGCCTGGTCGCGACCGCGGACGAGTTTTCCAAGGCCCCGATCTTTATCGATGATTCGAGCGCGCTTTCGATCATGCAGTTGCGGGCGAAGGCCCGCCGCATTCACGCGCGGCATCCGCTCGGCTTCATCGTCGTCGACTACCTCCAGTTGCTCAGTCCGACCGACGGCAAGATGCCCCGCGAACAGCAGGTCGCCGAGGCTTCCCGCGGCCTAAAATCGCTCGCGAAGGAACTCAACGTGCCCGTGCTTGTATTATCCCAGCTCAACCGCTCGTCCGAAAAGGAGAACCGCACGCCAAAACTGGCGGATTTGCGCGAATCCGGCTCGATAGAGCAAGACGCCGACGTAGTTCTCATGCTTGCCCGACCCCGTGATGCAGACGAAAAATTCCAAGTTGCCGCTGACTCGGCGGAGTTAATCGTTGCCAAGCAACGAAACGGCCCGGTAGGAGAATTGAAGCTTACTTTCCTTCGAGACATCACCCGCTTTGAAAACTTTCATCAGTAACCCTGTTCGTAGGGTCACATCCTTATTTTTGGCGATTTTGGGGTTGGGGGCGGGTGGCAGTCCGGTCTGGGCCCAGGCCCCGGCCCCCGCCGCTCAGTCCCAGGCTCCCGCTGCACCTCTGTCGAAGGTCGGCACCATCACGATCAAGTTCGTTGGCACGGCCAACGTGAACGAGCAGGTCGTCCGCGCCAACATGCAGCTCCGCGAAGGCGGCGATTTCGACGATGCCATGATCGATCGCGACTATCGCGCACTGTATCGCACTGCGCTGTTCGAATACATCCAGATCAAGCAGGAGCAGGTCGAGGCGAACACGTTCAACTTCATCATCGAGGTCACTCCGAAATACCGCGTCCGCGCGGTCAAGTTTGAGGGCAACGTGAAGGAAAAAACCTCGCGCCTCGAAAAGGAAGTAAAGACGCGCGCCAACCTAGCCCTCGACGAGCGCCAGGCCAAGGAAGACGCCGAGAAACTCCGCGAATTCTACCAGAAGGCCGGCTACAATCAGGTTCAAGTAACCCAGACGATCGACCTCGATCGCGCGGGGGGCTTCGGCACGGTCGTCTTCAAGATTCGCGAAGGCGCGAAGGTGAAGATCGCCGACGTCAAGTTCGTCGGCAACGCTCACATCAAGGCCGCCAAGCTCAAGGGTGAGATGGAGACGAAGAAATGGTGGATGTTCTCCTGGCTCACCGGCTCCGGCCGCTACAAGGACGACCAGTTCGACGATGATCTAGACAAGCTCCGCGACTATTATCGCGAGCAGGGTTTCCTCGACGTCGAAATCGGCGCTGACAAGGTCCGCTTCGAATACCCGAAGCCCGACCGCCTCCTCCTTACGATCGAGGTCAACGAGGGCCGCCAGTATCACATCGGCGAAGTGTCGTTCTCGGGCAACAAGCTCTATACCTCCGCGCTGCTGCGCCGCGTGGCTCGGCAGAAGACCGGCTTCATCTTCACGCCCTCGAAGCTCGACAAAGATGAGGAGCGCCTTCGCGACTTCTACGGCAAGGACGGCTATATCGAGACGCGCGTCCATTTGATCCGCAAACCGAACCTTGAATCGGGCAACATCGACGTCGAATACCAGATTCTGGAAAACGAGCGCTTCAACGTCGAGTCCATCGTCATTGAGGGCAACACGAAGACCAAGAGCACCGTCATCCTCCGCGAACTCGTGCTCGGCCCCGGCGATGTCTTCAGCACCGTGCTCGAAAAAATCTCCAAGCTCCGCCTCGAAAACACGCGCTTCTTCGACTCCGTCGATGTCTCCGAGCAGGAGACCGCCGGCAACATCCCCGGCCGCCGCAATCTCCGCGTCGCCGTGCGCGAAGGCCGCACCGGCAACCTTACCTTCGGCGCCGGCTTTAGCTCCCTCGAGCGCGCGACGCTCTTCACCGAGGTCTCGCAGTCGAATTTCGATATGTTCAACCGCCGTTCCTTCTTCCAGGGCGACGGCCAGAAATTCCGCCTGCGACTCCAGCTCGGCTCGCGTTCGAGCGAGGCGGTGCTGTCGTTTGAAGAGCCGTATTTCCTTCAGAAGCAGCTGCGCCTCGGCTTCAGCATTTTCCGCACGAGCTCGGAATATAACAGCACGTTCTACACGGAAATCGACACCGGCGCGGAAGTTTACCTCTCAAAGCGCCTGTTCGAGCTCGTCGAAGGACGCATTTCCTACACCTACCAAATCGTCGACATCAAGGACGTGTCGTCGACGGCCTCGTCGGTCATTCAGGATCTCGCCGGCAACAACGCGCTCTCGAAAGTCTCTTTCCAGCTCCTGCGCGACACGCGCGACAAGATCATCAATACCACCTCGGGCAATTACATGCAGTTCGACACCGCAATCGCCGGTGGTCCACTGGGCGGCAGCAAAATCAATAATTTTTACAGCTTCGAGTTCCGTGGTTCGCAGTTTTTCCCCGTGTTTGAGACGCAGGCGCAGGTGCTCAGCCTCCGCCTTCGTGGTGGCGTGATCGACAGCTTCGGCGACAGCAACAAGCAATACCCGCAAAAGAATCTCGACGGCTCGCTCGCGAAGGATGTCAACGGCAACCAGCTCTACTTCACGCCCGGCGTTGCCTACTACAACAAGTTCTACCTCGGCGGCCCGACGACGCTGCGCGGCTACGAATTCCGTGACGTCAGCCCGCGCGACACCGCCGGCGAACCGATCGGTGGCAAAACCTACGGCTTCTTCAGCGCCGAATACTCGATGGATATCGTCAGTCCGATCCGGTGGGCGCTGTTTTACGACGCCGGTTTCGTCAACAAGGGCGCCTACGATTTCAGCCCGGTCAACTACAACGACAACTTCGGCATCGGCCTCCGCCTGCAGGTCGCCGGCTCGCCGCTCAGCCTCGATTTCGGCATCCCGCTCACCGGATCGAAGGATAGCACCGGCACTACCAACAAGAAGGGAAACCAGTTCAATTTTTCCTTTGGCACCCAATACTGATTCTGCTTTCGTAACCGCTTCCCTTTAGACACACACCCATGAAAAAAACCATTCAAACCCTCATTGCCGCCGTCGCCTTTGGCGCGCTTACGCTCGCCGCCCAGGCGCAGCCGGCCGTGAAGCTCTACGTCGTCGACATGGCCAAGCTCTACGACACTCACTACAAGACCGTCGAGAAGAACGCCCAGCTCCAGGCCGACGATCAAAAGGCCCAAGAGGAAGTCGACCGTATGAACAAGGAGGGTAACTCCCTCGTTGAGGAATACAAGGCCCTCAATGACAAGGCCGGTAATCCCGCGCTCACCGCCGAGGCGAAGTCCAGCGCGCAGAACGAGGCCCAGAAGAAGCTCGGCTCCATCCAGCAGAAACAGCAGGAAGTGCAGACCTTCATTCAGAACACCCGCAATTCCCTCCAGCAGCGCATGCAGACCTACAAGGCGCTCATCCTTGAGGAAATTTCCAAGACTGCTTCGACGGTCGCTCAGCGCAAGGGCGCCACGCTCCTCCTCGACAAGTCGGGTCCGTCGCTCTTCCTCATCCCGAACATCATCTACTCAGATCCGGCCTACGACATCACCGATGACGTCGCGAAGGAGATCAACAAGGATCGCCCGGCTGGCTCGCCGACCGCCCCGGCGGCTTCCGCTGCTGCCTCGGCCTCCGGTGCTCCGGCGGTGAACGTGAACCTGAACCCGAAGAAGTAATCGCTTTTCGCGTTTCACGCAAAAATCTGGCCCCGCTCATTGCTGAGCGGGGCTTTTGTTTTGCTGAATTGCACCGCGTCGTGAAACCCCCACGCTCACGCCCATGCAGGTTTCGTTTTCTCCGGCCGACATCGCCGCGCTCGTCCAACCCAAATCCACGCGCGGCGCCACCACCGAAACAATTCGTGGCCTCGCCTCGCTCACCGACGCCGCGCCCGGCGACCTGTCGTTTCTCGGCAATCCGAAATACAAGCCTGAGGTCGCCGCTACGCGCGCCTCAATCGTGTTGCTGCCATCGGATTTCGCGGGCGGGCCCGCTGCGAACCAACTCTTTCTCCTCGTCGAAAATCCCTCCGTCGCGCTCGCGCGCATCTGTGCGCGCATCGAGGCCGGGCTTTGGCCAAAGCCCGCGCCGGGAATTCATCCGTCCGCGGTCGTCGCACCCGATGCGAAGATTTCCGCCACCGCGACGATCGGCCCGCTCTGCGTGATCGAGTCCGGTGCGATCGTCGGTGAGCGCGCGCACGTGCAGGCGCAGGTTTTTCTTGGCCGCAACGTCCGCGTCGGCGACGACTCATGGATCATGCCAGGCGTGATCGTGGCGACCGAGTGCGTGCTCGGCGCTCGCGTGCGGCTTCAGCCCGGAGTCGTGATCGGATCCGACGGTTTCGGCTACGAGTTCGTGAAAGGCCGTCACGAAAAAGTCCCGCAGGTTGGCCACGTCGTCATCGGCGACGATGTGGAGATCGGCTCCAACACCACGCTCGATCGCGCCCGCTTCAGCCGCACCTCGGTCGGCGAGGGGACGAAGATCGATAATCTCGTCCAGATCGGGCACAACGTCGTCATCGGCCGCCACTGCCTCCTTTGCTCGCAGGTCGGTATTTCCGGTAGCACGAAACTCGAAGACTACGTCGTGCTCGGGGGCCAGGCGGGCCTCGGCGGCCACATCACGATCGGCAAGGGCGCGAAGGCCGGCGGCCAGGCCGGAATCACCTCCGACGTCGCACCCGGCGCTTTCGTCAACGGCACGCCGGCCATTCCGTTTCAGCTCGAGCGCCGCCTCGCGATTCTCCACCAGCGACTCCCCGATCTCTTCAAGCGCGTCGATGCCCTTGAGGCCGCAGCGCGCTGACGCAAAAAAGTCTTCCGCCCCGGCACGATCTCGTCACGCTGCGGCGCATGGGTGAATCGCGGCTGAAAATCTTCACGGGCAACTCCAACCGACCTCTCGCTGAGGAAATTTGCCGCTCGATCGGCCTGCCGCTTGGCGAGGCCACCGTCACCAGTTTTCCCGACGGCGAGTCGTTCGTTAAAATCAACGAAAACGTCCGCGGTCACGATGTCTACATCATCCAGTCCACGTGCCCGCCGACAAATCATCACCTCGTCGAACTCCTGATCATGATCGATGCCGCGCGGCGCGCCTCGGCGCAGCGCATCACCGCCGTGCTGCCGTTTTACGGCTACGCGCGCCAGGATCGCAAGGACCAGCCCCGCGTCCCGATCACCGCGAAGCTCGTGGCCAACCTTCTCGTCTCCGCCGGTGCGAACCGCATCCTCACGATGGATCTGCACTCGCAGCAAATCCAGGGCTTCTTCGACATCCCGGTCGATCACCTTTTCGCCTCGCCGGTGTTCTTCGAATATTTCGCTAAGCAGAAACGCGACAACCTCGTTGTCTGCTCGCCTGACGTCGGTGGCATGAAGATGGCCGCCGCCTACGCCGACGTGCTTGGCGCCGGTCTCGCGCTCGTCGCGAAAAAGCGCAAGAGCGCCACCAAGGTCGAGGCGATCAACGTCGTCGGTGAAGTCGAGGGCTGCGACATTCTACTCGTCGACGACATCACTGAGACCGCTGGCACCCTCACTGCCGCCGCAAAGATCCTCCGCGAGCACGGCGCCAAGAGCGTGCGCGCCGCCGTCAGCCACTGCATCCTCAACGAAGTGGCGCTCGAACGCCTCAGGGGCGGCCTGATCGACGAACTCATCACCACCAACTCCACGCCGATCGACACCCACGGCCTGCCGATCACCGTGCTCAGCATCGCCTCGCTCCTCGGCCAGGCGATCCAGCGCATCAACAGCAACGAGAGCGTCACCAGTCTTTTCCGGATCAAGGGCTTCTAAGCGCCGCCGCCGCGCGGTTTTGTCTGCGCCCGAGAATTTCCCGCTCCAAGCGGTTGCAGTTGCAGCGCCGAGGGGAACTTTACCGCCCACCTCCAGTCGTTTTCCCGCCATGAATTCCAAGCTTCTCTCCAGCCTCGCGCTTCTCGCCGCGTTTGCCGTCGCAGTTACCGCCGGCCTCGCCGCGAAAGATTCCAAGGAGGCCAAGCCCGCCACGGTCGTGGCTGCGCCCGCCAAAAAGCCCGACCTACGCATCGACACGACGCCCGTCTCCGATGGAAAGTCTCCCGTCGTCGCCAGCTACGCCGACATCGTCGAGCCCGTGCAGAAAGCCGTGGTCTCGATCTATTCGTCGAAGACGGTGCGCGAGCGCGTCGCGGTGAATCCGTTTTTCCGCCAGTTCGGCATCCCCGATCAGGAACGCGAAAGCAAACAGGAGGGCCTCGGCTCCGGTGTGATTGTTTCGCCGGACGGCTATATCCTCACCAACAACCACGTCGTCGAAGGCGCCGACGAGTTGAAGGTCTCGCTCTCCGACGAACGCGAGTTCATCGCCAAAGTCATCGGCACCGATCCGAAGACCGATGTCGCCGTCGTGAAAATAGAAGCGCAGAACCTGCCCACCGTCACGCTCGCCGACAGTGCGAAGACGCGCGTGGGCGACGTCGTGTTCGCCGTCGGCAATCCGCTCGGCGTCGGCCAGACCGTCACGATGGGCATCATCTCGGCGAAAAGCCGAAGTATTGCCGGCCTCGCCGACGATGGCGTCGCTTATCAGGATTTCATTCAGACCGACGCTGCGATCAACATGGGCAATTCCGGCGGCGCGCTCGTTGACGCGAAGGGCCGCCTCGTCGGTATCAACTCCGCTATCATCTCGCCCAACCGCGGAAGCATTGGCATCGGCTTCGCCATTCCCACGAACCTCGCCGCGTCGATCATGAACAGCCTGATCGCGACCGGCAAAGTTTCGCGCGGCTTCCTCGGCGTCTCCACCGATCCGCTGACGTCCGATTTTGCAGAGCAACTCGGCCTGCCGAAGGACACGAAGGGCGTCATGATTAGCGACATCACTGTCGGCAGCCCCGCGGAAAAAGCGGGCCTCAAGCGCACGGATGTCATCCTCGGCATCAACGATCACGCCGTTACCACGCTCGACGATCTGCGCCTCAAAATCGCGCAAATGGAGCCTGGCTCAACCGCGAAATTGAAAATTTTCCGCGACGGCAAGGACAAGGTCGTCGATGTCACGCTCGGCCAGCTCGTCGACAATCCGAACGAACTTCTTGCCGGCGTAAACGCCGCACCGCTTACGCCCGACTTGCGCCGCAAGCTTGGCATCACCGATCAGCGCGTGACTGGCGTCGTGGTTACCGATCTGGCCGAGGATTCACCATTCCGCGATCGTCTCGCGCAAGACGTGGTGATCATGGAAATCAACCGCACTCCTGTGACCGATCTCGCATCGGCCAAGGCGGCGCTCAACCCGCCCGGTCAGCGGAATTTACTCGCCATCTATTACCGCGGCACGGCCCGCTTCGTCGCGATCACCATCCCGGTGAAGTAAGCGCGAAAATTTTTTGACGGTTACGCCACGAGGTGCGCTGCGAGTCAGCGCGCCTCTTTTTTCGTCGGAATTGGAGGTCAACAAATGATGAGGGACGGCCAAGCGGTGAAGAGCCTTGGCGGCGTGTTCGCAGTAGAGTGGGAGGAGCGGCGCACCGGTGCGCTTTTCAAAAATAATAAATCAACCTAAAGACGGCGGTTGAGCGGGACAAGAAATGCCGGATGTGATTGGCTGCCGGGCCGATGAATGAGAACATCGGCCGAGAAAGCGGTCACCCCGTGGGTGAGCCTGAAACGGCGCTGGTGCCCGTCGCCGGCGAAGAG
>CAITWF010000001.1 GCA_903896015.1 uncultured Opitutia bacterium | reverse complement strand
TCCTGTCCTCGCAAGCGACCAAACAGCTACCCGTCAACGCGGTTGTCTGTGTCCACTAATTCGAGGCAATCTCATTTAGAGCAGAGCACCGGAATTTCACGCGTCTAAGCCCCGCCCGCAGCTTCTTGTTCGAAACTCTTGGCAGGTCTTTCCGGTCACGATTCACCCTTGGCGGACATTTCGGACCGCCAGCATTTCGCTCATCTCCTAGCGACCGACCATTGTTGGCACATCATTTCGTCGAGACATCGCAAATCAACTTGTCGGTGCCCAACGTTACCGACGTCCAAGATGAACGCTGCGTCTCGGCGGGTTGAAACGTCCGCTCCAGCCAGCCGCACGCCAACCTTTTGGGCCCGATTTTAGGTAGCCTTACCACCAGTCGCGGTCTGACGCCACGCGCAAGGCCTCATCGAGTGGCGGCAAATACGGGTGCCAGAGTTTTTCCCACTCGAGACTGACCGGACCCGAAAAATTATCCGCGTGCAGCGCCCCGAGCAGTGGAGCGATCGGAAAAACGCCGTCACCCGGCAGCGTATAGGTAAACGGGTGCCGCGCGCTCGGCAAGCCGACGCTGTCCTTCACATGCACGTGCACCACGCTCTCGCGGATCGCCTGCCACGTGGTCAACGGATCCTCGCTACCCTTGCGCCAAGTATGATGCGCATCCCATAAAATCGCGGTGCCCGGCGCCGCCGCGAGAAAATGGCGGATTTTTTCTCCGGTAAACAGCGAGTCGTGCGTCTCGATCATCACATCGCACGACCAGCCGCGCAGAGCCCGCAGCGCCCGCCACCACTGCAACGTCGCCCGCGCATCGGAAAACGTGGCATCGTCATCCGCCGCTTTTCCATCAAACACCCGCAGCCAGCGCGCGCCGAGCGCGTCGGCCCACGGCGCGAACGCCTCAAGCTGATGCCGTTGCGCCTCCGTCGCGCCGGCGAGATGCATCGAGGCATTGAGCGCGACTACCCGCACTCCGCTCGCCCGCACTTGCACGGCAAGATTCTCCGGCGTGCCGAACTTTTTCGCGAAATAATCGTGCAGCTCAACCGTGCCACCCAGCGAGCGCAGCTCCACCGCCTCAATCCCGCGCTTCGACGCAAGCGCGAGGGTCTCATCGAGCGTCAGGTCCGGGCAGCCAAGGCTGGAAAAGCAGCGAAACACACCCCGAGTTGAACAACCCCCGCGCGCGCTGGCCACAGATTTTTGGTTGCGACCGTCGCATCGCGCGGCGAAACCATCTCCCCGCCTTTCGTTAAACCCCGCTCCTCTTTATGCCGAGACCCGTCACCCTCTTCACCGGCCAATGGGCCGATCTACCCCTCGAAAAGCTCGCCCCGCTCGTCAAATCGATGGGCTACGACGGCGTCGAGCTCGCCTGCTGGGGCGATCACTTCGATGTCGAAGCGGCCGTCAGCTCCAAAAAATACGCCCACGACAAGTGGGCACTGCTCCGCGCGCACGGACTGACTTGCCACGCGATCTCAAACCACCTCGTCGGCCAGGCAATCTGCGATCACATCGACGAGCGCCACAAGGCGATCCTTTCGCCGGAAATCTGGGGCAATGGCGACCCCGAGGGCGTGCGCAAGCGGGCCGCAAAAAACATGATCACGGCCGCGAAGGCCGCGCGGATTTTCTTCGACGCCAAACCCGGCCGCGGATCGCGCGATGAATTTCACGCCGTCGTCAACGGCTTCACCGGTTCCTCGATCTGGCATTCGATTTACGCGTTTCCGCCAACCTCGCAGGCCTACTGGGATGCCGGCTTCGCGGACTTCGGCAAACGCTTCGGCCCAATCCTCGACGCGTTTGACAAAGCCAACGTCAACTTCGCCCTCGAGGTTCATCCGACCGAAATCGCGTTCGACATCGCGAGCGCCCAAAAGGCGATCGACGCGGTGCAGGGCCACAAGCGTTTCGGTTTCAACTACGACCCGTCGCATCTGGGCTACCAAGGCGTCGACTATGTGAAATTCATCCGCGCGTTTGGTAGCCGGATTTTCCATGCGCACATGAAGGACGTCTGGTGGGGTCACGGCGACGGCACGGTGGGCGTCTTCGGCGGCCACGTCGGCTTTGGCGACGCGCGCCGCTTCTGGGATTTCCGTTCGCTCGGCCATGGCGACATCAAGTTCGAGGATATCATTGTCGCATTAAACGATGTCGGTTACCGTGGTCCGCTCTCCGTCGAGTGGGAGGACATTCGGATGGATCGAGTGCACGGCGCGACGGAGGCCGCGGCCTTTGTCCGCAAGATCGATTTTCCCTCAAGCGCCCTCGCGTTCGATGCGGCCTTTGACAAAAAGAACCAATAAGAGCGATCGCTGAAGCTCCCTATGAATCGCAAACTTCGTTTTGGCATGATCGGTGGCGGGCGCGGCGCGTTTATCGGCGCGGTGCATCGCATCGCGGCGCAGATGGACGGCAAGGCCGAGCTCGTCGCGGGCGCCTTCTCGTCCGACGCCGAGCGCTCGAAGGCCTCCGGCGCGGACCTCTTCCTCGATCCGGCGCGCGTTTACGGCTCCTACGAGGAGATGGCGCGTGCCGAGTCGGCTGCGCCGCTCGATTCACGACTCGACTTCATCGTAATCGTCACGCCGAACCACCAGCATTTCCCGCCGGCAAAACTGTTTCTCGAGTCGGGTTTTAACGTCGTCTGCGACAAGCCGGTCACGTTCAACCTCGCGGAAGCGCGCGCGCTGAAAAAAATCGTCGCGAAGTCAAAAAAAGTTTTCGCGCTCACGCACAACTACACCGGGAACGTCATGGTGAAGCAGGCGCGTGATATGGTGCGCGCCGGCGAGCTCGGCGACATTCGCAAAGTGGTGGTCGAATACCCGCAAGGCTGGCTCTCGACGCACCTCGAGGCCACAGGACAGAAGCAGGCGGGCTGGCGCACTGATCCGAAGCGCAGCGGCGCCGCCGGCTGCATCGGCGATATCGGTACGCATGCCGAAAATCTCGCGCACTACGTCGCCGGTTTGCAGATCGATTCCCTCTGCGCGGACCTCACGACCTTCGTGAAGGGACGCAAGCTCGACGACGACGGCAATATCCTCGTCCGTTACAAAGGCGGCGCAAAGGGCGTGCTCCACGCCTCCCAGATTTCCGTCGGCGACGAGAACAACCTCAATCTCCGCGTCTACGGCACGAAGGCCGCCGTCGAGTGGTATCAGGAGCATCCGAACGAACTCATCGTGAAATTTCCGGACAAGCCGCGCCAGATTTGGCGGCGAGGGAACGGCTACGTCGGTGCGCGAGCTGGCAGCTTCACGCGCATCCCCGCCGGCCACCCCGAGGGCTACCTCGAAGCATTCGGCAACATCTACCGCGAAGCCTTCCGCGCGATCGAAGCGGAAGTGACCGGGCAGCCGCAGCCAAAGGATTTGGATTTCCCCACGATCGATGACGGCGTCGAGGGTATGGCGTTCATCGAGACCGCCGTGAAAAGCTCCAAGCTCGGCGCGAAGTGGGTGAAGTTTCCGAAACTCTGAGGCGTCAGTCTGCCGTCACCCGCACCTCGCCGTCAGCGAACTGATTCACGAGCCGCTGTCCTTTTCGGACCGCGGCTTTTTTCTGCACCGGCATTCCCTGCTCGTCGCGCACGATCGCGAAGCCCCGGTTCAAGACCGACGCCGGACTCGCCGCCTGCAACCGTTTCCAAAGCGAGAGCAGGCGGTGGGACTCAAGCTGCACGCGCGTTTCGGGCGACACGCGCGCGAGCGCCGCGCGCGCATCGGCAAGTTGGCCCTGCCGCGTTTGCACGTCCGAGCGCAACGCAGCCCAGAGCCGGTTCGACAAGTCATCGAGCCGCAAAAAGCCCTGTTCGATCTGTGCATCGGGCGACAGCAGCCGCAACCGCGAACGCGCATGATCGAGCCGCTCGGCCGCCCGCACCACCGCATCTTGGAGCGCCGAATGCATGGTCTCGCTCGCTCGCTCCACCCGCTCCACGCCCGCGACAAACTCGCTTGAGATCAGCTCCGCCGCCGCGCTTGGCGTCTCCGCCCGCACGTCGGCCGCGAAATCGCACAGCGTGAAATCAATCTCGTGCCCCACCGCCGAGATAATCGGCACGGCGCTCGCGGCCACCGCGCGCACGAGCAGCTCCTCGTTGAACGCCCACAAATCCTCGATGCTCCCGCCGCCGCGTCCAATCACGAGCAGATCGAAAATTGCGAGCTCCTCCGCGAGCTTAAGCATCGCAATCATTTCCGCCGCCGCGCCTTCGCCTTGAACTTTCGCCGGCAAAATGATCACGCGGCCGCGCCAGTCGCGCCGCTTCAGGATGCGCACAAAATCCTGCGCCGCCGCGCCCGTCGGCGAGGTGATAAAACCCACGGTCTGCGGGAGCGCCGGCAATGCGCGTTTTTTCTCCGCGGCAAAAAGCCCCTCGGCCGCGAGCCGCGCCTTCAGCGCCTCGAACTCGCGCTGAAGCTTCCCCACCCCATCCTCAATCACAGCGCGCACGATCAGCTGATACTGGCCGCGCGCTTCGTAGACGCTCACCTCGCCGTAGACGACGACCTGCGCGCCGTCGCGCAGTTTCACCGACTGCCGGGCGGCATCGCCGCGAAACAGGACCGCGCTCAGTTGAGCGCCCGCATCCTTCAGCGAAAAGTAAACATGTCCGCTCGCCTGCGCGCGCAGGTTGGAGATTTCCCCGCGCACCCAGCCCGGCCGGATGCCGCTCTCGAGGAGCGTCTTCACGCGCCGCGTGAACTCGCTGACCGATTCCACAGCGGAGGTGGCGCCGTCGTCGAAGAGCGTCTTTTCCCGCGTCTTCATCTCACGCCGCCGCAGCGGCTTTCTTTTTCCCGTAGTGCTTGCGCACAAAATGGGTGCCCACGGACAGCGCGACGAAGAGCATCACCGCGTAGAGCGCGAGCTGCCCCTTGCCTTGGCTCAGCGCGCTACCGAACAAAATAAATGCCGCGTTGAGCGACCATTGGGCGGCGCACGAGATCAGCATATAGCGCCCGAATGGAGCGTCCGCGAGCCCGAGCAGATAGTTTTGCACGAAGAGCGGCACCCCCGGCGTGACTCGCAGCAGCACGATTAGGTCGGTCATGTCGCCGCTCTCAACTTTGGGAACCTCGTAGCCAAGGCGCTCGAACCATTTCGAAAACAGCGGCCGCAGCCAGCGCCGCGCCAGCCAGTAGGTCACGGTCAAGTTGAAGGTGATTGCCGCGAGGCCATAAAGCGTGACCGCGACAAAACCAAGCTGCTCGCCAAAAATTGGTCCTGCCGTGAGCGCAAACGCGAGATTCGGCATCCCCAATCCCGGAAGCACGGCCATCGCCGTGAAAAACACGCCCGGACCCGCCGCGATTGCGCGCCGGATCACGGCTTCCTTCACGATTTCATATTCGTGCAAGGCCCGCTGCAGGCCGAATACATACAGCCCGATCGCCGCGATGACGACTAACACCGCCGCTGCGAGCAGAAGTTTTGCGAGCGGCAATTTCTTTTTTTGCGAAGGGACTTCGGGCGACGCCATAGGCGAAGCCTGCCTGCCCCTGCGCGCCACCGTCAAGAACTCGCCAAAACGCCGCCCCTCCGTCCGCGCCGACCTGCCGGGCTTGCCGACCCACCGAGGCCACGCTCTCCTGTCGGCCTTCCCGCGCATGTCCGCCCCGCCGCCCGCCCCCGCCCGATCCCTCCGCCCATCCTGGCCGGTGGCGGTGCCGGTCATCATTGCGCTGGGCTACGCCGTCGGCCACCTCGGCTGGTATCTCGGCACGCCGCTCGGCCAGGTTCCCGTTTTGGACGAGCACGAGAATCTCGGACTCGCCGAAGCGATCACAGGCGGCACGCTGCCCGCCGAACCATTTTATCGCGCACCGGGCTACGCACTCTTACTGGCCCTGTTGCGCGCGCTCGGTGTTACCGCCGGCGGACTTTTCCCCGCCGCGCTCGCGCTCGGCGCGATGCTGCACGCGCTCAACGCCGGTCTGATCGCGCGGCTCGCCCGCGGCTGGCTCGGCGATCGGGCGGCGCTGGCAGCGGGTCTGCTCGCGGCGCTGCATCCGGTTTTTGTTCACTACGCCACCCAGGCGCTCGATGCCACGCCGGCACTCATGCTGTTTTTACTCGGGTTGAATTTCCTCGCGACCGCGACGAGCGCGCGCGGCGGAGCGTGGGCGTGGCTGGGCGCCAGCGGATGCTGGGCGGCAGCCGCGCTGATGCGGCCCAATTATCTTCTTGTTTGGATCGCGCTTCCGCTGCTCGCGTGGATGACAAAATCCACGAGCCCAACCTCGCGCCGAATGCTCGCGTCGCTCGGCGGAGCGGTGCTCTTTCTCGCGCTCGCCGGTTGGCAATGGCGGGTGAGCGGAGCGCCCCGTTTTCTACCGACACAAGGCGCTTACAATTTTTGGGCGGCCAACCGGCCCGGCGCCCACGGTCGCTACTACGTGCAAAGCCTCAGTCTTTCCTCCGCGCTTGCCGGGCAGAATCCCACGCGCGCTGAGTCGCTCCTCCTGTTTTCGCAGGAGACGAGTCGCGACGGCGCCGATCTCGACGCAGCGAACGCCTACTGGAGCGGACGCTCGCGCACGGAAATTATCTCTCGCCCGGCAGCTTGGATCGGCCGGCTCGCCCAGAAAACCTACGCCCTCGTCAACAACTGGGAACAATACAACAACAAGACGTTCGCGTTTCATCAGGAGCGTTCGCCGTGGCTCCGCTGGAATCCGCTCTGCTGGGGCGTGCTCTTCGTGTTCGGGATCGCCGGCGCCGTGCGCTTGCGCGCCGCGGAGCGGCGGGCGGCGTCGCTGCTCGGAGGCATCACCGCAATCGTCGCGGTCTCCGTCGTCCTTTTCTTCGTGAGCGCGCGGTTCCGCTTGCCGCTCGCCGCGCTCCTCTGCGTGCCCGCCGGTGCCGCTCTGGCTCATCCGATCGCGATATTCCACGCGCTCACTCCAGCGCAGCGCGGCTTCCTTGCGCTGGGGTTGCTCGGCGCGGGCCTGCTCACGTTCTCAACGTTCGACGGCGTGCGCGATACGCGGCCGTTCATTCAGGACCACCTCCTGATCGCCCGGGCCGCGCAAGTGGTCGGCGACGATGCCGCCACATGGACCGAGGCCACGGCGGCCCTCGCGCTCGATCCAACGCGGAGTAACGCCGCGGAGTTCATCGTCACGAGCGGCTTCAATCGCCAGCTGCTCGCCCCGCTCTCCCCCTCGGAGCTCGCAGCGTGGCGCGTCGGCGCCGGGCGCCTCCTCGCCGCGCCAGACTACGCCGCGCCAGCCGCCCGCGTCATCGCCGCGATGGCCATCCGAGATGCAGTCGCTCTGCGCGCCCTCGCGCGCGCGCCGGTGCCCACCAACCAAGACGCGCTCGGCGCACTCGTGCTACTCCTCGCCGCCGACTCCGCCGAAACCGCGCGACTACGCGAGGCCGCACTGACAGATGGCTCCACGCTGTTCCTCATGGCGCGACAGGCGATCGATCCGGAGACGTTTGAGGCGTGGGCGCACACACACAAGCCCCCCGGCTGGAGCAAATCGCTCGCCAGCGCGCGACTGCGAATCTTCCCTCCGCTCTCGCCCACACGATGACGCGCCGCCTCAGCCGCCACGGTTTTTTCGGCGTCCTCGCCTGGGCGGTTTGCTCCGCCCTCTATCTCTGGACCGCCGAAGGCGTTTCGATCAAATACGGCGACCGCGAAAACGCCTGGCACCACTACGAGTATCTGGTCGACGGCTTGCTGAGCGGACACCTCTACCTCTCGCGCGCACCCGCGCCCGAGCTGCTCGCGCTCCCCGACCCTTATGAGCCGCAGGCAAATCTCCCCTACCGTCTCTGGGATGCGTCCCTCTACCAAGGGAAATACTACCTCTACTACGGCCCGACGCCCGCCCTCTTGCTAATGCTGCCGTGGAAAGTTGCCACCGGCCACCACCTGCCGCAGTGGGCCGCGACCGCCGTCTTTGCGATCGCGGGCCTCGGCGCACTCGCGCTGCTTCTGACCGCGTTGCGGAAAAAATATTTCCCTAACGCGACTCCCACCCATTTGTTTTTCGCCGTCGTGCTGGCCGGCCACGTCTCGTGGCTGCCAGTCATCCTGCGCCGCCCCGCATTTTGGGAACTTCCCATCGTGGCTGCCGCCGCGCTGTTTTGGTGGGGCCTTTTCTTTCTCTGGAAATACCACGACACCGGCCGGGGTGCGCGCTGGGCTCTCGCTGCCGGCACCGCGCTCGCGTTCGCGCTCGGGGCCCGGCCCACCTACGTGCTTTGCGCAAGCGTCGTCGTGTTGGCGTTTCTCGCCCCATTTCCCACCGAGCGGTGGCTACGCACCCTGGCAAGCCGACTGTGGCCGATCGCGCTCCCGCTGATCATCGGCGGTCTCGGTCTCCTCGCCTACAACTACGCGCGCTTCGGCGATGCCCGCGAGTTCGGCAACAGCTACCAGCTTTGGGGCATCGACGAACGCCACGTCCTGCACTTCAGCCCGCATTTCTTCGGCGCCAATCTCCGGCTCTACCTTTTCTCGCTGCCCGACATCAGCCCCTACTTTCCGTTTCTGCGCACAGTCTGGCTCGGCGATTTACCCGCCGACTACATTGCGACCGAGGAGATGCCGGGGATGCTTTTTGCGATGCCCGCGTTGCTGTTCGGCGGCACCGCCTGCTTCTACGCGCTGCGAAATCGGCGCGTGGAAACCACCCTCACGCTTCGCATCCTCCTGCTCACCGCAGTCACCAGCAGCCTCGTGATGGGCGCCCTGCTGTTCTGTTTCGCCGGCGGCTGCTCCCGCTACATCGTGGAACTCTCGGCCGGTTGGACGCTCGTCGTCGGGGCCGGCTTCCTCGCGCTATTTGCGGAGAACCCACCCGCTCTTTTCGCCCGCGTCATCCGCCTGCTTGCTATCCTCGCGCTCGGCTGGACCTTGGCCTGCGTGTGGCTCGCGTCGTTCGAGTTTCGCAGTTTCGCACGCACCACCCATCCGAAGTTTTACGAAGCTGTGGCCGAAACACTGAACTATCCCAGTGCGTGGGTGGCCCGCCGCACGGGCCAGACATTCGGTCCGGTCATGCTCAACATCCGGCTCGCGGAGAAAATTTCCCCCGGCCCGACCGTGCTCCTCTCCTCCGGGAGCCAAGGCATGCTCGATCTCCTCATTCTTGAGCGTGTGGCGCCGGGCAAGATTCGGCTGAAGCTCTCCGTGAACAACCGCGTGGTGGTCGAAACCCCCACCCTCGATCATGCGGCACCGACGCTGCGCGTAGAATGCCATGCCCCATGGCTCTACCCGCCCGTCGCTCATCCGTATTGGCACAAGTTTACCGACGCGTCCGAGCGCCGCGAACGCCAGACACTCTTCGCGCTCGCGGTCGATGGCACCGTCGCCGCCGCGCACGATCCGTGGGTATTCGACGCCACGCGCTTCGATCCCTTTGTGCGCACGGACGCGGCGGGCGACGCTTGGGTGGAGACCTTGACCCGCCTTGGCGATGCGCCGCGCCTCAACGCGCCCGTCACCGAGCGGCACTGAAATTCCGGCTTCCGTTCACCTCTCAGGGCTCTAGCGTCCGCCCATTCGACCCTGCATGAAACTCTCCATCGTCATCCCCTGCTACAACGAGGCCAAAACCATCCGCACCATTGTCGACCGCGTCCGCGCGGCCCCGATCGCCGACAAGGAAATCATCATCGTCGACGATTGCTCGCGCGACGGCACCCGCGATCTCCTCCGCACGCAAATCGCACCGCTCGTCGATCAGATCATTTATCACGAGGTCAACCAGGGCAAGGGTGCCGCGCTCCGCACCGGGTTCAACGCCGCCACCGGCGACGCGGTCATCGTGCAGGACGCCGACCTCGAATACGACCCGCAGGAATACCCGCTCCTCCTCCAGCCGCTCATCGACGGCCGCGCCGACGTCGTGTTCGGCTCGCGCTTCCAAGGCGGCCGCGCGCACCGCGTCGTGTATTTCTGGCACATGATCGGCAACAAGGTGCTCACGCTGCTCTCGAACATGGCGACGAACATCAACCTCACGGACATGGAAACGTGCTACAAACTTTTCCGCCGCGACGTGCTGAAGAAAATCACCATCGAGGAAAATCGCTTCGGCTTCGAGCCGGAGATCACCGCGAAGGTCGCGAAGCTGCGTGTCGTGATTTACGAGGTCGGCATCAGCTACTACGGCCGCACCTACGAAGAAGGCAAAAAAATCGGCTGGCGCGACGGCTTCCGCGCGCTCTGGGCGATCTTCAAATACAACTTCCTGCACTGACCGTGCGCCGGTGAAAAAACTTCGCCACCCGCGGCGCGGCTGATTGAGTGCGTTCATGCCGCCAGCGTCATGGCTTTTTCCGCTCCTGCTGCCGGCGGGACTGCTCGCACCGGGCTGGTTGTTGGGCCGCGCACTCCGCACGCCTGCTGGACCCGCGGGCGCGCTGCTCGGTTCGGCAGCAATCCTCACGAACCTCGTGCTGGTTCTCGATGCCCTGCACGTCGCGCTTGACCCCGCGCATCTGACCGCCGGCCTGCTGGCGGTTTGCGGGCTGTTCGCCGGCATCGCCCTGTGGCGCCGGAGCAGGGCGGCGGTGGCGGTGCCCCGCGCAAGGTTTTCGTGGATGCCGTCGCACTGGTTGCTGGTACCCGCCGCGGTCGGCCTGTTCGCCATCGCCGGGCGCGCGATCGTCGAGCCGCTCTCGGGGTTCGACACTTTCTTCCGTTGGGATTTTTTGGCTCGGGAAATCCTTCGCGTCGGCCACTTGCAATTTTATCCCGCTGTCTCGGCGGATGATTTTCTGCACTACGGTTGGTGCGACGGCATCGCGCCCCTGATAGCGACGCTCTATCTCTGGACGTATTGCAGCCTGGGCCATGTGGCGGCGTGGGCGACCGCGCCGATCGTCATCGCCCAGGGCGGTCTGTTGTTCTGGCTCGTCGGTCAACTCGCCTCTCGGCAGGGCGGTCGCCTCGCAGGCCTGGCCGCGATGGCGCTGCTCGCGACCAACGCCTGGGTGCTGTGGGCCGTCGCGATGGGTCAGGAGACCGGCAGCACCGCGCTTGGGCTACTCGGCATGTTTTATTTTTTTTCGCGCGCCCGTTCCGAGCCGGCGGCGCGTTGGCCGGTGTGGGCGGGAGTCGCGGCGGGCGTTGCCGCGCTGGCGCGCGAATACGGACTGGCGTTCATTCTGCTCGGTGGTGTGACGATGGCTTGGCAACGGACCCCGCGCCGTGGCTGGCGTGAGTTCTTCCTTGCCGCCACCGCCGTGGCTGCGCCGTGGTATCTGCGCAACTGGGTGCGCACCGGAAACCCCCTGTGGAGCCAGGAACTTGGCGGTCTGTTTCCCGGCAACCCGGTGTTGCGCGAATACCTGCGAACGTCCGGCGAAATCAACAACGTCTTCGCCCACCCCGAGCATCTGGGGCTCGCCGCCAAACTCTTCGCGGTCGCCACCGTGCCGATTCTGCTCGGAATAATCGGCTACGTCGCGACGCGGCGCGACTCGGCCCCTTGGGTGCTCGCGATCGGAACGCTGCTCGCGTTGTGGTTCTGGTCGATCGGCCAGACTTCGGGCGGGCTGGCCTATTCGCTGCGTGTGCTCGCGCCTGCGTTCGCCCTCGGCGCGGTGCTCGGCGGAATTTGGCTGGCCCAGCACACGACCCCGGCACGCGCGCCGCTGCTCGCGGTGCTGCTCGCGATTTTCGCCGGAGAGGCCGCGATGCGCTCGCTCTACCTGCCCGTCTGGCCACTGGAAAATTGGTGGAGCAAGCCTGCCGGAAGCTGGCGCGAATTCGGCCGCGCCTCCGTGTTGTGGCGCACCGACCATAATTGGCAGATCATGGCCGACGCTGCCGGCGGGCGAAAAATTCTCGTGTCTGATCCAACGTGCTACGCATCGTTGATCGACGACCACGCAAGGCCGGTTCCCTTTTTCAGCCCGGACGTGGCGTTTCTGTTTGGTGCTGGCCCCGACCCCGCCACGCGGCTCGCGCGCCTGCGCGACCTCGGCTTTCGGTTCATCCTGCTGACCCGCGGCAACTCCGTCCTCGATCTTCAGCTTCCGCGGCACCCCGTTTTTCGCGCGCTGCGGGAGATTCGGCCGGCCGGCACGACGTCGCTCTACGACGTTTACGATCTCTTCGCGCTGGAACCGATCTCCCGGCCCACCGCCGCCACCCACCATGCTCCTTGAGCTGCCGCAGTGCCTGCTCGTTTTTGCCGGCACCGGGTTCGGCCTGGGGTGGCCCGTGGGACAGCGCCTGCCACTCGCGGCTGCGGAGAAAATCGTCGCGAGTGTCGTGCTCTCGCTGCTCGTCGCGTTTGCGGGGGCATGGCTCGTTTATGTCTGGGCGCTGCCGGTGGCGGCGCTGTGGCTGATGCCCGCGCTCGGCGCGATCGGGATTGGCGCGGGCGCGCACGCGCTCGCCGAGGCGTGGCGCGACACCGATGCGCGCGCCGTGATGGTCGGGCAACTGATCGTGACGGCGTGGTGTATCGGCTGGCTTGCGACCATCGCGAACTACACCGGCGGCGGCTGGACGGGCGACTGGTTTGAACACTGGGAGCGGGCGCGGTTTTTCCTCGAGCGCCAGCCGCTTGATCAAAAATTCCTCGGCCACGACACGCTGACCGCGCGTCCGCCGCTGGCGAACGTCCTCACGGCCGCGTGGCTTGCGCTCACGCGGGCCGACTTCGCACACTACCAGTTTTTCTCGACGCTGTTCGCGAGCCTCGTGTTTCTGCCCGCGGCGCTGCTCGCGCGGCGGTTCGGCCGTGATGCGCGTGCGATCGCCGTTTGCGCGGCGCTGTTCGTGGTGAATCCGCTGCTGGTGCAAAACGCCACCTTCGCCTGGACGAAGCTGCCCGCCGCGCTTTTCGTGCTCGCGGGATTTTATTTTTTCCTGCGCGCGCAGGACCGCGGCGCGCCCCTTGCGCTGGCGCTGCTTTGCGCCGCGAGTCTTGGCTCCGGCCTGCTCGCCCACTATTCGGCCGGACCTTACGTTGTGATGCTCGCGGGCGGCTGGAGCGCGCTGGGCTGGCGGCGGCGCCACGAGCGCGACTGGCAACGCGCGACGCTGCTCGCGGCCGGCACCGGCGCGGTGGTGCTCGCGCTCTGGTTCGGCTGGGCGTTCGCGATCTATGGCTGGCACGCGACATTTTTTTCCAACAGCAGCGTGACGGCGGCGGAGGTCTATCCCGGCAATCAGCTGACCAAAATCGGGCTTAACCTCCGCGACACGCTCGTGCCCCACTTCCTGCGCTCGCACGACGGATCGTTAATCGTGCAGCTAAGCCGCTGGGGTCGGTGGAGCGACTGGTTTTTCCAAAGCTATCAGCTCAACCTCCCGCTCGCATGCGGCAGCGTCGCCTGGCTCGCGATCCTGCGCGAACTTTTCCGCGTCCGCCGCGGCGCCTCCAGGCGTGATCGCTTTTTTTGGGGCGCGTTCATCGTAGGCGTGATCGGGCTCGGCGTCGCGGCGCACGGCGCGCGCGACACGTGGGGTCTCGCCCATATCTGCCTGCAGGCCCTCGTGCTGCTCGGGCTGGCGTTTCTCGCGGCCCGTTGGAGCTCGCTCGGCCGCGCTTGGCAGTTCGCGGTCGTTGGCGGCGGCGCGTTTGATCTCGCGGCCGGCATTGTTCTGCACGCCGGCGTGCAAAGCTATGCGTTCGATCGTTGGTTTGCCGCCGGCGGCATATCGGACGCGACGCTGCACAGCTACACGGAGGCGTCGTTCATGAACCTCGCCGCGAAAATCCGCCATCAACTCGCGTTCTTCGCCGACGCGCTCGCGGCCCCGCTGCCGCTCGTGCTCGCGGTGTTGACTACGATTCTCGCGATCGCGATGGCGCGCGCGCGCCGGGTGCGGTCGCCATGAGCCCCACCACCCCACCCGCCTCCATCCGCGCTGGTCTCCGCTGGATTGCGCCGCTCATCGCGATCGCCGGAGTCGCCCTTTACGATTGGATGAGCTGGTGCGCGTTTCCGGGCATCGCGTGGAACGAGGTCCGACTCGCTCCCACCTTCGCCCTGCGCCACGGCTGGACGTTTTACGCGCCGCTCGGCGGCGGCCCGCTCTCCACTTGGATCTACGGGCCGGTGGTCGCGATCCTCAACCTGCCCGCCACGTGGGCACACTCGGCCGCCGGCGCGCTCCAAATCGCGGGCGCGATCAATCTGCTCCTGCTCGCCGGCCCGCTCGCGATTATTTTTTTCAGCGCGCCCGAGCTACGCCGACACGGATGGGCCGGGCCGACGCTGGCGTTTGCGCTCGGCGGCCTGCTGCTGCCCTATCTTAGCACGACCTATCTCATGTGCGACCACGCGGCGACAGCCCTCGGGGTGCTTTCGTGCTGGTGTCTGTGCCGTTCGGCTGCGCCCAGTCCCGCCCAAACGGCGCTCGCAGCCACCCTGTGTGTCGGGGCGTTTTGGACCAAACAGATCGAGGCTTTTCTCGTGCCCGCGGAGGCCGCCTTCCTGCTCAGTATCGGCGCTCGCGGCGCCTGTGCGCGGTTTCTCGCCTGGGTTACCTTGCTCGGGGGAATTACGCTGGCGTTCGCCATTGCCGCCTTCGGCGCGGACAACCTCTGGCTCAATCTCGTAAGCATTCCATCGCGGCTACCGTGGGGAGCGGTGAGCGGAAAAATTGCCCTCGCGTTGCCTGATCTCGCGACGTCGTTCACGACCTTCCTCCTGCCGTGGGCGCTACTTTTGGTGCTGCGATTCCGCGGAACCGTGCCGGCCGCCGATACGACGGCCGGCCGGTTTCTGCGCTGCGCCACGTTCGCCGCCCTCGCGACCCTGCCCGCCGGATGCATGGCGCTCTGCAAAATTGGCGGCGCACCCAACTCGCTCCACGCGGGGCCCTACCTGTATCCCGCGCTCCTGCTGGCATGGCTGGCCCCGCGGCCTCCGGAGCTCACGCGCGCGCTGATCGCCGTCGGATTGGCCCTCGCGTTGCACACCCCCGAGTTCGCCTCACTGCCCTCGCGGCCGGTCACCCAACACCTCGTAGTGGCCGAGCAACTGGCTCGCGCCCGGCCGGGTCAGCTCTGGTTTCCACTCAACCCACTCGTCACCGTTTACGCCGACGGAAAACTTTACCACGTGGAGGATGGTCTCGTTACCCGTTTCCTCGCCGGCTACGGCGTGCGCGAGCGCGATTTCCGCCGCGACCTTCCAGCCCAACTCAGCGCCGTCGTCTATCCGATCGAAATGCGCGATCGATTCTCGATGCAACTGCTCCCAGAGTTCAACGCGACCACTGACTTCGGCCAATGGAGCCTGCATCAAAAAAAGCCGATCCACTGAAGATGCCCAGAAACGGCGTTGCCTGACCGCCACTGCGCGGCATGCTCCGGCACAGTGTCCACGCCGACCGTCGCCCTCGTCATCCCCGTTTTCAACGAAGCCGCCGTGCTCCCCGAGCTCTTCGCCCGGCTCGGCGCGCTCTTCGACGGCGGACACGGCTGCGTGTGGCGCGCCGTGCTCGTCGACGACGGCAGTCGCGACGAGTCCGCCGCCCTCATCCGCGCGCACCTCGCACGCGATCCGCGCTTCGAGCTCGTCGAGTTGTCGCGCAATTTCGGCTTCCAAGCCGCGCTTTCCGCCGGGCTCGCGCAAGCGCGGGGCGCCGACGCGATCGTGACGATGGACGCCGACCTGCAGGACCCGCCCGAGCTGATCCCGGAGCTTGTCGCCGCGTGGCGCGGCGGCGCCGAGATCGTGCGCGCCGCGCGCCGCTCGCGCGCGGAGACCGGTGTGCGCCGCGCCGGTTTCGACCTGTTTCACACCCTTTTCGGCCGGCTCACCGATTTCCCAATTGAGCCCAACACCGGCACTTTCGGCCTGATCGGCCGCGACGCGATTGAGGCGTTTCACCAGTTGCCCGAGCGCCACCGTTTTTTCCCCGGCCTGCGCGCGTGGATCGGTTTTCCCTCGGCGGATGTGCTCTACGATCGCCAGGAGCGCGCCGCCGGCCAGCCGCAGCAGACGTTTCGCCGGCTCGTGCGCTACGCGCTCGACGGCGTGTTCAGCTTTTCGCACCTGCCGCTGCGCATGCTGACCTATGCCGGCCTGTTCATCGCGTTCATGGGTTTCGCCGGCGGCCTGTTTTTCATCCTGTGGCGATTGCTCGGGTTTGAGAACTCGCAGCAAGGCTTCACCACGCTCGTCGTGCTCGTGCTTTTTCTTGGTGGCATCCAACTCATCGGTATTGGCGTGCTCGGCGAGTATCTCGGCCGCATCTACGACGAGGTGAAGCAACGTCCCCTCTACGTCGTGAAGCGCCGCACCGGCGGCAAGCAATGAGCCGGTTGCGCTGGCTGCCCGTCGCCTTCGTCGGCGCGCTGATCGCGCTCGGTGCGATCACCCTGTCGTTCTCGACGTTCATGATCTACGACGATGAGGGCTACGTGCTCTTTTCGCTGAAGACCTTTGCCGAGGGGGGCGGGCTCTATTCGCGCGTTTACAGCCAATACGGGCCGTTCTTTTTCCTGTTCAACCAGGCGCTGCATTTCGTCGGGCTGCAGTTCACCAACACTGACGGGCGCATCGTGGCGCTCGTGTGCTGGCTCGGCGCAATCGGCCTGTGCGGCGCGATGGTGTGGCGCTTCACGCGCTCGCCGGTGGCGACCTGTTTCGTGATGGGCGGCGTGTGGCTCCATCTCTGGGAAATGATCAGCGAGCCATCGCATCCGGGCGGACTCATCGTGCTGGTGACCGCGCTCGCAGCGTGGCTCGGCGCGCGGTGGAGCGGTCAGTCGCGCAAACTCGCCGCCGCCGTCGGGCTCGCTGCCGCCGCGCTCCTGCTCACGAAGATCAATGTCGGCGTGTTTCTGTTCGCCGCCGCCGGAGCTTGGTGGCTCTTGTATCTCGACGATGCCCGCTTCCCGCTTCGGCTGCGCACGGCGATCGCCGCCGTTGCGTTGGCCGTCATGCCGCTCGCACTGATGCGGCCGCTGCTGGACCAAGGGTGGGCGGCGACCTTCGCGCTCACGGCCGGCGTGGGCGGCATGACGACCGTGCTGGCCGCCGCTCGCGGGGCGAGCACCACGACCCGCTGGCGCGATCTGGGCTGGCTCGCCCTCACGGCGAGTGCCGTGGTGGCGATCACCTTTCTGGCCATCTGGCGGCAGGGCACCTCGTGGTCCGATCTGTTGGAGGGCGTCGTCCTCGGACCGTTGCGCCACCCGCTCGTCTACACCGCGCCGTTTCACTGGCACGACGGGTCAGCGGCGGTCGGGGTAATCTCGCTGCTGCTCGCGGGCTGGGTGGCGTTTGGCCCGGCGTCGCACCGCTTCGCGATCATCGCGACCGGGCGGCTCGTGACGGCGTCGTTTTACCTGACGAGCTGGCTCATTGGCGTGCCGGCCTCGACCGACAATTACACGCTCTCGTATTGCCTCAGCGCCGGCTGGTTTTTCGTGCAACCGCTCGGCGGCGATGCGGACACGCAGCCGATCCGCGCGTGGCTCGGCCTGATCTTCGTGACGCAGGCGCTCCACGCGTTTCCCGTCGCGGGCAGCCAAATCAGCTGGGGCACGTTTCTGCTGCTGCCGCTCATCGTGATCGGCGTTCACGATCTTGTGCGACTCCACGCCGGCGGCGCGCAACGCGCCGTGCGCGCGCTGCGGTTCATCGCGGCTGGCACGCTGTTTCTCGCGACGAGCGCCCGCTGCGCCCAATTCGCTTGGCTCGGCTACACGCGCGTGCGCGACAGCGACTCGCTGCACCTGCCCGGCGCGGATTCGCTGCGGCTGCCCGAAAGCTTCACGACCGGGCTGCGCGTGCTCGCGCGCAACGCCAGCGCGCACGCCGACATGCTGTTCAGCTTTCCCGGCCTGCTGAGCTTTCATCTGTGGACCAACGTTCCTCCGCCGACCGCGGCCAACGCCACGCATTGGTTTAACCTCCTCGCGCCCGCGCAACAGGAGGAGATCCGCGCGCGCCTCGCCGCCGACCCGCGCGCATGCGTCATCATGCAGCGCAACCTCTACGATTTCCTCGTGCGCACCAATGTGCCGATGTCGAGTCCGCTGGCGCTCTGGCTGCAGGACAATTTCGAGCCGGCCTTCACCATGGAGACCTACGAATTCTGGGTGCGGAAGGGCCGCCACATCGCGGTGCTCGATACGGCGGCGATCTTTGAATCTGCGGTCGCCGGCCAGCCGCACTACCGCATCTCGTTGACGCTCGCCGCGTCCAACCTAAAAGCCATCTCCGCCATCGAGCTCGGCCGTTTCGACCGCGATCGCAGCACGTTGATCAAAACGTGGACCAACGCCGACGCCCAGCTCGTCCTGACTCCGATCAACTCCGCAGGGGCGGAAGCCGGCGCGCAACGGCGCGTGACTTTTCCCTTCGACGCCGCCGGCCTCGTCCGCATCGATCTCCTGATCGATCAGCTGCCGCCAAAAAGTCCGCCGAGCCGGTGCGTGCTCTATCTGCGCGACGCGAGCGGCGCGCGAGTCGCCGAGTTGCGCTTCATCCGCTGATCACCGCCGCCGCGCCACGAGCACGAGGCTCACGCCAAACGGAAACGGCACCGGCCAAGTCGCCATGCCGACGAACATCGCGCGCAGCAGAGCGTTGAGCCAGCGCGGCGGAATTTGATCCTCGCTGCGCGTCGCGTTGCCGGCCGCCACGGGCTTCGCCCGCAGCTTCCGCCATTTCCGCACGAGCCAGACCGCCGGATAAACGACGACGTTGGTGTAGTTCGCGTACACAATCTCCCAGTCGGGCGCGCGAAAAAGCCCGCGCAACTGCGCGCGATCATAGCGCCGGAAATGATGTAATCCCACATCCCAGTCGCTCCAGAGTGCCATGCTGGCGGGCACCGTCACGACGGCGAGGCCACCGGGCTTAAGCAGCCGGTGAAAGCCATTCACGACCGCTTGGTCATCGGGCACATGCTCGAGCACGTCGAGCGCGGTCACGTATTCGAGCGAGGCATCGGGAAGCGGCACCTGATCGCCGGCGAGGCTGAGAATCTGGTCCGCGCGAAACCGGGTCCGCAAAATCCGCAGCGCCTCCGCATGATCGTCGAGCGCGAGCACCCGACACTGCGTCTCCATTTCCTTCGCGAAAAAACCCGTGCCCGCGCCACAGTCGAGCAGCGTGTCCGTAGGCTGCGGCGGCCGCGCCCGCCGGATCCATTCGCGCACAAAGCGCCGCTTGCCGGCATAATACCAGTGCTCGGCCTCGAGGGCGGCGATGTTGTCGTATTCGGCGGCGTCCATGTCCGGATGATCGGCGAGAAGACGTTGTTTCGCGCCGGGGAGTTCTCCAAGTTCAAAAGCGTGCCGCGCCCAGCCCAGCTTTCCGACGGATTTCTCGTCACGCTCGCCGTGCTGCTCGCGCTCGCGCACGCGGTGCTCGCTGTCACGGCCACTGCGGAAAAGTCGATGACGTCCGACGAAATCGCCCACCTCACGGCGGGCCTCGCCTATAACGCGCGGGGCGATTTCCGCCTCCAGCCGGAGAACGGCAATCTGCCGCAGCGCTGGGCCGCCCTGCCGCTCACGCTCGCGCGGGCGCCGCTGCCGCCGGTGACGCTGCCCACGTGGCGCGACGCCGACGTGTGGAACTACGGCCACACCTTCTTCTACGAGCAAACGCTCGCCACCGACGAATTTCTGTTTCTCGGGCGCGCGATGATCGCGCTCGTGAGCGCGGCGACGGGCCTACTGATCTTCTTTTGGTCGCGGGCGTTCTTCGGCTGGCGCGGAGCTTTTCTTTCCCTCGGGCTGTTTGCGTTCTGCCCGGCGTTTCTCGCGCACGGGGCGCTCGCGACCTCGGACATGATGATGGTATTCTTTTTCCTCGCGGGCGTGGGCGCATGGTGGCGTCACCTTCAGCGGCCGGGCGTGGCCGGCGCCGCGCTGAGCGCAGTCACGCTCGGGCTCGCGTGCGTGGCGAAATTTTCCGCGGTGTTGCTCGCGCCGATGTTCGCGCTCTGCGCGATCGGGTGGCTCGTCGGGCGCGTGCGCATCGACGGCTGGCGTGCGCCGTTCGGGCGGCTCGCGCGCACGAGCGTTATCCACGTCGTCGTCGCGTGGGCGATCATTTGGGCCTTTTACGGATTTCGCTTCAGCGCGTTCGCACCGGAGTTCGCGGAAGGAGCAAACTTCAACCACGGCTGGGGCTGGCTCGTCTCCGACCTCGGCTGGCCGCGGACGATCATCCTGCGGCTGCGCGAATGGCACGCGCTGCCCGATGCCTTCCTCTATGGCTTCACGTTCGTGCTGCAGTTTGCGAAGGCACGCGGCGCATTTCTTAACGGCGACTACAGCGTGACCGGCTGGGTGAGTTTTTTTCCGTATGCGTTTCTTGTGAAGAATACGCTGCCATCGCTCGCACTGCTGCTGATCGGCCTCGGCGCGCTCGCCAAACTCGGCTGGAAAGCACTCGTCAAAAGACTCCGTCCATGGACACCGCTGCTCGCGCTCTATGTCGTCTACTGGGCGACTTCGCTAGCAAGTCACCTCAATATTGGCGACCGCCACATCCTGCCGACGTATCCCGTGCTGTTCATCGCGGCCGGCGCATTCGGGGCCTGGCTCGACTGGCGCCGGCCCATCGCCGCCCTGCTCGTTGGCGGGCTCGTGCTTTGTCACCTCGGCGAGGCGTGGCGCATCCGCCCGAACTATCTCGCTTACTTCAATCCGATCGCCGGCGGCTCCGCGAATGGCTGGCGTCACCTCGTCGACAGCTCGCTCGATTGGGGCCAGGATTTACCCACGTTGAAAACCTGGCTTGATGCGAACGCGCGCGGCCAAAGGGTTTTTCTCTCCTACTTCGGCACGGGCGATCCCGCCTACGAGGGCATCCGCGCAACGGTGCTGCGTTCACTGCCCGAGGTCGGCCCGCGTTACCCCGCTGCGGCCCTCACCGCCGGCGTCTACGCGATCAGCGCGACGATGCTTCAGCAGGTTTACAGCGCCGCGCGGGGCGACTGGACGATCGCGTTGGAAAAGGAATTCCAAGCGCTGCGCGTGATCGAACCCCAGCTGCTCGCCTATCAAAACGATCCCGTCGCGCGCGCGCGGCTCGCAGGCGAAGCACCGGCCGAAAAATGGGAAGCGGGCTGGAAGCGCTACGACTGGCTCCGGCTCGCGCGCCTGTGTCACTACCTGCGCGCGCGCGGCGCCGATGCGAACGCCGGCTATTCGATCCTCATCTATCGGCTCAACGCCGACGAACTCCGTGCCGCGACCGCCAGTTCCCTGAAGGACTGGAGCGCACTCATCGAGCAGACGGCACGGGCGCACGGGACGTGACGCGCGCGAAATACTCGGGCGCAATCCGCGCGACCTCAGCGAGGTGTTGCGCGGCCGCCTCGGTTTCGCCGGCCCGGGCCAGCTTCAAGGCCAACGCGAAATGCAGCGTCGCCTCGGGCGACGGCGGCGTGGCCAAGCCGAGCGCAGCGGCGGTCGCCCGGCTTTCGGCCGCGATGCGCTGGATCTCGGCCCGGGCGGCGAGCAGCAGCGCATCGTCCGGTCGCCTCCTCAGTCCGGCATCAATGCGTGCGAGCGCCGCGGCCGTGTCGCCCGCTCGGAGAGAACTCAGCGCCGGCCGCACATAGACCAGCTGCGGGGAGTCGTCGGGCGAAAGCCGCGCCACGATGTGACGCCACAGCGCGTTCGTATCCCGCCAGATTTCCGTTTGGGCACCACTCACGACAACGCAGAAGGCGAGCACGCCCGTGGCGACGACGGCCAGCGCGAGCCGCCGGACCTGCCGGCGCGCGACGAGCAACACCAGCGCGGCTGCGAGGACGAGTTGCGACAGGAATCCATAGCGGTCGTTCGGAAAGTGCGGCTTCTCCATCAACCCGAGCACCGGCACGAGCACGGCGAGGTGGGCGAGAAAAAACCAACCGCCCGTCGCGCGCGCACGTCGCGACACCAGCAGCCACGCCGTCAGCGCGAGGACCAGAGTGGCGCCGGACAGCACTCGCCACGAAGGATGCGCCAAATTGAGGAGCACAGGATCGACCGGCGTGAAACCGGCCGGCCACCACGGCCGCCACAAATAATGTCCCCAGATGTAGAGCGCCTGCAAAATCCGCTGCCCCGCCGGAAAGTCCGTCAACGCCGGCGCGCCACTCCACGCGCTGGTCACGGCCACGCGACTAAATACCGTCACGGCCAGCACGGTCAGCGCCACGGCCAGGTGCCCCGCGTTGCGCCCGAACGCGCGGCGCCAGCCGTCACGCCGCGCGTCCAGCAGCACGAGCAGCGGCGCGAGTCCAAGCGCGATCGGATAGGTGAGCAACGCAAGGGTGTGGCACGCGACCGCCGCGACCCGGTGCTCCGCCAGCTGGCACCACAGCGCGGCGAGCACCCACCACGTCGCCTGTTCGTAGAGCAGGCTTGACGCCCACGCCACCGACTCGACGCGTAACGGATGCCAAGCCCAAAACGCCGCTCCCATAAAGACTGTAAACGCCCGCCAAGGCGAAGCATCGGCCCCGAGTTCCCGCGTCGCGAAGCGACCGAGCACGGCGGCAACGACCAGCGCGTTGAGACAATGCAGCCCGAGCGCGGCAACGTGATAACCGGCGGGATTCAGCCCGCTCACGCCAAAAACCGCCGAAAACCCGAGCCAGCCGAGCGGCACACAGCGCCGCATGTAAGCCCAGTCCGTGAAGGCCCACTCGACGCGCGCCCACGACAGCGGCCCGAGATGCGGATTGAAGACGATGTTGTAGTCGTCGTCGAAGTCGACGAAGCGGAAACTGGACACCTCGCGGTAAATCCACCCGCACCCGAGCACGAGCAGTGCGCCGAGCAGCCACGGCAGATGCGCGCGGAGATTTGCCGGCGCGCGCATCGTCAGACACGATCCGGCACCCGGCGCAGCTCGCCGATCACGAAGCGCACGAGAAATGCCAGCAGGCACCCGAAGAACGCCCACGTCACCGGCTGCTCCCACGCAAAAAAACGATCCGCCGCGCGCATCAGCATGCCGCCCGGCACGCGCCCGACCAACGTCGTCAGAATGATCGTCGCCCCCGGATCGAGCCACAGCACGGCAAGAAATAGCCCGCCCGTCCACCGCGCCAGCCGGCGTACAGGCTCCGGCGCCCGCTCATCGCGCGGCAGCCGCCACAGCAGCGGGGCGAGCCACAACGCGAACACCCAGCGGTAGGCGAAATTCGTGCCCGCAAAAAAACAGCCCGTCAGCAGCAGCGCCCCAAGGACAAAACTCCACCACTCCGTCCGATCCTCCTCAGCGATCACCCAGCCGGAAAAAATCTTCGTCCGCGCCGCGGCGACTGCCGCCACAGCGCCGAGCGCGAGACTCGCAAGCTTGGCCACTCCCACGCCGCAGCCGATCGCTTCAAAAAGATTCGCCGCGCCCATCGTCATCAGCCCTTCCGCTTTCGGCAGGAAATTTTTAATCCGCGCGTAATCGGGGGCCACGTTCAGCACCACCGCCCCGATCACCAGCGCCGCGCCCATCACGCGCCAGCGCCGCTCTCGCCCCGCAGCACCCGCCAACAGAATCGGCGCCGCAATCGCCGGATAAAACTTCAGCCCCGCAGCGATCGCGATCAGCAACACCGGCACCAGCCGCAGCCAAGCTCGCCGGGAACACAGGCAGGGCACAATCGGTGCGAGGACGAGGAAGATCACGAGATCGTTGTTGGCCCGGTTGGTGGCGAGAAGGATCGGCGAGCTGCACAGCACCGCGAAATACCACAGCAGCTCGCGCGGCTCCCGCGGACGCAACCGCGCCGCAGCCGTCACGAAAAACGCCGCGACGATCACGAAGCCGACCGGGAGATTGTCCGCCCGGGTCAGCCCGAAATCACGCAGATGCAGCCACCAGTGCGAATAGACGTGCGGGCGGTTGAGCGGATCGAGCGGATTGGGCACCCATGGATCGCGACCGATCGACACCGCGTCGTTGGAGGCGAGGATCGCGTAGTTATCGAGGAACCAGACGCCGAAGTGGTTCGTGCCGACGGCAAGATACCAGCGCGGATAGAAGACGAAGATCGAAAAGTAGGAAGCCGCGCCCACGACCAGCAGCCACCAGAGCCAGCGCGATCCGGTCGGCCTCATGGCGCGGTGGCGAGCGGACCCATCGGGAGCGCGGGCTTCTTCACCGGCACTTCGCCGATCGCATCGAGCCGGCTGAGCCGCGCCCAGCGCGCGCCGAACCGCTTTTCCGCGATCGGCGTGAGCTTGAAATTGTCCGGCATAAGGTCGTCCGGATCCACACCCATGTCGCCGCGCGCCGAGGTCGGTCGCAACGCCTGCGCGACAATCACTTCGCTGAACGTGCCTTCCTTCAAATGATATTTGATCTGCTCGCCGCGCTGGCGACCGACGCCGTTGATGAGCGTCGGGATATGCCAGAGTACGAACGGAATCGTCGACTTGTTCGAGATGAGCAGCACGCGGCCGCCGCGCGAGGTGAGCACGTCGTGCTCCCATTCGACCTCCTGCATCACGAGATTCTGATCAGTGTAGAGCCGGCGTGCGGCGGCCGGCACGCCAAAACCGAGGGCCCATGCTCCGAGGCCGATCGCGGCGAACCGCGTCGCGCGCCAGCCGCGTGCATCGAGTTCGCGCAGGAGCGAGGCCGCGAGCAACGCCAGCAGCAGGCACATGGGGAGCGCAAACCGCGCCGCGATCACGTCGTCGAGCCGGCTCCAATAATAAAACATGAGCATGGCCAGATTCACCGCGATGCCCGCGCCATATGCCAGCAGCGCGACACTCTCAGGCGCGAGGGCGTCACGTATCCGCGCCCAACGCCACCCGCGCACAATCGCCCAGATCGCTCCGGCGAGCCCGAGCGCGGAGAGATACCATGAGTTGGCGAGCGCCGAACCGAAGTTGAAGAAAAACCTCCATGCGCCCTCGAGGTTGCCCGACAGGTAGCTTAGGCTAAAACGCGCGGTCTGCCCCTCGTGGAGTTGCCAGAGCAGCGGCGTCGCAGAGAGCACACGGTTCTGCCAGAGATAGGGCACAAGGAGGAGTGGCGCCACGATCGCGGGCCCGGTGACGAACACACGCCCCACGCGCCACCAGCCCACGATGATCACCAGCGCGGCCGAGCCGACAAAGAGTACCGATTCGTAACGGCTCTGCGCGAGCAGTACGGTGCCGAGCACCAGCAGCGACAAGCGGGGCTCGTCCGGCGCACGCAGCCAGAGCACGGCGAGCGCGAACACGAGCGCGAGCATCGTGAGATTGTGGAGTTCCATTCCGGCACCGGTCGTTTGCTGACCGAGCAGCGGCATGGTCGCTAGCAGCCCGACGGCGAGCAGCGCCGGTCCCCGCCCCGCAAGTGCGCGCGCAAGCCAGTAGACGAGGGCCAGAAAAATCGGCGTCAGCGCGACGTTCAGCGCAAACATGTTCGCGAGCCGGTAGCCCGTGAGGTCGTGCAGCAGCGAAACGAGAAACGTGAAAAAGTAGGGCCGCTTGTCGAGAAACGTGTCGATCGGCAGCCAGGTGCCCTGCACGTCGTAGGCGCGAATAATCGTGCCGATCTCCTTCGTCGCGTGCATGTGAAACGCGGTGCCCTGCAGCACGTATTCATCGAAGAGCACCTTGTGCTTGAACGGATCGCACCAGACCGCACACGCGGTCCCCGCAACAATCACGAGGCCGGCCCAGCCGGGGCGGCGCAGCCACCCGAGCCACACCGCGCGACGCGCGGCAGCTACGCTCCATCCGCACACCAAAAACGCGGCGAAAACGCCCGCGATGTAATAGTAGCCCCACGCCGAAATCAGATGCTCCGCCATTCGCGTATCGACCGCAACAAAGCCAAGCGCGAGCGCAAGCAGCGCGCTCAATCCGAAAAGCGCGAGCCGCCGCGGATCGGGCGCGGTGCGCAGCAAGTGGAACAGTCGGGCCGTCACGGCAGCATCTTCACAAAATTTTCCAGATAGGCCGCGCGCACTTTTTCGATTTCGGCGCGGCTCTTCGGCACTTCGTGCGTCACGGGATCAGGCGCGGTAAGCACCTCCGTGCCTTTGCGAATTTCCTTCAGCCGGCTGATGCGCGTGAGCGTGAGCGTCTGGAGCCGCTCCTCGCGCACGGTTTCCAGCACGAAGTCCGGCCCGAGATCGTCGCTGAGTCCACCGTCGTTGCGCAGCGTCATCTTGCCCGTGTCAGGATCAATGTTGAAGCGCTGGAAAACGTAGATGGCCGAGAACGTCCGGTTGCGCATGTGAAAGACGAGCGCATCGCGGTTCTTCTTCGCTTGAAACACGGGCGTCGAGGAAACCTGATGCGCGATCCACAGGATCGAATCGTTGTCGATCACGAGGTAATCTCGGCGCGGCTGCTCGGCGATAAACTGGCGGCGCCAGGCAGTTTCCTTACCGGGCAGGTATTCCTGCGAGTAAGCGTGGGCCGCCATCGACGGCACGCTGCGCGCGACCAGGCCAAGCGTGGCAAGACCGAGCAGCGCGCGCCCGACCGCAGCATTGGCGAACTGCGGCAAAACGGCCATCACGGCGATGACCATCCCGAGTTGCGTCGGCAGGCTGAGGCGGCGGATCACGACGTCGTCGAACTGCCCGTAGAAGTAAGCCATGAGCAGCGCAAACTGCGCGGCGAAACCGAGCGCGAAGAGCGTCGTCGCGACCACGATCGGCGGTTCGGCCGCGAGCGCGCGCAAGCGCTTAATCACGAGCAGGGTGAAAAATGGAATCGCGAGACAGCCGAGCCCGGAAAGGACGAGCGAATTGGGCTGCTCGGAGGCCTTGGCGAAGAGAAAATTCACCGCATGGGTAAGGTTGTCCACGACGTAGCCCGTGGAAAAGGGCGTCGTGAAACCGGGTTTGCTGGCGAGTTCCCATGCGGACGCGCGCAGATCAAAAATCCGGTGCTGCATCGGATAGTGAATCATCAGCAGCGGAGCGAAGATCACCGGCCACGAGAGCACGGCGCGGGCTTCACGCCACCAGACCCACAGCACCAGCAGCGCGACGGGGAGCAGAAAAATCACCGACTCATAACGCACTTGCGCGAGCAGGAGCGCGGAGAAGCAAAATGCCGTGAGCGAGGCGGAGTCGCGTTTTTCAACGAAGCGTGCGCCGAGCAGAAGCGTTGCGAGAATCATCACCAGGTTGAGCAGCTCGAAGCCGCCGCCAGTGGCATTGTGCGCGAGGAGCGGCAGACCCGCGAAGAGCACCACCCCCAGCCAGCCGGCGAGCCGACCCGCGAGGAGGCGGCCGAGCAGGCAGACGAGCCCGAGTAACGCAAAGGTGAGCGCGCCGTTCAGCACGAAAGCGTTGGCCGGCCGGTAGCCGGACAGATCATGGAGCAGCGAAACGAGGAACGGAAAAAACAGCGGCCGCTTGTCCATCATGCCGTCGAGAATCGCGAAGGTGCCCTGGATGTCGTTGCCGCGCACGGGCACGAGCACCGTCTTGTCGAGGTGCATGCTCATCGAGGTGCCGAGGAGCATGATTTCGTCCATCACGATTTTAAAACCGAACGTCTCGTGGACGAGCAGCACCACTCCGCCGAGGGCGACGATTCCGACAGACACCCAATCGATCGCGCGCCAACTCCACGCGCGCACCTGGTCGCCCAGCGTTTGCCAGAGCGCCCACAGAAAAATCGCGAACGCCACGAGCACGAACCAATAGCCCGCCTTGGAGACGAACACGATCGCCGCCTGATCCGGCACGAGCCAGAAACCGAGCGCCACCGCCGCGATCGACGTGAGCCCAAGCAGCCAGAGGCGCCGGTCGTCAAACCACGGGGCAAAGGAGGAACGATCCATGTGAAGGGAAAGTCTGGGGGTTCGCTCCGAAATGAAAAGCTTGTTGGCGATCCGTTCGGGCAAAAAAAATCGCCCGCGATTAGGCGGGCGATTTGAAGATTAACTCACACCGGATCGTTTACGGCGAGTAGGTGATCGTGCGCTGGCCGGCCACGCCGGAAACCGTAATCGTGATGCCTTGGGTAAAGGAATCCGGGTAGGTTTCGTTGGCGACGAGGTTCAGGGCCTTCACGTAGTTCGTCGAACCGACGAGGCTGCCCTGCGTGACCGACGACACACCGTTTTCCAGGAAATACTGGTCGGCGGCGGCCGCGAGCTGACGGGCATTGTTCAACACCGCTTTGTCCTGCGAGGACTGGCGGACTTTCTGGAACGCCGGAATCGCCATCGCGGCCAGCAGGCCGATGATGACAACGACGATCATGATTTCAACGAGCGTAAAGCCCTTGGTGGATTGATTGTTTTTCATACGAGGTGGTAATCGATTAATGATGATAATAGCCTAACCGCTGAAATTTCAGCAGTGACACCTAGCAGAGACGAGGATTTTCTTGTAAAGTTTCCTCGAAACATTTCTTTCCCGGCAGGGGAAAATTCTCGGGTTTTGATCGAAAAAAAAGCCGCCCAAATCGTGGGCGGCTTGAGTAAGAAGGTCCCTTGGACCCAAGCCCTTTAGGGAGCGTAGGTGATCGTGCGCTGACCAGCAACGCCAGACACCGTGATCGTCACGCCCTGCGTGAAGCCGGTCGGGTAGGTCTCGTTGGCGACGAGGTTCAGAGCCTTCACGTAGTTCGTCGAACCGACGAGGCTGCCCTGCGTGACCGACGACACACCGTTTTCCAGGAAATACTGGTCGGCGGCGGCCGCGAGCTGACGGGCATTGTTCAACACCGCTTT